>NZ_LMTS01000233.1:5298-12158 GCF_001541225.1 Variovorax sp. WDL1 | reverse complement strand
CGGCCCGAGCGGCTCGCCGCGCCGCCAGCGCGCCTCCGAGGCGCGCGCCTGCTCGAGCGCGGCCTCGGGTCGCAGCAGCCACGTGGCCTGCAGCCTGGGCTCCCAGCGCGCGATGTGGTCGAGCACGGCCTGCGTGACCTCGACCGGGGAGAGGCGGCCCTTTCGATAGGCGCCGACCAGTTCGTGGGCCGGCAGGTCGTTCAGCGGCGTGCTCACGACCAGGACAGCGCCGCGAGGTCATTGACGAAGATCGGGATCTCCTTCCAAAGCCCCTTGACGCCTTTCTTGGCCACGGCGGGGAATTGAGGCTGGTAGAGGAACCCGTTCGCTGCGTCGGTGGCGAGCAGCTTCTGCGCCTCTCCCAGGAGCTTGTTGCGCTCGGCTTCGTTGCCGGTGGCCTTGATCTTGGCGTAGAGCGCCGTGAACTCCTTGGAGTCGTAGCCCCAGTAGTAGTCCGGCTTCGCATAGTTGCCCAGGTCGAAGGGTTCGACGTGGGACACGATGGAGAGGTCGTAGTCGTGCGCGCCCCCGTAGGTGTTGCTGAGCCATTGGGCCCACTCGACGTTCTGGATCTTCACGTTGATGCCGATCTTGGCCAGCTCGGCCGCGATCACTTCGCCGCCTTGGCGCGCATAGGGCGGTGGCGGCAGCGTCATCGTGAGTTCGAGCGGCGTTTTCACGCCCGCTTCGGCCAGGAGCTTCTTGGCCTTCTCGACGTCATGGGGGTTGATGGCGGTGGTGTCCACGTAGCCGGGCGCGCCGGGCACGTAGTGGCTGCCGATCGGCGTGCCGAAACCGTCCGCGGCGCCCTCGATCACCGCCTTGCGGTCGATCGCGGCGAGGATGGCCCGGCGCACGCGCACGTCGTTGAGCGGCTTTCTCCTGCTGTTGATCGCAAGGATTGTCTTGGCGCGCGAGCCGCCCTGGATGACCTGGAACTGCGGATTGTTCTTGAACTGGGCCACGGCACGTGTGCCGATGGGCTTGAACACGTCGACATCGCCGGCCATCAGCGCTGCCGCCTGCGCCGCCGTATCGGAAATGAATCGGAAAGTGACACGCCGGAGCTTGGCCTCGCCCGGATTGCGGTAGCCCTCCCATTTGCTCACGACGACCGAGGAGCCCTTGGCCCAGCTGTCGAGCTTGTACGGGCCGGTGCCCACGGGCTTCGTGGCATTGGTGTCCACGCTCTTGGGCTCGACCATGATGGCGGTCGCCTGGCCCAGCAGGAAGGGGAGGTCGGGGTCGATCTCCTTGTTGATCAGCACCACGGTGTGGTCGTCGACCACCTGCGTGCTCAGGTTGGCGAAGGTGCGCTTGTCCTTGTTCGTGCTCTTCTCGGCGCCGGCGCGATCGAACGAGAACTTGACGGTCTGGGCGTTGAAGGGCTCGCCGTTCTGGAACTTCACGCCCCGGCGCAGCCTGAAGGTGTAGGTCCTGAGGTCGGGCGAGACTTCCCAGCTCTCGGCCAGGAGCGGCGTGACCTTGCCATCGGAGTTGATCTTGGTCAGGGTCTCGTAGATGTTGTAGTGGGTGATCTCGGCGATGGCGGACGCCGCGCCGGTGGTCGGGTCCAGGCCTGGCGGCTCCAGCGTCATGCCGATCACCAGCGTGTCCTTTCGCCCCTGGGCCAGCGCCGCTTGCGGCAGGGCGAGCGGTACGGTGGCAAGGGCGGCGGTGGTCAGGAGGGTGCGGCGTTTCAACATGGTCGGGGCTCCAGGCAAGAAAGCTGAGAAGGAAAATGCGACGTTACATCATGCGCGAGCGGCGCGTGCCCGGGACAAGCACCTGCTCAAGAGAGTGCCGCCGCAGGCTCGGCGCGCGGCACGGCCGCCAGCAGCGCCTGCGTGTACGGATGCTCGGCATGCGCGAACAGGTGCTGCGGCGCACCCCTCTCGACGACGAGGCCGCGGTGCAGCACGCAGACCTCGTCGCACAGGTGGTTCACCACTGCGAGGTCGTGGCTGATCAGCAGGTAGCTCACGCCGAACTTCTGCTGCAGCTCCTGCATCAGGTTCAGCACCTGGGCCTGCACCGAGACGTCGAGCGCACTCACCGGCTCGTCGGCGACGATCAGCTTGGGCCGCGTGATCAGTGCGCGGGCGATCGCGATGCGCTGGCGCTGGCCGCCGGAGAACTCGTGCGGGTACTTGTCGAGGTCGCCGCTGCGCAGCCCCACGGCCGCCAGCGATTCGCCGGCTCGCTCGCGCTGCTCGGCGCGGCTGGTCCTGGCCAGGGCCTCCAACGGTTCGGCGACGATGCGTGCCACGGTCTGGCGCGGATCGAGCGAGCCGTAGGGATCCTGGAACACCATCTGCACGTCGCGGCGTGCGGCGCGCAGCGCATCCGCGGACAAGGCGTGGAGGTCGCGGCCCAGCAGCTTCACGGTGCCGGCCGTGGGGGTGTCGAGCGCCATCACGAGGCGCGCAATGGTCGACTTGCCCGATCCCGATTCCCCGACGATCCCCATGCTGCGCCCGGGCTGCAGGCTGAAGCTCACGCCGTTGAGCGCCTTGACGGTGGGCGGCGGACCGAAGAGGCGTTCGCGCGGCAGCTGGTAGTGGCGCACCAGGTCGGTGACTTCGAGCAAGGCTGTCACGCCGGCGCTCCTTCGGCGATCACATCGCCGAGCCGGATGCAGCGCACGACATGGCCGTGCGGCATCGGCGTGGGCGGCGGCCGCGTCGCGTGGCACTCGTCGATGGTGAAGCGGCAGCGGCCGGCGAAGGGGCATCCACCCGGCAGGTCGATCAGATCGGGAACGCTGCCGCGAATGGTGGCCAGCTCCAGCCCGCGCGGCGCGCCGAGCGCCGGGCGGGCGGCAAACAGCCCCTGGGTGTAGGGATGGGCGCGTTCGGCGAAGACGGCAGCCGTGGGCCCGCTCTCGACCACGCTGCCGCCGTACATCACCAGCATCTTCGAGACGTTCTGCGCGATCACGCCCAGGTCGTGCGAGATCAGGATCAGCGCCATGCCGCGCTCGTCCACCAGGCCCTGTATCAGCTCGAGGATCTGCTTCTGGATGGTGACGTCGAGCGCGGTGGTGGGCTCGTCGGCGATCAGCAGGTCGGGCCCGCAGGCCAGCGCCATCGCGATCCCGATGCGCTGCCGCTGCCCGCCCGAGAACTGGTGCGGATAGGCGTCGAGACGCGCGGCGGCGTCCGGGATGCCCACGCGTTCGAGCAGGGCCAGTGCCTCCTTGCGGGCCTCGGCGCGCGACAGGCCGCGATGCAGCCGCAGCGGCTCGCCGACCTGGCGCGCGACGGTGTGGACGGGGTTCAGTGCCGTCATCGGCTCCTGGAAGATCATGCCGATGCGGTTGCCCCGGATCTTGCACATTGCGCGCTCGGGCAGGCCGACGAGCTCAGTGCCGTCGAAGCGGATGCTGCCCGTGACCTTGGCGGTCGCGGGCAGCAGCCCCATCAGCGACTGCACGGTGATCGACTTGCCGCAGCCGGACTCGCCCACGATGCCCATCGTCTCGCCGCGTTCCAGAGTGAAGCCGATGCCGCGCACCGCCTCGGCCGGGCCGCGCTGCGTCTGCAGTTGGACATGGAGGTCGTCGACTTCGAGCAGGGGCATATCGGGTGAGAGGTCAGCGGGCGCGGGCGAGGCGGGGGTCGAGCAGGTCGCGCAGGCCGTCGCCCAGCAGGTTGAGGCCGAGTACAGCCAGGGCGATCGCCATGCCCGGCCACACCGCGAGCAAGGGCGCCTGGAACATCATGGTCTGCGCCTCGCTGAGCATGCGGCCCCACGAAGGCTGCGGGGGCTGCGTGCCGAGGCCCAGGTAGGAGAGGGCGGCCTCGGCCAGGATCGCGATCGCAAAGCGGATGGTGGACTGCACGATCAGCACCGCCGAGATGTTCGGCAGCACGTGCTGCATCGTGATCGCGAAGGCGCCCTTGCCGCAGGCGCGCGCGGCGGCCACGTACTCGCGCGACCAGATGGCGTTGGCCGAGGCCCGTGTGATGCGCGCGAAGGTCGGGATGTTGTAGATGCCGATCGCGATGATCGCATTGACAATGCCCGCACCGAACACCGCCGTCATCATGATGGCCGAGAGGATGGCGGGAAAGGCCATCGAGAAGTCGGCGAAGCGCATGATGGCTTCTTCCACCCAGCCGCGCCGCGCAGCCGCCAGCAGGCCCAGCGCGGTGCCGACCACCAGGCCGATGCCGACTGCGATCAGGCCCACCAGGATGGAGGCACGCGCGCCCACCAGCAGCAGCGAGGCCACGTCTCGCCCGAAGGTGTCGGTGCCCAGCCAGTGCGCGGACGTCGGCGGCTTGAGCTTGTTGGCGATGTTCATCTCGTAGGGCGACCAGGGCGTCCACACCAGGGAGACGGCGGCGGCCAGGACCAGCAGCAGCGTGAGCACGCCGCCGATGGCGAAGCTGCGGTGATGCATCGCGCGGCGCCAGAAGCCGGGCACCTTGAAAGCGGCGGCGCTCGGGACTTGTGCGGGGACTGCGCTCATATGTCGGAGGCCTTGATGCGCGGGTCGATAACGGCGTAAAGCACATCGACCACGAAGTTGACGATGACCACCATCGCCGCCAGCAGCATCACGCAGTTGCGCACCACGATCAGGTCGCGGTTGCTGATGGCCTGGAAGATCAGCCGGCCGAGCCCCGGGAGGTAGAACACGTTCTCCACCACGATGGTGCCGGCCAGCAGCTCGGAGAACTGCATGCCCATCACGGTGATCACCGGGATCAGCGCGTTGCGCAGCACATGGGTCCACAGCACGGCGCGCTGCGACACGCCCTTGGCGCGGGCGGTGCGGACGAAGTCCTCGCGCATCACCTCCAGCACGGCGGAGCGCGTGATGCGCGCCAGGATCGCGGCCTGCACCACGGCCAGCGAGAGGGCGGGCAGGAGCAGCGCCTTGAGCCCGGCCAGCACGCCTTCTCCCCAGCCCTCGAAGCCGCCGGCCGAGAACCACTGCAGCTGTACCGAGAAGACCAGGATCAGCAGGATCGCGAACCAGAAGTTGGGGATGGCGATGCCCACCTGCGTCAGCCCCATCAGGCCGACGTCGCCGAGCTTGTTGTGGCGGGCCGCGGCAGTCACGCCCACCAGCAGGGCGAGCACGGTGGTGAAGGCCATCGCGAGCAGGGCCAGGGGCACGGTCAGGGCGAGCCGCTCGAGGATCAGCTCCACCACCGGCGTGCTGTAGGTATAGCTGTCGCCGAGCTCGCCGGTGAGCAGGCCGCCGATCCAGTGCCAGTAGCGGGTCCAGGCGGGCTGGTCGAGTCCCAGCTTGGAGGCGAGGGCGGCCACGGCCTCGGGCGAGGCGTCGGGGCCCATGAGCATCTGCGCGGCATTGCCGGGCAGGATCTCGAGCACGAGGAAGACGATGACCGAGGCGCCGATCAGGGTGGCGATCAGCGTCACGAAACGCTTGAACAGGAAGAGGCTCACTGGAAATACCTTCGCCTTCGGCTGCGGTGCTATTCGGCTTCGGATCGGCCGTGCGGCTCATGGGGCGGGCCGCAGCATAACCCGACCGACGCAATGACCATGCCCGGGCACTGCCGACCCACTTCGGCGCCAGGCGTCTTCACTGGCTCCCGAGGGGGTTTTGGCCACCCGCGGGGCGGGCCGGGCGGAGGCCGACGGATAATCCACGCCATGGCCCTCATGATCACCGACGAATGCATCAACTGCGACGTCTGCGAGCCGGAGTGCCCCAATGATGCGATCTACATGGGCGAGGAGATCTACGAGATCGATCCGCACAAGTGCACCGAATGCGTGGGACATTTCGACGAGCCGCAGTGCGTGCAGGTGTGTCCCGTTGCTTGCATTCCCAAGGACCCGGCCCACCTCGAGTCGCAGGAGACCCTGTGGCAGAAATTCGAGCGGCTGGCGGCCGCCAAGGCGGCGGTCGCCGAAGGCAAGCCCCCTGAGGCCGCGCAGGCCTAGCTTTTCTCGGCGCTGCGGCGTCCGGCTTTCTCGGCTTTCTCGGCCTTCTTCTTCGCAGTGGCCACCGGGTCATGGGCGCTGAAGTAGTCGGGTTCCTTCTTGCCCTTCTTCTTTTTCTTGGCACCACCAGCATCGGCCTTCGGCGCTGGCGGTCTGCTGTCGATGAGCGTCGCGTGGCGGCCGGCCTGTGCCTTCTCCTGCCGCAGGCGCTCGCGTTCAAGCCGGTCGCCGGCCGCCCGGGCCTCGCGCGTCGAGGTGTCGGCCTCGCGCTTCTGCCTGGCATCGGGTATATCGCCGAGGGCGAGCGGTTTGCCACCCGGACAGGGCTGGTCGCTGTAGGTATTCCCGCAGCGCCACGCGGAGGTGCCCGCCGAGGCTGCGGACGAGGCCCACAAGGCGCAGGCCGCTATCGCCAGGATGGCGATCCGAGGTGTCGAGTCCTTCTTCATTCTTCCTTCTCTCCCTTTCGCTTCGATGTTTCCGCTCAGGCCGCAGCGGGCGGTCCGCCTTCGGCCGGCTCTCGACGCGGAGGCTTGGGACGCGGCGGCTTGCTCGTGTGGATGAGCAGCGTCGCCTTGTCCATCTCGCCGGCGACCAGGGCCGGGAAGGCGTGGAGGGTGCGGGCGATCGCGTCCTCGATCGCCTCGCGCTGTTCCTTGAGCGGCTTCTTCAGCACCCAGCTGACCACCTCGGACTTGACGCCCGGATGGCCGATGCCGAGACGCAGGCGCCAATAGTCCGCGGTGCCCAGCTGCGCGTGGATGTCGCGCAACCCGTTGTGCCCGGCATGGCTGCCGCCGCGCTTGAGCTTGGCCTGGCCGGGCACCACGTCGAGCTCGTCGTGCACGACCAGGATCTCGTGGGGCTCGATCTTGAAGAAGCGGGCCAGCGCGGCCACCGACTTGCCGGAGAGGTTCATGAAGGTCTGCGGC
>NZ_LMTS01000233.1:0-5265 GCF_001541225.1 Variovorax sp. WDL1 | reverse complement strand
CCAGCCACACCGGCTGCCCGCCCACCTGCATGCGGGCCACGAGCCCGTGGTAGCTGCGTTCCGGCACCAGCGTGAGCTTGCGATCGCGCGCGAGCGCATCGATCCACCAGAAGCCCGCGTTGTGCCGCGTGGCTTCGTACTCGGGGCCGGGATTGCCGAGGCCGACGAACAACTTGATCATGGAGCGGAATTATCGGCGCCGCCGCCCGCCAAAAAAGTGCCGGTGTCAAGTCTTTCGTGTAAATCACGAAGGGCTTGAAACCGTATGTGGGGCAGTAGGTTAGCTCTTTTCGGGGCCGCTTTGCAGCACTGCGGCTTCGTGGGCTAGGAGCCACATAAGAGCGTCGGGAGGGGAAGCCGCATCGCACTGTGTCGTGCTTGATTGCCGAGGAACGGCGGGCCTGCCGCATCATCATAGCCCAAGAGGCTTGGCGGCATCCAGAACGAAGAACGCGCAGCCTTGGGGCTGCGCGTTCGATGGATGCGGCGGGCGATGTACGACACCATCATGCCGGCTTCGATGGCGCGCTCCGCGTGGCCGTGCCCTTCCTGAATCCCCTGTCTCCCGCCATGAAGGCTTCCAGCATGTGCGGGATCAGCGTCATGGCATCTACCGCCTCGCCATACGCCTGCGCGTGCAGCGCGGCGTAGCGATCGAGGTCGGCTTTCAGGCTGGCCGGACAGGCGAAGGTCAGCTTGACGCTTTCGGTCTTGGGCAGCGGCCCGAGCCGCAGCTTCTTGGTCGTGCTCATTGCGAAGCCCCCCGGTTGAAGAACAGCGGCTGGTACGGCCGCAGCACAAGATCCCGGTTGACGATGATCCGCACCGGCAGGCCGGGCCGGCTGGTCAGCGTGGGTTGGATGTTCATGTTGCGCCGGGTCATCTCCTGGCCGACCTGATTGATGCTGTCCTGTGCGCTGTCGCGTCCGGCGATGACGATGCGGTTGCCGTCCTGGCGGTTCTCCGGCGCGGCCAGCTCGGCGCCAACGCCCAGCAGCGTCGTCAGCACAGCACCGGCGACGATGCGATCCCAATGCCAGTCCACGTCGTCTTCCAGGCCGGCGTAGCCGGCCGGGTCGGTGCCCACGAGGTTGTCGAGCGTCAGCGAGGACGTATCGGGCAGGATGATCCGGTTCCACACCACCTGCACGCGGCTCTGCCCGTAGCTGACCTGGCTGTTGTAGCGTCCGAGGATGCGCGATCCCTGCGGGATCAGCAGGAACTTGCCCGTGGCCGTGTCATAGACCGGCTCTGTCACCGTGGCGATCACGTCGCCCGGCAAGTCCGACTTGATACCTGTCACCAGCGCGCCGGCGATCACCGTGCTCGCCATCACCTGATAAGGCGATGCCGGCAGCGCCAGGTTGCCGGAATTGCGGGTTTCCGTAGAGCCGCCTTTCAGGAATGCCTCTTTCTGGTCTTGCCGGTTCTGCACGGCGGTCGGATCGGCTGGCTGTGCAGCCACAGAGGCCGGCCCGGCAGCGAGTGGGTCGAAGGCCGCGAGCGCGCTGGCAGCGCCAGGCACCCCCGGCGCCGCCTGCGCCACCGTGGCGGCGGCCTGGCCTTGGCCGCCCGAGCGGAAGAACACCGACGAAGCCGCCGCCGCATCAGCTTCCTTGCGCAAGGCATCCTCGGGATCGTGACCCGGAGGCGTATAGGCCGGTGTCACCGGCTGCTGCGAGTTCACGATGGCCGGGCCAAGATCGCCCGGTAGTGGCGGCCCCAGTTCGGGTGCGGCGGGCGGCAAGGCCGGCAGCTTCGAGTAATCGGTTGGCAGCGCGTCCAGCCCTTCGGACTTCGACACGCGATCGACGTTGTAAAGCTCGGCCTGCTCGCTGGCTCCGCGCCGCTGCGGCTGCAATGACCAGATCGTGGCCCCGAACACGGCGACCGACAGGCCGCCGGCAAGGATGGCCAGCGTGCGCCGATTCAGGCGCGTGACCGGGCGCGGCTGGGCGCGCAGCGCCACCGCCTCGGGCGCTACCTTGCCCGCCTGCGGCGTGGCAAGGTCAGGGGCGTCGTCTTGGCTCATGGTCAGTTCCTCCGCGCAACGCCGTCCGTGCGCTCGATTCGCACCACGTCGCCCTTGTCACTGCCCAGGCGCAGTTCGGCCGCGCCGAACAGCCGATCCACGATGTAGTACGGCGAGCGGAAGCGGTAGTTCACCAGTTGTCCATCGCCCTGCGCGCCGATGACGAACAGCGGTGGCAGCTCGCCTTGCGCGATGCCCGGCGGAAACTGGATATAGACCTTCTCGCCGTCATCGAAGGCGCGCAGCGGCTTCCACGGCGGATTGCTGCCGCTGATCGCGTAGCGGAACCGCAGCTTCTCCAGCGACAGTCCGGTATCGACCGGGGCGGCGGCACTGGCCGCCTGCGCCTGGCGCTGCAATGCCAGCATCCGGTCGCGCGGGTACTCCCATGACGCCGACGCCATCCACGTCTTTTCCGTCGAGGTCAGCTCAAGCAAATAGGTGCGGCGGCTGGTAGTGATGACGAGGTTGGTCTTGAGGCTCGAGCGAATCGGCTTGACCAGCACGTTCACGCGCAACTCGGCGCCGCTGCCGCTGGACGTGTCACCCACGATCCAGCGCACGGTATCGCCGGCGGCTACCGTCACCAGTTCTTCGCCCGGCTGGAGCGAAATCACGGTCACGCGACCCACGGCGGCATAGACCTGATACAGCGCGCCATCGGTGAAGGGCCAGACTTGAATCGCGTTGACGTAGCCCTCGCGCGTGGGTGCGACGCGGGCCTCGGCATTGGCGCGCGAGACGCGCACCTTCTCGTCGGCCGGTTCCGGCGTGGGTTTGGCGTCTTCTGCTTCGGGCGCTGGCTTCAACTGCGCCGGCATCGGCAACACCTCGGGTACGGCCACCACCTCCACCGGCGCGGGCGGCTCGGGCAGCGGCTGAGCCTGCACCGGCTCATCGAGCGAAATCACCGGCGGCGGTTTGCCCTGCGTGGCGCAGCCCGCCAGGGCCGCAAGCATCAGCACGGAAACGTAAATACGGAAAGACAGGTTCATGGCTTGGCTCCTTCGGAAGAATCCAGTTCTCGGCTCCACGACAAGCCGTTGACGTAGATGCCCAGGGGGTTCTTGCGCAGGCGTTCTTCGGTGCGCGGCGGCTGGAGCACGATGGACACCACGGCCGTCCACCGCTCTAGGCCAGCCGCGGCGCCGTTGACGTAGCGGCGTTCCGTCCAGCGCACGTTGAAAGACGTGTCGCTGGCGCGCACGACGCTGGCGATCTGCACTGTCACCGACTCCCTGCCGATGCGTGCGAATGGGTCGTTGACCCGCGCGTAGTCGTTGAGCACGGCTGCGCCCTTGTCGGTCGTATAGTCGTAGGCGTCCAGCCAGTTTTGGCGGACGACGATGGGGTCGATGGACAGCGAGCGCACCAGCGTCACGAAGCGCGCAATGTGGTGCGCGGTCTGCGCATCGTTGGGCCGGTAAGGCGTGGCGGCTTCGCCGACGGCGCGCACCTGGCCCGCGCTGTCCACCTCCACCACGTAGGGCGTCACGATGGACTGCGCCGAGCGCCACACCAGGCCGCCAGCCATCAGCAGCGCGAGTGTCAGGCAACCGAAGGCCATCAGCCGCCAGTTCTTCGCCTGCACGCGCGGCGAGCCGATACGCTCGTCCCATACCTGGCCGGCAGCTTGGTACGGCGTGGCAGGCTGCGGCGTGTCGGCATAGCGCACCTGCGGTTTCTTGAATCGCATTGTCAGTTCTCCTTATGAATCGGAATCGCGCAGGCTCGGCCCCTGGCCGGAGCCGCCGCCGTCGCCGCCGCGCAGCGCATGGGCGGTGGTGGTCGCGGCATGGGTGAGTTGCTGGCGGCGATGCAGCCGCTTGGCCCAAGCGGGCTGTGTATTGGCTGCGCCGGACGTGGCCTCGCCTGCGGCGGCCTGGCCGGATGCTCCGGCTGCCGAGTCGCCGTCAGCCGCCTGGCCGTTCCAACCAGAGCGGAAGGGAGCTGCCATGCGTTGCCCAGCAGCGGAAGCACGGGATGCGATGCCGCGCCCGGCGGACTGCGCGCCGGTCTTGGCGACGTTGCCCAAGCCGGCCATCGCGCCCTTCGCGCCACCGCCTGCGGCGGCGGAACCGGCCTGAAACGCCGAGCGTGCGCTGCTGGCCGTCGAGGCGGCAGCACGCGCGCCGCTGCCAGCGAGCTTGGCGGCGGCAGGCGCCATGCGCGCCCCGGCCATGACGGCGCCGCCTACGCCCGTCGCGGCAGCGCCGACGGCAACGGCCGTGCCGGCGGCGCCGACAGCGGCCCCGGCCATCGCGCCCGCGCCGAGTTGCGGCGCACCGGACACCAGGCCCGTGGCGATACCGGGGCCGAAGATCCCGAGCGCCAGCAAGGTGAGCGAGGCCAGCATGATGACCAGCGCATGGTCGATGGAAGGCTCGGCGGGATGGACTTGGAACTCCGCGAACACGCCCGAACCGATGCCGACGATGACAGCCAGCACCAAGACCTTGACGCCAGACGACACCACGTTGCCAAGCACCTTTTCCGCCAAGAAGCTCGTCTTATTCCAGAGCGCGAAAGGCACCAGCACGAAGCCTGCGAGCGTGGTCAGCTTGAACTCGATCAACGTGATGAATAGCTGGATCGCCAGCACGAAGAAGCTCAAGACCACAATCAGCCAGGCGAGGAACATCACCGTGATGGCGTCAAGATTGACGAACACCTCGGGGAAGCCGGCCATCTCGCCGACTTGCTCCAGAATCGGCGCTCCTGCGTCGATGCCGGTTTTCGCCAGCCGGCCCGGCTGCAAGAAGTTCTCCATCGTGATGGCCGAGCCGGTGGCGGTGATGCCCAGCCCGGCGAAGGAGCGGAACACGATGCCGGCCAGCCAGTTGAAGTTGCCGATGATGTAGGCGAAGGCACCGACGTAGAGCACCTTGCGCAGCAGCTTGGCGATGACGTCCTCGCCCTGGCCGGTGGCGTGGCTCATCGCCCAATACAGTCCGGCGATCGTCATGTCGATGACGATCAGCGTTGCGGTGAGGAAGGCCACTTCGCCCTGCAACAGCCCGAAACCCGAGTCGATGTAGGCGGCGAAGATACTGAGGAAGCGGTCGATGATGGTCACGTCATTCATGGCGCGTCCTCTTGATCGGATGCGGCCGGCGATTCGCTGCCGTCGTCCGATTCGGCCGGTGCATCGAAACTTGGCGGGATCGGCGGCAGGTCGGCCAGCGTCTGGTACTCATCCGGCCCGGCCTGGCCGGAGAAGAAGCGCCGCCGGA
>NZ_LMTS01000140.1:13055-44638 GCF_001541225.1 Variovorax sp. WDL1 | reverse complement strand
CCCCCCCCGCCCTGCCCCTCACCCCCACATGAAGTCCGGACTGAGTTTCCTGATCGCCGCGCTGCGCTGCGAAATCGACGAACTCGATCAACTCGGGCGCACCAGCGCGCTCGTAGTCACCATTGGCCGCCTGGTCCATGCGCTGCAGCGTGAACGCGGCATCTCGAACGTCCTGCTGGCCTCGGGCGGCCGGCGCTTCGTGGCGCAGCGTGAAGCGCAGATCGCCGCCTGCCTGCGCGCGGAGCAGGCCGTGCGCAGCGCCTTCGAACAGCTCGACACCGAGGCGGTCCGCATCGGCAACGGCGCGCGCCTGTTCAGCCGCATCGCCTGGGTTCTACCCGGCCTGGACGCGCTGCCCGAGCTGCGCCGCCGCATCGCCGCGATGGAACTCTCGGCCCCCGACGCCACGGCCGCCTTCGTCAAGCTGGTCGCCGGGCTGCTGGCGGTGGTCTTCGAGGCCGCGGACGGCGCCACCGACCCCGAGATCTCGCGCCTGCTGGTGGCCATGTTCCATTTCATGCAGGGCAAGGAATTCGCCGGCCAGGAACGCGCCTGCGGCGCCGCGGCCTTCGCCGCCGGCCGCAACGACGGCGCGCGCCAGCAGCAATGGCTTCACCTCATCGAGTCGCAGGAGCGCTGCTTCCAGGTCTTCGTCGACTTCTCGAGCGCGACGCTGGGCGAACTCTGGCGCGCCAGCCAGTCAGCCCCGCAACTGGCCGAGCAGGAGCGGCTGCGGCGCGTCGGCTGCGCGTCGCCCGCCGGAGTGAGCCTGGATGCGGAACTGAGCCAGGCCTGGTTCGACTGCTGCTCCCTTCGCATCGACGCCATGCAGGCTATCGAGGAGCGCCTGGCCGCCGACCTGCGCCTGCTCTGCGAGCAGAAGACGACGCGCGCCCGGGCCGAGTTGCAGGCCCACGAAGCGCTGTTCGCCCAACTGAAGGTCGAACCCGGCGCAGCCGCTGCCGCCTTCCTCGACGACCTGCCGACCGGCGACGTGCGCAACAGCCAGCCGCGCACCTTGGCCGCCACCGCTCCCATCGGCCGCCAGCTGGAACGCTCCGTCCTCGAGATGGTGCAGGACCAATCCCATCGCCTGCAGGCCATGGGCGATGAACTCGAAACCGTGCGCGCCGCCCTCAATGAACGCAAGCTGGTGGAACGCGCCAAGGGCCTCCTGATGGCGCACCGCCGGCTCACGGAGGAAGAGGCCCACAAGATGCTGCGGCGAACCGCGATGAGCCAGGGCCGGCGGCTGATCGAGGTGGCCGAATCGGTGCTCTCGATGGCCGAGTACCTGCCGGGCGAACCGGCGCGCTGAACGTTCGGCCTGAAATGGTGCGCCGCACAACGGTTGTGCCCAGCGCCCGTTGCAAAGCAATTTGGCCCGCATGCCTTCAAGCATCAGCCATTCGCGCTACGGAATCGATAGCAACCCATGCCGAATTGGCCCTGGCACGCACTTTGCTAGGAGATGTCGCGTAGGCCGCAAGGCCTCAGGCAGGCAGCATCCAACGGCGGATGCGGCCCACCGAACCGGACAAAGGCGTCCCCATCCCGCAAGGGCTCGTTTTCGAGCGGCCCGTGCGCGATGCGGACGCCTTTTTGTTTTTGCTTCCCGTCTTTCATCCTCGGAGTGCGCCCCATGAACGAACTGCTGAAACCGAAACTGAGCCGCCGCCGCGTCCTGCAGGCCGCTGCCGTTGGCGCCGTCGGGCTGGACCCCGCCCTGCGCGCCGCCGTGTGGGCCCAAGGCTCCGACAAGCCCGAGAAGACCGAGGTCAAGATCGGCTTCATCCCGCTGACCGATTGCGCCAGCGTGGTGATGGCCTCGGTGCTGGGTATCGACAAGAAGTACGGCGTGAAGATCGTGCCCAGCAAGGAAGCGAGTTGGGCCGGCGTGCGCGACAAGCTGGTCAACGGCGAACTCGACATGGCCCATGTGCTCTACGGACTGGTCTACGGCGTGCATGTCGGCGTCGGCGGGCCCAAGAAGGACATGGCCGTGCTGATGGGCCTGAATCGCAACGGCCAGGCCATCACGTTGTCGAAGACGCTGGCCGACAAGGGCGCCGTCGATGCCGCCTCGCTCGCCAAGCTGATGGCGAAGGACAAGCGCGAGTACACCTTCGCCGGCACCTTCCCGACGAGCACGCACACCATGTGGCTCAACTACTGGTTGGCCTCGGCAGACATCAGCCCGGTCAAGGACGCGAAGGTCATCGTCGTGCCGCCGCCGCAGATGGTCGCCAACATGCGCGTGGGCAACATGGACGGGTTCTGCGTCGGCGAGCCCTGGGGCCAGCGCGCGATCATCGACAAGATCGGTGTGACGGCGATCACCACCCAGGACATCTGGAGAGATCATCCGGAGAAGGTCCTGGGTACACGCGGCGAGTTCGTCAAGGCCAACCCCAACACCTGCCGTGCCGTGATGATGGCGGTCATGGAGGCGAGCAAGTGGATCGACGCCAACCTCCAGAACAAGGCCAAGATGGCCGACGTCGTCGCCGAGAAGTCCTACATCAACACCAGCGCCGACGCCATCAACCAGCGCATCCTCGGGCGCTACGAGAACGGCCTCGGCAAGACCTGGGACGACCCGAACCACATGAAGTTCTTCGACGACGGCGCCGTGAACTTCCCGTACCTGTCCGACGGCATGTGGTTCCTCACGCAGCACAAGCGGTGGGGCATCCTCAAAGAGCACCCGGACTACCTGGCCGTTGCCAAGCAGATCAACCAGATCGACCTGTACAAGGACGTTGCCTCGGCGATGAAGGTCAGCGTGCCCAAGGACCCGATGCGCACAAGCAAGCTCATGGACGGCGTGGTCTGGGATGGCAAGGATCCGAAAAAGTACGCCGATTCGTTCAAGGTCCATGCCTGAGGGGGGCACCATGGTCAGCGCCGTCTTCCACTCACCACTCGAAACGCGCGTACCGAGCGCCTCGGTATCGCGCAGCCCGGTCCAGCCCGCCGCTGTCGCGGCGCCGGTCACCCAGGATGGCGCGGCCGCGCCCGCGCCCGCCGCTCCTTCGCCGCACGACTTCAGCTGGATCTGGCTGCGCGTACTGCCGCCGGTCATGGGCTTCGCATTGCTGGTCCTGATCTGGGAACTCGTGGCCCTGAAGAGCACCACCGGGTTCCCGTCGCCAGGCGCCGTCTGGCAGCAGGCGCTGACCGTGTTCAGCGATCCGTTCTACAGCAAGGGCCCCAACGACCAGGGCGTGGGCTGGAACGTGCTGTCCTCCCTCCAGCGAGTTGCTCTGGGCTTCGGGTTGGCCGCCGTGGTCGGCATCCCCGCCGGCTTCGCGATCGGGCGCTTCGGCTTCCTCGCGCGCATGTTCAATCCGCTGATCAGCCTGCTGCGCCCGGTGTCGCCACTGGCCTGGCTGCCGATCGGGCTGCTGGTCTTCAAGGGGGCCAACCCGGCCGCGATCTGGACCATCTTCATCTGCTCGATCTGGCCCATGATCATCAACACCGCAGTGGGTGTGCAGCGCGTGCCCAGCGACTACATGAACGTGGCTCGTGTGCTCGATCTCTCGGAGTGGAAGATCCTCACCCGCATCCTGTTCCCCGCGGTGCTGCCGTACATGCTCACCGGCGTACGCCTCGCGGTCGGCACCGCCTGGCTCGTGATCGTCGCGGCCGAGATGCTCACAGGCGGCGTCGGCATCGGCTTCTGGGTGTGGGACGAGTGGAACAACCTCAACGTCGCCAACATCATCATCGCGATCTTCGTGATCGGCATCGTCGGGCTGGTGCTCGAGTTTGCCCTGATCCGCATCGCCACCGCATTCACGTTCGAAGAGGTGAAGTCATGAATGACCGGAGGTTCATCCAGATCGAGGGCGTGGAGCAGCGCTTCAAGACGCCCAAGGGCAGCTTCCTGGCGCTGCGCGACATCAACCTTCACGTCGCGAAGGGCGAGTTCATCACGCTGATCGGGCATTCGGGCTGCGGCAAGTCGACGCTGCTGAACCTGATCGCCGGGCTCACCACGCCCACGCAGGGCGCGCTGCTGTGCGCCAACCGCGAGATCAAGGGGCCGGGCCCGGAGCGCGGGGTGGTGTTCCAGAACCATTCTCTGCTGCCCTGGCTCAGCTGCTACGAGAACGTGTACCTCGCCGTGGAGCGCGTGTTCTCGGCCACCGAGGACAAGGCGCAGCTCAAGGCGCGCACCGAAGCCGCCCTCGCACTGGTCGGCCTCGCCGCGGCAGCGCAGAAGCGCCCCGGCGAGATCTCGGGCGGCATGAAACAGCGCGTGGGCATCGCCCGTGCGCTGTCGATGGAACCCAAGGTCCTGCTGATGGACGAGCCCTTCGGCGCCCTCGATGCGTTGACGCGCGCCAAGCTGCAGGACGAGCTGCTGGCCATCGTCGCGAAGACACACAGCACGGTGGTCATGGTCACGCACGACGTGGACGAGGCGGTGCTCCTGTCCGACCGCATCGTGATGCTCACCAACGGCCCGGCGGCGACCATCGGCGAGGTGCTGGCGGTCGACCTGCCGCGCCCGCGCAACCGCGTCGAGCTTGCGGAGGACCCGGTCTACGTCCACGCCCGCAAGGCCGTGATCGACTTTCTCTACACGCGCCAGGCGCACGTGGAAAAGGCCGCGGCCTGATCGATCAGCCATGAAATCCGCGGCCGACGAAACCGGGCCTGTTCGGGGAACACCGCGGAACCGGCTTTGCTGGGCCGCTGGTGTCGCCCCCGGTAGGGGGTGGGCGGCTACACGAAGTGAGCCAACCTCCGGGCGAGCCCATGTCGTCAGGACATGATGACCTGCAGGCTGTGTTCGTATGAAGCAGTGAGCCGGTCGAAGGTCTCTGCCAGCACCTCGCTGGCGCGCACCAGTTCGGCACGGCCCTCGGCCCGCTCGGCCTGGCGCACGCCGCGCACCAGCCTCAGCCACTCGTCGCGTGCGCCGCTGAGCGCCGCACGGATCTCGGGCGAGCTCAACGGCGCGCGTTCCAGCTCCAGCAGCGAGGCCTCGAAGGCATCCATGGTCGACGCCAGGTGCGCGCTCCACGCGCCACCGGGCAGCATCGCGGCGAGCAACGCATCCTTGGCCAGCCGATGCACGCGCATGCGCTGCCGACCGCAGAGATTGACGATGCGCAACGCCCTGCGCCCCCCCGAGGATTCGAGCGCATCGGTGAGCGCCTCCGCGGCGCCCAGCAGGGCCTCGGCGCTCGCATCGATGGCCGCCAGCGCGGCCGGCGACAGCCGTGCCGACAGCGCGCCGTCCAGGGCCTCCCAGGCCGAACGCACGCCCGCCAGCGCCTGCATGCTGGCCGCGTCCAGCGGGAGGCCGGCCAGATGATCGAGGTTGTCCTTCACCCGCTCGACCGACTCCGCGCGCAGCGCGCGGCTGCGCCGCACCTCGACGCCCGCCAGCACCTGCGCCGCCAGGCGCACCAGCCGCTGCGACAGCATGCGCAACTGGCCGGCCCGGTTGATGGCCTCGGCCCACTGCGCCCCTTCCACCACCGAGCGCGACAGCTCGCCGACGCGGAGGTTGGCGTGCATCGCAGCGCCGCGCAGCAGGCCGAAGGCGGCATCCTCGCCGATGCCGCGTGCCGACATCAACAGGCCCTTGGCACGGTCCACCCACTTGCGCTCGTCCAGATGGGCCAGCGAGCGCACCAAGGTGTCGCGCAGCGCGGCTTCACGCTGCCAGCGCGCCTGCGCCCGCGCCAGCAGTGCGCGCAGGCCAGCCGCATCCAGCACGTCGGCGCAAGCCCAGGCGTGCACGCCCAGGGCTACCAGCTCCTCGTGCACCTGCGGGGGAAGCGGCTCGCTCACCACGACGACCGGTTGCGGCGGGGCGCCGGCCCATGCCTGCAGCGCGGCCTGCATGCGGGGAATCGATGCAGGCCCGTGCAACAGCACCTGCTGCGGCGCGAGCATCGCGGCCTCCTGCACCATCGTGTCGCAGCTCGCCCATCCGATGGCCGCCGCATCAGCGTCGGCGAGGACCTGGCGCAGCACGTCGGGCGGGGCCGCGGCCGCGGAATCGGGATCGGGAAGAACGAGCAGCAGTCGGATCATGAAAGGCGGATTGCGAACGAGGCAGGCGGTCGCAGCATAGGCGAAGCGGGAGCGCAGTGGCAGGCACGCGTCTTGCGTGATGAGGAGCGCGGTGTAACGAAGCACCGCTTTGGTGAAGTCGCCGGCCTCCATGCCGGCCGGGGTCCCGCAGGGACTCGCCCACTCCCAGTCCATTCCGCCAGCTCACGGCGGGACGCTCGCCCTTTCATTGCCCATCACGCGGCCGCGCCACGGCCGTGCGGATGCTTTTCGCATTGCCACCGCCATGACCAGCTTCAAGTCCTTCCTGCGCTCCGGGCACGCCCCCACCCTCTTCGCGGCCTTCTTCTACTTCATGTTCTCGTGCTGCATCTGGGTGCTGAACGGCGCGATGGCCCCGTTCATCAGCGAGAGCTTCCAGCTGAACGCCGCGCAGAAGGGGCTGATGCTGTCGATCCCGATCATCGCCGGCGCACTCATGCGCTTTCCGCTCGGCATCCTGTCCCAGTACATCGGCCGCAAGAACGCGACGCTGGTGGAGATGGGGCTGATCGCGGTGGCGATGCTGTTCGGCTTCTTCATGGTGCACAGCTTCAACGACCTGCTGGCCATGGGCGTGCTGCTGGGCATCGCCGGCGCCAGCTTCGGCGTGGCGCTGTCGCTGGGCTCGGGCTCCTTTCCGCCGCAGAACAAGGGCCTCGCCATGGGCCTGGTGGGCGCCGGCAACGTGGGCACGGCGCTGTCGGTGCTGGTCGCGCCGCCGCTGGCGCAATGGCTGGGCTGGCAGGCCGTCTACGGCGTGGCGGCGGTAGCCATCCTCATTCCGATGGCGGTGATGGTGCTGTTCGCGCAGGAGCCGCCGGACGTCGACAGCCACGCCAGCCTGCGCGAGCACGTGGCCTGCCTGTTCGAGAAGGATGGCTGGGCCTTCAGCCTGATCTACGGCATCACCTTCGGAGGCTTCATCGGCCTCACCACTTTCCTGCCCTCCTACTACTACGACCAGTTCGGCGTGAGCAAGGTGCAGGCGGGCCAGCTGACGATGCTGGCGGCCTTCATGGGCGCGGCGGTGCGCGTGATGGGCGGCTGGATTTCCGACCGCTGGGGCGGAGTCAACACGCTGACGCTGGTGCTGGTGGTGTCGGCCGTCACGCTGGCGCTGATCGGCTTCACCTCGAGCTCGCTGGTGCTGACCACGCTGCTGCTGATCGTCTGCTTCGCGGCCCTGGGCGCGGGCAACGGCGCGCTGTTCCAGCTGGTTCCGCTGCGCTGGCCCACCACCACGGCGGTGGCCGGCTCGATGATCGGCGAGATCGGCGCCCTGGGCGGCGGACTGGTGCCCAATGCAATGGGCCTGTCGAAGCAGTACCTCGGCAGCTACACCTGGGGCTTCGTGCTGTTCGCGGCGCTGGCCGTGGTGATGCTCGGCGTGATGCGGGTCATGCAGATCCGCTGGACGCGGACCTGGGCAGAAAAAGGCGGCCGCGCGCGCACCAGCCCGAACACCGCGGACCACGAGGCCGACCGGCCGGTTCGCCCGTTGCGCCGCAGCGCCGGACGGTAACGACGATGCGCCATGCAGCTTCCCTCCCCCGCTCAGCGCGGCAGGAACAGCAGCCAATAGACGAGCAGCGCGTTGAACAGCAGCGACGCGGCCAGCGCGATCTTCCACAGCACGGCGGGATCACGGCGCACGAGCGGCGTGGCGGCCGGTGCGCCGACCGGACGCGCGGCGCCGCGCTCCAGCGCCAGCAGCATTTCCTCGGCGGTCTCGAAGCGCTGGTTCGGATCGCGGGCCACCGCCTTGCGCACCAGGTGGTCGAGCCAGACCGGCACGTCGGGCCTGATGCGCGACACGGCGACCGGGTCGCGCCGGTAGCGCGCGGACTGGTAGGGCTCGATTTCGCCGTAAGGCAGACGCCCCCCCAGCCACTGGTAGAGCACCACGCCGAGCGCGAACAGGTCGCTGCCGGCGTCGGGCGCAGCGCCCTCCCATTGCTCGGGATTCATGAAGCTGGGCGTACCCGCATGCAGCTCGCGCTGCGCCGCCCCCTCGCGGCCCGAGAGCGCCACGCCCAGGTCGAGGATGCGCCAGCAGCCGTCGTCGCCCAGGTGCAGGTTGCCGGGCTTGATGTCCCGGTGCACCACGCCGTGGCGGTGGAGCCGGCCCAGCGCCTTGCAGATCTGGACCGCTGCCGCGACCACCTCTGCAACTGCCGGCCGCGTGCCGGCCTGGAGCATCTGCTCGATGGTGCGGCCGCCGTGCCAGTCGAAAACGGTGTAGAGCGCGCTGGCGTCCGCGGCGCGCTCGTGTACGCGCACGAAGCCGCGCTCGCCACGAGCGTTCATGGGACCACCTTCGCCTTCGGCTGCGGTGCGGGCGCCTTCGGGCGGCCGGGCGGCGCCCACACGCAGTCCCAGCCAGGCCTCGTGCGCCAGCATGGCGCGTTCTTCGGGGTCGCTGGCTCGCGAGGGGTGCAAGGTCTTGAGCGCCACCAGCGCGCGGCTTTGCAGATGGCGCGCCTGGTAGAGCCGGTGCACGCCGGTGTCGGCCACCAACGCGGTGATCGCGTAGCCGTCCAGCACGTCGCCCACCTTCAGTGCCGGGGGCGGCGCGAGCCGGCGTGCATCGCCCAGCTCGTCGTGCAGCTGGCGCGCATCCAGGCCCAGCACGCGGATCACCAATGCGGTCGCGTTGTCGCGCGTCCCGGCCGCAATGGCCGCATCAACCAGCGCATCGCTCGCCTGCTGCGCGCCGGTGGCGAGCGCGAGCTCGGCCACGCGCGCCGGCTTGAGCACGCCGTGCACACCATCGGTGCTGAGCACGAAGCAGTCGCCCACGCGCAGCTCGCCCTGCAGGTAATCGACGCGAACGTAGTCGTCCAGGCCCACGGCGCGCGTCAGGCGGCTGCGCAGGTCGGGATGGTCCAGCGCATGGTCGACGGTCAGCGGCGTGGCCGCGCCCTCGCCCTTGCGCACGCGCCAGGCGCGCGTGTCGCCCACGTGGGCCAGCGTGTAGCTCTGCCCGTGCAGGGCCAGCGCGGTCAGCGTGGTCATGGCGCTGTCCTGGCGGCGGCGCCGGTTGTGATCGGCCAGCCAGGCGTTCTGGGCGGCGATCAGGCGGTCCATGGCCGCGGTCGGCTCCCAGGTATCGGGCGTGGCGAAGTAGTCGCCGAGCAGGCCGATCACGGTGGTCTGCGCCGCCTCGAGCCCGTGGCCGCCGGAAGAGACGCCGTCGGCAATGGCCGCGATCAGCCCGCGCGACTCCTCGCCGCGCGGCGCATGCACCGCGCCGGCGAAGTCCTCGTTCTGCGGGCGCGGCCCGCGATGGCTGCTGTAGCCGATTTCCACCTCGAAGCTCATGGCGCGCGATTGTCCGCGCAAGCCGCGGGCCCCCACTTTGCTTGAGTCGAGAAAGGTCCACCCCATGAAGAAGATGAAACTCGTGATGGTCGGCAACGGCATGGCCGGCGTGCGCACCATCGAGGAGCTGCTCAGGATCGAGCCGGAGCTCTACGACATCACCGTCTTCGGCGCCGAGCCGCATCCCAACTACAACCGCATCCTGCTGTCGCCGGTGCTGGCCGGAGAGCAGACGGTGGACGAGATCATCCTCAACAGCTGGGAGTGGTACGCCGAGAACAACATCACCCTGCATGCCGGCAAGAAGGTGATCGAGATCGACCGCGTCAAGCGCATCGTGCGCGCCGAGGACGGCACCGAGGCCGAGTACGACCGGCTGCTGATGTGCACCGGCTCCAACCCCTTCATGCTGCCGGTGCCCGGCAAGGACCTGAAGGGCGTGATCGCCTACCGCGACATCGCCGACACCGGCTACATGATCGAGACCGCCAGGACGCACAAGAACGCGGTCGTCATCGGCGGCGGCCTGCTGGGCCTGGAGGCCGCCAACGGCCTGATGCTGCGCGGCATGAACGTGACGGTGGTGCACGTGATGCCGTGGCTGATGGAGCGCCAGCTCGACGACGTGGCAGGCAAGCTGCTGCAGAAGTCGCTGGAGGACCGCGGGCTGAAGTTCCTCATCGGCGCGCAGACGCAGGAGCTGGTCGGCGACAGCGATGACGGCAAGAGCGGCCGCGTCAAGGCGATCCGCTTCAAGGACGGCACCGAAGCCGCGGCCGACCTGGTGGTGATGGCGGTGGGCATCCGTCCCAACGTCGAGCTCGCGCAGAAGATGCGCCTGCACTGCGACCGCGGCATCGTCGTCAACGACACCATGCAGACGGTGACCGATGCGCGCATCTACTCGGTCGGCGAATGCGCGGCCCATCGCGGCATCGCCTACGGGCTGGTCGCGCCGCTGTTCGAGCAGGCGAAGGTGGCGGCCAACCACCTGGCGCACTTCGGCATCGGGCGCTACTCGGGCTCACTCACCTCCACCAAGCTCAAGGTGACCGGCATCGATCTCTTCTCCGCCGGCAACTTCATGGGCGGCGAGGGCTGCGAGGAGATCGTGATGAGCGACCCCTTCGGCGGCGTCTACAAGAAGCTCGTGATCAAGGAAGACAAGCTGGTCGGCGCCTGCCTGTACGGCGACACGGTGGACGGCAGCTGGTACTTCAAGCTGCTGCGCGACGGCCGCAGCGTGAACGACATCCGCGACAAGCTGATGTTCGGCGAGTCGAACATCGGCGATACCGGGCACGAAGGCCACAGCAAGGCAGCCAGCATGCCGGACGACGCTGAGGTCTGCGGCTGCAACGGTGTCAACAAGGGCACCATCTGCAAGGCGATCAAGGACAAGGGCCTGTTCACGCTGGAAGAGGTCAAGAAGCACACCAAGGCGAGCGCCTCCTGCGGATCGTGCACGGGGCTGGTCGAGCAGATCCTGATGTTCACCGCCGGCGGCGACTACTCGGCCGCACCGAAGAAGAAGGCCGTCTGCGGCTGCACAGACGCCAGCCACCAGGACGTGCGCGAAGCCATCCGCAAGGAGCACTGGCTCACCCACGCCGAGGTCTACCGCGGCCTGGGCTGGCGCACGCCCAACGGATGCTCGAGTTGCCGGCCGGCGGTCAACTACTACCTGATCTCGACCTGGCCCAAGGAGGCGAAGGACGACCCGCAGAGCCGCTTCATCAACGAGCGCAGCCACGCCAACATCCAGAAGGACGGCACGTACTCGGTGATCCCGCGCATGTGGGGCGGCCACACCACGCCCGACGAGCTGCGGCGCATCGCGGATGCGGCCGACAAGTACCGGATCCCGACCGTCAAGGTCACCGGCGGCCAGCGCATCGACCTGCTGGGCGTGAAGAAGGAAGACCTGGCCAACGTGTGGAAGGACATCGGCATGCCCTCGGGCTTCGCGTACGCCAAGTCGCTGCGCACGGTGAAGACCTGCGTGGGCAGCGAGTGGTGCCGCTTCGGCACCCAGGACTCGACCCAGATGGGCAAGGACCTCGAGCGCGCCCTGTGGGCCATGTACGCGCCGCACAAGGTCAAGCTCGCCGTCTCGGGCTGCCCGCGCAACTGCGCCGAAGCCGGCATCAAGGACGTGGGCGTGATCGGTGTCGATTCGGGATGGGAGATCTACGTGGGCGGCAACGGGGGCATCAAGACCGAGGTGGCGCAGTTCCTGGTCAAGCTCAAGACGTCGGAAGAGGTGATGGCGTACGCGGGCGCCTTCCTGCAGCTCTACCGCGAGGAGGGCTGGTACCTCGAGCGAACGGTGCACTACATCGGGCGCGTGGGCCTCGACTACGTGAAGAAGCGCATCGTCGAGGACGCGGAGGGCCGCCAGGCCCTGTGGGAGCGGCTGCAGTTCGCGCTCGACGGCGAGCCCGATCCGTGGTTCGAGTCCAGCCAGGCATCGGTCGACGTGCGGCAGTTCATGCCCGTGGCGGTGGTGGACAACGTTGGCCAAACCGCCTGAAAGGACCACGACCATGAGTGAATGGAAAGCCATCTGCCGCGTCGACGACATACCCGTGCTGGGCGCCCGCCGCGTGGCCCGAAGCGAGGGCATCGACGTCGCCGTGTTCCGCAATGCCGAGAACCAGGTGTTCGCACTGCTCGACCGCTGCCCGCACAAGGGCGGTCCGCTGTCGCAGGGGATCGTGTTCGGCACCAGCGTGGCCTGTCCGCTGCACAACTGGGCGATCGGGCTCGACGACGGGTGCGCCAAGGCGCCGGACGACGGCTGCACGCCACGCTTCGCGTGCAAGGTCGAAGGCGAGCAGGTCATGCTGGACGCACACGAACTGGCGACGCTGGCGCTCGACCTGGCCCCGCCTCGCGCCGGCCCCGGCGCTGCGACGGCCGGCAAGCTGGGCGACGAGAGCTTCGACGTGCAGGCACCCCACGGCGTGTAGGCGCGGAAGGCATACCGCTATGAAAGAAACCCGCTCCACCTGCCCGTACTGCGGGGTGGGCTGCGGACACGCCTTCGGCGTTCCGCTTTGCGGTGCATGTGAACGCCGCAGCCTGTACATCGATTGCCATGACTGAAACACGATCCACCTGCCCGTACTGCGGGGTGGGCTGCGGCTTGGTCATCGAGTCCGATGGCGCGCAGATCACCGGCGTGCGCGGCGATCCGGAGCATCCTGCCAACCGCGGCCGGCTGTGCACAAAGGGCTCGACCCTGCATCTCACCGCCAGCACGGCGGTCACGATGCAGACGCGCCTTCTGCAGCCCATGCGCCGTGTCCAGCGCGGGGCAGCGCCGCAAACCATCGGCTGGGATGCGGCCCTCGACACGGCGGTCGACAAGTTCGCCCAGGTCATTGGCGAACACGGCCCTGACGCCGTGGGCTTCTACGTCTCCGGCCAGTTGCTCACCGAGGACTACTACGTCTTCAACAAGCTGGCCAAGGGCCTGATCGGCACCAACAACATCGACACCAACTCGCGCCTGTGCATGAGCAGCGCGGTGGCCGGCTACAAGAAAACGCTGGGCGCCGACGCGCCGCCGGCATGCTACGACGACTTCCAGCACGCGCAGTGCCTCTTCATCACCGGCAGCAACACGGCCTGGGCGCATCCGATCCTGTTCCGCCGCATCGAGGATGCGAAGGCAGCCAACCCGGCGATGAGGATCATCGTGGCCGACCCGCGCCGCACCGACACCTGCGAGATCGCCGACCTGCACCTGGCGCTGCAGCCCGGTACCGACGTGATGCTCTTCCACGGCATGCTGCACCTGATGCTGTGGGAAGGCTGGACCGATGCGGCCTACATCGCGGCCCACACGAGCGGCTTCGACGAACTCAAGCGCACGGTGCGCGACTGCACGCCGGAGCGCGTGGCACAGGTGTGCGGCATCTCAAAGGAGGATTTGCTGGAGGCGGCGCGCCTCTTCGCCACCTCGGCTGCGACGCTGAGCCTCTACTGCCAGGGCCTCAACCAGTCCAGCTCGGGCACCGCCAAGAATGCGGCGCTGATCAACCTGCATCTCGCGACCGGCCAGATCGGCAAGCCGGGGGCCGGCCCCTTCTCGCTGACCGGCCAGCCGAACGCGATGGGCGGGCGCGAAGTGGGCGGGCTCGCCAACCTGTTGTCGGCACACCGCGATCTGGCGAACCCCGCGCACCGGGCTGAGGTGGCCGCGCTGTGGGGCGTGCCGTCGGTCCCGGAGAAGCCCGGCAAGACGGCGGTCGAGATGTTCCAGGCCGCGGCCGACGGCGAGATCCGCGCACTCTGGATCGCCTGCACCAACCCTGCGCAATCCATGCCGGACCAGGCCACCGTCCGGCGCGCCCTCGAGCGCTGCGAGTTCGTCGTCGTGCAGGAGGCCTTCTCGACCACCGCCACCTGCGACTACGCCGACCTGCTGCTGCCGGCCACCACCTGGGGCGAGAAGGACGGCACCGTCACCAACAGCGAGCGCCGCATCTCGCGCGTGCGCAATGCCGTGGCGCGCCCCGGCGAGACGCGCGACGACTGGGTGATTGCCACCGACTTCGCGCGCCGGCTCGAAGCGCGGCTCGGGCGCACGGATACGCTCTTTCCGTATGCCGACGCCGAGTCGGTGTGGAACGAGCATCGCGAAAGCACCCGTGGCCGCGATCTCGACATCACCGGCATGAGCTACGCGATGCTGGACGCGGCGCCACGGCAGTGGCCGCTGCGCGAAGGCGAATCCACCGCCCGCGCGCGCCTGTACGAGGACGGCGTATTCCCCACGCCCGACGGCCGCGCGCGCTTCGCCGATGTCGCCTACAAGCCGGTGGCCGAGCCGCGCGATGCGCGCCATCCGTTCTCCCTCACCACCGGCCGCCTGCGCGACCAGTGGCACGGCATGAGCCGCACCGGCACCCTGGGGCGGCTGTTCGGCCACGTTCCCGAGCCCTCGGTCCAGATGCACCCGCAGGACATGGCGCGCCGGCAGCTGCGCGAAGGCGAGCTCGTGCACGTCACCTCGCGGCGCGGCTCGATCGTGCTGCCCGTGGCCGGCAGCACGGACATGGGCCTCAGCCAGGCCTTCATCGCCATGCACTGGGGCGGCGAATACCTCAGCGGGTGTTCCAGCACCGGGGACCGACTGGCCGGGGTCAACGCACTCACCACATCGGCCTTCTGCCCCGATTCGAAGCAGCCCGAGCTCAAGCACGCGGCCGTGAAGATCCTCAAGGCGGAGCTGCCCTGGTCCCTGCTGGCGGTGGGCTGGCTGCCCGTGGACGCGGCCCTGCGGGTCCAGGAGGCCTTGCGCGCGCTGATGCCCTCCTTCGCCTTCGCGAGCTGCGTGCCCTTCGGCGCCGGCGGTGCCTTGCAGGGCGACGGACCGGAACGCACCGGGGTGCTGTTGCGCGCCGCCGCGTACGAAGCGCCTCCCGACGAGCTGCTGGCCCGCATCGAGGCGCTGCTCGCGCTCGACGGCGCCGACAGCCTGCGCTATGCCGACAGGAAGCACGGACAGCGGCGGGCGGCGCGGCTGGTGCGCGATGGCGAGGACGCGCGCCTCGAAGCCTTCCTGCTGGCCGGCGACACGCGAGCCGAGGCCTGGATCAAGGCGATCCTCCAGGACCGGCTGCCCGCCCAGGCCTACGGTCGCCAATTGCTGAAGCCGGGCGCAACGGCCCCAGCCGGCGTTGCTGCGCGGGGCAAGATCATTTGCAGCTGCTTCGGCATCACGCAGACCGCCATCGAGGAAGGGCTGGCGAACACCCCCGGTTCGGACGGCGAGCGCCTCGGCGCGCTGCAGGCCACGCTGAAGTGCGGCACCAACTGCGGCTCCTGCCTGCCCGAGCTCAAGCGCATGGCGCGGGCGAGCCCCGCATTGGCGAGCGCCTCATGAGGCCCTCGATGCACGGCGCACTCCTCGTCCCTGCTGCACGCCGGGGCATAAGCGACCGCGCCGTGCGGCATAAGGCTTGCAGGACAATTCGCGCACCCATGGGAATCAGCCACTACATCAAGGAAATCGGCCGCGGCGCGCGCGGCGCGAAGCCGCTCACCCGGGATCAGGCCTGCGACCTCTTCGGGCAGGTGCTCGATGGCAGCGTGACCGACCTGGAGGTCGGCGCCTTTTGCCTGGCCATGCGCATCAAGGGCGAGACGCCCGAGGAGATGGCGGGCTTTCTCGATGCGACGCACGCCCGGCTCGCCCGCTTCCCGGCCACGGGCCGGCCGCTGGTGGTGCTGCCCAGCTACAACGGCGCACGCCGGCTGCCCGTGCTCACGCCCCTGCTCGCGCTGCTGCTGGCGCGCGAAGGGCTGCCCGTGCTGGTGCACGGCGCGGCAACCGAATCCGCGCGGGTGCTGGCCTCCAGCGTGCTCGCGGCCCTGGGCGTGCAGCCGCTCGAGCGCGTGTGGCCGATCGCCGACGGCGAGGTGGTGTTCGCGCCGACCGGGCTGCTCAGCGCAGGCCTCAAGCGCCTGCTCGACGTGCGCCGCGTGGTAGGCCTGCGCAATCCTGGCCACAGCGTGGTCAAGCTGATGCAGCCATGCGAAGGCGATTGCGTGGTGGTCGGCAGCTACACCCACCCGGCCTATGCGGAATCGATGGCCGCCACCTTCGAACTGCTGGGCATGAACGCGCTGCTCTCGCGCGGCCTCGAGGGCGAGAGCGTGGCCGACCCGCGACGCACTGCGCAGGTCGACGGATTCGTGCGGGGACGCCGCATCTCGCTGCAGGCGCAGCAGCCCGGTACGCAGTCCGAGATCCCGGGCCTGCCGGCGGAAATCGATGTCCAGACCACGGCCGACTACACGCGCCGCGTCCTGGACGGCACCACGCCAGCGCCGGCGGCCATCACCCAGCAGGTGCAACAAGTCCTGCAACTGACCCGAGGCATGGAGCACACATGAGCCATCTTTCCTTCTCCCAAGGCAGCTGCACGCTGGTCGGGGCCGGCCCGGGCGACCCCGAGCTGCTGACCATCAAGGCCGTCAAGGCGATCCAGGCCGCCACGGTGCTGCTCGTCGACGACCTGGTGAGCGACGACATCCTGGCCAGCTACGCACGGCCCGGCGCGCGCATCGTCCACGTGGGCAAGCGCGGCGGCTGCAAGAGCACGCCGCAGGCCTTCATCGAGCGGCTGATGATCACCGCGGTGCGCGAGGGCGAGACCGTGGTGCGCCTCAAGGGCGGCGACCCCTTCATCTTCGGCCGTGGCGGCGAGGAAGTGGAGCACCTGCGCGAGGAAGGCATCGAGGTGCGGGTCGTCAACGGCATCACCGCCGGTCTGGCCGCGGTCACCGCGCTGGGCGTGCCCCTCACGCACCGCGATCATGCGCAGGGGGTGGTCTTCGTGACCGGCCATGCCAAGACCGGGCATGCGGCCCATGAGCACCCTACTGACTGGCGCCAACTTGCCGCAACGGCGCGCGACGCGCGCCTCACGCTCGTCATCTACATGGGCGTGACCGGGGTGGCACACATCCAGCATGAGCTCTTGTACGGATTGGCGGGCGACACGCCGGTGGCGGTCATCCAGCACGCCAGCCTCCCGCAGCAACGCCATGTGGCGACCACGTTGGGACGCCTGCCCGTGGACCTCGCGGCCGCCGGGCTGGGCAGCCCGGCCGTGATCGTGGTGGGCGACGTGCTGCGCGGCCTGGCGGCTGCGGGCTTGCCGGCCACGCGCTTCGGCACCTGACCCAGCCGTTCGGCCAGTCGGCATAACCAGGCCACGACTCTAAAATCTCCGGCCTGAAGAACAACGGGCGGAGATGGCATGCTGGAACTCGAGAAACTCAACGAATTCGTCGAGAGCCACGGCGAACTGCAGCGCGGCCGCGGCCTGGTCACCGGCACCATCGCGCTCTCGCTGGGCATCCTCTGCTTCCTGGGCGTGCTGGTCTTCCACTTTCCGCAATACCTGAGCACGCCCGAGCTGCGCCGCAGCTACGACGTCGACGTGATGCGCATGGTGCTGCTCGCAGCCATGGTCGTCGCCGGCGGGCTGGCGCTGGTCAACATCATCTTCAATCGCTCGCGCTGGCTCTCGGCCTTCGCCTTCCTGCTGGTGGCGGCCGCGGCGCTGCTGGGCGGGCACAAGGTGCCGGTCAACGACTTCGCGGACAACACGCCGTACATCGGCCTGGACTGGTTCATCCTCGACCTGCTGGGCTCCTCGCTGATCTTCATCTTCATCGAGAAGCTGTTCGCCCACCGCAAGGAGCAGCCGGTGTTCCGCGCCGAGTGGCAGACCGACTTCCACCACTTCGTGGTCAATCACATGATCGTGGGCTTCGTGCTGCTGGCCACCAACCTGCTGGTGCACAAGCTCTTCGGCTGGGCCGCCAACGAGGGCATCCGCGGCTGGATCGCGGGGCTGCCCTTCTGGGCCGGGCTGCTGCTGATCATCCTGGTGGCCGACCTGGTGCAGTACTGGACGCACCGTGCCTACCACGAGGTGCCGCTGCTGTGGCGCCTCCACGCGGTACACCACAGCGTGAAGAGCATGGACTGGCTGGCCGGCTCGCGCCAGCACATCGTGGAGCTGCTGATCACCCGCACGCTGGTGCTGGCGCCGATCTACGTGTTGGGGTTCAGCAAGGAAGTGATCGACGCCTACATCGTGGTAGTGGGCTTCCAGGCCGTGTTCAACCATGCCAACGTGAGCGTGCGCCTCGGGCCGTTGCGCTATGTGATCGTCACCCCCAACTTCCACCATTGGCACCACAGCCAGGACGACGAGGCGATCGACAAGAACTACGCGGCGCACTACGCCTTTCTCGACTACCTCTTCGGCACCGCGGTGAAAAGCACCCGGCTCTGGCCCGAGCGCTACGGGGTGGTGGGCGACTATGTGCCCAACGGCTTCTTCAGGCAGCTGAAGTTTCCGTTCTCGTGGAAGGGCTGATGGGGACATCGAGCGCCTTCGACGCCATCGTCATCGGTGCCGGCGCGGCCGGCCTGTTCTGCGCGGGGCTGGCGGGCCAGCGCGGACTGAAGGTGCTGCTGATCGATCATGCCGAACGCATCGCCGAGAAGATCCGCATCTCGGGTGGCGGCCGGGCCAACTTCACCAATCGCGACCTGGATGTGCGCGCGCCGCAGCGCCACTTCATCGGCGAGAACCCGAATTTCTGCCGGTCGGCGCTGTCGCGCTACACGCCGCAGCAGTTCATCGACCTGGTCCAGCGCCACGGCATCGCCTTCCACGAGAAGCACAAGGGACAGCTCTTCTGCGACGGGTCCTCGCAGCAGATCATCGACATGCTGCTGGCGGAATGCGCGGCCGGCGGCGTGACGCACTGGCAGCCTTGCAGCGTCGGGGAGATCGCCTTTGCGCCGGACGAGGGCTATGGCCTGCAGACCAGCCGGGGGGAGGTACGCGCGCCCCGGCTGGTGGTGGCGACCGGCGGCCTGTCGATTCCGCAGATCGGGGCGACCGACTTCGGCTACCGGCTGGCGGCGCAGTTCGGCCTGCGCGTGGTCCCGCCCCGCCCTGCGCTGGTGCCCCTGACCTTCGGCGGCGAGGCCTGGGCACCCTACGCCGACCTGGCCGGCCTCGCGCTGCCCGTGCAGATCGCGACCGGCAGCAGGAAGGCGCGAGCGGTATTCCTCGAGGACCTGCTGTTCACCCATCGCGGCCTCTCCGGCCCGGCAGTGCTGCAGATCTCCAGCTACTGGCAACCCGGCGCGCCGCTCGACATCGACTTCGCGCCCGGCGTGGACATGCAGGCCGCGCTGGCCGAGGCCAAGCAGCGTTCGCGCAAGCGCATCGCCAACGAACTCGCCGGCCTGGTGCCGGCCCGGCTCGCCGACGCCTGGGTGGGGCAGGACGCCGCGCTGCAGCGTCCGATCAACGAGGCGGCAGACCGGGCGCTGGCGGCGCTGGCCGAGCGCATCGCGCGCTGGCAGATCACGCCCAGCGGGACCGAGGGCTACAAGAAGGCGGAAGTCACGGCCGGCGGCGTCGATACGCGGGACCTGTCCTCGCAAACGATGGAATCGAAGCAGCCCGGCCTGTATTTCATCGGCGAGGTGGTGGATGTGACCGGCTGGCTGGGGGGCTACAACTTCCAGTGGGCCTGGGCCAGCGCGTATGCCTGCGCGCAGGCACTGGCGGCACGCTGCGATCACGCTATAATGCGCGGCTAACTTTGGCCACCCCTCAACGGCCTACCCCTTTCGTGTTGAGGAAACCCGGCCCGGGGCCCGATCTTCCCCTAGCCAAAAATCAAGCAACCGATTTTTAAATGACCACTATCCGCGTTAAAGAAAACGAGCCTTTCGACGTCGCGCTTCGCCGCTTCAAGCGCACCATCGAAAAGCTCGGCCTGCTGACCGACCTGCGCGCCCGCGAGTTCTACGAGAAGCCGACCGCCGAGCGCAAGCGCAAGAAGGCCGCCGCGGTCAAGCGCCACTACAAGCGCGTGCGCAGCATGCAGCTCCCCAAGAAGCTGTACTGAGCTGGCACCCCCACCGCGTCGGACTCGTACCGACGCCGTCGAGCCACCGAGCCGCGCCAGGGAAAACCTGCCGCGGCTCTTGTCATTTCCGCCCTTCCGAAAGCAAAGCCATGAGCCTCAAGGACCAGATCACCGAAGACATGAAGACCGCCATGCGCGCCAAGGACTCGGAGCGCCTGGGAACCATCCGCCTGCTGCTGGCGGCTCTGAAGCAAAAGGAAGTCGACGAGCGTATCGAACTGGACGACGCGATGGTCGTCGCCATCGTCGACAAGCTGGTGAAGCAGCGCAAGGACTCGGTCGCCGCCTTTACCCAGGGCGGCCGCACCGATCTGGCCGACAAGGAGGCCGCCGAGATCAAGGTGCTGGAGGTCTACCTGCCGCAGCGCATGGGCGCAGAGGAGATCGCGACCGAGGTCAAGGCCATCATTGCCGAACTGGGCGCCAAGGGACCCGGCGACATGGGCAAGGTGATGGGCGCCGTCAAGACCCGGCTGGACGGCAAGGCCGACATGGGCCTGGTCAGCGCCGCCGTCAAGAGCGCGCTCTCGGGCGGCTGAGCATGCCGGCGCAACAGGTCCTGAAGAAGGTGCGCTCGGCGCTGTCTTAGCTCCCGGCCACCTTCATGCGGTTGACCAGGACCGAGCCGGTCGTCTTGGCTCCGTAGTTGTAGGCATCGGCGCCGACCGCCTCGATGCCCATCAACATGGTCTTGAGGTTGCCCGCGATGGTGATCTCCTGCACCGGATAGGCGATCTTCCCGTTCTCCACCCAGAAGCCGCTCGCACCGCGCGAGTAGTCACCCGTCACGTAGTTGACGCCCTGCCCCATCAGCTCGATCACGAACAGGCCGGTGCCCAGCTTCTCGAGCATCGCGTCGAGGTCGTCGCCCTTCTTCGTCTGGCGCGAGCTCAGCGTGAGGTTGTGCGAGCCGCCGGCATTGCCGGTGGTCTTCATGCCCAGCTTGCGCGCGGAATAGGTGCTCAGGAAGTAGCCTTCGAGCCGGCCGCCGTCGACCACCTTGCGCTTGCGGGTGGCCACGCCCTCGTCGTCGAAGGCCGAGCTGCCTTTGCCGCGCGGGATGTGCGGGTCTTCCAGCACGTCGATGTGCGAAGGCAGCACCGGCTTGCCCAGCGAGTCGAGCAGGAAGCTGCTCTTGCGGTAGAGCGCGCCGCCGCTGGTGGCCTGCACCAGCCCACCCAGCAGACCCGCGGCCAGCGGCGACTCGAACAGCACCGGGCATTCGGTGGTCTTGATCTTGCGCGACTTCAGGCGGCTCAGCGCCCGCTCGGCGGCATAGCGCCCGACGGCCTTGGGGCTCGCGAGCTCCTCGGCGGAACGCATCGAGCTGTACCAGGCGTCGCGCTGCATGTCGTCACCCTTGCCTGCGATCGGCGCCACGGAGATCGAATGGCGCGAGCTCGCATAGCCACCGCGGAAGCCGCGGGTGTGCGCGCTGAAGAAGTGGCTCTGCTGCGCCGAGACGCCGGCGCCCTCGCTGTTGGTGATGCGCCTGTCGGTCGACAGGGCCGCGGCCTCGCATTCCAGGGCCAGCGCAGCAGCCTGTTCGCTGCTGACGTCCCAGGGATGGAACAGGTCCAGGTCGGGCTGCTCGGTTGCGATATCGGCCTCGTCCGGCAGGCCGCTGACCGGGTCCTCGGCAGTGAATCGGGCGATGTCGTAGGCGGCCTGCACGGTCTGGGCGATGGCCGCCTCGGAAAAATCGGAGGTGCTGGCATTGCCGCGGCGGTGCCCGACGTAGACCGTGACGCCCAGCGACTTGTCGCGGTTGCGCTCGACGTTCTCGAGCTCGCCCTTGCGCACTGAGACGCTGAGGCCGCAGCCCTCGGACGCCTCCGCGCCGGCGTCGGTGGCGCCGAGCTTCCTGGCATGCGCCAGGGCCGAGTCGACCAGGTTTTCGAAGAAGGGGCGGCTGTAGGCGAAGCCGGAGTCGGCGCGCGAGGAAGAGGTGCTCATGTGGCGGCTATGATACTTGCGCCTCCGTCTTCGACGGAGCGGACTACGATTGCCTCCATGCCCCGCAAACCCAAGAAAGGCTACTTCGTCCGCGGCACCTTTGTCGCCGAAGGCAGCGAACTCGACCTCGAGCTCAAGCGCGAGCTCAAAGGCACCGACGCGGCGAGCAAGACCGACCTCAAGCGCGAGAGCGCCGAACTGCAGACGCTGGGCGAGGCCCTGCTGGGCCTGCGTGCCGGCCTGCTGGACAAGCTGGAACTCGAGGACAAGCTGCGCGACGCCATCGTCGAAGCCAAGCGCATCACCAATTTCGAGGGCAAGCGCCGCCAGATGCAGTTCATCGGCAAGCTGATGCGCGGCCTCGACGCCGCCACGCTCGATGCCATCCGCGCGGCGCTCGACGAGCAGAACCGCGGTCCGGCGCAGGAAGCCGCGGTCCTCCACGACGCCGAGCGCTGGCGCAACCGGCTGATCGCCGACGACGACGCCCTCGGCGGTTGGATCGAAACCCATCCCGGCACCGATGCCCAGCAGCTGCGCGCGCTGGTGCGCCAGGCACGCAAGGATCTCAAGGAAGGCCCGCCCGGCGAGGCGCCGCGTCAGGGCAAGGCCTATCGCGAGCTGTTCCAGCTGCTGCGCGCACAGCTCGAATTCCATGGCACCGCAGACCATGCGGCCGAAGCCGCCGCGCAGGCGCGCGAGGAAGACGCATGACCAGCAATGCTTGCGACCCGGTGCGCATCGGCATCGTCTCGATCAGCGATCGTGCGTCGAGCGGCGTGTACGAGGACAAGGGCCTGCCCGCACTGCAGGAATGGTTGCAGCGCGCCCTGCGCAACCCCATCGATTTCGCGCCGCGGCTCATCCCCGACGAACAAGCCGCCATCAGCGCGGCGCTGATCGAACTGGTCGACGCCGGCTGCTCATTGGTGCTGACCACCGGCGGCACCGGCCCGGCCCTGCGCGACGTGACGCCCGAGGCCACGCTGGCCGTCGCCCACAAGGAAATGCCTGGCTTCGGCGAACAGATGCGCCAGATCAGCCTGCGCTTCGTGCCGACCGCCATCCTGTCGCGGCAGGTGGCGGTGATCCGCGACAGGAGCTTGATCATCAACCTGCCGGGGCAGCCGAAATCCATCGCTGAGACGCTGGAAGGCCTGAAAGCCCCCGATGGCACGCAAATGGTGCCGGGCATCTTCGCAGCGGTGCCGTATTGCATCGACCTGATCGGCGGACCCTACCTGGAAACGGACGAGGCGGTCTGCAAGGCCTTCAGGCCCAAGTCGGCGATCCGGCCTCCGACTCCCTGAGGGAGCAGAGAAAGAGCCTCACTTGCCGACCAGTTCGGTCAGGCGCTGCGCCTCGAAGCATTCCTTCGTCGCGGCATCCCCGGGCACGCAATCCTTCTTGCCGGGCTGCGCCGACAGCGTCTCGATCGCCTGCCACAGCAGCGCGATCTGGTGATCCTGGCTGGACGCGTTGTCGATCAGGCTACGCATGGCCAGCGACAGCGGATCGTCTTCCTGCGTGATCCCATAGGCCTCGAACTTCCTCGCGCTCCCTGTCGATGCGCCTCCGCTTGCCGTCTTGGCCGCAATGATGCGCGCCGGGATCCCGACCGCGGTCGCACCTGCAGGCACGGGCTTGATCACCACCGCATTGCTTCCGATCTTGGCGCCATCGCCCACCACGAAGCCACCCAGCACCTTCGCACCGGCGCTCACGACCACGTCCTTGCCCAGCGTCGGATGCCGCTTCGTCCCCTTGTAGAGCGAGGTGCCGCCCAGGGTCACGCCCTGGTAGATCGTGCAGCCGTCGCCGATCTCGGCCGTCTCGCCGACCACCACGCCCATCGCGTGGTCGAAGAACACGCGATCGCCGATGACCGCAGCCGGATGGATCTCGATACCGGTGAGCCAGCGCGATACGTATGAAACGAAGCGTCCCACCCACTTCAGGCCGTGGCCCCAGCACCAGTGCGCCATGCGATGCAGCACCAGGGCATGCAGGCCGGGATAGAGGGTCAGCACTTCCCAGCGCGAACGCGCCGCCGGATCGCGGTCGAGGATGCACTGGATATCAGAGCGCAGTCGCGAGAACATGGGATGTTCTTGTCATGACGATATGGGCTGCGCAGTCTAAGGGCTCGGGTCATCGCGCGCGGGCGATGGGGTCTTGTAGCTGCCGCCCGCTGCCGCATCGGCCATGGCCTTGGCGATACCGCGCAGGATGTGGATCTCTTCCGGTGTCGGCTGAGCACGGTTGAAGAGCTGCTGCAGCCGCGGCATCAGCTTCTTCGGCGCCTCGGGATCGAGGAAGCCGATCTGCACCAGCGAGTGCTCCCAGTGCTCCAGCATGCCGGCCAGCGCCCGTGCGTCGGCCGCCCGGGGCGGCACGGCGGCCTCGCGCACCCCGAAGCCGCCCTGCGCCAGCCGCCATTCGTAGGCGATCACCTGGATCGCCGCGCCCAGGTTCAGCGAGCCGAAGGCCGGGTCGGTGGGAATGGTGAGCGCCACATGGCAGCGGTACACGTCCTCGTTGCGCATGCCGAAGCGCTCCGAGCCGAACAGGAAGGCCACGTGCTGTGCTTCCCCCTGGGCCAGGGGCACCAGGTGCTCGCGCGGCGTGCGCGTCGGCGGACCGAAGTCGCGCGGCACCATCGCGGTGGCGCAGAGGTGGGTGACGCCATCGAGCGCCTCCTCCAGCGTATCGACGATGCGGGCCTGCTCCAGCACGTCGAGCGCCCCGCTGGCGCGCTGGATGGTTTCCTCCCGCCGCAGCACGTTGGCCCAGCGCGGCGCCACCAGCACGAGCTCGTCGAAGCCCATGGTCTTCATGGCGCGGGCGGCAGCGCCGACATTGCCGGCATGGCTGGTCTGGATCAGGATGAAGCGGGTGCGCATGGGGAAGGCCGGAAGGGAGCGGGGCCGAACGCCTGGCCCGACCCGGTAAAATCCACGATTCTCGCCGCCTGCATCGCCGGGCCGCCTCCCCAGGGCCCCGCCCGCCGTTCTTCCCACAATCCGATGTCGTCTCCCAACCTGCACCCCATGCTCAACGTGGCCGTCAAGGCCGCCCGCGCCGCCGGCGCCATCATCAATCGCGCCGCGCTCGACATCGAAGCGGTGCGCGTCTCACAGAAGCAGGTCAACGACTTCGTCACCGAAGTCGATCACGCGAGCGAGCGGGCGGTCATCGACACGCTGCTCGGCGCCTATCCGGGACACGGCATCCTGGCCGAGGAATCGGGCACCGAGCACGGCGCCCGCGATTCCGACTACGTGTGGATCATCGATCCGCTGGACGGCACCACCAACTTCATCCATGGCTTCCCGGTCTACTGCGTCTCGATCGCGCTCGCGATCAAGGGCAAGGTCGATCAGGCCGTCATCTACGACCCCACCCGCAACGATCTCTTCACTGCCACCCGCGGGCGCGGCGCCTTCATGAACGAGCGCCGCATCCGCGTGAGCAAGCGCACCCGGCTGAACGAGTGCCTGATCTCGACCGGCTTCCCCTTCCGCACCGGCGACAACTGCAAGCAGTACCTGGCCATCATGGCCGACCTGATGCCGCGTGCCGCCGGGCTGCGTCGTCCGGGCTCGGCGGCGCTGGACCTGGCCTACGTCGCAGCCGGCTTCAGCGACGCCTTCTTCGAGACCGGCCTCAACATCTGGGACGTGGCGGCCGGATCGCTGCTGGTCACCGAGGCCGGCGGGCTGATCGGCAACTTCACCGGGGAGCCCGACTTCCTCGAGCAGCGCGAATGCCTCGCCGGCGCGCCGCGGATCTACGGCCAGCTGGTGCCGCTCCTGGCCAAGTACTCGAAGTTCGCGAGCGTGGACGACAAGTTCGCCGCCAGCGAGCGCGTGCGCGAGGTCGATCCCTCCGCCGGCAGCATCTACGCGCGAAGCACCGTGCCGGGCGCATCGACCGGCCCTGGAGCAGCAGTGGATGCGCAACCCGCCGCCACCCCGTCGCCGCGCAAGCTCACCCGCCTGCGCCGTGAAGAAAACCCGGTCGCGCCGGCCGCGGGCGACGACACCGCCGAGTGATGCAGGCGCAGCGCGCCGCCACCGAACGAGGCCGCGCCGCACTGCGCGTGGCACTCTCCCACTACGTCACCAACGGCTTGTCGGTCGCCTTCGGGCTGCTGCTGATCTCGGGCGGCGTCCACCTGGTGCTGGGCAGCGCCGCCGCCGCTGCAGCCGGGGTGGGCGTGATCGTGACAGCGCCGCCCGACCTGCCCGGCCCGCGTCGCGGCAAGTTCTGGCAGATGGTGCCCTCGCCGCTGGTCGGCCTGCCGCTCTTCTTCTGCGTGCAGCTGCTGCATTCGGCCCCCTTGCGGCTCGGCCTTCTGCTGGTGCCTGCGACCTTCCTGGCCTTCGTGGCGATGGCCTGGGGCAAGCGCGGCATCCCGATCGCCATCGCGATCATGTTCTCGATGATCTTCTCGATGGCCACGCCGGCACCCCCCGGCATGCCCGAGATTGTCGAACGCACGATGCACTTCGGCCTGGGCGCCGGGCTCTACGTGATCTACGCGCTGCTCGCGAACCACCTGCTCAACGGCCGATACCGGGTGCAGGCAATGGCCGACCTGCTCTTCTCGCTCGCCGCGCTGATGCGCACCGAGGCCCGCCAGTTCACGCCCCGGGACGAATCCGGCGACGTGCGCGAGGTGCCCGTGCCGCTGCTGGGCCAGTTGCTGCGCGCGCAGGCGGCGCTGGCCGACCAGTTGCAGGCGACGCGCGACATCGTGCTCGAATCGCCCGGCACGCCGCGCCGGCAGCAGCTCGCAGGGATGCTGGTCACGGTCCTCGAACTGCGCGACATGCTGCTGGCCAGCGAACTCGACCTCGACGCGCTCAAGGCGCGCCCCGGCCATGCAGCGGCGCTGTGCGAGATGCAGCGCATCCTCGACGAGCTGGCCGGCGAGACGGTTGCGCTGGCCGACGCCTTGCTGCTCGGCCGCCAGCCCGACGCCGTGCCCGACCGCCGGCCCAAGCTCGCAGCCATCCACCTCGAAGGCGACGCGGCGCGGCCGGCCACCGCCGGGCCGACGCCTGCGATGCTCGCGCGTGGCCTCGCCAACCGCATCGGCCACATCAACGACGAAGTGCTGCACCTCGTGAGCCTCGCGCGCGGCGACTGCGAGCCCGACCTGGCCATCGTGCGCGCGAACTGGCACATGTTCGTGAGCCCTACCGACTGGTCGCTGCGCCCCTTCCTCGCGCTGTGGCATTGGGACGCGCCGCCGCTTCGCCATGCGATCCGCGCGGCGCTCGCTGTCGCCGTCGGCTACGCCATCGCGGTCATGCTGCCCTGGGGCTCGCACGACTACTGGATCCTGCTGACGATCGTGGTGGTGCTGCGCGGCAGCCTCTCGCAGACGCTGGAGCGGCGCAACAGCCGCGTGGCCGGTACGTTGCTGGGCTGCGTCTTTGCGGTGGCGGTGCTGTCCGCCCATCCCTCCGCATTGGGCTCGCTCATCGCAATGACCGCCGCACAGGCCATCGCGCACGGGTTCGCGGTGCGGCGCTACCTGGTCACCTCGGTAGCGGCTACCGTCCTGGGGCTGTTGCAGGCGCACGCGCTCAACGTGGGCATGAGCCCGACCTTCGCCCTCTTCGAGCGCGTGGCGGATACGCTGATCGGCGCCGGCCTGGCCTGGGCCTTCTGCTACGTGCTGCCCTCGTGGGAGCGCAGCCAGATCCCCTCGCTGGTCGCGCGCACGCTCACGGCGCAGGCGCGCCATGCGCGGCTCGCGCTCGGCCTGGGCCAGCTGCGCGCGGTGCAGACCAGCGCCGAACTCGACTGGCGCCTGGCGCGCCGCGAGGCCTACGACAGCCTCTCGGCGCTGGTGCAGGCCACGCAGCGCTCGCTGTCGGAGCCGCGCGCGGTGCGTCCCCCGCTGGAACCGCTGGAGCACCTGCAGGCGCACAGCTACCAGCTGCTGGCCCAGCTCAGCGCGGTGAAATCCATGCTGGTGCTGCGGCGCGACCGCCTCACCCCCGCGGAGATCGAGGGGCCGCTGCAGCGCGCTGCCGAGCGTATTGCGGCCAACATCGGCAGCACGCCCACGACCGGCCCGGTGATGCCCGAGAGCGCTGCCGCCACCACGGTGGCCGAGCCCATCCCCCTGCCCGATCCCTTCGAGAACGATGTCAGCCCCTGGCTGCTGCGCCGGCTCGACATGGCGATCGGCATCTCGGCGCAGCTGCGCGACGACGCAGCGCGCATTCTTCAAACCTCCACCAACGAGAGACTCAAGACTGCCTGATGACCAAGGACATCCTCCTCGCCCATCCATGGTTCGCGCCTTCGCTTGCCGCGCTGATCGCCATTCCGCTCGCACTGCTCGTCCACCGCATCGGCGGCATGGTGCTGTTGCGGCTGACCCGCCACGCGCCCGTGGTTCACGCGCTGCTCCTCAACATCCAGGGCCCGGCACGCATCGTCCTTCCGCTGATAGCACTTCAGATGGTGTGGCAGGCTGCGCCGGAGGACCTGGCCTTCATCAACAACGTGCGGCACGTCAATGGACTCCTGTTCATCGCGGCGGCGACCTGGCTTGCCATCCGTGCCGTCAACGGCATCGCCGACGGCATCCTGGCCAAGCACCCTCACGACGTGGAAGACAACCTCCAGGCGCGACGCGTGCTGACCCAGACCCGCGTGCTGGCGCGCACCGCCGGCACCGTGCTGCTGGTGGCAGGCGCCTCGCTGATGCTCATGACATTCCCGGGCGCGCGCCAGGTCGGCGCCAGCCTGCTGGCCTCCGCCGGCGTGATCGGCATCGTGGCCGGCCTGGCCGCCAAGCCGGTCTTCACCAACCTGATCGCCGGGCTGCAGATCGCGCTGGCGCAGCCGATCCGCATCGACGACGTGCTGGTGGTCGAGGGCGAATGGGGCCGTGTGGAGGAGATCACCGGCACCTTCGTCGTCCTGCGCATCTGGGACGACCGGCGGCTGATCCTGCCGCTGTCCTACTTCATCGAAAAGCCCTTCCAGAACTGGACGCGCAGCAGCGCTCAATTGCTGGGCTCGGTCTTCATCTACGCCGACTACGGCATGCCGCTGGCGCCGCTGCGCGAGGAGGTCGAGCGGATCGTGAAGTCGGCGCCCGAGTGGGACGGCCGCTTCTTCAACCTGCGCATGACCGACGTCACCGAGCGGACGATGCAGATCCGCGTGCTGTGCACCGCTGCCTCCTCGTCCCTGGCCTTCGACCTGCGCTGCACGGTGCGCGAGGGGCTCATCGAGTTCATGCAGCGCGAATACCCGCAGTTCCTGCCCAGGCTGCGCGTCGAGGGCGATCCGCAACCGCAACCGCAAACTGAAGCGGAAGCGGCAGCCCCTTCCAACGCCCGGCCCTCCTTAGCCAGTCGGGGCTGAGCGGCGCGCCCGCCCGGGGCGAGCTGCGGCGGCGAGCACCTGGGCGCGCTGCAGCACCACCTCGTGGATCGATTCGATCAACAGCCGGGCGCCCTCACCCTGTTCGCTGCCGCGCCGCACGGTGAGCCCCACCGGGCCTTCGGTGCTCGCAGTGTCGATGGCCAGCCGGCGCAGCTCGCCGCGTGCAAGAAACCCATCGACGGCGCCCTGCGGTGCAAACCACACCGCGTCGGAGCACTGCAGCAGGCCGACGGCAAAGCTGGTGTCGGTCGCCTCCACCAGGCAGCGCGGCGGGGCCAGGCCCCGTGCGACCAGGAAGGCATCGGCGGTGTGACGGATCAGCGTGCCCGACACCGGCACCACGAGCGGGTACGCCGCCAGCGCGTCGAGCTCGGGATGCCGCAGCGAAGCGAGCGAATGGCCCGGTCGCGCGACCAGCAGCAGCGGCTCGCTGTACAGGTGTTCGAAGGCCAGATCCGCCATCGCCGAAGCCTGCGCCAGGCGGCCCAGCACCAGGTCGATCTCGCCCTGGCGCAGCTGCGTCATGAGCTGGGCGTTGGTGCCGCTGACCACGCGCACGCGCAGTGCAGGCGCCTTCGCGTGCAGCGCCGCGATGGCCGCCGGCAGCAGATGGGCCGCCATGTTCGGCAAGGCGCCGACCGCCACGTGCAGCTGGTCGAGCTCCGGCTGGTCCAGCGCCAGGCCCAGGCCCTCGCGCAACCCGCGCAGCGCCACCACGGCGTGTCGCACCAGCACATCGGCTGCCGGCGTCAGCTCGACGCCGCGTCGCCTGCGCAGCAGCAGCCGGCGGCCGACGATGTCCTCGAGCTCCGCGATGGTCTTGGAGACCGCGGGCTGCGTGAGCGCCAGCGCCCTGGCAGCGCGCACCAGGTTGCGCTCCTGGGCGACCACTACAAGGCACTGCAGATGCCGCAGCTTGAGACGAGCAAAGTTTATAGCTGGCATGCGCATCCCTCGACGATGTTCCCGCGAAATATAACCAGCAGGAATACCAGGCAGAACAGCTTTCAGTTGTGCCGGAACGAACGCGCTCCTAGAGTCTCCCTGTGGCGCCCTTGCCGCTTGCGCCCCCACAACGGAGACAAACACATGACCCGCCCTGCTTCCTTCGGCGCGATGCGCCGCCTCGGCCTCGTGGCCACCTGCGCCGCACTGGCGCTCGGGCTCGGGCTCGCAGGCCCGCCCGCCCAGGCCGACACGGCCTACCCCGCCAAGCCCGTGAAGCTCATCACCAACTTCCCGGCCGGCGGTCCTCTCGACATCCTCGGTCGCGCGCTGGCCGACGCATTGCAGAAAGACCTGAAGCAGCCCTTCGTCGTCGACAACCGCCCCGGCGCGGGCGGCAACATCGGTGCGGACGTGGTGGCCAAGAGCCCTGCCGATGGCTACACGGTGCTGCTGTCGATCGACACCACCTTCACCATCAATCCGCACCTCTACGCCTCGATGCCCTTCGCCGCGAAGGACCTGAAGCCGCTGATGATCTTCAGTTCCTCGGGCCTCGCCTTCGGCGTTGCTTCCTCGGTGAATGCGAAGACGCTGCCCGATTTCATCCGCCAGGGCAAGGCGCAGCCCTTCACATTCGCCTCGGCAGGCAACGGCAGCCCGGGCCACATCGCCGCCGAGATCTTCTCGAACGCGACCGGCGCGAAGATCACGCACGTGCCCTACAGGGGCAATGCGCCGGCCGTCACCGCACTGCTGTCGGGCGAGGTGCAGGCCGGCATTCTTGCCACCCCGGGCCTGCTGCCGCACCTGCAGGCAGGCAAGCTGCGTGCGCTGGCGGTGACGGGGCGCCAGCGCTCGCCGCTGCTGCCGCAGGTGGCCGCGGTGGGCGAGCTCGGGCTCAAGGACCTGGAGTTCGAGGTGCTCTACCTCGCGATGGTCCCGGCCGCGACCCCCGAGCCCGTGATGCAGACCTTGCGCAGCGCGCTGCAGTCTGCCCTGGCGCTGCCGGAGCTCAAGACGCGGCTCGCCGCCCTCGACATGGTGGCGCTCGGCGAGACCGGCGCCGCCGCGCAGCAGCACCTGGACGCGAGCCGCGAGCGCTACGGCCGGATCGTCAAGGCGACCGGCATGAAGCTGGACTGATATGGCCAGTCCTTGCCAGGAGCCGCAGCCTCAGCCCGTGCCGCGCCGGCGCCGGTCGGCCTTGGGCAGCACCGCCACGGCAGCGAGCTCCTCGGCGCGCGCCTGCAGCTGGCGCAGGGCCTCGTCCAGGCTGGCTGCATGGTCGGCATCCAGCGTCGCCAGCAGTTCGGCGTTGATGCGGGCCACCAGCGGATGGAGCTCGTCGTACACCGCCTGCCCGCGCTCGGTAA
>NZ_LMTS01000140.1:0-13017 GCF_001541225.1 Variovorax sp. WDL1 | reverse complement strand
CCCCTGCCGGCGGTCGCCAGCCGGATGGGTGCGCGACAGCAGCCGCTTCTCGACCAGCGAGCCGACCGCCTTGGAGGTGCGCGCCCTGTCCAGCTGCGCGTGTTCGGCCAATTGCGAAGAGCTCAGCGCGCCACGGCTGGCGAGCGTCGCGATCAGCCGCCATTCGCGCCGGGTAATGCCGAAGCGTCCTTCGCACAGGCGAATCACCATGCTCCCCGCGACGGAAAGCAGGCGGGATAGCCGGTACAGAAGCAGCCCGTCGAGGGATTGGCGCTCGGATTCGCTCATCTCGGGGTTAGTCCGGGGGATGGTTGATTAGATCAATCAGAAGCCCCGACTCTAAATTCGATCGGCACCGCGGCATTGCGCCGCCCGACGAACAGAGAATCAAAGACCGGAGACAACCCCATGCAGGCCTTCACCCTTCATCGCCGTCGCACCCTCACCGTGCTGGGAGGCATTGCCCTCGCCCCGCTCGCGCATGCGCAGGCCTTGACGCCCGGCCAGCCCATCAAGGTGCTGATCGGCGTGCCCGCCGGCGGCACCCAGGACGTGCTGACGCGTGCGATTGCGCACGAGGTGCGGGACACACTGGGCCCGCTGATCATCGACAACCGCTCCGGCGCCGCCGGCCGCATTGCGGCCGAGGCGGTGAAGACTGCGGCGCCCGACGGCCGCATGCTGCTGCTTGGAACGGCCAGCATGATGACCATGTTCCCCAGTGCCTACAAGCAACTTTCGTACGACCCGGTCAAGGACTTCGTGCCGATCGTCAATGCGGCGCGCTTCGAGCTGGCGCTGGTGATCCACAAGGACGTGCCCGCCAACACGCTGCCGGAGTTCATCGCCTGGGCCAAGGGCCAGGGCGACAAGCTGAGCTTTGCCTCGTACGGTGCCGGCACGCCCTCGCACTTTCTCGGCGAGATGCTCAACCGCGCGGCCGGGCTGAAGATGGTGCACGTGGCCTATCGCGGCTCCACCCCGGCGCGCCAGGACCTGATGGGCGGCACCGTGCCGGTCTACTTCGACACCGTCGGCGGCGCGCTCCAGCTGCAGGCGAGCGGCCGCGTGAAGGTGCTGGCCACCAGCGGCGACAAGCGCTCGCCGCTGATGCCCAGTCTGCCGACCTTCGTCGAGGCGGGCTACAAGGACGTGGTCGCGGCAGCCTGGTTCGCCTACTATGCGCCGCGCAGCACACCCCAGCCCATCGTCGACAAGCTGCGCGCCGAGTTCACACGCGCGGTGAACTCCCGCGAAGTGCGCCAGCAATTGCTGCAGAACGGCATGTACCCGGCGGGCGACGGACCCGAGGCGCTCCTGAAGACCATGCGCGAGGACACCGCGCGCTGGAGCGGCATCATGAAGGCAGTCAACTTCCAGGCCAACGATTGAACTTCCCCATGCTCCAACATCTTCTGCGCCGACTTGCCGGCACCCTCGCCCTCGCCGCCATCGCCACGCTCGCGACGGGCGCCGCCTTCGCACAAGCTCCGGACGCCCCGCTGCGCATCGTCGTCGGCTACGCGCCGGGCGGCGCCACCGACCGGGTGGCCCGCATCGTGGGCGACAAGCTCCAGGCCAGGCTCGGCGTTCCGGTGATCGTCGACAACAAGCCCGGCGCCGGCGGTCGCCTCGCGGCCCAGCAGGTCAAGGCCACGCCGCCGGGGCAGAACGTGCTGATGCTCGCCAACCCCGCCGTGATGGTGGTCGCGCCGCTGGTCTTCAAGGACAGCGGCTATGACCCCGAGCGCGACTTCGTGCCGGTCTCGCACGTCAACGACTACGAGTTCGCGCTGTCGGTCTCGACAGCGGTACCCGTGCGCGAGCTGCCGCACCTGCTGGCCTGGATGCGGGCCAATCCCGAGAAGGCCAACGTCGGCGTGCCGGCCACGGGCAGCCTGCCGCACTTCTTCGGACTCATGGTGGGCGAGAAGGCCAGGGTGCCGACCCAGGTGATCGGCTATCGCGGCTCGGCCCCTTTGCTGACCGATCTCATCGGCGGCCAGGTGCCGATCGCCGTCGACACGCTGGACGTCGTCATTCCGCAGCACCAGGCCGGCAAGGTGCGCATCCTCGCGATGTCGGGCGCGAAGCGCTCGCCCTTTGCGCCCGAGGTGCCGACCTTCAAGGAGGCCGGCCTCGACCTCGTCGCGCTCGGCTGGAACGCTTTCTTTGCGCCGGCGACCATGCCGCGCGAGAAGGTCGCGCGCTTCTCGCAAGCCATTCGCGAGGTCATGCAGGACCCGGACACGACGCGGCGCTTCAAGGATTCGCTGATGACGCCTGTGGCCAGCACGCAGGAGCAGACCGCGGCGATGCTCAAGGCCTACCGCGCGCAATGGGCGCCGGTGGTCCAGAAATCCGGCTACCAGCCCTGACCCCCATGCAACGTCCCAACATCATCTTCATCGTGGCCGACGACCTCGGCTTCGCCGACCTCGGCTGCTACGGCGGGCGCGATGCGGCGTTCGGACCGGTGTCGCCGGTGCTCGATCGCCTGGCCGCCAAAGGCATCCGCTTCACGCAGGGCTATGCGAACTCGCCCGTGTGCTCGCCGACGCGCTTCGCGCTGATGACGGCGCGCTACCAGTACCGCCTGCGGGGCGCGGCCGAGGAGCCGATCAACAGCAGGAGCCGGGGCAGTGCCACGCTCGGCTTGCCGCCGGCTCATCCCACCTTGCCCTCGCTGCTGCGCGACGCCGGCTACCGAACGGCGCTGATCGGCAAGTGGCACCTGGGCTTTCCGCCGGCCTTCGGTCCCCTGCGCTCGGGCTACGAGGAGTTCTTCGGGCCGATGTCGGGCGGTGTCGACTACTTCACGCACTGCGACTCGGCCGGCCGCCATGACCTCTGGGCGGGCGAGGACGACAAGCAGGAAGAGGGCTACCTCACCGACCTGCTCTCGCGCCGCGCTGTCGACTACGTGGAGCGGATGGCCGGCCAGCAGGCGCCCTTCTTCCTGAGCCTGCACTACACGGCGCCGCACTGGCCCTGGGAAACGCGCGAAGACGCCGGACGCGCGCCTGCAATCAAGGACAACCTCTTCGACCTGGCCGGCGGCAATATCCACGTGTACCGCCGGATGATCCACCACATGGACGAAGGCATCGGCTGGATCATGGCCGCGCTCGAAAAGCAGGGAATCGCCGACAACACGCTGGTCGTCTTCACCAGCGACAACGGCGGCGAGCGCTTCTCGGACAACTGGCCGCTCGTCGGCGGCAAGATGGACCTCACGGAGGGGGGCATCCGCGTGCCGTGGATCGCGCACTGGCCCGCCGTCATTCGCGCCGGCGGCGAAACCGACCAGCACTGCATGACGATGGACTGGTCGGCCACCATGCTCGAGGCCGCGGGCGCCCCTGCCCACCCGGACTATCCGCTCGATGGCGTCTCGCTGCTGCCCGTGCTGCGCGACGCGGCGACGCGCTTCTCCCGCCCGCTGCACTGGCGCATGAACCACCGCGGCCAGCGCGCCCTGCGCGACGGCGACTGGAAGTACCTCCAGGTCGACGGTCACGAGTACCTGTTCAACATCCCGGCCGACGAGCGGGAGCGCTCCAACCAGGCTGGCCGCGAGCCCGAGCGCATGGCCTCGATGCGCACGGCATGGGAGTCATGGAACGCGACCATGCCTGCCATCCCGGACGATGCAACGGTGAGCCTGGGCTATTCGTACAGGGACATGCCGCAGCGCTGACCCAGGCCGCGCTACAACGGCCGCACCGGCAGGCAAGCGTGCAGTCGAAAACATGGCAGCGCCCGCCAGCGTCTGAGCACCCACGACGCCCGACACAACAGCGCACTGGCCGAAGGCCCTATGCCGCGCGGCCGTTTGACACCTCTTCCCCGGTCGACCAGAATTTCCGATTGAGTACTTAATGGCTATTTGGTCGCAGAGGTTTTGGAGATGGACATCGGACTTGCCCAATGGCAGTTCCTGCTCGCGCTGCTGACAGGGGCGCTGCTTCTGTTCGTCATCATGTGGATCGCCTGGCACCGCGTCGCCGAGCGGCGAGAAGCCGAACGCCGCATCGCCGCGGCCCGGGTGCGTTCCGGCCATGTGCCGCTGGAGATCCCGACCGTGCGCGGCGACCTGAACCGCTCCGGCGATTCGGTGCCTGACACCCTCCCCGGGTGGTTCATCCAGGGCAAGGGCGAGCATTCCATCGTCGACGAGCAGCCGCGCGTCCGCGTGCGCTACGTCGACCCGCACGGCCGCAAGGCGGAGTGCACGCTGCAGGTCGAGCACCTGGACCTGCAGAAGAGGCTCCTCACAGGGCGCGGTGAATTGCCAGGCGACACGCACCGCATCCCGCTGCACATGATCACCGGCGCGCGCATCGCAGAGTCGGGGCAGCGCTTCAACATCGACACCTGGGTGGATGCCGTGCGTGTCGCGCGCCGGCGGCGCGGGCAGATCTAGAAACTGTCTCGATTGAAACAACGGGCGCGCCGCAAGGCGGACGCCCGTTTCCTTATGATGCGGGCCCGGCTGATTTCCCGGCCTCGCACCCATCTACCGCCTCGATGACCCTTCCCGCGACCGCACCGCACACGCCCATGATGGCCCAGTACCTGGCCCTCAAGGCGGACCATCCAGACACCCTGCTGTTCTACCGGATGGGTGACTTCTACGAGCTGTTCTACGCCGACGCCGAGAAAGCCGCGCGCCTGCTCGACATCACGCTCACGCAGCGCGGCCAATCGGCGGGGCAGCCGGTGGTGATGTGCGGGGTGCCCTTCCACTCGGTCGATACCTACCTCGCGCGCCTGATCAAGCTGGGCGAGTCGGTGGCCATCTGCGAGCAGGTCGGCGAGGTGGGTGCGGCCAAGGGACCGGTGGAGCGCAAGGTGGTGCGCGTGGTCACCCCCGGCACGCTGACCGATGCCGAGCTGCTGCAGGACAAGAGCGATTCGCTGCTGCTCGCGGTGCATGCAGGCTCGCGCAACTTCTGCGGTCTCGCCTGGCTCAGCGTCACCGGCGCGGAGCTGCGCCTGGCCGAGTGCCCGGCCGATGCGCTGGAAGCCTGGATCGCGCGCATCGGTCCGAGCGAGCTGCTCTACAGCGCGGAGGTCACGCCGGGCTTCGAGCAGCGCCTGAAGGCGGCGCGCAACGGCGCGGCCTTCACGCTCTCGGTGCGGCCGGCCTGGCAGTTCGACGGCGGCCTGGGCGAGCGCAAGCTGTGCGAGCAGATGGGCAGCAACAGCCTCGCGGCGTGGGGCGCGGAGTCGCTGGCCAACGCCCACGCCGCCGCGGCCGCGCTGCTGGGCTACGCCGAGCACACGCAGGGGCGCGCGCTGTCGCACGTGCAGCGGCTCGCGGTGGAGCGCGATGGCGAGCTGATCGAGCTGCCGCCCACCACGCGCCGCAACCTGGAGCTCGTTCAGACCTTGCGCGGGGAGGATTCGCCGACGCTGTTCTCGCTGCTCGACACCTGCATGACGGGCATGGGCAGCCGGCTGCTCAAGCGCTGGCTGCTGGCGCCGCGCCGGAACCGCAGCGAGGCGCAGGCGCGCCTCGAGGCTATCGCCGCGCTGCAGGCCGCGCCGTCGGGCGCCACCGCGGCGCCGTGGCGCGCCCTGCGCGATCGCCTCAAGAACACGAGCGACGTGGAGCGCATCGCCGCGCGCATCGCGCTGCGCCAGGTACGTCCGCGCGAGCTGGTCGCGCTGCGAATGGCGCTGGCCAAGGCGGAAGAACTCGCGCCGGCCCTGCCTGCCTCGGCCGCGCCGCTGCTTGCACACATGGCCGGGCAACTGGCACCGCCGCCCGGCTGCGTCGAGCTGCTGGTGGCGGCCATCCACCCCGAGCCTTCCGCGCTGGTGCGCGATGGAGGCGTGATCGCCACCGGCCACGATGCCGAGCTCGACGAGCTGCGCGCCATCAGCGAGAACAGCGACGCCTACCTGCTGCAGCTCGAGGCCAGCGAGCGCGAGCGCACCGGCATCTCCAACCTGCGCGTGCAGTTCAACCGCGTGCACGGTTTCTATATCGAGGTCACGCAGAGCGCGCTGGGCAAGGTGCCGGACAACTACCGCCGCCGGCAGACCCTGAAGAACGCCGAGCGCTTCATCACGCCCGAGCTCAAGGCCTTCGAGGACAAGGCGTTGTCGGCCCAAGACCGTTCGCTGGCCCGCGAGAAGTGGCTCTACGAGCAGTTGCTCGATGCACTGCAGCCCTCGGTCGCGGCGCTCACGCGGTTGGCGGGCGCACTGGCCGCGCTCGATGCGCTGTGTGCGCTGGCCGAGCGCTCGCACACGCTGCACTGGCGCCAGCCTTCCTTCGTGGCCCACCCCTGCATCGACATCGAGAAGGGCCGCCACCCGGTGGTCGAAGCCCGGCTGGCCGAGAAATCATCGGGCGCGTTCATTGCGAACGACACGCGCATGGGCCCCCAGCAACGACTGCAGGTGATCACCGGCCCCAACATGGGCGGCAAGTCCACCTACATGCGGCAGGTCGCGATCATCGTGCTGCTCGCCTCCATCGGCTCGCACGTGCCGGCCGATGCCTGCCGGCTGGGGCCCATCGACGCCATCCACACGCGCATCGGCGCGGCCGACGACCTGGCCAACGCCCAGTCGACCTTCATGCTGGAGATGACCGAGGCGGCGCAGATCCTGCACGGCGCCACCGCCCATTCGCTGGTGCTGATGGACGAGATCGGCCGCGGCACCAGCACTTTCGACGGCCTGGCTCTGGCTGCCGGCATCGCGGCCCAGCTGCACGACCGCACGCGCGCCTTCACGCTGTTCGCCACCCACTACTTCGAGCTCACCGAGTTCCCGGCGACGCACCATGGCGCAGTCAACATGCATGTGAGCGCTACCGAGGCCGGGCGCGACATCGTGTTCCTGCACGAGATGCAGCCTGGGCCCGCCAGCAAGAGCTACGGTATCCAGGTCGCACGCCTGGCCGGCATGCCGGCCGCGGTGGTCAACCATGCGCGCCAGGCGCTCGAAGCCTTGGAGGCCCAGCAGGCGCAGGCCCGCGCCCAGGTCGACCTGTTCGCGCCGCCGCCGGTGGCAGAGACGCCACCGGCGAGCGCCGTAGAATCCGCGCTGACGGCGCTCGACCCCGACACGCTGAGCCCGCGCGAGGCGCTCGAGGCGATCTACACACTCAAGAAACTCCAAGCGCGCGAGCACCGCTAGGGCCTGTTACACATGACTTACTGCGTAGGCATCAAACTCAACGCCGGCCTGGTGTTTCTTTCCGACTCGCGGACCAACGCGGGGGTGGACCACATCAGCACCTTCCGCAAGATGATCGTCTACGAGCAGCCGGGCGACCGCGTGATGGTGCTGCTGTCGGCAGGCAACCTGAGCATCTCGCAGTCGGTGCGCGAGATCCTGCAGATCGAGGAACTTCGCGAAGCGCGCGAAACCGGGGACGACGGCGACGACCGCCCGCCCATCACCATCTGGAACGCGAAGAGCATGTTCGACGCCGCACGCGTGCTGGGCTCGGCGGTGCGCCATGTCTACGACCGCGACGCCGAGGCGCTCAAGCACGCGGGCCTGGAGTTCAACGTTTCCTTCATCTTCGGCGGCCAGGTCAAGGGCGAAGGCATGCGCCTGTTCCTGGTCTACGCGGCCGGCAATTTCATCGAGGCCACCACCGAGACGCCCTATTTCCAGGTCGGCGAGTCCAAATACGGCAAACCCGTGCTCGATCGTGTGCTCACGCCCGACACGCCGCTGGACGAGGCGGCCAAGTGCGCCCTGGTGTCGATGGACTCCACCATGAAGTCCAACCTCTCGGTTGGCCTGCCGTTGGACCTGGTGGTGTATGAGGCCAACCGCCTCCAAACCGACAAGGTCGTGTGCATCGACGCCGACAACCCTTACTACCGCATGGTCCACAGCAGCTGGGGCCAGAAGCTGCGCGAGGTGTTCGACAGCATCGAGGACCCGGTCTGGGACGACACCTACGCCGAGCACCCGCTCAAGATGCCGGCGACGCGCCACAGCCCGTTGCGCAAGATCTCCACGCCCGAGGAAAAGCTCATCTGAGCGTCGACGCTCCGGGTGCAATCGTCACCCGTCGTCCCCCCGGTCCGCCCTGATACGAAGGATTAATCCACCACGGATCAATCCCGGCGGGCCAACCGGCTCAAGTGCCGAGGCGCACGCCGCCGTGCTCCACAGCACGGTGCCCGGCACGCACCGGTCTCCCGGAACGGATCGCGCCCCCCGACCCAAGCGGATGGCCTGATGCGGGCCACACCCACCCTCCAGCGCCGTGACCCACCGCGCGGCAGCGTCATGGCTCCTCCGGGCCTATCGATGCACCGGGTGAAAAAGGAACACTGGATTCAAGCCGGTGATCGAGCGAGACCGATCCCGGTAGCAGATTCCAGAGTTGTCTCGCGCCGTCCAGGAGCTTCTCCGTGACAAGCACACCACTCGAGACCGAACTCATGCACCGCGCACTGCACGAGATCGACCAGTTGCTCTCCGCCCTCCAGGCCACCGCCACAGTGCATCACTGCTTGCCGCGCGACGAATTCTCCGCTGCACCTTTCGAAAGGCCCGGCGCCGAGCAAGCACCTACGCCATCCGCGGTGTACTTCTGCCTGGCCTCCGCCAGTGCGCTGCTGGACGTGAGCCGCTCCTTGCTGGGCCATCTGGACGTGCTTCCTGCGAACACTCGCCCCGCGAACTGGAGCCAACTGAGCGAGGCGTCCAAGGCAGCCGGCCAATCGGCCTTCCTGGCTTCCGTGATGCTGGCCTCGCCTCAGGCAGGGAGTGCAGGGCCCACCTCGCGCGACGACATGTGGGCGCCTACCCGAGCCGGCCGGCCCTCCGCGACAGCAGCGCGGCCGCAAGGCGCTTCAGTCGGCATGCGTTTGAAGACCAGGCTCCGGAGCCTCATCGACGCGGTCGCTGTCTAGCAGCTGCGAAACGAATCGAGTCGAGTCGAAACGGACAGCGAGAAGGGATGCGACACATGGCGCTCTCTTGAAACGGCGAGGCTGCCGCCGTGATCGCTGGATTCGATCTGCAGCCACCTCCAACCACGCATTAGCCCCAGGGGAAGGCGCGCCCACCGCGCCGCCCCCGTAGTCGCTCGCCTCGGCGAGCCCTTTTCGGATTTCTTCGCCAAGTTCTTTGCGCCTTCGAAGGGCGCAGGGGGACTTCTTTTTTTCAATTTAAAGCCAATTAGGAGACTCAGTGTGAGAAAGATCGATAAACACGCCCTTCTGCTTTGCTTCGCAGCAAGCGCGCTCGCGGGTTGCGGGGGCGGAGGAAGCGGCGCAGGCGACAGCTTCGCCTCACCTCAAGGCACTGACGTGACGCCTGCTTCGCCGGCCGCCTCGACAGCGGAGCCCGCCGCAGGCAAAGAATCAGCGCTGCTCAGCAAGCTCGACTCGAGCTGGGTCAAGGTCGCCAATGAAGGGCAGAGTTTCAACCTCGCCTCGTCCACGGTGGTGCAGTACGGCGCGAATTCCGCCTGGACGAGCAAGGAGCTCTCCGGCAGCGTTATCTGCAACAACGCAACCTTCGGCCGCGACCCGCTGGAATATGTGGTGAAGGCATGCTATGTGCAGACCGCGCTTGCGCCTTCTCCTGCCACCGCGCCTCCAGCCGGAACCGTACTCGCCCAGGAAGGTTCCTCGTTCACAGTGCCCGCTCCGACTTTGGTGAAGTACGGCGCAGACTCGCGCTGGGTCACCAAGTCCGTCACCGGGACCGCGGCCTGCACGAACAGCTTCTTCGGGAAGGATCCCGCCTTCATGACGGCGAAGTCATGCGTGTCGGCCGGCCCTGCTCCTGCTCCTGCTCCTGCTCCTGCTCCTGCTCCCGCTCCTGCACCTGCACCCGCACCTGCTCCTGCTCCTGCTCCTGCACCCGCACCCGCACCTGCACCTGCACCTGCCCCTGCACCGGCACCTGCACCTGCACCGGCTCCCGCACCTGGCAGTGCCCTGACCGGAGACATCGTCGACAGCGCCGGTACGGTGGTGCCCAGCGCCTACGCGGCCATGGCCTACAAGTTCAACTCCGACGCGGGCGTGATCTACAAGTACGGAGCGCCTGCCAGCAGGAGCGGCGTGGCGACGTTGCCGGAGCGCGCGGACGTCGGCACGATGAGCGGCATCGGCTCGGTCTACCAGCTTGGCCGCGAGGACTCGACGAACAACATGTACGTGTCGATCCACGCCGCCACCATCGGCGTTCCGACCGCCGGTCAGAGCGTGGAGGACTCCGTGGCCTGGCTCCAGAACTCGGCCACCGACCGGCGCACATTCCAGCAGCGCCCGCAGGTGCTGTGGCAGCAGCGTCGCCTGCTGCCGACCTCCATCGACGACTACGTCACCAGAGGGGTGCTGGCAAAGAACGATCCGGCCGACCTCCCGGTATGTGAGCATCGCGGCGAGAACGCGGCCGATTCGCCGGCCACGCGGCTGTCGCTGGTGTGCACTCAGGGCAGCCCGACAAAGCCGGCCAAGCTGTACACGGTGGGCACCCTCACCGCACAGAACCAGGCCTCGACCTCGTTCAAGCTCGGATTCGTGCCGACCGCCGTCACGGTCACCGGGGGTGGTGAATTCGCGCTGGTGTTAGGATGGGACGTGCCGAACACCAAGGGCCAGGTGGCCATCGTCTCCCTCGGCTCAGCCCCGCAGGGCTGGAAGCCCGGTGACGTGCGCTACGACTGGTGGCATGGATGGATGGACATGATGCACCCCGGCTTCTCAGACCAGGGCAACTACGTCTTCATGAAAGTCATCGCCTACGTCGACCTGCCTTCGGACCTCAAGGCGCCCACCGGCATCGCTGCGACCACCGGCATCCACCCGTACACGGCTATGCTGAAGTACGACTCGTCCGGGCAGATCTCGAACTTCCAGATGCTGAACTCGCCGATGGCGAACAACCGGGCAAAGATGCTGCCTGGTGGCGAGGACTACGAGCGCTATGCCAAGGGTGGCGTCGCGGTCGTGGTCTCCAAGAGCGAAAAGAAGGCGACGTTCATCGACCTCGGCCCGTTGTTCAAGTACACGAACGAGATGTACCTGGGCAGCGCGGCCTCCAATCTGGAAACGCAGAACGTCGGTCTGGCCGCCAGCCAGTGGCCGTACCTGTTGGCGGACAAGCCGCAGGCCATGCCCGTGGTGGTGAAGACCGAAACGCTGCCGACGCGCCCGACGGCGGTGTGGACGACCGCCACGCGCAGCTACTGGAGCAAGGACGAGCAGTCGCGGATCTCGGACTACCCCTTCTGGCGTGCCAACCCGCAATACGCTCGCGCCGCGATTGCGACCGAGGGCGGCAATCTGCAGCTGTACTCTCTGGGCCGCTACGCCGCCGGCGTGAAGCCGACGACGCCGGCACCCACGGACATCCAGCAGGCGGGCACCGTCTACGGCTTGGGTGCGAACATCACGCACCTTGCGGCAGCCAAGGACTACGCAGGGGTGTCGGACCCGATCAACGACCTGATCCTGTTCACCGACCGGGCCAACCGGAAGTGGGGCTGGGTCAAGATCGTGAACACCAGCGACACGGCGTCCACCGGCAGCGTGATTCGCACCATGGAAGACTCGCGAGTGGACCCCATCATGGTGACGATGGCCGACAACTACTCGACCAAGGGCAACGTCCTGACCGTGGCCGACTACGCGGGTGCGGGCATCGCCAATTACCGCTTCGGCGATGTCATCTACCCCGATGCGAGCAGCGGCTTCTGCACCAGTGCAGGCGTCTGCCCGACGTTGAACGCCAACGGCGAATTCGCCGGCAAGCTGGCCCTGCCGTTCAAGCCCTTCTCGGTGCACAGTTCCAACGTGCCGTGACGCGCTGAGTTGCTCGCCGGCCAAGGCCCCAGCTTTTGCTGGGGCTTTTTTTTGCGGACCCTACTCGGCCCACACGACCGCACCGCTCCACGCGGTGCCAAGCACCACGATGCCAAAGACGATGCGGTACCAGGCAAACGGGACGAAGCTGTGGGTGCTGATGTATTTCAGCAGCCAGCGCACGCAAAGCCAGGCGCTCGCGAAGGAGAACACCAGCCCGACGGCGAACATGGGCAGGTCCGCCACCGAGAGCAGCGCCCGCTCCTTGTAGAGGCTGTAGGCACCGGCGCCGATCAGCGTGGGGATCGCCAGGAAGAAGGAGAAGTCCGTCGCCGCCTTGCGCGACAGGCCCAGCAGCATGCCGCCGATGATGGTGGCGCCGCTGCGGCTGGTGCCCGGGATCATCGCGAAGCACTGCACCAGGCCGACCTTGAGCGCGTCCCACGGCGTCATGTCGTCCACGTGCTCGACCCGCACCGAGCCGGGCGGGCGCTTCTCGGCCCAGAGGATGATGAAGCCGCCGATGATGAAGGTGCTGGCGACCACTACCGCTGTGAACAGGTGCGCCTTGATCAGCTTGCCGAACAGGAGCCCGAGCACCACGGCCGGCAGGAAGCCGATCAGCACGTTGAGCACCAGGCGCTGCGCCTTGTGCTGGCGCGGCAGTGCCACCAGTGTGGAATGGATCTTCTGCCAGTAGACGATGATCACGGCGAGGATGGCGCCGGTCTGGATCGCGATGTCGAAGACCTTGGCCTTCTCGTCGTCGAACCCGAGCAGCGAACCGGCCAGGATCAGGTGGCCGGTCGACGAGATGGGAAGAAATTCGGTCAGGCCCTCGACGATGCCCATGACGGCGGCCTTGGCCAGCAAAACGATATCCACACGCGCTCCTTTGAAGAGCGCCGATTATCGCGATGAGGCGGTAAGCCTCGGTTCAGGGCACCTCGCCTACCAGCGCACCTTGAGGCCCGCGGATCCGCTCATGGAGCCCTTTACGCGGGTGTCTCCGCCCGAGGCCCATAGCTTGCCGAGCTCGCCGTAGAGGCTGGTCGATTCGCTCAGGCGCAGGGTGAAGCCTGCAGCCAGCTCGGTCGAGGTGCCGCCCCTGCTGCTTGCGATGGCCGTGCTTGCCGCCGGGTTGATGAAGCGGGCAACATCGTTGCCAGTCGAGGCGCGGTACAGGTTCACCCGTGCATAGGGTTGCAGC
>NZ_LMTS01000341.1 GCF_001541225.1 Variovorax sp. WDL1 | reverse complement strand
TACGCCAACGTCTACGCGGACGATGGCAGCCGCGACCAGCACGACTACGACCAGGACGGATCGCAAGGCTGGAACGCGGTGGTGTCGCATTTCGATGCCTGGGGCCGCGAAGCGCACGCCAGCATGTACCAGGATGACGGCAGCCGCGACTGGGTCGACCATGACCAGGACGGCTCGCAAGGCTGGAGTCGGGTCGAATCCCATTTCGACGCCT
>NZ_LMTS01000157.1 GCF_001541225.1 Variovorax sp. WDL1 | reverse complement strand
GGAAACGTCACTTGGCTTCGCCGAAAATTTGCACCAGAGCACCTCCGGACGGTCTCGCCATGCCCGATGCCGGCGCTCTTTGCGGTTGGCGCAAAGGACCTTCCCTTCGCGGCCCAGTGATCCGGCCTCCTAATCGTTGTACGCTGCCCAATCTTTTGAACCGGAGACTGATCGAGTCTCCGGACATCTCACACTATTTTTAGGGCGGCAACGCGTCCTCCAGCCAAGTAGGGGAAATGACGATGACGGGGACAATTTCGGAGCGCCTTGCGCAATTTACAGACGGTCTGCAGTTCGAAGACATGCCTCCCGAGGTCGTGGACAAGGCCAAGCGGCTCGTGCTCGACACGGTCGGCGTCTGCATCGGCTCGACGCAGATCGATTTCGGAAAGTCCGCGCTGGACATGATCAGCGGGTGGGGCGGCACGCCCGATGCCACTTTGATCGGGCGCCGTACGAAGGTCCCCCTGCACAGCGCTGCGCTCTGCAACGGCATCCTCGGACATGGACAGGATTACGACGACACGCACGCCGAATCGGTCGTGCATCCGAGCGCTGCTCTGGTGCCGGTCGCGCTTGCAGCGGCCGAGCGCTCGGGCAGCTCCGGCCGCGAGATGCTTACGGCGCTAGTCGCCGGCCTTGAGGCGACCATCCGCATCGCGATGCCGGCCTACGGCAGATTCCATCTGCGCGGATTCCATACAACCTCGGTGGCCTCGACTTTCGGAGCCGCAGCGATCACTGCCAAACTCGAACGGGCCGGATTACGGCGCACTGTCGAGGCCCTCGGTGTCGCCGGCAGCTTTGCCTCAGGGCTGCTCGAGTGCATCCCGGCCGGCTCGTATGCAAAGCGTTTGCACGCCGGCTGGGCCGGCCACTGCGGAGTCATGGCCACGCAGTTCGCTCAACGCGACTGCACCGGGCCAAGTACGATCTTCGAGGGCAAGCTCGGCGCGTACAACTCGTTCCTGCGCGGGGAGTCGCTCGACCTCGACGTTATCTTCAAGGGAATCGGGCGCGAATGGACGACCCTCGACATCCGTCCCAAGCTTTATCCGGCGTGCCACTATCTGCAGGCCTTCCTCGAGTGCGCAGCGCATCTCCGGCGCACCTTCGGTATCCGACCGGAGGACATCGAGGCCGTTTCCTGCCGCATCGTCTCCAATGCGGTCGGCATCATATGCGAGCCTTGGGAGAACAAGCTTGCGCCGAATTCCGACTACGACACCCGGTTCAGCCTGCCGTTCGCTGTCGCAGTGATGCTGGTCAGGGGCAGAGCAGGTGTGGCCGAATTCTCCGCGCCAGTTGCTGCCGACCCGCAGATCCGGAAAGTGATGGGTAAGGTGAGTTACGTGGTGGAGCCGCGGTACCAGGTCAAGGACTTCCCGGCTGCGATCGACGTCGCGATGAAGGATGGCAGGCGGCACTCGTGGGAGGTGCCCGAGGTCCGGGGTGACGCGAAGACCCCGTTCACGCTGGACGAGCTGATGGAGAAGTTTACGGACAACACGGCGCACCTCGGAGCTGCTGCGAGCTCGCGCATCGCAGGTGAAATGCTTGGATTGGAGAGCCAGGCCGACATCCGCCGCTTCATGGCCGATTTGTGCGAGCCGGCATGACGCAGCAGGCGGATGCGGGCAACAGGGTCGACCGATGCTGATAGAAGACTTCGGGAAATTCGTTTCGAACACGCGGTATGGGGATCTCCCAGCCACAGTGGCCGAGGAGGCCAAGCTACGGGTGCTCGACCTGCTCGCCGCAGCGCTCGTGGGCTACAACATGGGATGCCATCGACAGCTGCTGCCCCTGCTTGGCGGCGCGCCGGAGGCGTCCGTGTGGGGCCTCGGCAAGAAGGTGTCGTTGCGCGATGCGACCCTGGTGAACAGCTTCCAGTCCCATGCCTTGTATCTTGACGATGGCTCACGCTTCACCGGGGGGCATCCATCGTCCGTCGTGATCCCAAGCGCGGTTGCGCTGGCCGAGACGCAGCGGGTGACGGGGCAGGACCTGATTGCCGCCGTTGCCGCCGGCTATGAGGTCTTTCTGCGTCTGGGGCGGGCGATCTATCCGTCGACGGTCGTGCGCGGATTCCAGAGCACGGCGGTGCTCGGGGCCGCAGCTTCTGCAGCAGCTTGCGCAAATCTGCTGCATTTTTCGCCTGATGTCGCAACCAACTCACTGGCGATCGCCTGCAATCTCGGGGTCGGCTTGAAAGAGGCGCTGAAGAGCTCGGGCAGCCAACCCCTCCAGGTCGCGCGCAGCTGCGAGGGCGGCGTGATGGCCGCGTTGTTTGCCGGCCAGGGGGCGCAGGGTGCGGTCAGCATCCTCGAGGGCGGCTTCCTGAAGGCCTTCGCCGACCAGCCGCGAAGCACCGACATGACGGCTGGACTCGGAACCGAGTTCAGCATTTCCGAGACCTATCTCAAGATCCACGGCGGCTGCCGCGGCAACCATGCGCCGGTGGACGTGACGCAGGAAGTCATTCGGGCCAACGGCATCGATCCGGAGACGATTGTCGGGCTGAAGGTTCGCGTCGACTCGGTCACCTATGCGGCCGAGATCCACTCGCCGTCCAGCGGTGACGAGGCACAGTTCAGTGTGGCCTTCGCTATAGCAGTCGCCTTGGTGCATGGCGATGCGTCCGTTTTCCAGTACACGGATGCCAAGCTCGCCGACGCGCGAGTTCGCGCGATGATGAAGAAGATTCGTGTCGAAGCCGATGACCAGCTCGACAAGAGCTATCCGGACAAGCGCGCCGCATCCGTGGACGTCATCCTGGTAGATGAGCAGTGCTTCAGCGGATACATCGAGAACGCCAAGGGGGAGCCGGAGTGTCCCTTGAGCGCGGCGGAGATTGAGAAGAAGTTTCTCACCCTGAGCCGCGGCATCTTGGCAGGCGGCGGCGAGCGGGTCCGCGACCTGGTCATGAGACTTGAAAGGCTGCAGGATCTGAATCTGCTGATGGCGTCCCTGCAAGCGACTGCCTGAGCCGGCCGGCGAGCTGCTGCAGATCCACGCGTCAAGCTGACCCACGCCGAAGTTTCGGCGGGACGCCAATCTGCATCGCTGCCTCTCCTGCTGGTCAGACCGCGATCGGCTGCTTGATTAGTTTTTCGAGTTCAGCGTGTTCGAGGCCCTCGACCATGTCGACGAGCTTCAGGCCTTGCGGCGTGCACTCAAGCGTGCACAGGTCCGTGTAGATGCGCTTCACGCACGCGATGCCCGTCAGGGGATACGTGCAGCGCTCCACGATCTTGCGCTCGCCATTCTTGGTGAGAAGGTCCATCATCACCCAGGTCTCCTTGGCGCCGATCGCGAGATCCATGGCGCCGCCGACCGCCGGGATGGCGCCCGGCTCGCCGGTGCTCCAATTGGCCAGATCACCCTGGGTCGACACCTGAAAGGCACCGAGTACGCAGATGTCCAGATGGCCGCCGCGCATCATCGCGAACGAATCAGCGTGATGGAAGTACGCGCCGCCGGGCAGCAGGGTCACCGGCTGCTTGCCGGCGTTTATCAGGTCGTAGTCTTCCCGGCCTTCTGCCGGGGCCGGGCCCATGCCCAAGATGCCGTTCTCGCTTTGCAGAATCACCTCGCGGCCCGCAGGGATGTGGTTGGCCACCGCGGTGGGCTGGCCGATGCCGAGGTTCACGAAGGAACCATCCTGGATGTCCTGCGCCACGCGGGCGGCCAGTTGATCTTTCGTGCGTCTCTGGTATGCCATCAAGCTGTCGCCTTCCTGAAGCCGCCGGCCTTCGTCGCGACCCGCGGGACTTTCACGATCCTGCTGACATGGATGCCGGGCGTGACGATGGCCTCGGGATCAAGCTCGCCCAGTTCCCTGGTCTCGTCACCGTAGCGATGGTCTGCTTGGCTGCCGTCGCCATCACCGGTCCGAAGTTCCGCGCTGCTTTCCGGTAGACGAGAGTCCCCGGGTTCAGCCTTGACCAGCGCAACGTAACGCGGCGCGGGAACTCCAGGATCCCGCCTACCCGGAAGGTGCAGGAGCGGAATGAGCGGGACGACCCGGCCCGGCAGGCTGGCCCTGCGGCGCGAAGAGGCGCTGGAGCCGGGTCAGCCAATTGTCGATGCCCACCACCATCTTTACGACCGGCCAGGCCATCGCTACCTGCTCGACGAATTTCTGAGCGACCTGCGCAGCGGGCACGACGTTCGCGCAACGGTGTTCGTCCAGGCGCGCTCGATGCTGCGTGCCGATGGGCCTGAGGCCATGAGACCGGTCGGCGAAACGGAGTTTGCCAGCAGCGTGGCCGCGATGTGCGCACGCCGCGGCGGCGTGCAGGCTTGTGCCGCGGTCGTCGGCCAGGCGGATCTATGCCTCGGCGATGAGGTGCGGCCCGTGCTGGAGGCTCAT
>NZ_LMTS01000085.1:24899-61179 GCF_001541225.1 Variovorax sp. WDL1 | reverse complement strand
AGTGACTCGGCTGCCGGGACGACGCCCCGGCTCCGGCCTCAACAAAAGCGCAACGCCAGAACAGGCCCCCAAAGCCAACAACATCCTCCCCCAGCAAAGCCCTGTCGGAGGCAGACACCGGATGTCTCATGCAGCCACGCGCTGCAGTTGGCACCGCAGGAAATCCACCGCCTCCGCAAGCTGCGCCTCGCCGATCTCGATGTGTCGCCCCGGGTGCAGCGTGAGGCGCTTGTCGGCCGAGCCGAGTGCTGCGAAGACAGCGCGCGCACCCGCGATCGTGATGATCTCGTCATCGGGCTTCGCCTGGAACAGCACGGGCACGCGCACGGCCGCGGCCTGCTGCAGGATCTCGTCGGCGCGCGGGCGGCAGTCGCCCCAGAGCCCGAGCACGGCGCAGCGCACGCGCGGCGTGCGGCCGACCGCGGGCAGGCCGTAGGCCGTGCCCATCGAGAGGCCGTACCAGCCGATCGCCTCGGCATCGACGAAGGGCATCGCGCACAGGTCATCGAGCGCATCGGTCCAGTCGGCCACCATGGGCTCCACGCTGCCGCCGGCTGCCCACAGCATGCGGAAGCGGTCGCGCACGGCCTCGGCGCCCTCGCCCGCCGGCGCGCGTTCGCCGTGCACGGGGCCATCGATCGCCGCGGCCACGAAGCCGGCCTGCCGGGCCACGGCATGCGCCACGCGCTCGACCGCCGAAGCGGTCTTGTGGCCGGCGCCGCCGTGGCCGATCAGCACGAGCGGCCGCGGCGCGTCGAGGCCCGCGGGGTGCCAGATCGCCAGCGGCACGCCGCGGCGCATCGTGCGCACGACCTCGCACGCGATGCCATCCGACGCGCCGCTCACATGAACTCGCAGTTGGGCGCGTTGCCCGGCTGCACCGCGAGCAGCAGGCCCTGGGTGCTGCCTTCGCCGGGCTCGAGGTTGATGAAGCGGCGCGGCGTGTAGGCCGGCATCGAGCAGACGTCCAGCGGGTCGAGGTCGACCGAGTGCTCCTCGTCCAGGCCCCAGATGACGCGCCAGCGGCCCTTGATCGCGACGAAGGTCTCGTTGGTGTCGTGGTTGTGCAGCTTCGGGCCGTTGCCGGGTTCGGCCTCGACGTACGACATCTGGAAGCCCTCGTCGATGGCGATCGCCGACATCGGGTCCTTGCCCCCCTCGACGACGAGACCCCGCCCGATGACGAGATAGTTGCGCCGCACATGGCCCGGCAGCTGGCTGTCGGGGTAGCGGTCGGGCGGGTAGCGCAGGTTCTTGAAACGGGCCACGCGGGACTGCATCTGCTGCGGGGTCAGCTCCCGGATGGGCATCTCGTAGGTCTTGGGGACGGCGGTCATGGGTCGGATTTCTTCTGGATGGGTTGGAAAAATGCAGGACGGGGCCGGCGACGCGCTCATTCGCCGATCTTCACGCCGGTCTCGCGCACGAGCTTGTCCCAGCGCGAGATCTCGTTGCGCACGAAGGCGGCGAACTGGCCGGCGGTGTAGGGCTTGGCTTCCGAGCCCGTCTTGGCCAGCGCCTCGCGCACGTCGGGCGTGGCGTTGGCGTTGCGGATCGCGCGGTTGAGCTTGTCGACGATGGCGGGCGGCGTGCCCGCGGGCGCGAAGAGGCCGCCCCACGCGATCAGGTCCATGTCGGCATAGCCGAGCTCGCCCAGCGTGGGCGTGTCGGGCATGTACGCGTTGCGCTGCGTGCCGCCCAGGCCCAGCGCCTTGGCTCGACCGGCCGAGGTGTGGGCCATGGCTTCGGCCGGGTAGCCCACCATGCCGTCGAGCTGGCCGCCGATCACGTCGGTCATCGCGAAGGCGGTGCCCTTGTAGGGAACGACGTTGAGCTTCACGCCCGCGGCCTTCTCGAACGAAGCGACGAACACCTGCTGGAATGCGTTGACTGCCGCCCAGTTCACCTGGCCGGGCCGCGCCTTGGCGCGTGCGACGAGCTGGGGCACGGTCTCGAGCCCGGACGCGTTGCTCGCCACCAGCACCGGGTTGCTGGTGAACAGCAGGCCGACCGGGATGAAGTCCTTGGCCGGGTCGTAGCTCATGCGAATGCCGGTCGGCTTGTTGATGGCCATCTCGCTGATGGTCGCGGCCAGCAGCGTATAGCCGTCGGGACGCGCCTTGGCTGCGGCCTCGCCGCCGATGTTGCCGTTCGCGCCGGGGCGGTTCTCGACGTAGAAGGACTGGCCCAGCTCGGCGCTGAGCTTGGCGGCCACGCGCCGCGCCGCCACATCGGTCGCGCTGCCGGCCGGGAACCCGAACACGATGCGCACGGGCTTGGAGGGGTAGTCGCCGGCCTCCTGCGCGAGCGCCGCCTGGCCGGGGGCGAGCAGGCTGGCGGCCAGCACTGCGCGAATGGCGAATGTCTTCATCGTGTTGTCTCCTTCGGGGTTGCGGCCATTTTGGTCAGCAGCGCGCGCGCCCGCCATGTCCGGCCTGGCATGCGGACATGCCGCCGCCCGTATGGCGACCCGGACGGCCATGCAGGCACGCCGATAATCCGCAGGCGATGCAAGCCCGCCATCTCGACGTCTACCTGCTGCGTTGCCTGGTCGCGCTGGTGGCCGAGGGCCACGTGACGCGCGCGGCCGAGCGCATGGGCATCACGCAGCCTGCGATGAGCGCGACGCTGGCGCGATTGCGCACCTTGTTCGCCGACCCGCTGCTGGTGCGCACCGAAAAAGGCATGGTGACCACGCAGCGCGCCCGGCAGCTGGCAGACCAGTTCCAGCAGGCGCTCGACCTGGTCGACCAGGCCGTGGCCGATCGTGCGGACTTCGATCCGGCCACCGCGACCGAACGCTTCCGCATCGCCGCGAGCGAGACGCTGGGATACCTGCTGATGCCTTCGCTGATCGCGCAGGTGCGGCGGCTCGCGCCCTCCGTGCAGCTCACGGTACAGCCCCCTGACCTGGCGCGCGTGCGCCACGACCTCGAGGAGGGCAGCATCGACCTGCTGGTCGCCTTCATCCGCAATGCACCGCCGGGGCTGCGCTTCACGCCGCTCATGCGCCAGCCCATGCGGGTCATCGCCGCGGCAGGGCATCCCGAAGTGCAGGGCCGGCTGAGCCGGGCGCTGTACGTGGGTTACCCGCACGTGTTCTATGCGCTAGGCGGAACAGGAGGATCGACGCTCGAGGCGGTGGTCGACGAGGCGCTGGAACGCGCGGGGCTGGTGCGGACCATCGGCGCGCGGGTGTCCTCCACCCTGGTCTCGCCGGGCTTGGTCGCGCAGTCGGACCTGCTGGCCACGCTGCCCGAGCGCATTGCCCGGCACTTCGCGGCGGTCTGGCAGCTGCAGGTGCTCGAACCGCCGGTGCCGCTGGAGGACGTGAGCACCTCGATGTTCTGGCACGAGCGCAAGCACCACAACCCCGCCCATCGCTGGCTGCGCCAGCAGTTCGAGATCGTCGCGCGCAGCACGGGCACGGCCTGAGCAACTACCATCCTGGGCCATGCTGACCCTGCGTAGATCGACAGTCCTGTGGACCTGCCTGCTGCTCGCCGCGTGCAGCACCACGCCGCCCCCGGCGCCCGGCGGCTCGCGGCCATCGCTGGTTTCCGCCGAGCAATCGAGGGATGCGGCCATCCACGCCATGGGACTGGTGGGCACGCCCTACCGGTACGGGGGCAACACGGTCGATGGCGGCTTCGATTGCAGCGGGCTGATCGGCTTCGTGTATCGCCACAGTGCCGGACTGGCAACGCCACGCAGCGTGGCGCAACTCGCCGCTTTCGGGAACTCGATACCGCGCAACGACCTGCGAACGGGGGACCTGGTGGTGTTCGGCGGCAGCCGGCCTACGCACGCGGGCATCTACGTGGGCGAGAACCGGTTCGTCCATGCGCCTTCCACGGGCGGCGAGGTGCGGCTGGACCGGCTCGACGGGGCCTACTGGTCCCGCCAGCGGGTGGACGTACGGCGGCCCTGAGCCGGGGAACGACCGCCCGTCGGCGATGCTTTCAAGGGGATCCCATGGCTGCCAGCGCAAGACGCAAGGCTTCCTGGCTCCTCGACAGCGATGCATTCTGCCGTTCGAGGTCTTCGACGCGGCGTCTGAGTTGTTCCCTCTCCTCGTGGAGGCTGGTGACCTCTGTCACCTCGACCACGAATCCGAGCACCTTTCCATTCACAACATGTGGAAGGTAGCGAGCCAGGCTCGGCCTCAACGTTCCGTCGGGATGCGGGACGAGGCGTTCGAATTCCTGCGGCACGCCTCGCAGCGCGGCACGAATGAACGGTTCGTTCGCAGCAAACAACTCAGGCCCCAGCAGGTCTTGGATCGATGTGTCGAAGAGGCTCGAACCCTTGACTCCAAACCAGCGCTCGTAGGCCCGGTTCGCGAACCTGCACAACAGGCTGCTGTCCCAATAGGCGAGCATCGACGGCACCTCGTTGAGGATTGCCCATACAGGGTCCGTTGCTACATCTTCATTGGCGTACCGCACGGCGTTCACCTCACTAGACAGGTTGGCAATGGACTTGACCTCGCTCGCTGGTCCATTTCGCCTCGGTTGCCAGAGCTTCTTGGGCCGCCGTCCTTCTGAGGACGCGGCTATTTGGCGCCCTTTCAAACTTCAAAGCCTTGACCTGGCTCAAAGGTTGGGCGCCTGCCCTCGTAGCGAGCGCAAGGCCGCCCTGCGCTCCCTGCACGCAAACGGAGGATGATGGTGCCCTTTCAACGCCCTTTTTGGAGGCTGCACCGGAGAGCCTCATGTCCATACATCCCGTTTCATCCAGCCTGGGCGGCGAAATCGCCGCCGGGGCGGCCACGGCATTGGCCGAAATGCTTGCGAAACTGCGCGATTCGCTCGAAGGCGCCGAGAATGTTCGCGCGGATTCACTCGAGGGGCGAGCGCCGTCCGTTCTTCGCAAGGGTGACCAGTTGGTCGCCGAGTTGCTCTCATTTGCCGGCCGCCAGGTCCTGAAGCCCGCTCGCGTAGAGGTGCTGCCGTTCCTCTGCTCGTTCGCCGACCTCCTTCGGCACAGCCTTGACGTACGCATCAACGTCCTGGTCCAGGCCGACGAGGAGTGCCTCCCCTGGTGTGTCGACAGAGATGCACTGCATGAAGCCTTGGTTCAACTCGCCCTGAACGCGAGTTTCGCCATGCCCGAAGGAGGCCGTCTGCTATTGAGCGCCTCGGTCGACCGGAACAGCTGCACGGAAGAAACGTCGCTCGATATTGCCGACACAGGGACGGGAATGAGCGCTGCCGTTCTGCGCAGGGCCGCGACACCGTTCTTCACCACGAAGGAGGACTCGCCGCTCTCGGGCATGGGATTGCCCGCGGTAGCAGGATTTGCGGCGCAGTCGGGCGGGCGCATGGTCATGTCGTCCATCGTCGGACACGGCACGACGGTGACGTTGAAGCTGCCCACTGTCGAGCACCCTGATGAAGCGCGATCCGACAGCGGCGGGAGGCAACACGTGAACCCTCGAAACAGCGTCGAGCGTGCAGGCATGGCAATCGCGATGGACCGCACGCCCCTTTTGAATGGCCCGCGCTTTCAACGCCCTGTTGGTGAGAAGGAGCAGGCTCATGGCATTTCGGAGTGACCTCCCGGCGTCCCCGGTCGCGGCATGACGTGCCGGCTTTTGGAAGCAGAATCGGGTTTCCTCAACTTGCCCCAGGGAGGAAGGCCCAATGGAAATGGAAGAAGTCGATGCGCGACTCCGTGCGCTCGAATTGCGAGCGGTCGCCCAGACCACGGCGATCGCGGTTCTCCTCCACGAGCAGCCCAATGCAGCGGCAAAGCTGCACATGGTCACGAAGCACCTTGTCGACGCACCGCCGATCCCGATGTCCGACGAGGACCTGGTGAAGGTCGCCGCCTATATCCAGTCCATGCTGGGAGGCCCCTGGATCGACTAGGACGTGCTCAGGCTGTCTGAAAGGGCCTTCGCAGATGTGCGGGCCCCAGGTGCAGCTCAATGCACGGGAGTGCGCGGGTGCTCGAAGAAGAAGCGCAGCATCTCCGCGCTCGCATCCGGCCCTCGAACATCGGTGTAGGAACCCTTGGCGCTGCCGCCCGCCCACGCATGCGGGGCGCCGTGCACCGTCCAGTGCTCGGCAACGACCCGGCCGTCGGCCGACCGGTGCAAGCGGCGCGTCGAGGCGCGGGCGCCGTTGGCGCTCAGATGCTGGACCTCGATCGTCGTCGTATTCCCGACGCTGGCCGCGATGACCTGTTCGCCATTGCTCGCATGCACGGTCGCATCGGCATCGCCATGGAAGACGATGGTGGGCATGCCGCTGGAGGCGCCGCTTCGCACGACACCTCCTTGCTTCATCGCCATCAACGCGGCCGGCAGGTCGGATGCAACACCGGCCGCCAGCCCGGAGTGGACGCCAACGGCCGCGTACAGATCGGGATAGGCATCGCCGAGGATCGCCGCCATCGCGCCGCCCGCGGACAGCCCAGCGACGTAGATGCGCTCCGGATCGATTGCGTATTGCGCCATCACCGCCTGCGTCATTCCTGCCAGGAGCGCCGGCTCCCCACGACCGCGCTTCTGGTGGCTGTGCTTGAACCAGTTCCAGCACGCCTGGGGATTGGCGCGGCGCGACTGCGCCGGATACAGCACGAAGAAGCCGTGCGCCAGTGCGGCTGCGTTCATCGCCGTGCCGGCCGCGAAATCATCGGGGTCCTGGGTGCAGCCGTGCAGCATCACGACCAGCGGCAGCGCACGCCGGCCGGCCTCGGGGGGGATGTAGAGCTTGTAGTCGCGGCGGCTGGCCGCGTCGGCAAAGCTGCCGGCGATGAAGCGGCCGGGAAGGGAGACATCGTCGTAGGCCGCGGGCGCCTCGTCGACGATGTCGGCCGCCGGACGCGCGGGCAGTTGCCTGGCCTCCACGTCGATCACGTCGCCGGCTTCCCGGGTCGTCGGCCGAGCTGGTTCGAGCCCGCGCAGCGCGGCCTGGATCGCGGCAGTGGCTGCCTGCAAGTCTCCGGCGCGGGTCAGCCGGGTTGCTTCTGTCATCAGGTGCTTGAGGTCAAAGTTCATCGGGGTCCTTGGGGTTGATGCATCAGCGGATGCGGGCGGCCAGTGCCGCCTTGACGGCGGGGCTCGCGTGGAGCGCGCCCAGCACCGTGATGGATTCGATGGCGGCAAGCGCGAGCGCCGGCGTCACATCGGCCGCGATCACGGCCAGGCCGAGCACGCGTATCTGCAATTTCTGTCCGGCTGCTTGAATGGCCTGGAGGGCGGCGGCGTCGTAATGCTGGATTCCAAGCACCAGCGACTTGCTCGCCACGACCTGGCGAACGACGTCGACCTGCGTGGCCAGCTGGTTGCGGATCGCGGTGCGGATGAGATCGGTGCGATTGGCATAGAAGCCCTCCTGCACCAACAGGTCGATCTGGCCGAGGTCCACGCAACCGACGTTGATGGTGATCTTTTCGTCGGCCGGCCTGGACGAGGCCGAGAGGGAAGCGCTTTTTCGAGGCATTTGCCATCCTATCACCATCCAAGTGGATGGTGCAAGCGCAAAAAACTGCAACGCATGAGTTCCCTATCTCGCCGACGGCCAGCTCCCACGCCTGCCAGCGCCGGTTCCCCACACGGCGCGCCACGGGCGCGTCCCTATGGTCCCCCCGGGACCGGGCCCAAGCCGGTTCTGTTCTCTCTGTCAGTGACCATTCATCAACGAAAGGGACCGTCACACATGAAGCAACAACACCCGAACCGAATCGCTCTCCGCACCCTGCTCGCGGGCCTGCTGGCCGCCGGCGGGTTCGCCGCCAACGCGCAGACCGTGCAGACACCGAAGGTCGGGGTCGGCGTGGGCGTGCAGGCGGACGTCAATGCATCGGGCGACGCAGCGGCGGCACCCCAACAGCAACAGCGCCAGCAGCGCGGCAACCGTGCCGGCGGGTCCGCACAGACGCGGGCCGGTGCGACTGCTGGTGCCGACACCGGCACCAGCAGCACGCCGACGAGCACCCTAGGCAGCACGGTGGGTGGTGTCGGCTCCACGCTGAGCGGCGGGGTGCAGGGCGCGACCAGCGCGGTCGGCGGCGCCACCAATGCAGCAGGCGGCGCCACGAATGCGGTGAGCGGTGCGGTGCCGGCCCTCGGCGGCGGCGCCAATGCCGGCGGCTCGGGCGCGATCGGCGTGAGAAAGTAAGCGAAGAAAAAAGGAAGAGCCCGCGGCGCTCGCGCGTCGCGGGCTCTTCTCTTGTGCTTGCGCGCTTTCGTCACATCACGAGGGCATGATCGAGGACACGGGCGCCGTGGGCACCATAGGCATTGCCCAGGCGCCGCATTCATTCACTGTTCGAGAATCCCCATGTCCGAAGTCACCATCTATCACAACCCCTCCTGCGGCACCTCGCGCAACACGCTCGCGCTCCTGCGTCACGCGGGCATCGAGCCCACGGTCATCGAATACCTGAAGACGCCGCCCAGCCGCGAGCGGATGCGCGAGATCGCGGCCGCCACGGGCCAGCCGCTGCGCGCGCTGCTGCGCGAAAAGGGAACGCCCTACGCGGAGCTGGACCTCGGCAACCCGAAATGGAGCGACGACGAGCTGCTCGACTTCATCGCGCAGCACCCGATCCTGATGAACCGCCCGATCGTCGCGACACCCCTGGGCACCAAGCTCTGCCGTCCTTCGGAAGAGGTGCTGGAGATCCTGCCCGTGGGCAGGATCGCGCCCTTCACCAAGGAAGATGGCGAGCCCATCGAGGACAGCGGGGCGCGCCGCACGCGCTGAGGCGCGCGGGGTGCGACGACGTGCAAGGCCACGCCGTCGCCGCAGGCCACTTCTTTCCGGAGGAAGCGCCCGGCCCGAAGGGCCGATGCCTTGCAGCGCTTCTTTCCGGCTCCCTGAGCAGCACGCGAACCGAGGGCGGAGGCGCGTGCGGGGATCGATGTGTGACAGCCTGGCGAGATGCTCGATCCCTTGGGGTGGATTGTGGGCAGTTGCGCGCGTCATGGCGATCCCACATTCACGCGATGCCATGCGAAGGTTCGACCCGCATGGCGCCACCCGCGGCGCGATGCGGGGGTAAGCTGCCTGTTCGTCATGGCAACTCATCCCGTCAAGGAGCAACACGACATGGAAACCCCTGAAGACGCACCGGACACCCCGGCGGGCGAGCCGCGCAGCAGTTCCTACCTCGAGGAAAAGGCCTTCAAGTCGCGCACGCTGCTGATCTTCGGCGCGATCACCGACGCCTCGGCCCGCGACGTGACGCGCCGCCTGATCGCACTCGACGCCGACAGCGACGCGCCCATCGACATCCTGGTCAGCTCGCCGGGCGGGCACCTGGAGTCGGGCGACACGATCCACGACGTGGTGCGCTTCATCGCGGCCCCGGTGCGCATGATCGGCACCGGCTGGGTGGGCAGCGCGGCCACGCACCTGTACCTGGCCGTGCCGCGCGAGCGGCGCTTCTGCCTGCCGAACACGCGCTTCCTGATCCACCAGCCCAGCGGCGGCGCCGGCGGACCGGCGAGCGATATCGCGATCCACGCTCAGGAGATCATCAAGGCCCGCGAGCGCATCGCCAGGACGATCGCGCGCGAGACCGGCAAGTCCTTCGAGGCGGTGATGACCGACATCGAACGCGACCGATGGCTGTCGGCGCAAGAGGCCGTGGAGTACGGGCTGGTGTCGCGCATCATCGAGCGCAAGAGCGAGCTGAGCGGCTGAGGGCCGCTGCCGCTACGCTGTCCATCGCGGGCCCATGGAACCCCAGGGCGCGATCGAGATCGGTCACGCTCACGAATACATGTGAAAACACTTCTGTCTCCTTGAAGCCGCACTGCAGCGACGGAGATCATCGCATCGCGGCCGGAACGCTTGTCCTGCCTCGCAGCCTTCGATAAGGTCGTTCGTTTGCCAGACGCCTTGCCCCTGTCTTGATGAACAAGCCCCTTCTGACATCGCTCGCCCTTGCCGCTTGCTGCGCGGCCGCCCTTGCACAAACCCCGAAGCTCCCCATCGAGAGCAACGACGACGGATCGATCTACGTCAGTCCCAACTTGTCCCCGACCGAGAAGGCGGCGACCGCGAACGGCGGGACGCTGGGCGTGCAGCGCAAGGACGGCAGCGGTCTCTACGGCGGAATGGACACCTCGGGCGCGCGGCCGAACTACTCGCTGGGCGCCAGCACGGGCGGCGATGTCTCCTTCTCCGCCGGCGCGCATACGGACGGAAGGGACAACAAGGGCATCAAGGCGGGCGTGACGATCCGCTACTAGCCGCGCCTGCGCTCCTAGAAGGGTGCGGGCAGCTCCACCTTCTCCGTCGCGTCGCTCGACGCCTGCAGGGCGGCCAGCTGCCGGCGCAGCGACTCGTTCTCGGCCGTGAGTTCGGCCACGCGATGGCGCAGGGCACGGAGTTCGTCATCTCCGGGGTGCGCGCCCTCCTGCGGCTCGGCGGCCGACTCGTCGCGCGGCTTGCGCTTCGATTCGCGCACGCGCTTGGCGGCCTGCTTGAGCTCGTCCTTGCCGGCGACCGCGGCGGCGACCTGTTCCTCGGCCGGCAGGGTGGCAACCGCGGCCGCGGCGTTGATGGAGATGGCGCCGGACTTGACGGCGGCCACCAGCTCGGGCGCGGCCTGCTTGCGGATCTTCTCGATCATCACCACCTGGCTGCTGCTCAGCCGTGCCGCCTTGGCAACGGCCTCGCGGCTGTCGAGCGCGGCGGGCGACACGGCACTGTACGCGATTTCGGCGGGCGCGGCGCTCGGGGATGTGTCCGAGGCAGGCGCGGGGCTGGCCGCGCGGGCGCGCCGCTCGGCCACGATCTCCTTCTTGCGCAGCGCCAGCACGCCGCGCTGGAAGTCGGAGATGCTGCGGCGGCCCAGGTGCTGGTCGATCATCCAGAGGTGCACGTCCTCGAGGGAGCGGAATCGCGCGTTCTGCACCGTCTGGAAAGGCAGGCCGTGCTTGCGGCAGATGCCGTAGCGATTGTGGCCGTCCACCAGCACGTCGCCCCACAGCACCAGCGCATCGCGGCAGCCTTCGGCCAGCAGGCTGCGCTCCAGCGCTTCGTACTCCTGCGGCGTCAACGGGTCGATATAGGCTTTGAGTTCTTCGTTGACGACGATGTCCATGGCGCGCGAATCAGGGGCAGGAAAGGGCCCGCATTGTAGAGACGCGGCACCGAGCCATCGGCGGGCACCTGCACGCGGTCGCTGCTGACGGGGCGCAGGCCGATGCGACGGCATCTTCCAGCCTGCCTCGTCGACAACAGACCATCACCATGGACAGCCCGGCATCATCGACCACCGCTCGCAAGCCCGGCGCGCTGCTGGTGCCCGGGTGGGACGATGACCACCGCGAGCGCTACCGCGCGCTGGCGGGCGACCTCTGCGCACAGGGCTGGGCCTGCCGGCTGGTCGACCTGCCGAACGAGGGATGGTCGCCGGCCGAGCGGGCGGCGGTGACGCGCGAGGACAACCTGGAGGATGTGCTGGCGGCGTACGACGCGCTGGCCGCCGAGCCGGAGGTCGATCGCGACGCGATCGGCATGGTGGCGGTCAGCTATGGCGGCTACCTGGCCGCTTTCGCGAGTGCCCTGCGTCCGGTGCGCTGGCTCGCGCTGCGCTCCCCGGCGCTCTATCGCGACATTGGCTGGACGACGCCCAAGGAGGAGCTCGACAAGGAAGACCTGGCTGCCTACCGGCTGCTGCGGCTGCGCGCCGAGGACAACCGCGCGCTGGCCGCCTGTGCCGGTTTCCGGGGCGATGTGCTGCTGGTCGGCTCGGGCAGCGACGACACGGTGCCTCGCCCCGTCATCGAGAACTACGCGGCAGCCTTCGCGCGGGCGCGCTCGCTGCAGGTGCGGATGCTGGAATGCGCGGACCATGCCCTCTCCCATCCGGCGTGGGATGCGGAATTCCGGCTTTGCCTGTTCGACTGGATCGCGCAGCGGCGCGCCGAGTTGAGCAGCGGCACCGCCGCCGTCCGCGTGCCGGCATCGACACGGAAGCTGCGCATCCTGGTGGTGGAGGACGATCCCGACATGCTGGCCGTCACGCTCGAGCTGCTGCGGACGCTGGGCCACTGGGCCACGGGGGTGAAGAGCGCTGAAGTGGCGATCAGCCGCTTTCTCGACGGTGCCTTCGACGTCCTGATGGCGGACATCAATCTGCCCGCCCTCTCCGGGCTCGAGCTCGCCCAGAAGCTGCATCGGCAAGGCGGCTTTCCGGTGATCTTCGCGACTGGCCTGCCGCGGCCGCCGCGGCTCGCGCCCGGCACCTTCTGGCTGCAGAAGCCCTACACGGTGGAGCAGCTCGAGAAGGTGTTGCGCGTCGCGGCCGCGCTCGCGCCCGCGCGCGACGGCAGCGCGCGCTGAGGATCATCGGTTCGCAGGCGGCTTGCGGGCTTGCGCGCCGCGCAGACCCGCGCCGCGCGGTGCGGCCTCAACCCAGCGCCAGCCGCTCGTGCTGGTGGCCCAGCGTGCGCGACAGGGTCTGCGCCGCCTCGCGCAGCGCCTGCGCGACCGGGCCATTCCAGCGGTGGTCGAAGCCGGCCTTGTAGCCGAGCACGGTGATGGCGAGCACCAGGCGCCCGCGGTCGTCGAGCACCGGCGCCGCGAAGGCGCTCATGCCGGCCATGAAGTCGCCCATGGCGCGCGCCATGCCGCGCTCGCGCACCTGGTCGACGGTTTCATCGGTCTCGGCGGGCTCTTCGCGGTTGGCGGAGGAGGCCAGGTAGGCCTCCATCTGCTCGGGCTGCAGGAAGGCCGCGAAGACGCGCCCCGTGGCCGAGCGGTAGAGCGGGAACACCGAGCCCAGGCCGATGTTGACCATCACAGGCCGCGCCGGCTGTTCCCAGCGCACCACCGTCGGGCCGAAGCTGCCCCAGACCGACACCGCGACCGTGTGGCCCAGCGACGCACACAGGCGCTCGGCCGCGCGCGTGGCGAGCGAGACCGGCTCGAGGGTCGCGAGGCAGGAGAGGCTGAACTCCAGCGCCACCGGGCCCATGCCGTAGAGGCCGGTCTCCGGGTCCTGCGCCAGGAAGCCGGTGCGCAGAAAGCTCACCAGGTAGCGGTGCGCCTTGCTGGGCGCGATGCCCGCCTGCTCGGCGATGTCGGTGATCTTCATCGGACGGCGATGGTGGGCCACGATCAGCATGAGGTCGAGGCCGTTCTCCACCGACTGCACGCCGGCCTTCGGGGCCGTGCCGACGCCAGCTCGCTTCCGGCGGGCGGGGGATGCGGAGGTGCTCATCGGGGGCGACTGTACGGGATGGCGGGGTTCGGGTTGTCCTCGGATTGACATCGGCGGCGCAGCACATTTACGCTAAACGAAAACATTTTCCGCGTTTCGTAAAGGCTTGGAAATGCTGACAGGAGACATGCTGCGCCGCTCGGCGCACCGGTTCCCGGACAAGCCGGCCATCGTCTTGCGCGGGCCGAAGGGCAGCGAGCGCGTGCCCTACAGCGAGCTCGACGCCTTGGCCGACCGGGTCGCGCACGCGGTGCTGGGCCTGGGCCTGCCCCGCGGCGCGACCGTGTCGATGCTGTGCCGCAACCTGCCGGCTTATGGCGCCGTCTTCTTCGGCGTGGCGCGCTCGGGCTGCGTGCTCAACAACATCTCGATCCTCTATGCGCCGGAGGAGCTGGGCTACGTGCTGGCCAAGTCCGACACGCGGGTGCTGATCTACGACGCGCAGTTCGCCGACAAGGTGGCGGCGGTGCGCGAGTCCTGCCCGGAGATCCGGCACTTCGTCGCCATCGGCGGCAGCGACAGCGGCAACGCCGAGGTGCCGGGTGCCATCGCCTTCGAGCGCTTCATCGACGGACATCCGTCGACGCCGCCCGAGGTCGCCATCGACGAGCGCGACCCCTTCTGCATGACCTACACGGGCGGCACCACCGGCCATCCCAAGGGCGTGCTGATGAACCACCGCGCGCGCGCCATCACCGCCCACACCGTGGTGGTCGAAGAGCACCTGGAGGCGAGCGACGTGGTCGCGATCGTCACGCCGCTGTTCCACGTGGCGGCGCTCAACATCATGTTCCAGCCGGCCATCCTGGTCGGCGCCACGACGGTCTTCGTCACGCCGTGGTCGCCGCAGGCCTACATCGATGCGGTGGAGGCCGAGCGCATCACCGCCACCTTCATGGTGCCCACGCAGGCCAATGCGCTGGCCATGCTGCCCGACCTGGAGCAACGCCAGCTCCAGAGCTGGACCAAGCTGTCCTTCGCCGGGGCGCCCATGCCCGACTGGGTGCAGGTGGAGCTCATGCGCAAGCTGCCGCAGCTGCGGCTGACGCAGATCTACGGCCAGTCCGAGATGGGCGTGATCGCCGCCCTGCCCTGGCAGCGCGCGCGCGACAAGCTGGGCAGCGTGGGGCGCCAGCCCTACAACGTCGACGTCGCGGTGCTGCGCCCCGACGGCACCCCCGCCGCCGCGGGCGAGCTCGGCGAGGTGGCCTCGCGCGGCGACAACCTGATGATCGGCTACTACGGCGAGCCGCAGCAGACCGCCGAGTTCTTCCGCCTCGGCAACGGCTGGGGCCTCTCGGGGGATATCGGCGTGATGGACGCCGAAGGCTTCGTCACGCTGATCGACCGCGCCAAGGACATGCTGATCTCGGGCGGCGAGAACGTCTACCCGAAAGAGATCGAGCAGGTGCTCTACGAGCTGCCCGAGGTGGCGGAGTGCGCGGTCTTCGGCATTCCCGATGCCAGGTGGGGCGAGGTCCCCGCCGCCTACGTGCAGCTCAAGCCCGGCTGCACGCTGGACGAGGCGCGGGTGGTCGCGCAGTGCGAGCAGAAGCTCGCGCGCCACAAGCGGCCGCGGCTGGTGCGCTTCGTCGAGGGCTTTCCCAAGACACCCATCGGCAAGATCCAGAAGAACCTGCTGAAGGAACCCTACTGGGCCGGAAGGAAGAAGATCTGAGCTCCCTCCGAGCTCCCTTCGAGCTTCTTTCATCGAACAAGGACTTTGAACATGGCCAACGAATCCCCCTACGCGCACTACAGCGCGCTCACGCTGAAGTCCCATCCCAACGGCATCCTCGAGGTGGTGATGGGCGCCTCGCAGAGCGCCAACAAGAAGCTCTCCACCGCCGACCACACGCTGCACCGCGAGCTGGCCTCCATCTGGAGCGACATCGACAAGGACCCGGCCACGCGCGTGGCGCTGATCCGCGGCGAGGGCAAGGGCTTCTCCGCCGGCGGCGACCTGGGCCTGGTGGAGGACATGGCGAACGACTTCAATGTTCGCGCCCGCGTCTGGCGAGAGGCGCGCGACCTGGTCTACAACGTGATCAACTGCTCCAAGCCGGTGGTCTCGGCGATGCACGGCCCGGCCGTCGGCGCGGGGCTGGTCGCCGGCCTGCTGGCCGACGTGTCGATCGCCAGCACCACGGCGCGCATCATCGACGGCCACACGCGCCTGGGCGTGGCGGCCGGCGACCATGCGGCCATCGTGTGGCCGCTGCTGTGCGGCATGGCCAAGGCCAAGTACTACCTGATGCTGTGCGAGGCGGTGTCCGGCGAAGAGGCCGAGCGCATCGGCCTGGTCTCGCTGGCGGTGCCCGAAGACCGGCTGGTGGCGAAGGCCTTCGAGGTGGCCGAGAAGCTGGCCGCCGGATCGCAGACCGCCATCCGCTGGACCAAGTACGCGCTCAACAACTGGCTGCGCCTGGCGGGGCCCACGTTCGACAGCTCGCTGGCGCTCGAATTCATCGGCTTCTCGGGGCCGGACGTGCAGGAAGGCATCGCCTCGCTGCGCGAGAAGCGCAGCCCGAAGTTCGACCCGTCCTGCCCCTTCTAGAAACACGCCATGGACCTCGGCATTGCGGGCAGGACGGCGCTGGTACTCGGCGGCACGCGGGGGCTGGGCCTGGCCTGCGCGCGTGCGCTCGCCGAGGCGGGCGTGCGCGTGCTGCTCAACGGGCGCGATGCCGCCCACGGCGAGGCGACCGCGCGCGGCCTGTCGGCGCAGGCGCAGTTCGTGCCCGGCGACATCGGCGACGAGGACCAGCGGGCGCGGCTGATCGAGGCCGTCTCGCGCATCGGCATGCCGTCGATCGTGGTGACCAATGCCGGCGGACCGCCCGCCGCGCCCTTCGAGGAGACGCAGCTCGCGGCCTGGCGTATCAGCCACGAGACCAACGTGATCGGCCCGCTCGAGGTGGTGCGCGCCTTCCTGCCGGCCATGCGGGCGGCGCGCTTCGGCCGCATCCTCAACATCACCTCCTTCGTGGTGAAGGAGCTCTATCCGAACATGGCGCTTTCCAACAGCCTGCGCGTGGGCCTGACCGGTGCGATGGGCTCGCTGGCGCGCGAGGTGGCGCCGCACGGCATCACGGTCAACGGACTGCTGCCGGGGCTGATGGACACCGGCGCGCTGCAACGCGTGATCGCCGACCGCCAGCGCCGCACCGGCCAGGACGAAGGCGCCGTGCGCGAGGACATGGCCCGCAGCATTCCCATGCAGCGGCTGGGCACGGCGGAGGACTTCGGCGGGCTGTGCGCCTTCCTGGCCTCGATGCAGGCCAGCTACATCACGGGCCAGAACATCTGCGTGGACGGCGGCCTGACCCGCAACGTGATCTGAGGGCCGCGCCTCGCCGACAACGAAGGAGACATCATCATGAACAGACTTGCAGGAGCCTGCGGCGCGGCCGCCCTCGCCATCGCCTCGATCGCGCAGGCGCAGGGAGATGCCGTGTCCGACGGCGCGGTGCGCATCGGCGTCATCACCGACATGGGCGGCGTGCTGTCGGAGCTGTCGGGCCGCGGCTCGGCCATGGCGGTGAAGATGGCGGTGGAAGACTTCGGCGGCCAGGTGCTCGGCAAGCCGATCGAGGTGCTGGAAGTCGATCACCAGAACAAGGCCGACATCGCCGCCAACAAGGCGCGCGAGTGGTTCGACGTGCAGAAGGTGGACATGATCACCGACCTCACCAATTCGGCCGTCGCCCTCGCCGCGGTGGACATGGCGAAGCAGAAGAACCGCATCGCCATCGTCAATGGCGCCGGCGCGCTTCGCCTGACCAACGAAAGCTGCACGCCCAACAGCATCCACTACGCGTGGGACACCTACGCCATGGCCAACGGCACAGCGCGCGCGATCGTGAAGAAGGGCGGCGACAGCTGGTACTTCCTGACGGCCGACTACGCCTTCGGCCAGCAGATCGAGCGCGACGTGACGGAGGTGGTGACGGCGGCCGGCGGCAAGGTCGTGGGGACCTCGCGCCATCCCTTCAACGCGAGCGACTTCTCTTCCTTCATGGTGGCGGCCAAGGGCTCGGGCGCGAAGATCATCGGGCTGGCCAACGGCGGCAGCGACACCATCAACGCGATCAAGTCCGCGCAGGAATTCGGCATCGACCCGGCCAAGCAGAACCTGGCCGGCCTCGCGGTGTTCATCACCGACATCCACGGCGTCGGCCTGAAGGCGGCACAGGGCGTGATGCTGACCGAGGCCTTCTATTGGGACAGCAACGACGAGACCCGCCAGTGGTCGCGCCGCTTCTTCGAGCGCATGAAGAAGATGCCCACCGCGATCCACGCGGCGAACTACTCGTCGACGATGCACTACCTGCGGGCGGTGCGCGACGCCGGCACCGACGCGACCGGCACGGTGATGGCGAAGATGAAGGCCACACCGGTCAACGACTTCTTCGCGAAGAACGGCCGCATCCGCGAGGACGGCCGGATGGTGCACGACATGTACCTGATGCAGGTGAAGACGCCGGCCGAGTCGAAGTACCCGTGGGACTACTACAAGCGGCTCGCGACCATTCCCGCGGCGGACGCGTTCCAGCCGCTCGCGAAGTCGGCGTGCCCGCTCGTGCGGAAGGGCTCGTGATGCTGCGCTAGGCGCTCATTGCCATGCAAAGGAAGCCATAGGCAACGCCGCAGAAGACTGCGAAGCCGAGCATTCCCATCCAGATGATCCACCGGCGCGGAGAAGCGAAGCCCAGTTTCCATCCCGCGAATCCGACAAGCGCCGATCCCCAACCACTCGCCCACAAAGAGACCCAGGCAGCCTCGGTGGATACGGCGGACGGCATGCCGGTGAATGGGGCCACCAGCCAGCCCAGAGGGCCTGCGACCGAAACAAGGCCGTACAACGCCCAGCCCAGCGGAGCCATCCACAGCAGGCCGCTGCCGTACTGACGGCAGCCCCCCAGGAAAAATGCACGAGCGCCGTGGTGACGACGATCAGGAGCAACTGCACGAACAGGGCGCGTCGCCAGCCGAGGCGCGGCGCGCTTGCCGGACCGGGTGGCGAATGGGGAGTCGTCGAGCGCAGCACGCGCGCACCTACCAAGATCCCAATGCCGGGCCGGCCGACATGCCGCTAGCCGCGCATGCCCCGCTCCCACGCGCGCAGGCCCCGCTGCCACGCCTGGAGCCGGTCGTCCGCGACCCCGCCGGCACCGGCGGTGGTGGCGCAGAGCTGGTCCAGAAGGATTTGCTGGTCGGTGCTGAGCTGCTCCGGGAACACGGGCACCAGCGTGACCCATTGGTCGCCGCGCGCGCCGCGGCGCTCCAACGGAAATCCCTGGCCCTTCAGGCAATAAGACAGCCGGCCGCGGCTCAGCTGCAGGGACTGCAGGCCGGTGAGGGTCGGCACCTGGAGCGGCTTGCCCGCGATCCAGGCAAAGCCATCGACCGGGACCTCGCAGCGAAGGGTGCCGTCATCGTCGAGCTTGAAGAAGGCATGGTCCAGCAGCTCGACGCGGATTTCGAGATCGGCCGGAAGCCGCTCGGGACGCAGGCGCCGGCCGTCGACGTGGAGCAGGTCGCCATCGCGCACGCCATGCGGAATGCGGACCTTGACCTGGTAGCTGCGCGGCGCCGTCTTTCCGGTGCTCCTGCAGGCCGCGCAAGGCTGCCTCGCGATTCCGCCGCCGAGGCAGGCCTCGCATTCGACCAGGCCGCTGGGCCAGCCGAAGAAGGAACGCTTGGGCACGGCGCCCGAGCCGCCGCATCGGACGCAGTGGCCGCCGAGCACCTGGTGGCCTGCGCCGGCGCAGGTCCGGCAGGTCTCGGTGACCTTGCCCCGCAACACCTTGATGCAGCCGGCCGCGGCCTCTTCGAGCGTCAACTTCACCTTCCGGTGGATCGGCCGCCGCTGCCGGGCCGTACCCGCGCCATCGCGGAACGCGGCCGCATCGCCCTCGTGGTCGTCGAATGCGGGGCCGGGATCGGTCGAAACGGGAGCGTCGGCGTCGGCCGGCGCTTCGGGAGCGGCAAGGAATCCGGCGCGGCGGATCTCCTCGAAGGCCTGGTTGATGCGCTGCATCCTGGCCACGGCATCGGCGCTGCCGTTGCGGTCAGGGTGCCACTGCGATGCCAGCCGGCGCCATGCCGCCTTCACTTCGCGCTCGCTCGCGCCGGATGCCAATCCCAATTCGGCGAAAGCGTCGTCGGTGCCCAAGCGCAGGTCCTCGGTGCGTCCCGCCGTCCCGGACGAAGGTCCATGGAGGCGGCAGGAACGTCAGCGCGAATGCTATACGACGCGGCGGCGCGCTGGCGACAGAACAGCCGGATCTGCCGCTATGCGCCGGCGTTCGTGCTCAGTGCAGGCACATGTGCGGAACGTTCGTGCGCCTCGGCTGCGCGGCCGTGCGCGAGGAATTCGGCCACCGCCTCATTGACGACGTCGGGATGCGTCACCGGCCCCATGTGCCCGAGCGCCTCGAACTCGACCAGGCTCACATCGCCCAGCACGCCGGTCAGCAGCCGCGCGACGCCGCGCGCCGAGGCCGGCGATTGCGCGCCCGTCATGTAGAGCACCGGCACCTCCAGCGCACCGAAGGCCTGCAACGGCGTGGGCTCGGAGAACAGCGCGCGGGCCCAGCCGGCGACGTTGACCATCGACGACGCGATCGGTGCGCGCCGGGCGTCCGGCATGCGGCGCCAGCTGCCCGCGCCCATCCAGTAGTCGATGAAGCGTTCCGCGGCGGCATCGAGGTCGCCGGCCTCGACCGCGGCCGCGGCATCGGCGGCGGCGAAGCGGATGCCGTTCGCCGCCTCCTGCCCCGGCGCCTCCTGTTCGAGCAGCGAGAAAAGCGTGGGCTCGTACAGCACGAGGGCACGCACCCGCTCGGGCCACGCGAGGGCGGCCATCAGGGCCACGGCGCCGCCGTAGGAATGGCCGACCAGGCAGAAGGGATCGCCGGCGGCCGCGAACACCGGCTCCAGCAGCGCCACCTCGTCGGCCAGGGTCACGTTGCGATCGGCCGGCCAGGCGGGACTGCGGCCGGCACCGAGCGAATCGGGCGCGAGCACATGCCAGCCCGGGGCCAGTCGCTCCATCAATCCGCGCCACTGCGCGGAGCTGCTGGCGTTTGCGTGGAGGCAGACGACGCCAGGGCCGGCGCCGCCTTCGCGGAAGTAAGGAACGAGGGCTTGCTGCATGGCCTGAACTGTGACGCGCCGGGGGCGTGGCGTCCTGCCCCGGCGTCTGCGGCGCCTGCCTCATCGTCCGGTGGCACGCAGCAGTGCCGCGCGGCGGGAGTCGGGTAAAACCCGGGCATCTGTCCGACTGCACACGCAGTTCCGCGCCGCTAGACTTCGACGGGTCCGCCCCGGTGCATCCTCGCCCCGCCGAGGAAGCGCCGGCTCTACGCAGCCGTGCCACCTGTTGGAAGACACGGCGACCGGCCTCGATCGACCCACAGCATGGCAGATGCCCGCGAAGTCCCATTACCGCCCGTCGCCCCGCCGCCGGCGCTGACCGAACCCGGCGACGCGGACTTCCGGCTGATGGTCGATGCGGTGGGCGACTATGCCATCTTCCTCCTGGACCCGGGCGGCGTGATTCGCAGCTGGAACACCGGTGCACGCAGGATCAAGGGCTATGCGGCTCACGAGGTGATCGGGCGCCATTTCTCCCTCTTCTATCCGACGGAGCAGCTCGAGCGCGGCTGGCCCGAGCACGAGCTGAAGGTGGCGCGCGAGACCGGGCGCTTCGAGGACGAGGGCTGGCGCCTGCGCAAGGACGGCACTCGCTTCTGGGCCAACGTCATCATCACGCGGCTGATCGGCCCCGACGGACAGTTCCGCGGCTTTTCCAAGATCACCCGCGACCTCACGGAACGCCGCCGCCAGGAAGACCAGCTGCGCATGAGCGAGGAGCGCTTCCGCCTGCTGATGGAGGGCGTGAAGGACTATGCGATCTTCATGCTCGACCCGAGCGGCCACGTGGTGAGCTGGAACGCCGGCGCGCGGCGCTTCAAGGGCTACGAGGCGCACGAGATCATCGGCCAGCATTTCTCGACCTTCTACCCGCCCGACGCGCAGGCCACCGGCTGGCCCAACGAGGAGCTGCAAATTGCACGCCGGGACGGGCGCTTCCAGGACGAAGGCTGGCGCGTGCGCAAGGACGGCAGCCGCTTCTGGGCCAGCGTGGTGATCACCGCCTTGCACGACGAGACCGGCATGCTGCGCGGCTTCGCCAAGGTGACGCGCGACCTCACCGAGCAGCGCCGGGTCAGATCGCTGGAAGACGAAGGCCGGCGCATCAGCACCTTCCTGGCCATGCTGGGCCACGAGCTGCGCAACCCGCTGGCGCCGATCTCGAACGCGCTGGCGCTGATGGCCCGCGAGAAGCTGGAGAGCCGCACGCTTCGGCTGGCGCAGGAGACGATCGCTCGCCAGCTCAAGCAGATGGTGCGGCTGGTGGACGACCTGCTGGACATCGGCCGCATCACCAGCGGGAAGATCCGGCTGGAAGCAAAGCCGGTCGACCTGAATGAGGTGGTGGCGGAGGCCATCGAGGCGACGCAACCCGCAGCCGAGGACAAGTCGCATCAGCTGCAGGTCGAGTCCGATGACACGGCGCTTTGGGTCATCGGCGATCGGGCCCGCCTGATCCAGGTGCTGAGCAACCTGGTGGGCAACGCCATCAAGTTCACCCCGGCACGTGGCCATGTGCAGGTCCGCGCCGCCCGCGACGGCGACAAGGCGGTGCTCACGGTGCGCGACAACGGGCCCGGCATCGCCTCCCGGGACATCGAGCGCATCTTCAACCTCTTCGAGCAGGGCGAGCAGGACGTCGCGCGGCTGCAAGGGGGCCTGGGGCTCGGGCTGAGCCTGGTCCAGCAACTGGTCAGCCTGCATGGCGGGGACGTGGCCGCCTACAGCAGGGGGGTGCCGGGCGACGGCAGCGAATTCGTGGTGCGGCTGCCGTTGTCGGCGCCGCCGGCCATCGTCGAGCGGCAGCGGGCGGACGGTACACAGCTCGACGGCCGTCCGATGGTGCTGGTGGTGGACGACAACAGGGACTCGGCCCACACCATGGCGGAGCTGATGGAGGTGCTGGGCTGCCGCGCGTCGGTGCGGCACGACGGCCCGACGGCGCTGAACGCCATCAAGCAGCTGGCGCCCGACCTCGTGCTGCTCGACATCGGGCTGCCCGGACTGAGCGGCCTGGAGGTCGCCGAGCGCGTGCGCGCCGAGGTCGCGAACCCACCGCCGCTGATCGCGGTCACCGGCTACGGGCAGGAGCGCGACCGGCAGCTGAGCTTCGACGCCGGCTTCTTCGCGCACCTGACCAAGCCGGTCGACGCCGACCAGCTCGAGGACCTGCTCAGGCGCCTGCTCGACAGGCGCTGAGCGTGCAGCGTCGCGTGCCGCCAGCCTCAGGGTTGCCGTATCGCGGGTCTTGCGTGCGCCATGCTCACGATGGCTGCCGCCAAGGCCAGCACGGCGCCGATGGCGAGGCCGATCCGCGGCGCCAGATCGACGGGGGCGACGCTGAAGAGCAGGCTCGTGATGACCCCGCCGGCGGTCTGGCCCGCCAACCTGGCGGTGCCTTGCATGCCGCCTGCGGCTCCACTTCGTTCGGGTGGTGCCGAGAGGAACATGCTGCGGTTGTTGGGCACCTGGAAGATGCCGAAGCCCAGGCCGCACAGCACGGTGAGCAGGACCAGCGGCACCGGGCCCTGCAGCGGCCAAAGCGAGGCAGCCGCGAGGCCGAGGGCGATCAGCGCGCCGCCTGCGGCGCAGAGCCAGGCGGTCGACACGCGCTCGGCGATACGCCCGGCGAGCGGCGCCGCAAGAGCCACCGTCAAGGGCCAGGGCGTCATGCACAGCCCGGTCATGAGGGCGTCCTGTCCCAGGCCATGGTGAAGATGGAAAGGCAGCGCCATCAGCCCGGCGGTCGTACCGGCAAAGCAGCAAACCGATGCGACCACGGAGATCCGGAACGGCATTGCACGAAGCAGATCGAGCGGGATCATGGGCGCGTCCTTGGGCATTTCGCGCCGGACCAGCGCCGTCAGGACAAAGCCGCCCAGGGCCAACAGCGCGGCGGCCGCCAACGGCTTCTCCAGCAGCAGTTCGGCGCCCAGGACCAGCGCCGCGAAGGCGCCGGCATTGAGCGCCACGCTGAGCCGGTCCAGCCGCCGACCGGTGCCGCCGCGGCGCGGCAGCGCCCGGGCGGCGAGCAACACGGCGCCTCCCAGGGGCAGGTTCAGCGCGAACAGCCAGTGCCAACCTGCCCCCGACAGGATCATCGCGCCGATCGCCGGACCGGCTGCGGACGACAGCGCAACCGCAAGCGCATTCCAGCCGATGGCGGCGCCAAGCTGCCGGTGCGGAACAACGGCGCGCAGCAGGGCGACGCCGAGCGCCATGACGCCAGCGCCACCGAGGCCCTGGAGGAAGCGTGCGGCGACCAGCCACGGTAGCGACGGCGCGCAGGCGCACAAGACCGATGCCGCAGTGAACACGGCAACGCCGGCCGTGAAAACCCGGCGATGGCCCACGCTCTCTCCGAGTGCGGCCAAGGGCAGCAAGCCCATCACGAGCGCCGCCTGGTACGCCGTCACGATCCATACCGACATGGTGGGCGTCACCTGCAGCGCTCCTGCGATCGTCGGCAATGCGACGTTGACGATGCCCGCGTCGAGCACCACGAGCACCATGGCCGCGAGCACGGCCGCGACCGCGACGGCGCCCGACGGCAACGAAGGCGCGGCGGGCGCATCGAGCGCGCCGGATGCCATCGACTCCGGCGCCACGCGGCTTCCGGCACTTGGGGTGAAGCGCTTCGTCATGGCGTGCCGAACGTCCAGACGCCGTCACGCTCCACGAACCTCGACACCCGATGTTCTTCCTGGTCCTCCTTCTTCAAGTCGCGCTCCGTGAAGCGGAACAGCAGCGCGGTCCCGGTCATGCAACGCGTGTCGTGGATGTCGCCTGGCAGGTACACCTGCACCTGCCCGGGACGCAGCAAGGTCGAATCCCTGCGCACCAACCGTACGCCGCCATCGGCATTCGCGATCCGGGCATAGGTTCTCATCTCGACCTGGCCGTGCTGGACCGCATAGATGACCCAACCCCTTCCGTGGTCGTGCGGCGGCCTGTAGAGCCCCGCATATTCCGTGTGGGCCAGCAGCACGAATCCGTGCGTCGGGTCCCGGTACAGCTCCTTGCTGGCAGGTGCTTCGCGGTGCAACGCCGCCAGCCACGGCTCCGTGGCTGGGGCCCGCAGGAGGTTCTCCAGGTGCCGGCTGCAGCCGGCGATCACGTGGTCGTCGAGAGGCCCCCAAACCGACCTGATTCCATCGATCGACATCTCGAAGGTATTGCTGTTCATGAGTACTCCTTGGTTCATGCCCAGGAAGATAGGCCGCCGGCTGAAATAGCGGAAGACGCAGCAGTTGCAGGATATTCATGCGTCTGACGCCATGTCACGGCCGATACCTGTTAGCGTTGGCCGATGTCCGCGCCCGACTTCAACCTGCTTGTCACCCTGGATGTCCTGCTCGCCGAAGGCAGCGTCGCGCGCGCGGCCCGGCGGTTGCGGCTGAGCCCGTCGGCCATGAGCCGGGCGCTGGCACGACTGCGGGACACGACCGGTGACCCGCTCCTGGTCAGGGCCGGGCGCGGCCTCGTGCCGACGCCACGCGCAGTCGAACTGCGCGAGCGGGTCAATCGCCTTGTCCAGGAAGCCGAGGCGGTCCTGCGACCTGCCGAGGCACTGGATCCGAAGGAGGTCAAGCGGATATTCACGCTGCGGTCCAGCGAAGGCTTCGTCGAGACCTTCGGCCCCGGCCTCATCGACCTTGTCGGCGTGCAAGCGCCTGGCGTACTGCTGCGCTTCGTGCAGAAACCGGACAGGGAGAGCACCTTCCTCCGGGACGGAAGCGTGGACCTGGAGACGGGCGTCATCGGCGAGACGACAAGTCCCGAAGTACGCGTGCAGGCATTGTTCCGGGACCGGTTCATCGGCGTCGTGCGCCCAGGGCATCCGCTATGCCGGGCCGAGATCACTGCGGCCCGCTATGCAGCCGGGAGGCATGTCGCCGTGTCGCGCCGCGGCTTCGACAAGGGTCCGATCGACGAGGCATTGAGGCCGTTCGGCCTGGAGCGGGATATCGCCACGGTCGTCGGCGGCTTTTCGACGGCGTTGGCACTGGCACGCACCTGCGACCTGATCGCCAGTGTTCCCGAACGGCACACCGCGGGACTGAGAAGCGGACTGCACAGCTTCCCGCTCCCGATGGCGGCACCGGAGTTCACGGTGTCGATGATGTGGCATCCAAGAATGGATGGCGATCTCGCGCATCGCTGGCTACGCGCCCGTGTGCGAGAGGTTTGCGCATGACACCACGCGCTCGCGGAGGTGAGGCACGCAGCCAACCGACCCGCGGCCCGGCCGTTTGGCACATGGACGCGTCGGCGCGCGCGGCGTAGCATTCCTCTCCCCTCTTGCCGCCCATCGCGGCGACAAGGTCCCTGTCAGTGAAGCTGCAACGGAGGTTGGAATGAGCTATCACCTGGAAGGTCGCCTGCTCGAGGTCTGCAACTGCAACGTGCTGTGCCCCTGCTGGATCGGCGAGGACCCGGACAACGGCACCTGCGACACCATCATCGCCTGGCGCATCGACAAGGGAACGGTCGATGGCCTCGACGTCAGCGGCAACACCATCGCAGCCGTGGCGCATGTGCCCGGCAACATCCTGGAAGGCAACTGGACGGCCGCCATCTTCGTGGACGACAACGCCTCCAAGGAGCAGGAGGACGCGCTGCTCAAGGTCTATACCGGGCAGGCGGGCGGGCCGATCGCCGACCTGGCCAAGCTGATCGGCACGGTGGTGTCGGTGGAGCGGGCGCCCATCGGCTTCCATGTGAACGAGGGCAAGGGCAAGCTCGAGATCGGCACCAATTACTACGCCGAGCTCGAGCCCTACCGCGGCGCGACCGGCGGGCAGACGGTGCTGTCGGACACCGTGTTCTCCACCGTGCCGGGCGCGCCGGTCTTTGTCGGCAAGGCGCCGGTCTATCGGTCGAAGAATGCGGCGCTGGGCATCGACGTCGACATCAAGAACCACAACGCGCTGCAGAGCACCTTCGTCTTCGACGCCTGAAGCGGTGAGGCGATGGACGCCCCTGCGGGCATCGCGCGGCCGGCTCGGCCGCGCCCCGGCGCCGGACGTCATCGGCGGGTGTTCCTGCCGCTGCTCGTGGTGCTCGTCGCGCTGGCCTGGCTGGCGCTGTGGGCCTGGGCCCGCAGCCCCTACGGGCGCTACCTCGAGCACGGCGACTGGCTGGCTTCGGGGCCCGCGGCCTCGCTCTGCCGCGCCCTGCCCGCGGGCGAGCTGCTGGTGCCGGCGATGCTCTATGCCCTGGCCTGGATCCTGATGACCGCGGCCATGATGCTGCCCACCACCCTGCCCCTGTTCGACGTGTTCGACCGCATGACGGCGCGGCGGCCGGACCATGGGCGCCTGCTCGCGCTGCTCGCCCTGGGCTACATGGCGGTGTGGGGCGTCTTCGGGCTGCTCGCGCACGGGCTGCACGAGCTGATCCTCGCGCTGCTGGCGCGCTCGCCCACGCTGGCGTGGCACGGCTGGCTGATCGGCGCCGCCACGCTTGGGCTGGCCGGCGCCTTCCAGTTCAGCCGGCTCAAGCACCAGTGCCTGGACAAGTGCCGCACGCCGCTCGGCTTCGTGATGGAGCACTGGCGCGGGCCGGCGCCGGCGCGCCAGGCCTTTGCGCTGGGCGCGTACCACGGCTTGTTCTGCGTCGGCTGCTGCTGGGCGCTGATGCTGCTGATGTTCGCGCTGGGCACCGGCAGCCTGGGCTGGATGCTGCTGCTGGCTGCGCTGATGGCGATCGAGAAGAACGTTCCGTGGGGCCGGCGGCTCAGCGCGCCGCTGGGCATCGCGCTGCTCGCCGGGGCCGCGGTGGTGGTGGTCCTTCATGCCTGAGCCGCGCGACGGCCCGCCCGGCCTGCGGGTCGTTGCGCTCACCGTCGCGGCCATGCTGGCCTTCGCGGCCAATTCGCTGCTGTGCCGCATGGCGCTGCAGCAAGGGGGCATCGACGCGGCCAGCTTCGGCAGCATCCGGCTGGTGGCTGGCGCGCTCACGCTCGCGCTGGTCGTGCGCCTGCGCTCCCGGCCGGACGCGGCCGGGCGCGCGGACTGGCTGGCGGCGGCAATGCTGTTCGCGTACGTCGCCTTCTTTTCCTTCGCCTACCTCAGCCTGCCGGCCGGGACCGGGGCGCTGATCCTGTTCGGCGCGGTGCAGCTCACGATGCTCGGCGCCGGCCTGCGCGCGGGCGAGATGTTCGGGCCGGTTGCGTGGTCGGGCTTCGTGCTGGCGGTTGCGGGCCTGGTCTACCTGGTGTCGCCCGGCGTGGCGGCGCCGCCTCCGTTGGGCGCGACGCTGATGGCGGTCGCGGGCGTGGCGTGGGGCGTGTATTCGCTGCGCGGGCGTGGCGTGGCCGACCCGCTGGCCGCGACGGCGCGCAACTTCTTGCGGGCGGCGCCGATGGCACTGGCGCTAAGCGTCGTGCTGGCCGGCAGCGCGCATGCGGACGCGGCCGGCATCGCGCTCGCCGTGGCCTCGGGCGCGCTGACCTCGGGCATCGGCTATGTGATCTGGTACGCGGCGCTGCCGGGGCTGTCGGCGATGCGGGCGGCGACGGTGCAGCTGTCGGTGCCGCTGATTGCGGCTTTTGGGGGAGTGATTTTTTTGTCGGAGGCGATCACGCCGCGGTTGGCATGGGCGTCGATGGCGATTCTGGGGGGCATCGGGCTGGTGCTGATGGGGAAGGCGCGGGCCGCCAAGACGCAGGCATCGTCATAGCCGAGAACACTCGTTCTGCATCACGTCGCGCGAATTGCAGTTCTTCCCGAGGCTTGAAAGCCTGCCCATCGGAAACGCTCAGGCGAAGCTTGGAAGCCAGGCGATCTCAACCGGTTTGCCGGCGCTCGACCCAGTACTACGCGCCGGATGAACTGAAGGTTCGACGAGTGATGTTCGATGGGCTGGCCGGCCTGGCCGACGCCCTGGCGTTCCCGGAGCGCGGCCATCGTTTTCTTGGCCGGCTCCTGGTGGAACTGAAGCATCGGGACGCCACCTAGCTCTTCACGGTGGACCCAGCTGCGCTGGCCGTCGCAGCCAATACACCCCTGGTGGAGGGCGTGGTCGGCTGGTTCGACAACGCTTTCGTCTTCATGGCGGATTCGACGGACGCTCAGGTCAACCGCTTTGCCGATGCGCCCGCAGCATGCTCCGACGCAGTGAAAGCCATCGCCGACTGCCTCTGCAGCATCTCGACAAAAAAACGGCGCGGGCATCAGCATCTTGTTCTCCACGTGCGCGACCAGGGGCTGCATCTTTTTTGCATAGTTCTGCCAGTCCTCTGAAGCGAGCAAGAGCTTGCGCCGCGCCAGCCGATCTTCCATGGAGACATAGGCCCACTGATGGACGATCTGGTTGAGGGTTCCGAACTCGGTGAAGTAGTAGCCGACCATGCGCCCCAGGATGCGCGACTGGACCGGCATGCCCTCTTCCTCGTAGTGCTTGAGGAATACCGGGACTTTCCCTGCGTGGAGCGTATAGATTCTTTCATCGACGAACATTCGGATCTCCTGTTGCTGGTTCACTCGCATCACCGGCCTGTGCTGCTCTGATCGTGGAGCCGCCTGCATGTGTCGACCAGCCATGCGATGAAGAGCCTCGCCGCCGGCCGCGACATGGCATCCGGCCTATAAAAGGCGTAATAGCCCCGTGGCGACGCAACCCGCACCTGGAACAGCCGAACCAGGCGCCCGGCCTGGATGTCCGGTTCCGCGAGCACATCGCGAGCCAACGCCACCCCCTGTCCGTCGCAGGCTGCGAGCAGCATCAGGCGAGCGTCGGTGTAGAGAGGTCCCGCAGGGATAATGTCCTTGAAGCACTCGTCAGTGTGGGCAGCTTCTGCCGAAACAGCCCTGAGCCAGGCTTCCCATGGCTCCATGGTGTGACGCAGCATCACGACTCGAGACAGATCATTGATGCGAGTTAACGTGCCGTGCTTCTCAAGGTATGAGGGACTGCACACCGGGTAGAGTTCGACGTCCATCAGCCGCGTGCTTTCGAAGCCCGACCAATCGCCCTTGCCGTATCGGATGAAGACGTCGATATCTGAGTTGTCGTCGTCCTCCAGATTCGGACGGGCGTCGATCTCCACGCGGACGGTCGGATTCTGCTCCAGGAAAGACAGGAGTTCCGGCACGACTGCACTGCCTGCGAATGACGGCAGCACGCTGATGCGCAGGGCCCTTGTAGCGGCTTGACGGCGCAGGGCAGCCTCGGCGTCCTCCAGCAGCTTCAGCGCAGCCCTCACTTCGGCGAGATAGGCGGCTCCTTCGGCCGTGACGGTCACGCCGCTGGGCAGGCGTTGAAGCAGGCGTATGCCAACGTGCTCTTCCAGCTGCCTGATCTGGTGACTGATCGCACTGTGCGTCAGGCACAGTGCATCACCGGCCTTCGTGAAGCTTCCAAGATCAGCGACAGCCTCGAAGGCAACAAGTGTTGATAGATGGCGAAGGCGCTTGCGCATTGCGTCGTACTCCAGTCGTGCCCGTCGCCGGGCCGCCGATCGTGCATGCCGATCGATGGGGTCCAGAGGCTCCGTCGGCGCAACAGCACCCGGCGGCAGCCGGGACGCATTACTGCGTCTGCCCGATTCTCCTTTCCTTGATCAGGCGCCGCCATCTTTCTCGCTCGACAACCATGTCCTTGGCCATCTCGTCGGGAGAGTTCGCGACGACGCTGAACCCCAGGGTGGCGAGTCTCTCGCGAAACGCAGTCTCCTGCAGGATCTTGCGGGCGTCGCGGGAGATCTTCTCGACAACGTCCTTGGGGACTTCTGCCGGCGCGACGATGCCGAACCAGCCGCTGTTCTCGAAACCCGGAAGGATCCTGGCGATGGGCGGCACACCAGGAAGCTGAGAAAGCTCTGCTTTGCTGGTCACACCGAGCGCACGGAGCTTTCCGCCCTGTATCTGCGGCAATGATGGACCCAGGCTCATCAGCGCGAAGTCGATGTTGCCGCCGATGATGTCGGCGATTGCGGGCGGATCGCCCTTGTAGGGCACGCCCACGGCCTCGATCCGGGCTTCATGGAGGAGATACTCATTGGCCAAGTGCGATTGGGAGCCGACGCCCGCGTGGGCAAAGGTGAGCTTCCCAGGCTTCCTACGGGCCTCCGTGAGCAGGCTTTCGATGTCCTTGAAGGGGGAAGCCTCGGGCACCACCAGAACTTGCGGACTCGACACCACATTGGTCACGGGAGCAAACCCGTTCTCGGGGTCGTAAGGCAGTTTGGGATAGACGAACTGATTGACGGTCATCACCGATCCCGATGGGAACAGCAACGTATACCCGTCAGGCGCAGCACGCGCCACCTCAGCGGCGGCAATTGCGCCACCGGCGCCGGGACGGTTCTCCACGACCACCGGTTGCTGCCAGAACTTGCTCAGCCGTTCTCCCAACAGGCGAGCCGGCACATCGGTCGCACCACCGGCGGGGAAAGGCACCACTATCCTCACTGGCTTTGCGGGCCAATCCGACGCGTAGGATGCGCCGCCCCATGAACACAAGGCGCTCAGTGCGATTGAGGCTGCGAGTCGGATCATCGTTTGTCTCCAGTTGTTGTAGTGGAATGCGTGCGCCGGCCTAGCCGAACCTGTCGAATCGAATCGAGCTGACAGGAATGCGATGCTTGGTCACCATGGCGGCCGCGATGGCTTCCACTGCCGCCGGCGGCCCGGCTGCGTAGGCAATCGGCTGGTGCATTTCATCGGTGGACTCTTCCTCCAGGGCTTGGTGCACCATGCCCCGGCGGAACTCGATCGAAGGATAGGCCTCGGACAGTGTTGGCGCGACGGCTTCGTCGGAGATTGCCGCGATTACTCGAAGCGTATCCGGGTGTGCCCGCTTCAGTGCGGCAAAACGCTCAAGGAAGAAGAGATCGGCAGAGGTACGAACGCCGAAGCACACTAGAGCCTTGCGGGCACCAAGGTATCCCGACTCGGATGCGGTCTGTAGGATCGACATGATTCCGGCGATGCCGGTTCCTCCTGCTGCGCACAGAAGATCGTGCGATCCGGTGGCAGCGTCGAAGGTCGCGCTTCCGAGGGGGCCAAAGACTTTGAATCGAAGACCGTGAATGTCCTGGTCAAACAGGCGCTCGGAAAAGCTGCCACGCGGCTTGCGCTTGAGGATCAATTCCAGCCGCCGGTCATTTGTGGGGGAGTTGATCATCGAGTAGGCCCTGTAGCCATCGATGTCGTCCAAACCCAGCAGGACGAATTGGCCAGCCTTGAAGCGCATCGGATGGTCGAGCACGACCTCAATGATGCGGACATCATGGGTAAGCATTCCTGAGCGAAGGACACAGGCTCCGGTATGCAAGGGTGGCGCGTCTTCGTACCTGCCATCCGTCCTGCCGCGAATCGCCAGGCGGCAGTCCGATTTCGGCCGCGACTGGCAAAGCAGGATCTCATCGCTTCCGCGGCGGAGAAACCGGCGTGCCGGCGAATCGGGCCAGAGCAACTCAACCTCGCCAGACACCAACTGGGCGCGGCAGCTGCCGCAGGTCCCAGTGGCGCACTCGTGCGGCAACGCGATGCCGGCGCGAAGGCCCGCATAGAGGAGGCGTTCGGACTCATCGCATTCGAAGAGCTCCGGCTCCTCACGATGCTTCGTCAGTACGGTGATTTCCAACTCGGGCTCCCTTCCTTGGCGGGCGACGCTTCAGGCGTCATCATCCTCGTGCTCGTACTTCAACTCGGTCGCGGCGCGGCAAAACAATTCACCGTTGCTCTCCAAGGTCTCATAGCAGAGCAAGGGGGCCTCGGCCATGCCGACCGGCTCGCCTCCCTCGTCGATCGACCACTGCCAGAGATGCTTCGTGCAGGTCAGTACGTGGCCGTCGAATGCACCCTCTGCGAGGGAGTTCGCCATGTGCGGGCACGATCTCGGGATAACCAGGCGCTTGTCTCGACCATTGACCACAAGCACGGGAATGCCGTCGATCTCCATCGGATGCAATGCGTCTTCCTTGAGTTCTGCCAGCGAGCAGAGCTTGCTCCATGTCGGGTCGTCAGCATTCATGGCCACCTCCGTCGCAGTCAGAGAATGTGGTGCGAGCCGATGCCCACCTGGCGGGTGTCGAGATCGACGACGCGGCTTGCGAGCAGCATCCGCCCCGAGGCTGAAAGCACTTGGTCCACGTATGTGCCCACGACATAGAGGCTGGTAGCGCCGGACTGAAGGTGCGAATCCTCGGCATCCCATTCGGTGCGAAACACCGTCATGTGGGAAATCACCTCGAAGCCGGCATCGGTGGGCGTGACTCTGCAAGGCATGACGTGCCGAGTGAGGTGCGCACGATCGGAGTTGTGACGCGGCAGCAGGTCCAGCACCTTGCCAAGACCCGCGTAGTCCTGCTTCATCCAGCATTGAAGTCGCTTGATCTCCGGCGAGTAATTGATGATCGAATAGCTGAAAGCCGAGGGATCGCAAAGTGCCAGAAAACCGGTCCAATCACCCGAGTTCAAGCGCAGGCAGGCATCGCAGACCAAGTCTCTCGCCGCCATCTGCTTCAGCAGCATCGTGGTTTCGTCCATTGCAGGCTCCGGGGGGGTTTTCATGGCCGGCTCGCAGGGCGGCCCATTCGCTTCGCCCATTCCGCGTAGTAGGACCGCAGGCCGATCTCGTCATGGATGGTTTCGTTCTCTTCCCTTGCCATGAGCAGGAAGCGGCTGCCGGAGCCCGGCTGCATGGCGACCTTCTGCTGCTGGACGACTAGCAGGTCCTCGTGAAGATTCCGCCCGAAGGGACCCCATATCGTGTCGTGATCCAGGATCCGTTGCTCTCGCTCGGCGGCCGTGTCGGCCTTCAGCCCGAGGCCGCGCAGTTCGATGAGAACCTCGTTCTCGCTGATGGGCGTCATCACGCTGACACGCAGGCAGGATGCTCGCAGGCTATAAGTACAACCGGGAAAGATGTTGAGCTGCTTCCATCCGTTCTTCGGCATTCCGGGGAATGTCAGCACACGCTCCTTGGAGCCGTCATAGGCCTCGTAATTGATGGTGGTGAGCCCCGTCGCCGCATGTCCGTTATTGAAGACGGTGTACTTCCGATCGAAATAGCCCGGCTGCAGCATCCCGGTTGCGCGGTTGTGATAGTGCAGATAGTCGTGATAGAACTCGCGGCTCGTCTCATGCCAGAGCTTGTAGTTCGTTTTCACGAGCGACTTCTGGTAATGGAATATCTCAAGCGGTTCGGTGTCGAGTTCCGATGCCATGAAATCGAAGGCATTGCCGGTGAAGTCAGCGAGCGGCCCGGCATCGTCGTCCAACGTGACCCACACGAAGCCGCCGTGTGCGATCTCGGTTCGGATTTCCCTGAGCCCGACACCCGCTTTGCAGACGCGCTCTTGGTAGCCAGCCTTTTCGCGGGGGATCTCGACGCATCGACCCGTTGCATCAAACTGCCAGCCGTGGAACATGCACGTCATGTTCTTGGGATTTCCGGAGGGCTCAGCGACTCCAAGATTTCCCGAAGGCGAACGCACGATCCGGTTGGCCCGATGCGGGCAGATGTTGAGGAAAGTCCGCACCGTCCGGTCGCTTCCGCGCACGACGACGATCGGCGTGTTCGAGAAGGTTCCGAGGGATCGGTAATCCAGGGGATCCGGCAGTTCGCTTTCATGGCAGACCGGCAGCCATGACTTGCGCCATATCTTCTCCATCTCCTCTGCGAAGATGGCGGGGTCGGTGTAGATGGCACTATCAACGTAGTGCGTGTCGGGCAACTGCGGACGTGCATTCCACGCCTGACTTGTGCGGCTGCTGCGCGGGCGCGAACCCGCTACCTGAATGGCTTCCTGCATGAGTGTCTCCAGAATGAGCAGTTGAGTAGGTGCCGATCAGGGACGCGCAGCGGCACCGAACTTCTCTGCCAGCGCGTCGATCACGGCGGCGGAGAACGCTGGGATGTCGTCGGGCTTGCGGCTGGTGATGAGGGTACCGTCGCGGACCATTTCCTGGTCCACGTAATGGCCACCCGCATTTCGGATGTCGTCGGCGATGGACGGCGCGCCTGTCAGGCGCCTGCCCTCGGCCAGGCCGGCCGAGATCAACACCCAGGTGCCGTGGCAGATGGCCGCCACTACCGCGCCGCGCCGATGACATGCACCGACCAATTCGAGCATCGGCTTGCAGAGCCGCATCAGATCCGGCGCAAAGCCGCCGGGAACGATGATGGCGTCGTAGTCCTCTGCGCGTGCATCGGAGGCTGCAAGCTCCGCCTGCACGGGATAGCCGAGCTTCGACACGTACCTGCCCTTTTCGGGGCCGATCACGGTGATCCGCATGCCTGCTTCGATGACGCGGTAGATGGGGTACCAGACCTCCATCTCCTGGTAGTTGTTCTCCACCAGGATCGCAACCCTGGAATTCGTCTTGCTCATGGAGCTCCTTATGTGCTTGCCGTTCCGAAGGGCTGCCGTGCATGCCCGAGTGCTTTGAATTTTGAAGACGAGGCGCGATGGCTGGAAGTGAAACTTCTTCGTCGCCTTGTGAATGACATCTTCAGGCGGTGAGCGACTGAACCAGTTGCCGCAGCAGCAACGCAGCAGCGCCCAGCATTGAAAGACCAAGGATGATTCGCTGGAACGCCGCGGTGCTGACGCTGTCGAAAAGCCGTGCGCCCATCCAGGCGCCGAGGAAGGTGAGCGGAGCGGCTGTCGCAAGATGCAGCACCGAGCGCGGCTCCATTGCACCGGATGCAAGGAACCAGATCAGCATCGCGCCCTGCACGAAAAGGCCGAAAGGCTGCGTCAATCCCCTGGCCTGCAACTTGTTCAGGCCTCTCAAACCGTACCAGACACTCGGCAGCAAGGGACCGAGTCCTGCCACACCTCCCACGATGCCCCCGCCCAGCCCGATCCCGACATCGGCGATATGCCCGTTCACAGGAGCAAGGCGGAGGGGCGCCCGGCCTTGCCTCGACAACGCAACGAAGCAATATGCAAGTATCAGGGCGCTGGTGAAGCCCCTGACCCAGACAGGCTGGAGCAGTGTCAGCAACACCAAGCCGATTGGAAGCCCGAAGGTCGCACCAACGATGTAGGGGACCGCACCTGGTAGATTGACCTGCTTCCAGAAGCGCGGCAGGAAAGCCAGGTTGAGCAACGTACCGCCGCCGACGACGAGAAACACGACCTCTCGGGGCGCGAAGGCATGGTGCAGGAAAAGCGAGGCCACGACGCCGTAGGCAAACCCTGAGACACCGAATGCCAGTCCGCCGGCAAACGCAGCGAGTGCGAGCGCGGTACATTGGATGAGCGTCATACTGTTTGCCATTCAACCTCGAACTGAAGTCTAGGCAGTCGATGCAAACTTGCGCCGTCGAAATTTTTCTACGACGCTGTGAATTGATTCGACAAGGTCGCCGAGCGCAGGCGACTGATGTTCACCAACTGTTGGCGCACGATTCGTATCCTGCTACTCAAACCAATATTCAGTTTGCGCAAGCGCCGCCATCAAAGGCGCGCGCTACTACGCGGCTGACATGCAGCCAGGCGAATGTCCTCATGATTCCTCCCCACCCGGGTTGCTTTTTGGTGCGCGCGATCATAGCCACGCAGCGGATGCGGCAACAGCAGGAGGAAGTTCAAAGCACGCAGGCGGCGCGCACCCTCGTAGAGGTCGAAGCCATGCGCGATCCACCAAGAGCTCGCGCTTGCGGTGAGATCGCGGCTGAAAGTTAGCCCTCGAGCTTGAACAAGCTCGTCGCCTCCAGATCCAGCGCCAATTGCTCGCGCTGGTTGAACAGCCGCCACCTCCACCGCAGGATGCCCAGCGTCGGCCGCTTCTCCGAACGCCGTACCTCGATCACATCCGCAACCAGGCGCAGCGCATCGCCGGGGCGCACGGGGTTGGGCCACTTCACATACGCCAGGCCAGGCGACGCAAAAGACTCCGAGCCGGCCAATGCCGCATCGGTCACCAGCCGCATCGCGATGCCGCCGGTGTGCCACCCACTCGCGATC
>NZ_LMTS01000085.1:0-24864 GCF_001541225.1 Variovorax sp. WDL1 | reverse complement strand
GCCCGCCGAAGGGACCATCGGCGGCCGCGGCCGTGTCGGTGTGGAACCACTGCGGGTCATAGGCGTTGGCAAACTGCAGCAGCTCGGCCTCGGTGACGAGATAGGGCCCGGCCTCGATGACCTGCCCCACATGGAATTCCGCGAACTTCATGCCCCCGAGCCTAATAGGTTTCGAGATGCAGGCGGCCTTCGCGCTTGAGCGACGCGCCGACCGTGTCCCAGTCCAGGCCCGCTTCCGCCGCCACGTCGCGCAGCGCGAGCACCACTCCCTCTTCCATGCTCTTGAGGCCGCAGACATAGAAGTGGCTCTGCCCATCCTTCAGCAATGCGGCCAGGTCGGCGGCGCGCTCGCGCATCGCGTCCTGCACGTAGCGCTTGGGCTGGCCCGGCGTGCGGGAAAAGGCGAAGTTGATGTCGATGAAGTCCTTCGGCAGGGTCTGCAGCGGGCCGAAGTAGGGCAGCTCCTGCTGGGTGCGGGCGCCGAAGAAGAGCAGGAGCTTGCCGCTCTCGAACTTGCCGCTCTTGCGCAGGCGGCGGCGCCATTCGGTCATGGCCCGCATGGGCGCGCTGCCGGTGCCGGTGCAGATCATCACGATGTGCGACTTCGGATGGTTGGGCATCAGGAACGATGTGCCGAAGGGCCCGATGACCTGCACCTTGTCGCCGACCTTGAGGTCGCACACGTAGTTGCTGCAGACACCGCGCACGGGGTTGCCGTGGTGGTCCTGGAGCACCCGCTTCACCGTCAGCGAGATGTTGTTGTAGCCGGGCCGCTCGCCGTTGCGCGGGCTGGCGATGGAATACTGCCGCGCGAAGTGCGGCTTGCCGTTGGCATCGGTGCCCGGCGGGATGATGGCGATCGACTGACCTTCCAGCACCGGGAAGGGCATGGCGCCGAAGTCCAGCACGATATGGTGCGTCTGGTTCTCGTAGCCGGCCTCGGTGCAGTTGAAGTTGCCGACCACGGTGGCGGTGGTCGGGCTCTTCGGCGGGAACAGGTTGGTGTAGGCATGCGCGGCCGACCAGGGCGGTACGGTGGCACCGTACTGCGCGGAATTGAAAGCCACCTCTCCAGGTTCGGAGGGCGGTTGCGGCGCGCCCGCGGCGTGCGCCTGGATCACTACCTCGTCGGACGAGGCGATGCCCTCGGCTTCCAGCTGCTCGGGCGTGAGCTCGGCGGGCAGCTCGTCCCAGGTGAGCTGCTCCTCGATCGAGTAGGCGCGCGCCACGGGCATGGTGCGCCAGTTGTCGATGGAGCCCGTCGGGCACGGCGAGATGCAGGCCATGCAGCCGTTGCAGACATCGGCACGCACCACGTAGTTGCGGTCGTCGTGCGTGATGGCGTTGACGGGGCAGGTCGCCTCGCAGGTGTTGCAGCGGATGCAGATCTCGGGGTCGATCAGGTGCTGCTTGATGACGCCGAGTTGAATGGTGGCCGTGTCCATGTGTTATCTCCTTTGCCGCCCAGACGGTCCACACCGTTCCAGGCCCTTGTACCGCCCCACGGCCGCGCGAAGCGCAGGCCCCTTCGTGAAACACCGCGGAACCGGCTTTGCCGGGCCGCTGGTGTTGCCCCCGGTAGGGGGTGGGCGCCCGGACACGAAGTGCCGGGCAACCTGGGGGCGAGCAACAGTCAGCCGAAGCGGACGTACTCGAAATCCACCGGCTGGCGGTTGATGCCCATGACCGGCGGCGCGATCCAGCCGGCGAACTTGCCGGGGTCGACCACGCGGCCCATCAACGATGCCACGAAAGCAAAGTCTTCGGGCGTGGGCAGCCATTCGCTCTTCTTCGCGGCCCACTCGGCCTCGTTCACCACGCGGCCGTCGGGCGACATCTTGATGCCGGCGAGCGCGCCGATCTGGCGGTTGAAGGCCTTGTGCGGGACGGTCAGGCGCGTCGGGATGCCGGCCTTTTCCAGCACCTTGTTCCAGCGGCTCACGCCGGCCATCGAGTCCTTGATGAAGTCGTCGCGCAGCACTTCGTTGAGGGCGTTGAGCATCGGCACTTCCTTCTCGACCAACTGGCCGTTGTGCACTTCGAGCACCTTGTAGGTCTGGCCCTTGAGCACGTGGTCGTCGGTGCGCTTGCCTTCCTCGTAGCGGCCCTTCAGGCCGGAGCTGTAGAAGATCGCGGCGTTGCTCGACTGGTCGGCGCCGAACAGGTCGATGGTCACGCTGTAGTGGAAGTTCAGGTAGCGCTGGATGGTGCCGAGGTCGATGGCACCCGCCGCGCGCACCTTCTGCGGGTCGTCGGTCTTGAGCTCGTTCATCACCTGCGCGGTGCGCTGCAGCACCCGCGAGACGCCGCTCTCGCCCACGAACATGTGGTGCGCTTCCTCGGTCAGCATGAACTTCGTCGTGCGCGCCAGCGGATCGAAGGCGCTTTCGGCCAAGGCCGAAAGCTGGAACTTGCCGTCGCGGTCGGTGAAGTAGGTGAACATGAAGAAGGCGAGCCAGTCCGGCGTCTTCTCGTTGAAGGCGCCGAGGATGCGCGGGTTGTCCTGGTCGCCGGACTCGCGCTGCAGCAGCGCCTCGGCCTCTTCGCGGCCGTCGCGGCCGAAGTACTTGTGCAACAGGTAGACCATGGCCCACAGGTGGCGGCCTTCCTCGACATTGACCTGGTACAGGTTGCGCAGGTCGTACTGGCTCGGGCAGGTCAGGCCGAGGTGGCGCTGCTGCTCGACCGAAGCGGGTTCGGTGTCGCCCTGCGTGACGATGATGCGGCGCAGGTTGGCGCGGTGCTCGCCGGGCACGTCCTGCCAGGCCTTCTCGCCCTTGTGGTCGCCGAAGTGGATCTCGCGGTTGGCGTCGCCCGGGTTCAGGAAGATGCCCCAGCGGTAGTCGCGCATCTTCACGTGGCCGAACTGGGCCCAGCCGTTCGGGTCGACGCTCACGGCGGTACGCAGGTAGACCTGGTAGTTCGTGGAGTCGTCCGGGCCGACGTCGTCCCACCAGTGGACGAAGTTGGGCTGCCAGCCCTCGAGCGCGCGCTGCAGCGTGCGGTCTTCGCCCAGGTTGACGTTGTTGGGGATCTTCTCGCTGTAGTTGATCGTGCTCATCGTTGTTCCTTGCAAAGTTAAGACGTTCAGACGCGGTTGAGGTCGAAGCCGGCTTTCTCGCCGGTGCCGTAGACCTTGAGAGCCCCCTTCTCGCCAACGGCGTTCGGGCGGTTGAAGATCCAGTTCTGCCAGGCGGTGAGCCGGCCGAAGATGCGGGTCAGCATGTTCTCCTGGCTGGCGAAGCGCAGGTTGGCCTCCAGGCCGGTGAGCGCATCGGGCGACATGGCGGCGCGCTCCTCGATGGCGATGCGGATCTCGTCGTCCCAGTCGATGTCGTCGGGCGCGGCGGTGACCAGGCCGAGCTTGAGCGCTTCGTCGGCATCGAGCGGTTTGCCGGCAGCGCCACGGGCGGCCTCGAGCGGCGCGGTCTCTTCGTAGAAGCGGCGCTGCAGGCGGCTCTGGTCGTTGACCATCGGGAAGAAGCCGAAGTTGAACTCGTCGAGCGTGAGCTTGGGCGCGCGCTCGGGTTCGTCGGGCAGCGCCAGCATGTAGGCGCGGTCGGCCGCGAAGGCCAGCTCGGCCAGGGTGCCGGCGAAGCAGGAGCCGGGCTCGATCAGCGCGAACAGGCTGCGCGAGGAGACGTCCAGGCGGGCCAGCGTGCGGCGCAGCGCGCCGATGGTTTCGCGCACCAGCCAGTGGTCCTTGTTCGCGAGCAGGGTCTGGTCGCTGGCGAGCACGGCCTGGGCGTCGCCCTCCGTCTTGAGCAGCCAGGTGCCGACGTCGAGCTCGTTGGTGCGCAGGTTGAGGATCGCGTCGTCGAGCTGGCGCACCATCGCGAGCGGCCACCAGGCGGCGCCTGCGGCCTCGATGCCGGCGATGTCGGTGGGCTGCGCGCCGCTCGGGGCCTTGATGGTCAGCGTCGCGGTGCGGCGGGCGCGGTCGATCTGCACGGTGACGTGCTCGTAGCGGATGCTGTCGGGCCCGTCCTCGCGCTCGACGCGGGTCAGGCTCACACCCTTGGCACCGGCCGGGCGATCGCTGCCCTCGGCCAGCTTGGCGGCGCGTTCCTGCACGGCAGCGCCGAACTGCGCGGGCTTGGCGATGGCATCGACCAGGCGCCATTCGACGGCGCGCTGGCCGCGAACGCCCTCCACGCTCGTGCAGAAGATGTCGGCCAGGTCATGGCGCACGTGGCGCTTGTCGGTGACGCGCGTCAGGCCGCCGGTGCCGGGCAGCACGCCCAGCAGCGGCACCTCGGGCAGCGAGACGGAGGAGGAGCGGTCGTCCACCAGCAGGATCTCGTCGCAGGCCAGCGCCAGCTCGTAGCCACCGCCGGCACAGGCACCGTTGACGGCGGCGATGAACTTGAGGCCGGAGTGCTTCGACGAGTCCTCGATGCCGTTGCGCGTCTCGTTGGTGAACTTGCAGAAGTTCACCTTCCAGGCGTGGCTGGAGACGCCCAGCATGAAGATGTTGGCGCCCGAGCAGAAGATGCGGTCCTTGGCGCTGGTGACGATGACCGAGCGCACCTGCGGATGCTCGAAGCGCACGCGGTTGAGCGCGTCGTGGAGCTCGATGTCCACGCCCAGGTCGTAGCTGTTGAGCTTGAGCTTGTAGCCGGGGCGGATGCCCGCGTCCTCGGCGATGTCCAGCGACAGGCGCGCCACGGGGCCCTCGACGCTGAGCTTCCAGTGGCGGTATTGGGTCGGGTCGGTGCGGTAGTCGACGCGGGCGGGATGGGCAGCGGTCTCGGTCATGTCGCGGTCTCCTGGGTGCCTGGGGTCAATGAACAATAGTGCAGTTTTGAACTGGCGCGACATGCATCATGGTGCATGTTCCTAGGCGAGTCAAGCTTCTGGCCGACTTTTTACAAATGCTCGCGGTCCTGTTTGGCTGCGCTGCCCTTCAACCCCGGCTCATCGCCTCCCGCACTGCCGTGCGCAGCGCCTGGAAGCTCTGCGGGAGGTCCTGCCCGCTGGTGTCCACGCTCAGGTCGGCCTTGGAATAGAAGGCGGCGCGTCCGGCCAGGATGCGGCGCAGGTCGTCCATCGCTTCCTTGCTGGCGGCCATCGGCCGGGTGTCGCCCTGGGCGGCGACGCGGCCCATGTGCTCCTCGGGCGCGGCCTGCAGCCAGACAGTGGTGCAGTGCGACAGCAGCTCGTTGAAGGTGGCGGGGTCGGAGACGATGCCGCCGGGGGTGGCGATCACCACCTCGCTGTAGATCTGGATCGTCTCTTCGAGCGCGCGGCGCTCGTAGCGGCGGTAGGCGTTGGTGCCGTAGAGGTCGTGGATCTCGCGCACGCTGCAGCCGGCGAGCTTCTCGATCTCGCGGCTGAGCTCGATGAAGGGCACCTCGAGATCGTCCGCCAGCATCTGGCCCAGCGTCGACTTGCCCGCGCCGCGCAGCCCGACCAGCGCGATGCGGCGATGGCGCGCCGGATCGCCGGAGGCGGTGCCCAGCAGTTCGCCCAGGGCGATGCGGGCGCGCCGCAGGTCGGCCTCGCCGCGGCGCTCCAGCAGCTCGCGGATCAGCAGCCACTCGGGCGAGCTGGTCGTCACGTCGCCCACCAGCTCGGCCAGCGAGCAATGCAACGCGGTCGCCACCTGCTGCAACACCAGGATCGATGCGTTGCCGATGCCGTACTCCAGATTGGCCAGGTGCCGCTCCGACACATCGGCCGCCTGCGCCACCGCCTTGCGCGTGAGGCCCCGGCGCGCGCGCAGGTTGCGCACGCGCTCGCCCAGCGCTACCAGCAGCGGGTTCTTCGCTTCATCGGCCGGCGGGGCCGCATCGGCGGGTGCGCTCAGCACCGCCTCGGCTCGGTCATTCATGTCGCTCCTTCCGCTGCGCGGTCCTGTCGTATTCGGGTAAACACCATATATGCACTATATTGCTTGACACCTTTTGTGTCGGTGCTTATGGTTCATGCACAGGCAAGATACTGCACGCGGCCCTTTGCCGCAAGTTTCTCTTCCCCACACTTGAATGAGCGCACCACGATGTCCAAGGAATCCTTCCACCAGATCGTCGCCGACGTGACCTCGCAGATCGCCGGCCGCCCGCTCGACGCCGAGCTCGACCGCTGGCTCAACACGGTGCATGGCGCCGGCAGCGAGGTCTACGAGCGACTGAAGCAGGCCTGCATCGACGGCGTGGCCGAAGGCTGGCTGTGCGAGCGCGAGGGCGGCGGCATCAAGTACGGCCGCGTGTTCAAGGCCGACGACGAGCTGCACCGCTTCTCGGTCGACGTGGTGGACATGAACGACATCCAGGGACCGCACCACACGCATCCGAACGGCGAGGTCGACCTGATCATGCCGCTGGAAGGCGACGCGACCTTCGACGGCCGGCCGGCGGGCTGGTGCGTCTATCCGCCGGGATCGGCGCACCACCCGACCGTGGCCCAGGGCCGCGCCCTCGTGCTCTATCTGCTGCCAGAGGGCCAGATCCAATTCACCAGATGACGCTCTCCCCCAGGTTGGCTCACTTCGTGTAGCCGCCCACCCCCTTACCGGGGGCGGCACCAGCGGCCCGGCAAAGCCGGTTCCGCGGTGCCCCCCGATCAAAACCGGAGCCCTTGAAATGACAGAACTTCTTTCCAACTACGTCGCCGGCCGCTGGCAGGCGGGCAACGGCGCCGGAACGCCGCTTTTCGATCCGGTGCTGGGCACGGAGCTGGTTCGCGTCGACGCGGGCGGGCTGGATCTGGCCGAGGGCTTCGGCTTCGCGCGTGAAACCGGCGGGGCGGGCCTGCGCGCGCTGACGTACAAGCAGCGCGCCGGCCTGCTGGCCGCGGTCGTGAAGGTGCTGCAGGCCAACCGCGATGCCTATTACGAGATCGCCACCGCCAACTCCGGCACGGTGAAGAACGACTCGGCGGTGGACATCGACGGCGCGATCTTCACCCTGGGCCAGTACGCCAAATGGGGCGACGCGCTGGGCGACGTGCATGCGCTGCGAGACGGCGATGCGGTCAAGCTGGGCAAGGAGCCGGTGTTCCAGTCACAGCACCTGCAGGTGCCGACGCGCGGCGTGGCGCTCTTCATCAACGCCTTCAACTTCCCGTCGTGGGGCCTGTGGGAGAAGGCGGCGCCGGCCCTGCTCTCGGGCGTGCCGGTGATCGTGAAGCCCGCCACCGCCACCGCCTGGCTCACGCAGCGCATGGTGCGCGACGTGGTCGAGGCGGGCGTGCTGCCGGCCGGCGCGCTGTCGGTCGTCTGCGGCAGCTCCGCGGGATTGATGGACCAGCTCCAGGGCTTCGACGTGGTCTCCTTCACCGGCTCGGCCGACACCGGCGCGGTGATCCGCTCGCACGCCGCGGTGGCGCAGCGCTCGGTGCGCGTGAACATCGAGGCCGACAGCCTCAACTCCGCCCTGCTGCTGCCCGACGCCGCGCCCGACAGCGAGAGTTTCAAGCTGCTGGTGCGCGAGGTGGTGCGCGAGATGACGGTCAAGTCGGGCCAGAAGTGCACGGCGATCCGCCGCATCCTCGTGCCGGCGGCCCTGTACGACGCGACGGCGGAAGCGATCGGCGCCAAGCTCGCGGGCATCACCGTCGGCAACCCGCGCAACGAAGGCGTGCGCATGGGCTCGCTGGTGAGCCGGGGACAGCTGGACTCGGTGCGCGAAGGCCTGGAAGCCCTCAAGGCGCAGGCCGGCGTGCTGTACGACGGCAGCCAGGCGCAACTGGTCGATGCCGACCCCGCCGTCGCGGCCTGCATCGGCCCGGTGCTGCTGGGCGCGCGCGATGCCGACGCGGCGCAGCGGGTGCACGACGTGGAGGTCTTCGGCCCGGTCGCCACCCTGCTGCCCTACCGCGACCTCGACCACGCGGTCGCGCTCGCGCATCGCGGGCAGGGTTCGCTGGTGACCTCCCTCTATGGCGCCGACGAGGCCGCGCTGGGCCGGGCCGCAGTCCAGCTCGCCGCCAGCCATGGCCGCGTGCATGTGATCACGCCGGACGTCGCGCAGGCCCACACCGGCCACGGCAACGTGATGCCCCATTCGCTGCACGGCGGCCCCGGCCGCGCCGGCGGCGGCGCCGAGCTGGGCGGGCTGCGCGCGCTGGACTTCTACCATCGCCGCGCCGCGGTGCAGGCCAGCCCCGGCGTGCTGGGGCAGCTGGGCCTGGCGCAGGCGTGAGCAACAACACAGGGATGACCCGAGGAGAGAACACGATGAGCCTGCCCGCCCGATTCAATTTCGCCGAACACCTGTTCGCCCTCAACCGAAGCCGCGCGCAGAAGGCCGCGTACGTCGACGACCGCGGCACCCTGCCCTACGGCCAGCTGGAAGAGCGCGCGCGCCGGCTCGCCGCCGCCCTGCTCGCCGCCGGCGTGAAGCGGGAAGACCGCGTGCTGCTGCTGATGCTCGACAGCAGCGACTGGCCGGTGAGCTTTCTCGGCTGCCTCTACGCCGGCATCGTGCCGGTGGCCGTCAACACGCTGCTGACCTCGGACGACTACGCCTACATGCTGGCCAACAGCGCCGCCACAGGTGCGCTGGTCTCGGGCGCGCTGCTGCCCGCGCTGCAGGATGCGCAGCGCAAGGGCTCGCATGCGCTGAAGGCGCTGTTCGTCTCGCAGCCCGCCGGCGCGCTGCCCGAGGGCGCGCAGGAGTTCGAGGCGGCGCTCGCCGCGCAAGAGCCGCTGGCCGAGCCGGCCGCGACCACGCCGCAGGACCACGCCTTCTGGCTCTATTCGTCCGGCTCCACCGGCAAGCCCAAGGGCACGGTGCACACGCACGGCAACCCGTGGTGGACGGCCGAGCTCTACGGCAAGCCGGTGCTGGGGCTGACGGAGAACGACGTGTGCTTCTCGGCCGCCAAGCTCTACTTCGCCTACGGGCTGGGCAATGGGCTGACCTTCCCGCTCTCGGTCGGCGCAACCGTGCTGCTGATGGCGGAGCGGCCCACGCCCGACGCCACCTTCAAGCGCTGGACGGGAGAGCACAAGCCAACGGTCTTCTTCGGCGCGCCGACGGGCTTCGCCGGCATGCTCGCCTCGCCCAAGCTGCCCGCCCGCGAGCAGGTGTCGCTGCGCATGTGCTCCTCGGCCGGCGAGGCGCTGCCGGGCGAGCTGGCGCAGCGCTTCAAGCAGCACTTCGGCTGCGAGATCATCGACGGCATCGGCTCCACGGAGATGCTGCACATCTTCATCTCCAACCGGCCCGGCGACATCCGCTACGGCACCACCGGCCGCCCCGTCGAGGGCTATGAGATCGAGCTGCGTGGCGAGGACGGCAAGCCCGTCGGCGTCGGCGAGGTGGGCGACCTCTACATCAAGGGCCCCAGCACGGCAGTGATGTACTGGGGCAACCCCGAGAAGAGCGCCGAGACCTTCCGCGACGGCTGGACCAAGAGCGGCGACAAGTACTCGCGCGACGCCGACGGCTACTACACCTACGCCGGCCGCAGCGACGACATGCTGAAGGTGAGCGGCATCTACGTCTCGCCCTTCGAAGTGGAAGCCACGCTGATGCAGCACCCCGCCGTGCTCGAGGCCGCGGTGATCGGCAAGGAAGACGCCGACGGGCTGACCAAGACCAAGGCCTATGTGGTGCGCAAGGCGGGCCAGGATGTGACCGACGAGGAGCTCAAGGCCTTCGTGAAGGAACGCCTCGCGCCCTACAAGTACCCGCGCTTCATCGAGTTCGTGGAGGAGCTGCCGAAGACGGCCACGGGCAAGATCCAGCGCTTCCGGCTGCGCGAACGGGAGCACCAGGGGTGAACCCCTTGTCCGAATTCGCCGCCATCCGCTGGCGGGGGAAGGATGTGCGCGTCGAATACCAGCGCATTGCACCGGAACGCACCGGCGCCCCGCTCCTCGTCTTCCTGCACGAAGGCCTGGGCTCGATCGCGATGTGGAAGGACTTCCCGCAGCGCCTGTGCGACGCGGGCGGCTTCCGCGGCCTGGTGTTCTCGCGCCCCGGCTACGGCCGCTCCACGCCGCGCGGGCCCGAGGAAACGTGGGACGTGGACTTCATGCACCGCCAGGCGCACGAGGTGCTGCCGGCCTTCTTCGAAGCCATCGGCCTTCAGGAGAAACCCTGGCTCTTCGGCCACAGCGACGGCGCCTCCATCTCCCTGCTCTACGCGGCCCGCTTCCCCGAGCGCGTGGCCGGCCTGGTGGTGCTGGCGCCGCACATCTTCGTCGAGGACGTGACCGTCGCCAACATCGAGCAGGCCCGGCTGGCCTACCTCGAGACCGACCTGCCGAAGAAGCTGGGCCGCTACCACGACGACGTCGATTCGGCCTTCTGGGGCTGGAACCGCATCTGGCTCCACCCGCCTTTCAGGCAATGGAACATCGAGCCCGAGCTCGATGCCATCCGTTGCCCGGTTCTCGCCATCCAGGGCATCGACGACGAGTACGGCACACTCGCGCAGATCCGCGGCATTGCAGAGCGCGTGCCCGGCACCGCATTGGTGGAACTCCCCGACTGCGGGCATTCCCCGCATCGCGACCAGCCCGAAAAAGCGATAGTTGCGACCGTTTCATTCATCAACGAAGACAGGAGATCTCCATGACCCCCCGCACCACAGCACGCAGCACGCTCACCGCCCTGGCGCTGGCCTGCATCGCCACGCTGGGCCACGCCCAGCAGGGCAAGCTCAAGGTCGGCCTGATGCTGCCCTTCAGCGGCACCTACGCCGCGCTCGGCACGGCCATCGAGAACGGCTTCAAGCTCCACGTCGAGGAGCAGGGCGGCAAGCTCGGCGGCCGCGAGATCGAGTACATCAAGGTCGACGACGAGTCCGACCCGGCCAAGGCCACCGACAACGTCAACAAGCTGATCAAGCGCGACAACGTCGACGTCATCGTCGGCACCGTGCACTCCGGCGTGGCCATGGCGATGGCCAAGGCCGCCAAGGAAAGCGGCACCGTGCTGATCGTGCCCAACGCCGGCGCCGATGCCGTGACCGGCCCGATGTGCGCCCAGAACATCTTCCGCAGTTCCTTCTCGAACTGGCAGCCGGCCTACGCCATGGGCGAGGTCGCCGCCAAGCAGGGCAAGAAAACCGCGATGACGCTCACCTGGAAGTACGCGGCCGGCGACGAGTCGGTCGCCGGCTTCAAGGAAGGCTTCGAGAAGGGCGGCGGCAAGGTGCTGAAGCAGCTGACCGTGCCCTTCCCCAACGTCGAGTTCCAGGCGCTCCTGACCGAGATCGCGGCGGCCAAGCCCGATGCGGTGTATTCCTTCTTCGCGGGCGGCGGCGCGGTCAAGTTCGTCAAGGACTACGCGGCTGCGGGCCTGAACAAGAACATCCCGCTCTACGGCCCCGGCTTCCTGACCGACGGCACGCTGGAAGCGCAGGGCGAATCGGCCCAAGGCATGCTCACCACGCTGCACTATGCCGACGGCCTGAACACCCCGCGCGACAACAAGTTCCGCGCCGACTACGACAAGATGTTCAAGATGCAGCCCGACGTGTACGCGGTGCAGGGCTACGACGCCGCGCAGATGCTGGCCATCGGCCTGAACGCGACGAAGGGCGACATCACCAAGAAGGCCGACTTCGCCGCCGCCATCGAGAAGGCGAAGATCGACAGCCCGCGCGGCGCCTTCACCATGGGCAAGTCGCACAACCCGGTGCAGGACATCTATCTGCGCAAGGTCGAGGGCAAGGAGAACAAGGTCGTGAACGTGGCCGTCAAGGGCCTGGCCGACCCGGCCCGCGGCTGCAAGATGTGATCGACCTCCAACCCTGAAAGACGACCTGTCGTGGACTTCGGTACCTTTCTTGTCCAATGCCTGAATTCGGTTCAGTACGGGCTTCTGTTGTTCCTGGTGGCCTCCGGACTGACGCTGATCTTCGGCATCATGGGCGTGATCAACCTGGCCCACGGCAGCTTCTACATGGTCGGCGCGTACATGGCGTTCGCGCTCGCGCCGCTCTTCGGTGACCAGTTCATCCTGATGCTGCTGGCGGGCGTGGTGCTGACCGCGCTCTTCGGCTACGTGCTGGAGTGGGCCTTCTTCAGCTACCTCTACCAGCGCGATCATCTGCAGCAGGTGCTGATGACCTACGGCCTGATCCTCGTCTTCGAGGAACTGCGCTCCATCCTCGTGGGCAACGACGTGCACGGCGTGCCGGTGCCGCCGTGGCTGAGCGGCAGCTTCGCGCTCGGCGACCTCATGAGCTACCCGTGGTACCGGCTCTTCGCCTCTGCAGCCTGCATCGTGCTCGCGATCGGGCTCTACTACGTGGTCAACCGCACGCGCCTGGGCATGATGATCCGCGCCGGCGCCAGCAACCGCGACATGGTGCGCGGCCTGGGCATCGACATCCGCCGGCTCTATCGCATCGTCTTCGCGGCCGGCGTGGCGCTGGCCGCGCTGGCGGGGATGATCGCGGCGCCGATGTCCTCGGTGTATCCGAACATGGGCGCGAGCGTGCTGATCATCTGCTTCGTGGTGGTGGTGATCGGCGGCATCGGCTCCATCACCGGCGCGCTGGTCGCATCGCTGCTGGTGGGCTTCGTCGATACCTTCGGCAAGGTATTTTTTGCCGAGCTGAGCGGCATCGGCGTGTACGTGCTGATGGCGATCATCCTGATCTGGCGTCCCGAAGGCCTGATGGGGCGCAAGACCTGACATGAAAAACTTCTCGCACTACCTGCCGCTCCTGTGCGCCATCGCGCTCGCGGCGCTCGGCCCCTTCCTCGGCCCTTATCTTGGCGACCTGGTGGTCAAGGTGATGATCCTCGCCATCTTCGCGCTGAGCCTGGAACTGCTCGTCGGCATGACCGGCCTTGTGAGCCTGGGCCATGCGGCGTTCTACGGCATCGGCGCCTATGCCACCGTGCTCGGTTCGGGCAAGGAAGGCGGATCGATCGCCATGCTGCTGCCGCTGGCCATGGGCTGTGCGGCCGGCTATGCGCTGGTGACCGGCGCCTTGAGCCTGCGCACGCGCGGCGTGTACTTCATCATGGTCACGCTCGCCTTCGCGCAGATGGCCTTCTTCGTCTTCCACGACACCGATCTGGGCGGCGGCAGCGACGGCATCTACATGTACATCCGCCCGGTGCTGGGTGCGCTCGACATGGAGAACAGCAAGGTGCAGTTCTACTTCGTGCTCGGGGCGCTGGTCTTCACCTACGGGCTGTTGGCGCTGATCCGACGTTCGCGCTTCGGTGCCGCACTGGCCGGCATCCGCGTCAACGAGCAGCGCATGCGCGCGGCCGGGTTTCCGGTGTACGGCTACAAGCTGGCGGCCTTCGTCATTGCTGGCGCGCTGGCCGGGCTGGCGGGCTTTCTCGTCGCCTCGCGCGACGGCGTCGTCAACCCCGAGCTGCTGGCCTGGCACAACTCCGGCGAGGTGCTGCTGATGATCATCCTGGGCGGCCTCGGCCACCTGCGCGGCGCGGTGATCGGCGCGGTCGCCTTCACGCTGCTGAAGGAGCTGCTTTCCACCCACGCCATCGTCGGGCCGCTGGCCGACCACTGGCAGTTGACACTGGGCCTGGCCATCATCGCCTTCGTCGCGCTGCTGCCCAAGGGCATCGTCGGCCTGCGGGTGCGCGTGATGCCGAAGAAGGAGGCTGCGGCATGAGTCGCACCGCCGCTCCGATGACGAATAGCACCGCAGCCGAAGGCGAAGGTATTCCGATGAGCAAACTTCTTGCGGTCGAGAGCTTGACGCGCCGCTTCGGCGGCCTCGTCGCGGTCAACAAGGTGACGCTGGACCTGCACCGCGGCGAGGTGCACGCGGTGATCGGCACCAACGGCGCGGGCAAGTCGACGCTGATCAACATGCTCTCGGGCGAGATCGAGGCCTCCGACGGGCGCATCACGCTGGACGGCGAGGACATCACCAAGCGCGCGCAGTTCCGCCGCGCGCTGGCCGGCGTGGGGCGCAGCTACCAGCGCACCACCATCTTTCCGGAGTTCACCGTGCTGGAGAACTGCCGCCTCGCGGCGCAGGCCGCGGCGCCGAAGCCGTGGGCCATCTGGCAGTCATCGGAGAGTTGCGAATACAGCAATGGCGCCGCCCGCGAGGCACTGGAGGCCGCGGGCCTGAGCGCCGTGGCCGGCCGCGTCGCCGGCACACTGAGCCATGGCGCCAAGCGCCAGCTCGAGGTCGCGATGTGCCTGGCGACCAAGCCGCGCGTGCTGCTGCTCGACGAGCCGCTGGCGGGGATGGGGGCGGAGGAGACGGAGCGCATGCTGGGTCTTCTGAGCAACCTCAAGACCACGCACGCGATCCTGCTGGTGGAGCACGACATGGATGCGGTGTTCCGCATCGCGGATCGGATCACGGTGATGGTCAATGGGACCGTGATTGCGACGGGCGACCCGGCTTCGATTCGCGTGAATCCTGAAGTGCGTACGGCCTACTTGGGCGAGGAACACTGAGATGCTGCAGATCGAAGGGTTGAACACCTACTACGGGGACAGCCATATCCTGCGCGGCGTCGATGTGGCGCTGCCAACCGCCACCTCCATGGGGTTGCTGGGGCGCAATGGGATGGGGAAGACGACGCTGATCCGGTCGTTGATGGGCTACGTGCGGCCGGCCTCGGGGCGGGTGAAGCTGGATGGCGATGACGTCACCGGCTGGGCGCCGGAGAAGATGGCGCGGCGCGGCATCGGCTATGTGCCGGAAGGACGCGGGATCTTTCCCAATCTCTCGGTGCGGGAGAACCTGGTGATGAGTGCGCGGGCCGGGATCGATGGGAAGCGGGAGTGGACCTTCGATCGGGTCATGCATACGTTCCCGCGGCTGACGGAACGGCTGTCGCATGGCGGGCAGCAGCTGTCGGGTGGGGAGCAGCAGATGCTTTCGATCGGGCGGGCGTTGATGACGAATCCGCGGTTGCTGATTCTGGATGAGGCGACTGAAGGGCTGGCGCCGCTGATCGTGGCGGAGATCTGGCGGGTGATTGCGAGCATCCGCGCTACAGGGATCGCGACGCTGATCGTGGATCGGGACTGGCGGAAGGTGCTGGGGCACACCGAGCAGGCGGTGGTGATGGAGAAGGGGAAGATCGTGAGGCAGGGGCCTTCGGCGGGGTTGTTGGCGGAGCCGAAGGTGTTGGAGGAGTTGCTGGGGGTTTGAGAGGCGAGAGGCGGGCTGCGCTTGCATTACGCTAGCACCTTTTTGCAGAGGAGTCCGCGGTGGCCGTCACGACGACCGAGGTGGTCAGCGCCCGAATTCGCCAGCCTGCGGCGCCCGCGTATGAGAGCCATGCGGTAGCTGCAACGCCCGCCTCCAGGGACGGGAGCTCATAGATGCCGGCCCCACAGCCAACGCGCCTGTTCCACATCACGGCGATAGCCAATTTGCCGGCGATCTTCGCCGCTGGGGCGCTGGTGTCAAAGAATGGTGGTGCTGTGGCCGGCATCAACTACCAGAACATCGCTCACGCAGGCGCCCAAGGTGCGCGTGCTGTGCGCGCAGTGCCGAATCCGCCGGGCGGGTTGGTGCACGACTTCGTCCCGTTCTACTTCGCGCCGCGATCGCCGATGCTCTTCGCCATCCATGGCGGCCGCGTCGCAGGGTGCCAATGGCGGCAAGGAGATATCGTTCACTTCGAAACCACCGTACACCGCGTTGTGGCCCCGGGCCGACCGTTTGTCTTCTACGATCGCAATGCAACGTTGGCTTTCAGCACCCCATACAACGATCTGGCCCACCTGGACACCGCCGTTGCCTGGGACCTGATGACCGAAGCACCACAACTCGACGGCTTCTGCAAGTTTTGACAGAACAACCCGGCCGCTGCGCGGTATGCCGACCGGATGGAGCGCCGTCAGGCAGAGTTTCTGGTGAAGGACAATGTGCCCCTCCACTGCATGACTCGTTTGGGCGTGATCGACGCCGCGCGGCAAGCACAGGTACAGGCGCTGCTGGCTCAGGCCGCCGCAGCACGGACGGTCGATATCATGCCGGCCTGGTACTTCTAAGGACAGCCATCGTGATCAAGCTCACCCAGGGCGACCTGCTGAAGCAAAACGACGTGGACGCGATCGTCAACACGGTGAACTGTGTCGGCGTGATGGGCAAAGGCATTGCTCTGCAGTTCAAGAACAAGTGGCCCGACAACTTCGCCGCATACGCTGCAGCTTGCAAGGCCGGGCAGGTGCGCCCGGGCCGCATGTTCATCCACGACTCCGGCGGACTCGTAAAGCCGAACTACATCATCAACTTTCCCACCAAGGACCATTGGCGTGGCGCCTCCAGGATGGAGTTCATCCGTGACGGCTTGGTCGACCTGGTGGCTCAAGTGCGGCGCCTGGGCATTCAGTCGATTGCCATCCCGCCGCTGGGTTGCGGGAATGGGGGCCTCAACTGGGCCGAAGTGCGCCCTTTGATCGAATCTGCATTCGAAGCGCTTCCTGACGTTGAAGTGCGGCTCTTTGAGCCTGGGGGTACGCCGAACCCACGGACAATGGAAGTGCGGACCAAACGTCCCCGAATGACGCCCGGCCGAGCCGCGATCATCAAGGCGTTGGACACGTACCGTGAGCTGAACTACGGACTGTCCAAGATCGAGGTTCAGAAGCTTGCGTACTTTCTACAAGAGGCCGGCGAGCCCCTGAAGCTTCAGTTTGTGAAGCACCACTACGGTCCGTACTCCGACACACTGCGGCACGCACTGAACACGATGGAAGGGCACTTCATTCGTGGTCTGGGCGACGGTGTTGTCGAAGCCGAGATCGAACCCACAGAAGACGCACTCGCTGAGGCCGAGGCGTTCATTGCAGCTGAAGGTCACGGGGCGCTCTCCGCCCATGTCCAGCGCGTGGGACGATTGATCGAAGGTTACCAATCGTCGTACGGCATGGAGCTGCTGGCTTCTGTTCACTGGGTTGCCGTGCACGAGCCCGGCGTGCGCTCGGTCGAGGAAGCGATTGCCGCGGTGCACGACTGGAACGATCGAAAGAAACTGCTCATGCAGCCCGATCACATCAAGCTGGCTTGGCAGCGGCTCACTGATGAAGGATGGCTTTCGCGCATGCATTGACGGCGGCGGAGTTCGCAAGCCAACTGAAGACCTTTACACGTACCACGGTGATAGCCACGTCCCAAATCCCGGACGGCTCGGCAACGAGGATTTCCTAGTCGGTTTGATCCTTGTCCAGCATGCAGTCGATGAATGCGCGCAGCGCGGGCGGGAAGTGGCGCCGGCTCGGGTGGTAGAGAAACAACCCTGGCCGTGTGATCGACCAATCGCCCAGCACCTGCACCAGCTGCCCTCGAGCGAGATGCTCATCCACGCTCGTGCGCTCGAAAGCGTAGGCAATGCCCAGACCCTGCAGTGCCGCGGCTACGCCGGTGTCCGAATCGTTGGTGACCAACGGTCCCTCGACTGACACGTCAAGCCGTTTCCCCTTCTTTTCGACCTGCCAACGGTAGGCGCTTCCATCGAACTGGAGCCGCCAGTTGATGCAGGCGTGGCTGTGCAGGTCGACTGGCGTGCGCGGAGTGCCGCGATGCGCCAGATAGTCTGGAGACGCTACCGCGACCATCTTGACGTCCGGCGTCAAGCGTACGGCGATCATGTCCTTCTCCAGTCGTCCTCCAACGCGGATGCCGGCATCGAAGCGACCGGCGACGATGTCGCTCAGTCCGTCGTCCACGACGATATCCAGTGCCACCTCAGGGTGAGCACGATGAAACCGTCCCAGCCTTGGAGCGATGACCTGCCGGGCAGCCATTCCCAGCGTGTTGATGCGCAACGCGCCGCGCGTCCGCCCAGCCGCCGCACTTGCTTCGTCTACCGCCTCGGCCATCTCGCGGAACAGCGGAGCGATGCGCGCATACAACTGTGTCCCGGTGAGCGTGGGAGCCACGCTGCGCGTGGTGCGGTTCAGCAGTCGTGTACCCAGCCGCTCTTCGAGTTGGCGGATGGTCTGGCTCAGCGCCGAAGGCGAGAGCCCCAGATGCTCCGCGGCTCGCGCGAAGCTTGCCCGCTCGACCACTGCGGAGAAGGCCTTCAATTCAGCGAAATCGGAGCCGCGCATTATGTGTGGATCTCTTCATAGCCCATGAAGATTCTGGGCGATTCCCTAATTTGTACCCGAAGCGCATTCTGACGACTTCACCACCAAGAAGTCATCGCCATGAGCACCCTGAATCTTCTCGAGCCGATTGCCGCCTGCGACGCGGCTGATCAACAAATCCCGGTCGTTCTCCGCGGCCTGATCGCATGGATGGAGGTCACAGCATGAGCTTTGATCTTCAACTCGCGGGTCTGCGCGCGCTGGTCACGGGCGGTACCAAAGGCGTTGGCGCCGCTGTCGTTCAAGCTCTGCACGATGCCGGTGCGCAGGTGATGACCACCGCGCGCTCCGCCCCCGCGCGGTCGCCCGGGGACGTGATCCATGTTGCCGCCGATCTTTCAACGGCCGAGGGTGCCGCCAAGGTGGCGCAGTCGGTGCTCGAACGTTGGGGCGGCATCGACATCCTGGTCAACGTACTCGGCGGCTCCAGCGCACCGGGCGGCGGCTTTGCAGCCCTTGACGATGCGCGGTGGTTCGCCGAACTGAATCAGAACCTCATGCCGGCCGTGCGGCTCGATCGTGCACTGCTGCCCGCCATGCTCTCTCAGGGCTCGGGCGTCATCATCCACGTCAGCTCGATCCAGCGCTTGTTGCCACTGCCGGAATCAACGACTGCCTATGCGGCGGCGAAGGCGGCCTTGTCGACCTATAGCAAGGCGTTGTCGAAAGAGGTGACGCCGAAGGGAGTGCGCGTGCTGCGCGTGTCGCCCGGATGGATCGAGACCGAAGCGTCGGTGGCGCTGGCCCGGCGCCTTGCCGAACAGGCTGGCACGGACTACGAGGGCGGCAAGCAGATCATCATGCAATCGCTTGGCGGCATTCCGCTTGGCCGGCCGGCCAGGCCGCAGGAAGTCGCCGATCTGATTGCCTTCCTGGCGTCGCCACGGGCAGGTTCCATTTCAGGCTCGGAGCACCTGATCGACGGCGGGACCGTCCCCACGGTGTAGGCGAGGCAGGCGACAAGCGCCTGAAGAGACTGGTGCTTCGCCGTCCTTTTGTCGCGCACATTTATTGCGCGCTTGCAGGAAAACTCAAAAGGTAGTTTCGCGGACCAGCGATCGATGCGCCTGACGCTTCGCGCGACGGGTGATCTTTGCAACCCTGTTAAGCGCACTTTTTCCTACCATTTCGGTTCTTTCCATCCAATTCACAGGAACCCAATGAACTCACACATTCGCAAGCTCTTCATCGTCGCTGCAACGACCGCCAGCATCGTAGGCGCCGGTGGCGGCGCCCATGCTCAAACGGTGCAGGCGAAAAAACGTTGTGCTGGTGCATGGCGCCTTTGCCGATGGTTCGGGCTGGCGTGGTGTCTATGACGAGCTGACCAGCCGAGGCTACCGGGTCACCATTGTTCAGAACCCCCTGACGTCTTTGGCCGACGATGTGGCGGCGACCCAGCGGGTGCTCGCCCGCCAAAATGGCCCCACCATCCTCGTCGGTCACTCCTGGGGAGGCACGGTCATCACCGAGGCGGGCATTGACCCGAAGGTGGTGGGTCTTGTCTATGTCTCCGCCCTTTCGCCCGACGCCGGCGAGACCACGAGCGACCAGTACGCTGGGTTTACGGCACCTGACTTCGTGATCGACACGCAAGCCGACGGATTCGGATTCGTCAATCTGGAGAAGTTCAAGATCGGGTTCGCCGGCGATGCCAGCGATGCGGACGCCGCGTTCTTGCGTGACTCGCAGGTGCCGATCAACATGTCGGTGTTTGCGACCAAGCTCAATCACGCCGCATGGCGAACCAAGCCAAGCTGGGCTGTGATTGCGACGGAGGACAAGGCGTTTGACGTCCGGATGTTGCACAAGATGGCCAAGCGCATCGGTGCCACGGTGCAAGAGGTGAAGGCGAGCCATGCAGTCTTCCTGACCCAGCCGAAGACAGTCGCCGACGTGATCGATCGTGCTGCCAAGGAGGCTGGGCGCAAAGCTCAGTGAGCCCAATGGCGACCTCCTCAGGGCGGACAGCAGCTGTCGGGTGGGGAGCAGCAGATGCTTTCGATCCGGCGGGCGTTGATGGCGAATCCGCGGTTGCTGATGCTGGATTCTGAGACCGAAGGGCTGGCGCGGCTGATCGTGGCGGAGATCGGGCGGGTGATTGCGGACAGTCGCGCGGTTGCTGTACTGGCGCGTCGGGCAACGCATTCGCACCGAGGTGCTCGGCGGGGATCGTGCGGGATACGGCGAGCAGATTGTCGTAACGCTGTCACGACAATTGAGCGCCGAGCACGGCGGCAGCTTCAGCGAGAAGAACCTGCGCCGCATGATCCAGTTCGCCGGACGCGGCGGCGGCAGGCTGGTTGTTGCCGATCGATGCGAGCGATCCAGCCGACTGCTTGCGCTGCATAGTGGACAGTTCCGTTTGGCAACGACGCCAAACACCTTCGCCGCGTCAAATGAGCACTCTAGTCCGTGGACTTATCGTCATCACCTGATGACGATCACCCGGTGAAAAATGACCACTTCGGCATACCCCGAACGCCCATCCAGCAGAAGCGCAACGAGCGCACCCTGCTCCGCCACATCGCCACCGAACCTCTCCCTCATGTCCTAACGGGTGACGACGACCTCCTCGCCGTCAGTGCCCTGTTCCAAGCAGGTCATGTCGACGCTGTACTGCGTGTCGTAGTCGATCCACTTGGCGGTGGCCCACAGGTCGGCGTGGTAGTCACCGAGATCACCCCCTCGGGCTGGTCGCTGCTCCAGCGCTCTCGCCCGTAGCCACGCATCCCAGCTGTGGACCCGCCCAGCTAATGATCAAAATGAAACGCAACCGACGCCCGCAGCCCCGAGCGCCGCGAAGTCACCCGATCCGCAAAGGTCCGCAGCAGAAAGCCGGCAAGCCGCCGCTCTCCATCCTCCGAATCCACAATCTCATCGACCGTCGGCCGCTGGTGCGGCAGCTCGAGGTCGGCACCTTCGTACGACACCTGCAGGTCGAGGTTGAACTCGTCGAACGAGGCTTCAATCTCGAGCGGACCCGAGATAACGCCAAGGGACACCAACGTCTCCACCGATTGCACCAGGTTGAACTTAGCGCGCGCGATGACGTCGCTGCGCGCCCCCCAGGCGGCCCCGTGCTCGTCGAGGAACCGCTCCAGCGCTATCGGATCGACGGCGCCCGGTGCCACCGTCATCGATACGCTGCGGCGCAGGCCGATGCGAAACAGCAGGTTCAGCCCAAGTCCCACCAGTGTGCCCAGCACCAGAGAATTGCCGAACGAAGGCCGCATCGCCGCCGGCAAGACCACCAGCAGCCCCGGGAAGATCTCAACCGCCAGGCCGAACACGATTGCCAGGCCGATCACCAATGTCTTGCGCGCGTCGAGCAGCCGCGAGGTCATGATCAGCAAGCCGTTGATGACGATGAAGGTGGACGAGAAAACCAGCGCCGCACCGAGCACCGGGCGCGGGATGAGGTTGAACAGCATGCCCAGCCTCGGCATGAAGGCGAACAGCAGCAGGATCGCCGCGACCGACCAGCCGATGCGCCGGCTGACGACGCCGGTCGCGGTTGCCAGGCCGACCGCGGCGGTGGAAGAGTTGATGCCGGGCGCGCCCAACGACCCGGCCGCGACCGAGCCAAGCCCGTCGGCCAGCACGCCGCGGCTGATGGAGCGCATGTCGGCGCGTACCCATCCGGCCTGGCTGGCCTTCTGCGCAGTGGTGACGTTGCCGATCACCTTCAGCACGGCGGCGACCGAGGCGATCAGGAAGGGCAGCACCAGCGTCGCGTCGAAGGACCAGCCGACCGGTCCCAAGGCGGGCAAGGCCAGCAACGGTGCCGCCGCCACCCGAGCCACGTCATGCACATCGAGCCGGCCGAGGGCCGCGCCGATCAAGCAGCCGGCGCCCAGGCCGATCAGCACGCTGAACACGTGCATGCGGCCACGGCCCCAGACGTTGAGGGCGACCATCAGCGCGAGCGTGCCCAGGCCCAGCAACAGGTCGATCTGCGCCGGCTGCGTGTCGGCTTGCGGGCCGCCCAGTGCGGTACGCAAGCCGACCACGCCGACCGAGATGCCGGCGAGCAGCACCACCAGGCCGGTGATCTCGGGCGTGAAGAGCGCACGCAGGCGCGGCAGCACGCGCGACAAGGCCATTTCAAAGAGGCCCGCCAGGATCGTCATGCCGAAGACCGCCGATAGATCGCCGCTGCGCGCCGCGATGAGCGAGGGAACGATGTAGACCACGCTGGGCGAGGGCTGGCAAAGGTAGCCGGAGCCGATGGGCCCCACGGTGATCACCTGCAGCACGGTACCGACGGCCATCGCGATCAGCGTGGCGCTGACCATCGCTGCCGCGACCTCCGCCGTGCTGCCAGCCGCTTGCGCAATCAGCACCGGGTAGACCAGGAAGATCGACATCAGGCCGACATGCTGCAGGCCGCTGAAGATGTTGACGCCGAGAGGCGGCGTCTCGTCGACCCCATAGATCAAGCCCACGGGTTTGTGCGACATCGGCTTGCCTTCCTTTGGGTTGAGGCGCTTGCGAGCGAAGGAAGCCGCCGTGAGGCCGCTTGGCCGCGCGGATCATAGCCCTACCCAAAACCACACCCATTTGCACCCATTTGCCGCTGCGTTCAGTCGGCCAGCGCGTGCAGCCCACTTTCAGACCAAGCCGACTGATATCGGCCGCCGGGGATGTTCTTGCGCATGGCCCCGCCGGACTGCAGCCACTCGCTCGCGTAGGTCAAGGTGCTGGTGCCGCGCTCGACCTTCCAGTGGCCGACAGTTCGCCGTTCATCCAGATGCCGAGCGTGGCGCTCACAACGTGCCCCGGCGCTATGCGGCGCCTCGCCTCGCACGCGGGCTCCGCCTGGTGCTGGCAGGACTGGTCGCCGGTGCCGACCGGCTGCGCCACGCTTCCGGAGAACAGCCAAACTGGGTGCCGAACCATCGGGTGAACGCGCTGTGCGTGGTGTAGCCCAGCATCGCCGCGACCTCGCCAAGGCTGTGGTGGGTATTGGCGACGTAGCGGCGCGCGAGTTCCTGCCTCACTTCATTGATCAGCGCCTTGAAGGTGACCTCGCGTCCATCGAGCTCCCGTTGCAAGGTGCGCATGCTGATGCCCAGGCCCGCCGCGACGGCTTTGCAGGTCGCACGGCCCGTCGGCAGCATCAGGTAGATCGCCTTGCGAACCTCCTCGTCCATGGAGCGCTGCCGGTCATCCGGGAGATCCGCAATCATCTTCCTGGCGTACTCGGCGAGCACCGGGTCGGCGGCCGGGTTGGGCACGTCCAGATCGGCAGCGCGGCACACCAGTCCGTTGAAGGCGCCATTGAACTCGATGCGGCATTTGAAGAAGCGGCGATGAAACGCCGGGTCTGCAGGCGCTCCGTGCGTGAAGCTCACGCTGGTCGGACGCCAGCGCTCCTGGAGAAGGACCTCGCCCATGCGGTAGAGAACGCCGATCGCCAATTCGATCGACTGGGGGGCAGCCACCGAAAGCGCCAGCTCCTCGCGCAGGACGACCATGTTGCCGACGTCCTCGACCTCGATGGCCAGTCTCTCGTTGAGCAGATGCAGGTGCTCGATGAGCGTGAGCAGCACCTGGCGCAGCGTGGCTTGATGCATGAGCAGCAGGCTGACCACGCCGAAGTTCGACAGCTGGCGCCGCGCTGCCATGCGCAGGCCGAAGGACTCGCAACCTGTCTTGCGAGCGGCACCCTCGAAGAGGCGCGCAACCCGATCGGCTTCGACCAGCTGGTCGGGCTGGCGAATGAGCGTGGTGCGCAGCCCGGCCCGGCGCAGCGCTGCGCCGGGGTCGAGCCCGAGCTCCTGTGCAACTTCGGAAAAGTTCGTCAGCGCGGCTGCGCGCACCAGGGCGGCCATGGCGGAGCCTTTCAGTGGTGCGTTGATTCTGGCATCAAATGTCAAGCGAATGGCATGAAGTGCAAAGCGCCGGCATGGTGCGACTCCTACAGTTCGATCACTGCCCGGGCCCTTGAGGTTCAGGGCAAAGAAGGAGACAAGACATGCAGATAGAAGCGCTGACGTGCGCCATCGGAGCACAGCTCCATGGCGTGAACCTTGCCGACGCGATTCGCGGCGACGAGTTGTTTTCGGAGATCAAGGGGGCGCTGTTGCGGCACAAGGTGCTGTTCCTGCGCGACCAGGTGTTCAGTCGCGAGGACCACGTGGCCTTCGCCCGCCGCTTTGGCGAACTGGAAGACCATCCGGTCGCCGGCAGCGATCCGGAATACCCCGGGCTGGTGCGCATCTACAAGACGCCCGATGCGCCCAACGATCGCTACGAGAACAGCTGGCACACGGACGCGACCTGGCGCGAAGTGCCGCCGATGGGCTGCGTGCTGCGCTGCGTCGAGTGCCCGCCGGTGGGCGGCGACACGATGTGGGCGAACATGGCGCTGGCCTACGAGAAGCTGCCCGAGCACATCAAGACGCTGATCGCCCCGCTGCGGGCGCGCCACAGCATCGAGGCGACCTTCGGCGCGGCCATGCCGGCCGAGAAGCGGCTGATGCTCAAGGCACAGTTCCCCGATGCCGAGCATCCCGTGGTTCGCACCCACCCCGAAACGGGCGAGAAGGTGCTGTTCGTCAACAGCTTCACCACGCACTTCACCAACTTCCACACGCCGGCCAACGTGCGCTACGGGCAGGACTTCGTGCAGGGCTCGTCCTCGCTGCTGCAGTACCTGATCAGCCAGGCCGCAATTCCCGAGTACCAGGTGCGCTGGCGCTGGCAGCCCAACAGCGTGGCGATTTGGGACAACCGGGCCACGCAGCACTACGCGGTGATGGACTACCCACCGTGCCATCGAAAGATGGAACGCGCGGGAATCATCGGCACGCCCACGTCCTGACCTGCCCCCCCCCTTATTCCCCCC
>NZ_LMTS01000304.1:6470-6613 GCF_001541225.1 Variovorax sp. WDL1 | reverse complement strand
TGAGGTCGTTGTCCAGCAGCAGTCGCCTGAACTTCAGCAGCGTGGTGGCGTCGGGTACCGACTCGCGCGACAGGTCGATGCCCACGAAGTCGCGCAGCGCCTGGCTGTCGTACAGCGCGTCTTCCAATGCCTCGTCGGCCAAG
>NZ_LMTS01000304.1:0-6460 GCF_001541225.1 Variovorax sp. WDL1 | reverse complement strand
CGTACCACTGCTGGAGGCAGTACATGCGCAGCATCCTGGGAACGCCGATCGGCTGTCGGCCGACGCGCCCGCTCGTAGGGTAGAGCGGCTCGATCACGGCAATCAGTCGCGCCCACGGCACCACGCGCTCCATGTCGGCCAAGAACTTCTCGCGCCGCGTGCGCTTCTTCTTCATCGCGTACTCGGCACTGGCAAAGCTGCGTTGGTTCATCTCGGTGGTGTTGTGACTTGCGGTCTCTTCACGCATGCACGGGCCGTGCCCGCCGCGACCTATTGATCAGCATTTCCCTAGCAGGCCGCACAACGTTTCAACTGTAGGAGCCACACACGACAAAAGGCTTGCCGGAACATGACAATTTTGTAATCTGAATGCACATCGCGCGCCGCTCGCGGACGCTCGGGGCGCTCGCGATGACTCTTCATCCCTCAATCCTCTAACAATCTACGGCGGCGCTTCTTTGACCGGCTCGCCGATCGACACAGCGGTTGCGGTCGGCAGTCCCTGGGTTTAAAAGGCTTGGCTGAGGGTACGCGCCGGTTGCCGTGCCGTGCCGCACAGACCACGCTTCGCGCCGCGCCCCAGGCGCGAGGAAAAACTTGAACGCAGGCGCCCCGATCCACGGCCACTTGGATAAGGGACGCGCTGCGCCGCGACGGCAGGATCGGGCGCATCAGCGCAGCATGCGGCAACAAGCTTGACCAGGTCGATGAGCAGCGAGGGCGGCGCCGGCTGGCCGGCTCTAGGGGACTGATCCGGGTGGCCGCCATCCTCCCCTGGCGCTGTCATGCGCCCGGCTCCCCGACATGGCCGCCAAACTGGTGCCGCATCGCCGACAGGATCTGGTTGGCGAAGTCGGCCTTGTCCTGCAAGGCGAATCGGTCGTACAGCGCCGCGCTGAGAACATGCGCGGGAACCGCTTCGTCGATGGCCGCCTGGATCGTCCAGCGTCCGTCGCCCGAATCGGAGACGCGGCCACTGTAGCTTGTAAGGTCGGGGTCTTTCCGCAACGCCGCGGCGGTCAGATCGAGCAGCCAGGAGCCGATCACGCTGCCGCGGCGCCAGACTTCGGTGATCTCGGGCAGGTTCATCTCTCCGCATCGCGCTTGCCGGTCCCCTTGCTGGCGTTGGCGTTGCGAAGGATGTTCAAGCCCTCGGCGTACGCCGCCATGACGCCGTATTCGATGCCGTTGTGGACCATCTTCACGAAGTGGCCGGCGCCATGGGGGCCGCAGTGCAGGAAGCCCTCTTCGGCGCCCGCTGCGAGCAGCGGCACGAGGTCGCGGAGCGCTTCGTCGACTATTGCCGCTGGAACCATCAGCCAGATCGCACGAGGCTTCGGCATCTGGGAGACCATATCCTGAAGCGACGCGGCCCCGGCGGCGCCGTCGATCAGCAGATTGGAGACTGCCCGCCGGCTGCATGTCATAGACGACGCAGGGGTGGCCTTTTTTCAGCAAGCGCCTCGTCACGCTGGCGCCCATCCGACCATATCGGATCAAGCCGAGCTGCAATTGGTATCTCCGTTGGTCATGGTGGACTCCTGCTCGCAGGGTGCGCGCGGTGAGCCCGCGCGTCTGTACGCTGTCCCAACTAGCTAGCGATATCCTGATGTTGTCTCGTCGTATTTAAAGGTACTCCTGGCTGCCTTTGGCAGCCAGGAGGTTGGCGCGTGGGTTGGATACGGCGGCGCTTGCCGACCACCATGCCGGCCGGCAGCACCAGGCCTGTGCCCGCAGAGGTCAAGCTGATGCCCACTTACATCCAGACGTCGGAGGCATGCCAGGCCACCACCGCCAGCCCGACCATCGCCAGGATCAGCCCTGCGCCTATCAGGATAAGTGCCGAAATCTTTTCCCAACAGGGACGTGAAGAAGAGCAGTGCGTTGACGCCCAGCATCACGAGGCTGCACTCGGCGAACATCATCGCGGCCTGACGCGAGGACTGGCCGTCCTGTTGCTGCCCATGCAACACGATGCCCACCTCAAACCCCGCCAGCACGAACAGCAGCGCCCCGTTGAGGCACAACAGCGCCGCAGGGCGGCCCTGGGAGGAGTTCACCGGATTGCTCTGCGCTGCCGCGTCGGGTGCGTGTGACGCTGGCAGCGTCACCGCAAGACCCAACATCATCACTCCGCGGAGCAGAGCAGAGAGAACCGCGCGCCCCGCGCCGAGAGCGCCGGGGACGCCGCTCCGCCGCTTACCCACGACCCGACCCCATCGGCCACCACGTTCAGTGCCGGGCCGAACAGTAACCCGAGCAGCGACATGGCGCCCAGCCGCGCGAAACGCCGCGCGCGACGATCCGCGGGCGTGTATTGGGCAACCAACGCTGAAACCACAGGAACGCCCGCCGCGACGAAGAAGCCGGCCGTCCCGCGTAGCGCGTAGATTCCCCACAGACCGGCCAATGCGGGGATGAGCAGAAGCAGCAGGCTGGCCACGAAGCCGACAAGCCCGGTGATCAGGATTCGCCCTCTCCCTAGCCGATCCTAGACGAGTCCCCACAAGGGTGACCGACCAGCACAACACACCGGTGAGAAAGCCGACGTGACGAGAGATTTCGGGGGCAGTTGCGTCCCGGCATCAGCGGGGTCAACCAAGCTGGCAGCAGAGGCAGAAGGGCCCCGTAGCCGGTACATCGACGTGCAGCCTGCGAGGGCGGCGCTGGCGCGCTTGACCGCCTTCAAGAAGCGGCACCCTCCCGCACATAGCACAGCAGGCCGGCGAGCTATAACAGTGCAGCAGCAGCAGCAGCAGCAGCAGCAGCAGCAGCCAGCGGAAGTTCGAATACAACAGGAAGTTCGTCGCGCTCATCAGCGCCACGCTGGCGGCACCCGCCACCGAAAGGGCCGTCAACGTCCCGCGTTCCACCCTTGCGAGCAGGCGGCATGCCACGGGAACCGTCATCGCGCCGGTGGCGACCATGAACCCGCCCATGACGTTGAACACATGGCCGAGCCAACGCTCGAGGCCGGGCGCGGCGGAACGCATCGATTCGAGAGAGCTGCCGATGAAGCGCGGATCTTCGGGCAGCAAGGCGGGGCGCAGGAACAGGAAGTACGCGCCTAAGCGCAACGAGCCAGAGACCGCAGACGACGAACACCTTGCCGGACGGCCGCAAACGCGAAGGCGTAGGCGTAGGCTGCATGAGGCAGCTCCTAATATGGCGTCATGCCGATGCCGTTGGGCGCTTTGCCCACGGGCACGGTGGCAATGACCTTGCGGTCGCCGACATCGAGAACGGAGACGGTGTTCGCGTAGGTATTGGTCACGAAGGCATGGCGTCCATCGCGATCGACCACCACCCCGTGAGCCCCTGACCCGGTCTCGACCGTCGCCACCGACTTGAAGGTCCGCAGGTCGATGACGCTCACGGTCTGGCCGGGCTTCTTCGCCGTGCCTTGGTTGGCTACCAGGAGCAGGCGGCTGTCGGGCGTAGCGTACAGCTGGTTCGGCACCGCCCCGACTGACACTTTGCGGATATCCTTTCGGCTCGCCGGATCGATCAACGCAACCCGATTTTCCCCAGACAGCGACACGAAACCCAGCCGGCCGTCGGGCGTGAAGCCGACCTGTGCCGGCACTTTGCCGACGGCGATCTGCGCGACTTGCTTTCGGCTTTCGGTGTCGATCACCGAGACCGTGCCACCCTTGAGGTTGGCGACCCAGCCCTCATTGCCGTCCGGGCTGATACGTATGCCATGCGGGGACGCGCCGACCGGGATCGTTCGACGACCCGTTGCGCAGCAGTGTCCACCACGCTGACGCTGTTCTCGCCGCCGCTCGTGATATAGGCGTGGCGGCCATCGCCCGCCACCACGACATGGGCGGGATGCATCCCGACCGGCACCTTTCCGACCACCTGTCGGTGGTTGTGTCGATGGCCCATACGGCTCCGGCGCCAGCCATCGCCGCGTGCTCGGACTTCGCCATTCCTTCGGGCGGCATCTTTTCGGCCGCCTTGGCAGGCTCGCCATTGTTGGTGATCCAGACCCGTGTGCCGTCGGGAGCGACCTGCACGTTGTGCGCGCCCTGACCGACCGGGATGCTGCCGATCTTCTTGAAGGTTGCCGCGTCGATGACGCTGACGGTGTTCGACCCCTCATCGGCGACGCAGACCTTTCCCGCCGCGGCAGAGGTTGAGCAGGCTGCAGCCAGGACGGCAATCTGTGCGACGGCGTCAACCACCCAATACGATGAGCTTTCTTGACATTGAGCACTCCACAAGAAAGGATGGACCCGCCTCACAGCACCACCGCCTTGTCCGGCAGCTCATTCACGTTGCGGGAATCAGCAGGAAAATGCTTCACCAGATGCTGCGTTACGGCCTGCACACCGCTCACCACACCGCCCTCAAAGTTCGATTGCCTGAACTTTGTTTCCATCTGGCGGCAAACCTTGTTCCATTCCTGCGAGTCCACCTTCGCTTGAATCCCGCGATCGGCGACGATCTCGACGGCCCGATCCGCAAGCAACAGGTAGATCAGCACGCCCGTGTTGTGTTGGGTGTCCCACACACGCAGTTGCGAGAACAGGTCGATCGCGCGGTCTCGGGCCGATTGCCCCTTGAACAGCGGCGCGCCATCCAGCGCCCCCTCGACCGCAAAACGGATCTCTCCGGCATGGGCGGTCTCGCTTGCTTTGATGGCCTCGTCGATCTTGATCAATGTGCCGCGGGGAAAGACCCGTCCGACCTGCCAGTCAGTTGCCAGCAAGTGCTTCAGGATGCGTTTGATCTTCATAGCTACCACCTCCCCGTCGCACCGCCGCCGCCAAAGCCGCCACCACCGCCGCTGAAGCCACCACCACCACGACCACCACGCCCGCCGCCGCCGTAGTACCCGCCGAATCCATGCCCAACCATGCCGCCGCCCACCAGTGTGACGAACAGCGCGATCACACCAGCAACCAACGCCATCGACAGGGCGCCGACGACGAACCAGGCAATCACCGCGACGACGCCGCCGGTGACCAACGAGCCCGGAACTTTGCCCAGCTTGGCGCGTAGCAGGCCCCCCAAGGCCAGGGCAACAATAAAGAGCACCGGGAGGTACTGCTGAACATCGCCGATGCTTCCGGTCGACTTGTTACCCGCCTCCGGCAAGGGCTCACCATCGATGACGCGGATGATTTGCCCGACCCCCGCCTTGATCCCGCCATGGAAGTCCTGGCTCTTGAATCGCGGCAGGATGGTCTCGCTGATGATGCGTTTGCTGGTGAGATCGGTGAGCGCCCCTTCCAGGCCGTATCCCACCTCGATGCGCAGCGCGCGGTCGTCTTTGGCAACGACTAGGATGGCGCCGTCATCGACTTTCTTTCGTCCGAGCTTCCATTGCTCTGCCACACGCAAGGCGAATTGCTCGATTTCTTCCGGGGCTGAGGTAGCGACCATCAGGACGGCAAGCTGACTTCCCTTCCTGGCTTCGAACGCTGTCAAGGTTTGCTCCAGGGAAGCCGTCTGCTCCGCGGTGAGCGTGCCGGTCTGGTCAGTGACATGTCCCGTCAACGGCGGCACGGGCACCTGCGCTGCCGCGAAGCTGGACCAGCACAACGCGAAGGCAAGCAGTAGCGCTTTCCCGATCCCGCTCGCGGCACTCCCGATGATCACTTGGCCGCTCCCGAAGCAGCGCCTGCGGACTTGCCCGATGCGGCATCGAATCCGACGCTGGGCGGCTTGGCGATTTCCTTTTCGTTCTCAACTGCAAAGGTCGGCTTTTCCTTGTAGCCCAGCACCATCGCTGTCAGGTTGGACGGAAAGGATCGCACCGTCACGTTGTAGTCCTGCACCGACTTGATGTAGCGGTTGCGCGCCACCGTGATGCGGTTCTCGGTTCCTTCCAACTGCGTCGACAGGTCCCGGAACCCTTGGTTGGCCCGGAGGTTCGGATAGTTTTCCGAAACAGCCATCAGCCTCGACAATGCGCCCGTCAATTCGCCCTGCGCCTGCTGGAATTTCCGGAAAGCCGCCGGGTCGTTGATCAACTCCGGGGTGGCCTGGATCGAGGTGGCTTTTGAACGCGCTTCGATCACCTTCGTCAGGGTGTCCTGCTCGAACTTCGCCTCGCCCTTGACGGTGTTGACGAGATTGGGGATCAAGTCTGCACGGCGCTGGTATTGGTTGACAACCTCCGACCACCCCGCCTTGACTTGCTCGTCGGTGGTTTGAAAGGTGTTGTAGCCGCAACCGGTGACGCTCAGCGCCAGCGCTGCTGTCAGTACTGTCAGTAGTTTGCGCATGCTCTTTCTCCAAAATTTCGGTTCGACCGTTGTGTGACCGGTCCTTATTCCCAATGACGCTGAGGCGCTTGTCCCCGCGCAGTGCAAACTGGAGGTCGACCACCGCGCTCAACAGCGCGGCAAAAAAGCACCACACCGAGATGAACTGCGTCGCATAGAAGTAGTAGGCCGCGGCAGAGGACTGAACCGCACCGGGATTCGAGGAGGCCGGTTGGCTTGAG
>NZ_LMTS01000006.1 GCF_001541225.1 Variovorax sp. WDL1 | reverse complement strand
TACCTGACATGCTTACATCGGCGCGCCGTTGGGGCTACGCTGGAATGCTCCGGGAATGGGGCAGGCGCAAGAGCAGGTGGCGTGCCGGGTTCAGCGACTGGCAGGGAAGCGCGACTATAGCTATGGGCTTTGAGCCCGCCGTCGTATCTGCGCTCCCCCGCGGCCCGTCCGGATGTGCCTCGAGCACGGATAGATAGGTGCTGTTGAACCCTGTAACCAACCCATCGTGCCCATGGTCTCAGCGCACGCGAGCTCGCAGCTCATGCTGAAGAACGGTGCGGCGTCAGTCCCATGGCCCGGCACGCCAAGGAGCAGTTTATGCACTACTTGGGAATTGATGTACACAAAAAGGTCGTTGCCGCTTGCCTGCTCGACGAAGACGGGCAAATCGTCAAGCGCGCCAGGTTCGATCTTTCCGCGCAGCGCCTGAGCGCGTTCATCGGCTCGCTGCCGCACCCGTGCAAGGTGGTGCTGGAAGCCACCACCAACACCTGGGCCGTGGTCGACGTGCTCACCCCGCTGGTGGACGAAGTGGTGGTCTCCAATCCGATGCGCACCAAGGCGATCGCTTCGGCCAAGATCAAATGCGACCGCGTCGATGCGCTGGTGCTCGCGCAACTGCTGCGCACAGACTTCCTGCCGCGCGTATGGCAACCCGACGCCGCCACGCGCCAAGCGCGGGCGCTGGCTCACCGGCGCAGCGTCCTCGTGCGCGATCGCACGCGGCTGAAGAACCGCATCCACTCGCTGCTCGCGCAGCGCCTGATCGTCGCACCGGCGTGCCTGTTCAGCTACGCCGCCCGGCAATGGCTGGCCGAGCTGAGCCTGCCGCCTTGCGCGCGCGGCGAGCTCGACACTTTGCTGGTGTTGCTCGATACGATCGAGAAGGAAATCTCACAACTGCAGCAGCCGATCGATCAGCTCGCATGGAACGACCCTGCTGTGCGCCTGCTCATGACCCTGCCCGGCGTGAACGTGACGGTAGCCCAGGGACTCATCGCGGCCATCGGCGATATCGATCGATTCCGCACGCCAGCGCATCTGGCGGCCTACCTCGGCTTGGTTCCTTCCACCCACCAAAGCGCCGAGCACTGCTACCACGGCCCCATCACCAAGCATGGCAACTCCCAGGCGCGCTGGCTGCTGTCGGAGGCGGCCCAGTGCGTAGCCTCTCACCCAGGACCACTGGGCCACTTCTTCCGCAAACTCGCCACGCGCAAGCATCGCAACGTCGCCGTGATCGCCACCGCACGCAAGCTCGCCGAGATCGCTTGGCACATGTTGATCAAAAATGAACCTTATCGCTATGCCACACCACAAGCCACTGCCGACAAACTCGCTCGCCTGCGCGTGAGCGTCACCGGCTGTCGCAGGCGTTCGTCTACCAAGGGTCAACCTCGCAGCCCCTACTACGGCACTGCCGACCCAAGCCGGCCGGTCAAGTCACTGCCCGAGGTGCTGCAAAGCGAATCTCTCCCAGCCATGCAGCCCCTTGCTCCTGGCGAAGTGCGCATGCTCCAAGACTCCCATTGCCTCCCTTGGCAACAGAGCCTGCAACAACCTTCACGGCGCCCAGGTGTCCGCAAAGCTCGCAAACCTCCTCACCCTTCAGATTGAGCTTGACATCTCATAGATA
>NZ_LMTS01000298.1:15464-15996 GCF_001541225.1 Variovorax sp. WDL1 | reverse complement strand
GAATCTCAAAACGGCATTTTTGCGCCGGAAAGTAGCTAGGCTAGTCTATCGTCGCCAGAGTCCGCCACATACAGACGTTTCCATGCCGAGTCACTTGATCTGCCCCGGACTTGGGGCCTGACCGAGACGAACCATCGCGATACGGGAGCCACCACTGCGCGTCTTTGCGGCAATGGCCCCGTCTAGTGGCGGCGGCTATGATGACGTTAAATAGGCGCTTCATCGCGGTGGGAAACCGGCGTCGCGCCGCTCCTTCGCCAGCTGAAGCATGACGTACCCGCACCGGAACCCTGGCGTCGAAGTCGAGGGCGGCGGCGAGACGCGAGACTCGCGCCTCATCGCCGCGAGCAGTCGCAGCATCGGATTGGCGTGCCGGGCCTTGCGCCTTTTCAGAGCGGCGCGATAGCGGAGCCAGCGACGCAAGTTCACAAGCCCCCCGTCCATCGCGGCCTGGCCCGGCGGGCGGCCGGCGCGTGCGCCGCCGTCTCCGTCTTCGCTGGCGCGGCCGGAGATTGCTGCTTCGAGGCGAGCG
>NZ_LMTS01000298.1:0-15433 GCF_001541225.1 Variovorax sp. WDL1 | reverse complement strand
CGGCTTCTGTGCGGGCAGCACAAGCCCGCTGCCGAGCCACGCCTTCACATCCCCGCGGGTCATCTTCTTCAGGGGCATGGTCGTAGTTTGTTCCTTGTTGCTCGACGGCGCGGGCGGCGTGCCATTCCATCGGGCCTCACGGGCTATTCGGCCGCCTTCGGAAACGGCCACTTGACGTTCGGCGGCAGCGGCCCCGACTTGCCGATCACCATCTCGTCGTCGCCCTCCAGGTTGCGTTCCTCGAACATGCCAAGAGCTCTGGCCTTGCGACGCCGCGGCTCCTCTGGGGGTGCGGGATCGGCCCGGGAGCCGAACGAGAGTTGCTCGTTATGGTGCCTGAACCGCGCCATCCGCAGCGCCCCAGCCTTCTTCCCGTCCTCCTCCGTCTCAGGCCGGTTCGGGTCGTCATTGGTCATCGCGCAACCCTCCCGCACGCTGGTCACGAAGCCCATCCGGTCGCGCAGTTGCGCCGGTATATCGCCGGCCTCCATGGCTTGCTTCATCAGGCCGATCCATACCGAACGGGGCATCGAGTCGGGGTCCACCAGTGGGCTCTTGCCGAACTTGGCCTCAAACTGCCCGATAAGTTCCAGGCACTGCCTGACGGCCGGCGCCGCCTCCCCTGCCAAGTGCATCCGCGAATTCATGAGCCTTCGGCGCAAGCTTCAGCAATCGCGAAGAAGTCCGACTCTCGGACGATTCTCAAGCGATGCCCATGCTGGACCATCTCTTCGGCCTTGCGATGCTTGGAACTTTTTTCATGGCCCGCCAGCTTGTATGCATCCTGATCCCCAACAACGAGGAGTGTTGTACGCTTGGTCACGCCTGGGGCAACTTCGCAGCCGATCCTTGCCGCCACGTCTGCAGCCTGAGCCCGAGGCACAGAGAGCGCACCCGTGAAGGCTAAGACTTCGCCGTGGAGCGGCCCCTCAGGGTTCCCCTCGCGAGCGACGGGGGCGCCAGAGGAAGACATGCCAGGGTTGATCGGCAAGCGGACTCGATGCATCCATCCAGCAAGGTCCAGCTTGGATTCACGCATAGCGGCAACGAGGACGAAGCCGGCCGCCTTCGCGTCTTCCAGGGCGTCATGATGAGCAAACGAGTAGCCCAACTTTGCGCAGACGTTCGCCAGGCCATACCCGCTGCGTGAGAACTCGGGCCACGTCCGACGAACGACACGGGCACTGTCGAGCCACGAGATTGAAAACGAGGGCTGCGTGTATTTCTCATGGGCTCGGGAAAGCGCCACCCGGTCAAAATGCGTGTGACAGACGCAAACAGTGTTCTCTAGGCGTCTCCGAAGCTCTCCCGCGACGGCGGCAAAGTTCGGATGTCCAGCCACATGCTCGTGAGTCAGGCCGTGAATCGATACATTGATCGGGTCGAAGTGCTCCTCAGGGTCCACGAGGCTGGACCATGCCTCTGCGAGTTCTCCATGCGCAAAGCGGGCGATGCCGATTTGGCAAATGGACCCCATGTCCGCGTTTGCAGTCTCCACATCGATCACCGTGAAGTCCATGGCGCTCTCAGACCGCATTGCGGTACTTGCTGTCATCCGCGGTGAACGTCACCGACACACCAAACTTCGAGCACACCAATGTGACCTCAGCACTGGTATCGATTTCGAGTGGATCACCGCGCAGCCCCTGCCACATAGCGAGGTAGTGAAAGGGCCCGTACTTTCTGGCCTTGATCGCCCTCTCGACGCCGCCCTTCCACGGGAGTACAACGAGTTCACCTGCAACCGCGCGAGCAGCAAGCCCAGGGTCTTCGCGGCGCTTCTCGCGACCTCGTTCCCAACTCACGATTAGGCCCTTGTCAGGGCCATCCCAGCGGGTCTCCCACGACATCTCCCCGCGTGGCGCGGCGTCAGCGTTTCGTGTGATCTTCATGGCGCCGCCTTTGACATAGCTCCTCGCTCCTTGCTTGTCCGTACTTTTTGGGCTTCGCGAAGTCTACTGCTGGTAGGGTGCCAACACGCCCTCCTCTACCGCTGATGAGTTGTCCCTGTCGTGCCATGCGCAAACTGCTGTTGTGCCCCCTGCCCTTTGCCATGTTCCCCCATTGATGCCCCCATGTGCCCCCGGATTCAACTATGATTACCCGGACGACATCGGACAATCATCGTGGGTTTCCAGAGGGAGAAAGAGGAAAGCCCGGATGGTCTTGGACTCATCTGGGCTTGTTTGTGGTGCCGCTTGTCGGAATCGAACTGACGACCTACCGCTTACAAGGCGGTTGCTCTACCAACTGAGCTAAAGCGGCATCGGAATGGGCGTTGATTCTAACGGCGCCCCGCGCGGCGCCGTCCGGTCGCTTCTGCTGCTTACTTGATTCGTTTCAGCGAAGGGCGCGAACCGCCCGCACCCGGCGGCCGCGGTGGATCTTCCGGGTCCGAAGGCGTGGATGCGGTCGGCGTTGCCGTGGCATCCTCCGCCGCGCCCTCGCCGCTGATCAGGTGCACCACCTTGCCGGCATCGGCTTCCGTGCCGCGGGAGGCATCGCGCAAGGGCGCGCGCGCCGCGGGCGCTGCCAGGCCGGCCTGCGTGCCGCCGGCATCGGCCGGCGCCGCGGCGGGAGCCGGCGCTGGAAAGGCCATGCCCTGCCCGTTCTCGCGCGCATAGATGGCGATCACGCGGCCGACAGGCACGCTGATCTCGCGCGCGGTACCCGCGAAGCGGGCCTTGAACTCGATGAAGTCGTTGCCCAGCTTGAGCGAGCTGGTCGCATCGAAGCTGATGTTCAGCACGATCTCGCCGTTCTTCACATACTCGCGCGGCACCTGCACGGTATCGTCGACTTGCACCGCCACGTAGGGGGTGAAGCCGTTGTCCGTGCACCATTCGTACAGCGCCCGGATCAGGTACGGGCGGGTCGAAGAGGACTCCAGCGCATTGATCATGGAAAAGCAGCAGCGTTCGGCGTTTACTTGCGCATGACCTTTTCGGACGGCGTCAGCGCTTCAATGTAGGCCGGGCGCGAGAAGATGCGCTCGGCGTACTTCAGCAGTGGTGCCGCGTTCTTGCTCAGGTCGATGCCATAGTAATCGAGGCGCCAGAGCAGCGGCGCAATGGCGACATCCAGCATCGAGAAATTGTCGCCGAGCATGTATTTGTTCTTGAGGAACACGGGCGCGAGCTGGGTCAGCCGGTCGCGGATGTGCGAGCGGGCCTTTTCCAGCGCTTTCTCGTTGCCCTTGGCACTGCGGTTCTCGAGCGTGGAAACATGGACGAAGAGCTCCTTCTCGAAATTGAGCAGGAAGAGGCGCACGCGGGCACGGTCGACAGGGTCGCCGGGCATCAGCTGGGGATGCGGGAAGCGCTCGTCGATGTACTCGTTGATGATGTTCGACTCGTAGAGGATCAGGTCGCGCTCGACCAGGATCGGCACCTGGCCGTACGGGTTCATCACGCTGATGTCCTCGGGCTTGTTGTAGAGATCGACGTCGCGGATCTCGAAGTCCATGCCTTTTTCGAACAGCACGAAGCGGCAACGATGGGAGAAGGGGCAGGTCGTTCCTGAATACAAGACCATCATGGCTTAAGGCTCCTAAAAACTAAAAAGAGTGGGTTGCTCTCGGCAACCCACTCCGCAAGGACGCGTGCCCGCAAAAGCCGGGCCGCGTTCCCTCTGTTACTTCACGTCTTTCCAGTACGAGGCGTTGAGACGCCACACGAAGACCAGCGCCATGACCAGGAACAGCATGACCCAGACACCGACGCGGATGCGGGTGTTCTGCGCCGGCTCGGCCATCCACTGCATGTAGGCCACGAGGTCGCCCATCGCCTGGTCGTACTGGAGCGGCGTCATGGTGCCGGGCGCGACCTGCTCCCAGCCCTTGAACACCTCGGCCGCATGGCCATGGGACTCGACCTTGTCGAAGACCGGGCGGCGATCGCCCTGCAGCTCCCACAGCGCGTGGGGCATGCCGACGCTCGGGAACACCAGGTTGTTCCAGCCGGTCGCCTTGGTGTCGTCGCGGTAGAAAGTGCGCAGGTAGGTGTAGAGATAGTCGGCCCCGGAGCCGCCGTGGCCGGCGCGCGAGCGGGCGACCAGGGTGAGGTCGGGCGGAACGCCGCCGAACCAGGCCTTGGCCTGGGCCGGGTCGAGGTTGGCCTTCATGGTCTCGCCGACCTTGTCGGTCGTGAACAGCAGGTTGTCCTTGATCTGCTGCTCGGTGATGCCGATGTCCTGCAGCCGGTTGAAGCGCATGAACGCCGCCGAATGGCAGTTGAGGCAGTAGTTGACGAACAGCTTGGCGCCATTCTGCAGGGCGGCCAGGTCGTTGGTCTTGTTCGGCGCCTTGTCCCAGGCGATGCCGCCCTCGGCGGCATTCGCGCCGGCCACGATGCCGAGCGCTGCAATCAACGTGAGGATCAGTTTCTTCATTGCTGTGTGCTCCGGCTCTCTCAGTGCGCGTGGAACGTCACGCGCTCGGGCACCGGCTTGAATTCGCCGATGCGGCTCCACCACGGCATCAGCAGGAAGAAACCGAAATAGAAGAGCGTACCCACCTGCGACACGCGCTCGCCCATCGGCGAGGGCGGCTGTACGCCCAGGTAGGCGAGGACCACGAAGTTGATGACGAACAGGCCGTACAGGTACCAGTGCCAGCTCGGACGGTAGCGGATCGAGCGCACCGGGCTGTGGTCCAGCCAGGGCAGGAAGAACAGGATGATGACCGCGCCGCCCATCACGACCACGCCCCAGAACTTGGCGTCGATCGACAGCATCATGGCGGCGACGCCGACGGCGACGATCACGATGACGGCCTTGAAGATTGCGGCGACCCGCGCTTTCCAGACGCCGAAGACGGCGGCCGCGATCACGCAGGCGATCAGCGCATACATCATCTCGCCGGTGATCGCGCGCAGCATCGAATAGTAGGGCGTGAAGTACCAGACCGGCGCGATGTGGTTCGGCGTCTTCAGTGAATCGGCAGGGATGAAGTTGTTGTACTCCAGGAAGTAGCCGCCGGCCTCGGGCGCGAAGAAGATCACCGCCGAGAAGATGGTGAGGAACACCACCACGCCGAAGATGTCATGCACCGTGTAGTAGGGATGCGAGGGGATGCCGTCGAGCGGATGGCCGTCGGGACCGCGCTTGGCCTTGATCTCGATGCCATCTGGGTTGTTCGAGCCGACCTCGTGCAGGGCGATCAGGTGTGCGACCACCAGGCCCAGCAGCACCAGCGGCACCGCGATCACGTGGAAGCTGAAGAAGCGGTTGAGCGTGGCGTCGCTCACCACGTAGTCGCCGCGGATCAGCAGGGCCAGGTCGGGACCGACGAAGGGAATGGCGGAGAACAGGTTCACGATCACCTGCGCGCCCCAGTAGCTCATCTGCCCCCAGGGCAGCAGGTAGCCCATGAACGCCTCGGCCATCAGGCACAGGAAGATGGCGCAGCCGAAGATCCAGATCAGCTCGCGCGGCTTGCGGTAGCTGCCGTAGATCAGGCCGCGGAACATGTGCAGGTACACGACGATGAAGAAAGCCGAGGCACCCGTCGAGTGCATGTAGCGGATCAGCCAGCCCCAGGGCACGTCGCGCATGATGTACTCGACCGAGGCGAAGGCCAGCGCCGCATCGGGCTTGTAGTGCATCACGAGGAAGATGCCGGTCACGATCTGGATCACGAGGACCAGCATGGCCAGCGAGCCGAAGATGTACCAGAAGTTGAAGTTCTTCGGCGCGTAGTACTGGCCCCACTGGTCGTTCCACAGCTTGGTCAGCGGGAAGCGGTTGTCGACCCAGTTCAGCAGCTTTTCGCCGGCGGGGGCGTTGGGCGAGATTTCCTTGAATTCAGCCATGTTCCTTTTGCTCCTCAGGCCTTCTTGTCTTCGCCGATCAGAAGGCGCGTGTCGGAGAGGTACATGTGCGGCGGCACCGGCAGGTTGTCGGGCGCCGGCTTGTTCTTGAAGACGCGGCCGGCCAGGTCGAAGGTCGAACCGTGGCAGGGGCAGAGGAAGCCGCCGTTCCAGTCGTCGGGCAGCGAGGGCTGCGGGCCGGCCTGGAGCTTGTCGATCGGCGAGCAGCCGAGGTGGGTGCAAATGCCGACGACCACCAGGACGTCGGGCTTGATCGAGCGGTTCTCGTTGCGCGCGTACTCGGGAGTGAACTCGTCGGGGTTGCGCTTGGATTGGGGATCGGCGAGCTGGCCGTCGAGCTTGGGCAGCTCGGCGAGCTGGGCCGCAGAACGCTTGAGGATCCACACCGGCTTGCCGCGCCATTCGACGGTCAGCTTCTCGCCCGGCTGCAGGCCACCGATGTCGACCTCGACCGGTGCGCCGGCGGCATTGGCTTTTTCAGAAGGCTGGAAGGTGCTGACGAACGGGATGGCGGTGGCCACTCCGCCCACTGCGCCGGCACAGCCTGATGCGATCAACCACGTCCGCTTGCTGCTGTCGATCCGCTGGCGGCCGACGGAGATGTCACTCATGGGGGTCCTCAGTCTTCTTCGATGGGGGCTTGGGTCAACCGACGATTGTAGCGGAGCGTCACAAGCGAATTCAACGCGAGCGCGAGGCGCGGGCCCAGGCCAGGTGGCCCTCTATACTGCCGCGGTCCAACAACAAGCACGCGAGGTAGGCCAATGAGTTTCCTGAAGGAATTTCGCGAGTTCGCCGTCAAGGGCAACGTGGTCGATCTCGCGGTCGGCGTGATCATCGGCGCCGCCTTCGGCAAGATCGTCGATTCCGTCGTGGCCGACATCATCATGCCGGTGGTGGGCCTGGTGTTCGGCAAGCTCGACTTCTCGAACCTCTACGTGGTACTGGGCACGATACCGCCCGGCGTGGCCAACAACCTGGCCGATCTCAAGAAGGCCGGCGTGCCTGTGCTGGCGTATGGCAACTTCATCACCATCGCGGTGAACTTCGCGATCCTCGCCTTCATCATTTTCCTGATGGTCAAGCAGATCAACCGGCTGCGCCGCACGGGCGAGCCAGCACCACCGCCGGCCGCTCCGCCCGAGGACATCGTGCTGCTGCGCGAGATCCGCGACAGCCTCAAGCGCCCCTGAAGGCCAGCACGCGCGCCATCCGGATCGCCTCGATCAGGCTGCTCGCATCTGCGCGGCCGCTGCCCGCAATGTCGAAGGCGGTGCCGTGATCGGGGCTGGTGCGCACCAGCGGCAGCCCCAGCGTCACGTTCACGCCCTTCTCCACGCCCATGTACTTGACCGGGATCAGGCCCTGGTCGTGATACATCGCGACCACCACGTCGAACTCGCCGGCATGCTGCGCAGTGGCGCGGGCGCGCATGAAGACGGTGTCCGGCGCGTGCGGCCCGTCGGCGGCGATACCCTGGGCACGTGCGGCCGCAATGGCCGGCGCGATGATGTCGCGCTCCTCCGTCCCGAAAAGCCCCCCCTCCCCCGCGTGCGGATTGAGGCCGGCGACGCCGATCTTCGGCGCGCGCCCCAGCAGCGACGACAGCGCGTCGTGCGCGATGCGCAGCGTCTCCAGCACGCCTTCGAAGCTGACGGCATCGATCGCCGCACGCAAGGACATGTGGATACTCACGAGCACGGTGCGCAGTTCGTCGTTGGCCAGCATCATGCGCACCGGGACATCGGCCACCGGCCGGCCCAGGTGGGCCGCGGCCTCGGCCTGCAGCAGTTCGGTGTGCCCAGGAAAGGCATAGCCGGCAGCGGCCAGCGCCTCCTTGTGCAGCGGCGCGGTCACGATCGCCGCCACCTCGCCGCGCAAGGCAGCGCGCGCAGCCCAGACCACGCAGTCGCCCGCGATGCGGCCGGCGAGCGCGCTGATCGCGCCGGGCGCGATCGCCGCATCGGGCGGGCGCACCGCCTGCAGTACGGGAATGCAGCAGGGCGGCACGGCCAGGGCCTCGGCCGGCGCCTCGATCAATGCAATCGGCAGCGCAAGTCGTCCCGGCGCCTCGAGCGCCTGCGCCGCCTGGCGCACGATTCCCAGGTCACCTACCACGAAGCAGCCCCGGGTGAGCTCGGGCGCATCGCGAAAGGCACGGGCGATGATCTCCGGGCCGATGCCCGCAGGATCGCCCAGTGTGATGGCGAGGGCCTGACTCTTCACGCCGGGTTGTCTATGTCGATGAACTCGTGCGCAAGGCCCAGCTGCGCGGCCACATGGGCCGCCACCGCCGGCGCACCGTAGCGCTCGGTCGCATGGTGGCCGCAGGCCAGGAAGGCGACACCCATCTCGCGCGCATAGTGGGCCTGCGGCTCCGAGATCTCGCCGGTGATGAAGGCATCGGCGCCAGCCGCGATCGCGGCCTCGAAATAGCCCTGCGCCCCGCCCGTGCACCACGCGATGTTGCGGATCGGCCGCGGCGCCGGCACGTCGACCAGGGTGATCTTCTTGCCGAGCGCCTTTTCCACGTCCGCGGCCAGCGCGCGGGCGTTGGCGAAGGTCTCGCCATTGCCGCGGGCGCCGAGGAAGCCGATCTCCTGGTCGCCGAAGCGGCCGGTCGCACCCGCGTGTGCGACCAGGCCCAGCTTCAGCCCGAGCTGGGCGTTGTTGCCGAGCTCGGGATGGGCGTCGAGGGGCAGATGGTAGGCGAACAGGTTTACATCGTCGCCGAGCAACAGCCCCAGGCGCTGCTTCATCCATCCGGTCACGCGGCCGTCCTGTCCGCGCCAGAACAGGCCGTGGTGGACGAAGATCGCGTCGGCCTCGGCAAGGATGGCCGCCTCGATCAGCGCGCAGCTCGCGGTCACGCCGGAGACGATCTTGCGCACCGAGGTGCGGCCCTCGACCTGCAGGCCGTTGGGGCCGTAGTCCTTGAAGCGCTCGGGCGCGAGCAACAGGTTCAAGGCGTGCAATAGCTCGTGTCGGGTGGTGCTCATCGCGCCATTGTGACCCCGGCATAGGGACTTGAAACGGGGTTCGCCGCGCCATGCTGCCGCCGGAGGCGCTGGACAGCGTGCAGGGGCAGGGTTTCCCCTGGGTCGACTGCAACAATCGGAATTGCCCCTCCCGCTCATGCGCACCGGTACCGGACGACCGTTGAGGGACAATGTCGCTCTTGAAGCCGGCTTTTCACGGCAACGCCGCAACCAACCTTCTTCTCCTCTCTCCTTCATGAAACGCACCTGGCTGCTGTTCGCCCAAGCCGTGACCGTGATGCTCGCGGCTTATTTCGTGGTCGCAACGCTCAAACCCGAATGGATCGGCCGCCGCGCCACGTCGCTAGGCGGCGTGGTGTCGGTGCTCGAGGCGCCGGCGTCCAGTCCCTCGGCGAGCGCGCCCGGGAGCCTGAGCGCAGCGGCGAAGAAGGCCTCGCCGGCGGTGGTGAGCATCAACACCAGCAAGGCGGCGCGGCGCAGCCCGCGCAGCGATGACCCTTGGTTCCGCTTCTTCTTCGGCGACCAGGGCGACCAGCCGCAGATCGGGCTGGGCAGCGGCGTGATCGTCAGCGCCGATGGCTACATCCTCACCAACAACCACGTGGTGGAAGGGGCCGACGAGATCGACGTCACGCTCAACGACAGCCGCCACGCGCGCGGCAAGGTGATCGGCACCGACCCCGACACCGACCTGGCGGTGCTCAAGATCGAGCTCGACAAACTGCCGGCGGTCGTGCTGGGCGACTCGGACAATCTGCAGGTGGGCGACCAGGTGCTGGCCATCGGCAATCCCTTCGGCGTCGGCCAGACCGTCACCAGCGGCATCGTGTCGGCGCTGGGGCGCAACCAGCTGGGCATCAACACCTTCGAGAATTTCATCCAGACCGATGCAGCCATCAATCCCGGCAACTCGGGGGGCGCGCTGGTCGACGTCAACGGCAACCTCCAGGGCATCAACACCGCCATCTACTCGCGCTCGGGCGGCAGCATGGGCATCGGCTTCGCGATTCCGGTCTCGACGGCCAAGCAGGTGCTGGAAGACATCGTCAAGGAAGGCAAGGTGACGCGCGGCTGGATCGGCGTCGAGCCCAACGACCTCTCGCCGGAGCTGGCGGAGACCTTCGGCATCAAGGCCAGCAAGGGTGTGATCATCACCGGCGTCCTGCAGGACGGCCCGGCCGCACGGGCGGGTGTGCGCCCGGGGGACGTGATCACCGGCGTCGGCGACAAGGAGATCGGCAACGTGCAGGAACTGCTGACGGCGGTCGCGGGCCTCAAGCCCGGCAATGCTTCGCGCTTCGCGCTTCAGCGCGGCAGCGACAAGATGGAGCTGGACGTCACGCCGGGCCCGAGGCCCCGCACACCGATGCGTCGCACAGAATAGGCGGGCCGCTCAGGGCTGCTGCGCCGAATCGGCGCTTTCCTCGGGCGCTTTGCTGTGCCTCACGAAGTAGCGCGCGGCCACGATGCCCACTTCGTAGAGCAGGCACATCGGGATCGCCAGTGCAAGCTGCGACACCACGTCGGGCGGCGTGAGCACCGCTGCCACGACAAAAGCCAAGACGATGAAGTAGCCGCGGAAGTTCTTCAACTTCTCGATGGTGACCATTTCGAAGCGAACGAGCAGCATCACGACGATCGGGACCTGAAAGGCGACGCCGAATGCAAGATACAGCGACAGAATCGCCTCGACATACGACGCGATATCCGGCGTGGCCGCCACCGCCTCGGGCGTGAATTTCTGGATGAAGCCGAACATCTTGTCGAGCACGAAGAACTGCACGAAGGCGATGCCTGCATAGGCCAGGGAGCTGCCGAAGATGATGAGCGGCAGCGCGAACTTCTTTTCGTGGCTGTAGAGACCGGGGGCGACGAACATCCAGGCCTGGTACATGAGCCACGGCAGGGTGAGCAGCACCGACGCCATCAGCAGCGCCTTCAGCGGCACGAAGAAGGGCGAAAAGACGCCCACCGCGATCAGCTTGGCGTCGGGCGGCATGTGGGCGCGAATCGGCACCGCGATGAGGTCGATCAGCCCGCTCGGGCCGGGCCAGATGGCCAGCAGGATGCCTGCGACCGCGAGCCCGTAGACGCAGTAGAGCAGACGGTCGCGCAGCTCCATCAGGTGCGCGACGAAAGGCTGCTCGGTGCCGGCCAGCTCGTCGTCTTTGTTCTTGTCGGGGGAATCGGCCATTTGGGGGAGCGCTGCGGGCAAAGGTAGAAGGCGCGCTGCGCGCGGCCGGAACGAGCGGACGGCTCTCAGTTGATTTTGTGGGGACGATAGCGGGCCACGCGCGCCGCGCCCGAAAGCGCCCGGGTGCGCACGCCGTTGCGCGCCTTGTACCACTGCGGCGTGGCGCCCTGCTTCAGGCGCCACTTCTTGCGCGGATGCTTGTACTCCGGGTAGCTTGGCGCCGGCTCGCTCAGCTCGGTGCTGGACTGGTCGACCTCGGAGAACTGCTTTTCGAAGTCGCTGGCGCCGGTCTGGATGCTGTGCTCGACATCCCGGGCCGCGTCCTGGACGGTGTCCTTCATCTTGCGCAGTTCGTCCAGGTCCATCGAGCGGTTGACCTCGGCCTTGACGTCGTTCACGTAACGCTGGGCCTTGCCCAGCAGCGTGCCGACGGTGCGCGCGACCCGCGGCAGCTTCTCAGGGCCGATCACGATCAGCGCGACGGCGCCGATCAATGCAATTTTCGAGATGCCGAGGTCGATCACGGAATCAGGACTTCTGGCGCGCTTCGACGTCGATGGTCGACTTGTCGGCGTTGGCGCCGTTGGCGCTCACCTGGGGATTGGGGGTGGCGGGCGTCTCGGTCGCAGAGCCGTCCTTCATGCCGTCCTTGAAACCCTTGACCGCGCCGCCCAGGTCGGAACCCATGTTGCGCAGCTTCTTGGTGCCGAAGATCATCACGACGACGAGCAGCACGATCAGCCAGTGCCAGATGGAAAGTGAACCCATGGATTACTCCTGAAGAAGTGTCAGATTTTAGTCGGCGCGGGGGGCTGTCACTCCGCGAAAGGTGAATATCAACCCTTGAGCCAGGGGCGGGGGCCGCCCATGACGTGCACATGGAGATGCTGGACTTCCTGCCCACCCGCGGCGCCGGTGTTGACGACGATGCGGAAGCCGCCCTGCGGGTAGGGCCGACAGCCCTGCTCCAGGGCCAGTTTGGGGGCGAGGGTCATGATCCGGCCGAGCAGCGCTGCGTCGTCCGGCGTGACCTGGGCCATCGAGGGGATGTGGCGCTTGGGCACCAGCATGAAGTGCACGGGCGCCCAGGGCGCGATGTCGTGGAAGCCGAACAGCTCCTCGTCCTCGTAGACCTTGCGCGAGGGGATCTGCCCCGCGACGATTTTGCAGAAGATGCAGTTCGGATCAGAGGACATTCGAAGGCTCCATGGAACGGCCCGCATTCATGCGCACCATCCCCTTGACGATGCGGTAGAGGAACCACAGTGAAATAAGCGCCCAGGCGATCCAGCCGGGCAGCAGCAACAGCAGCCAGAGCCAGGAGGTCAGGATGTAGGCCAAGCCGGCCCACAGCACAGATCGGATGCGCCAGCTGAAATGCGATGCCTGCCAACTGCCGGCGGCATCGTCACGCTTGACCAGGTCGATGACCAGCGCGATCAACAGCAGCGCGATCGAGGCCTGCGTGCCAGGCAGCACGGCGCCCACCGCAACAACCAGATGCAGGATGTAACTGATCCAGCCCCAGGTCTTGAGCGACGAATCGGGTTCCACGGTGACGATGTCATTGGGCATGGCGTCCTCTCGGTCTCAGTCGTTGGAAGCTTCGCGGTCTTTCGCCTTGCGCAGAGCCTTTTCCTCGATCCCACTGGTGCCCTCGCGCCGTTCGAGCTCGGCCACCACGTCGCGCGGGGAGAAGCCGTAGTGGGCCAGGGCCACCATGCTGTGGAACCAGAGATCGGCCACTTCGTTCACTATTTTCATGCGCTCCCCGCCATGGTCTGCGTCCTTGGCGGCCATCACCACCTCGGTGGCCTCCTCGCCGATCTTCTTGAGGAAGGCGTCGGGGCCGCGGTGCAGCAGGCGCGCGACGTAGCTCTTCTCGGGATCACCGCCATGCGCCGGCAGGCGGCTCTCGATCACGGTGGCCAGGCGGGCCAGTGCGTCTTCCATCGGGCGTTGCGGGGCGTCGGTGCTCATTAAGGCGAGGCGGAGTAGATCATTGCGGGGTCTTTCAGGACCGGCTCGGTGATGGTCCACGCGCCGTTCTCGTACTTGCTGAAGAAGCAGCTGTGGCGCCCCGTGTGGCAGGCGATGCCGGGGTCGTGGCCGGTCTGCGTGACCTTGAGCAGGAGCACGTCGTTGTCGCAGTCCATGCGGATCTCGTGCACGGTCTGCACATGGCCCGACTCCTCGCCCTTGAACCAGAGCTTGCCGCGCGAACGGCTGAAGTACACGGCGCGCCCCAGCTCCGCAGTCTTTGCCAGGGCCTCGCGGTTCATCCAGGCGAACATCAGCACATCCTTGCTACCGCGCTCCTGCGCGATCACCGGCACCAGGCCGCTCGCGTCCCATTTCACTTCGTCTAGCCAGTTCATGTTGGACATTGTCGGGGATTCGCATGACAGGAAGCCGGATGCGGACGGATGTCCGCTTCCCTTCACATCCGAACAGGAATTCCGCGCGCCGCCATGCAGGCCTTGGCCTCGCCGACGGTGTATTCGCCGTAGTGGAAGATGCTGGCCGCCAGAACTGCGTCGGCGCCACCGGCCTGGATGCCGTCGGCCAGGTCGTCGAGGCTGCCGACGCCGCCGGAGGCGATCACCGGCACGCTCACCGCGTCGCTCACCGCACGCGTAAGCGCAAGATCGAAGCCGCTCCTGGTGCCGTCGCGGTCCATGCTGGTCAGCAGGATCTCACCGGCGCCGCGGCGTGCCATCTCGACCGCCCATTGCACCGCGTCCAGGCCGGTGTTCTTGCGGCCGCCATGACTGTAGACATCCCAGCCCGGGCCGCGCTCCGCCTCGTCCTCGGCGGAGCGCCGCTTGGCGTCGATCGCGACCACGATGCACTGGGCGCCGTACTTGCGCGAGGCGTCCTCGATGACCTGCGGATTCGCGATGGCGGCCGAGTTGAAGCTGGTCTTGTCGGCGCCCGCATTGAGCAGCCGGCGCACATCTTCGACTGTGCGCACGCCACCGCCGACGGTCAGCGGAATGAAGACCTGCGAGGCGACCGCTTCGATGATCGGCAGGATCAGGTCGCGGTCGTCGCTGGTGGCCGTAATGTCCAGGAAGGTCAGCTCGTCGGCACCCTGGGCGTTGTAGCGCGCCGCAATCTCGACCGGATCGCCGGCATCGCGCAGCTCGAGGAAGTTGACGCCCTTGACGACGCGGCCGCCGGTCACGTCGAGGCACGGAATGATGCGCTTGGCAAGCATGGTGGGTTCGGAGGGGATGGGGTTCAGAGGACGGTGAGCTGCTGCCAGCCTTGCCAGCTCCCGCCCGGCGCCAGCAGCACGGGCTCGTCGATGCGCGCAGCCTCGACACAGAGCATGTGGCGCCAGCCGTCGTCGGGCAAATCCGGGAGCCGGGCGGACAGTTCGGGGCCGGGGTTCCAGACCACCGTCTCGGTGCAGCTCGCGCTCTGCGCGATCTCGAGCGTGCCCGAAGGCTGCACCAGGTGCAGGGGCTTCGCGGGCGCCGCGTAGACGCTGTCGAACTCGGTGCCGAAGCGCAGCGCGGGCGCGAGGTCCACGTGGCGATCGTCACGCACCGCGTCCCAGCGGTTGGCGCCCTGCAGGCCTTCCAGCGACGCGTGGGCGAGGTCGTCGACGCGCAGGTAGCTGTGCAGCGCGGCCGCAAAGGACCAGGGCGCTCCACCGGTGTTGTCGATGGCGAGCGCCACCCGCAGCGAGCGGGGCGCCAGGGTCACTGCCAGCCTGGCGTGGAAGGCATGCGGCCAGATCGCCCGCGTGGCTTCGTCGTCGTGCAGCGAGAAGACGAGGGTGTCGGGCTTGTCCTCTGCGCCAGCCGGTTCGGCCCGCCAGGCGACATTGCGCACGAAGCCGTGCTTGGGTAGCGGCCCGCGCTGATTGAACTGGGGCCAGCACACCGGCACGCCGCCACGGATCGCGCTCTGGCCATCGAAGCGCGCCTCCGGGCTGAGGTAGAGGCGCTCGACGCCATCCGCCGTAGTCCAGGACAGCACATGGGCGCCGTGCAGCGCGACCGTGCAGGCACTGCCCTCGGGCAGGGAGAGGCGCAATGCGGGCTGGCCATGGAAATCGAGCTCTTTGAGAGACATGGCCCAATTCTAGATTTGGCGTGCCACCGCCGAGGTCGCCGCGGCATGCTGAGCTGGGCAGCTGCCATCATGGGTTCGTGGCCGTGACGCGCCGCCTCGGCACTGCGCGCGTCGAGCGCGCGTTCAGCCTACCACCGCACCCGCACCCCCGCCGAGGCGTTGAGCTGCGACTTCGCGCGGGTGTCTCCGCCCGAGTCCCACAGCTTGCCGAGCTCGCCGTAGAGGCTGGTCGATTTGCTCAGCCCGAGCGTGAAGCCCGCGGCGAGTTCTGTAGACGTGCCGCCGGTGCTGCTCGCGATGGCGGTGCTGGCCGCCGGGTTGATGAA
>NZ_LMTS01000048.1 GCF_001541225.1 Variovorax sp. WDL1 | reverse complement strand
AGAAAGTGACTCGCCCGCCGGGGCGAATTCCCGGCCCCGGACTTAACCAACTGCAACGTTCGAAGGCGAAAAGATGCCCCACCCCAACCCTCCCCAAGCGGGGGAGCGGAGAGTCAATCCCCGCACCGCCCTCGTGCACCCCGCACCACAACAAGGGTAAGTCCCCATCCCCTGGCTCCATGCCCTTTTCGCGGCTGGCACTTCCGGCTGCGCGCCGATGGGTGCAAAGTCCCATTCGATTCACCACCAGGAGAAACGAATGAACATGCCCCGGCGCTTCACCCTCTCAGGCGCGGCCTTGACCGCCGCATTGGCCCTCGGCGGCGTCGCCGCCCAGGCCCAGACCAAGGAACTGACCTTCGCCCACCAGGACATGCTGGTGCCGCTGCGCCTGGTGATGGAGTCGGGCGAGGTCGAGAAGGCCACCGGCTACAAGATCAACTGGCGCATGTTCTCGGGCGGCGGCGACGTGATCCGCGCCATGGCCTCCGGCGACGTGCAGATGGGCGAGACGGGCTCCAGCCCGCTGACGGCCGCCGCGAGCCAGGGCCAGGACATCAAGCTGTTCTGGATCTCCGCCGACATCGCCGACGCCGAGGCCCTGGTCGCTCGCAACGCCTCCGGCATTGCGAGCATGAAGGACCTGAAGGGCAAGAAGGTTGCGACACCCTTCGTCTCCACCGCGCACTACCAGCTGATGGCCGGCATGAAGATGGAAGGCGTGGACCCGAAGACGGTCAACGTGATGAACATGCGCCCGCCGGAGATCGCCGCCGCCTGGGAGCGCGGCGACATCGACGCCACCTTCATCTGGGACCCGGTGCTGTCCAGGATCCGCGGGAGCGGCAAGACCATCGCCACCTCCGGCAGCATCGGCAAGCGCGGTGCGCCCACCTTCGAGGGCATCGTGGTGAACGCCAAGTGGGCCGCCGCCAACGAGCCCTTCATGGTCGCCTTCGTCAAGGCGCTCAACCGCGCCAACGAGGAGTACAAGGCCTCCGGCAAGAGCTGGACGCCCGATTCCCCCCAGACCAAGGCCATGGCCAAGTGGACCAAGGCCGACCCCAAGGACGTGGGCGCGGCGATGGCGCTCTACAGCTTCCCGACGCTGGCCGAGCAGGTCTCGCCCACCTGGCTGGGCGGCGGCGCGGCCAAGGCGATGGCCAACACGGCCGTGTTCCTCAAGGAGCAGGGCCGGGTGCAGGAGGTCAAGCCCGACTACAGCGGCTTCGTGACCACCGCCTACGTCGAGAAGGCGATGGCGGCTGCGAAGTAGCAAGGAGGCACCAATGCCCACGCTCGACATCCGCGACCTCACGGTCAACTACGCCGTCACCGGCGGCACGCTGCAGGCACTGGCCCCGGTCAACCTGCAGATGCACGACGGCGACTTCGTGGTCGCGCTCGGCGCCTCAGGCTGCGGCAAGACCACGCTGCTCAACTGCATCGCCGGCTTCCTGCCGCCCTCCACCGGCGAGATCCTGCTGGACGGGAAGCCGGTCGCCGGGCCCGGCGCCGACCGCGGCGTGGTGTTCCAGAAGCATGCGCTCATGCCCTGGCTCAACGTGCGCGACAACGTCGCGCTGGGCCTGCGCCTGGCCGGCGTCGGCAAGGCCGAGCGCGACCGGATCGCCGAGGACAAGCTGGCCCTGGTCGGCCTGCAGCAGTACGCCGGCCGCGCGGTCTACGAGCTCTCCGGAGGGATGCAGCAGCGCGTGGGCATCGCCCGCGCGCTGGCCAGCGACCCGGCCGTGCTGCTCATGGACGAGCCCATGGGCGCGCTCGACGCCTTCACGCGCGAGCAGGTGCAGGAGATCCTGCTGAAGGCCTGGTCGAAGTCGAACAAGATGGTGTTCTTCATCACCCACTCGGTGGAGGAGGCGCTGTTCCTCGCCACCCGGCTGATCGTGATGAGCCCGAGCCCGGGCCGCATCTCGCACGTGTACGACCAGGTGCCGTTCTCGCGCCAGTACCTCTCGCACGGCGACTCGCGCAAGGTGAAGTCGGAGCCCGAGTTCATCCGCATGCGCGAGGAGGTCCTGGCGATCATCCACCACAGGGAGGCCGTCCATGCCTGACGCCATCATTGCTTCGCCCGTCGCCATGACGCCACCCGCCAACAGTCCCGCGCAGCCGGCCGTTGTGGCCGCTGGAGCCGCCGCGGCGAAGGGCGGCGCCAAGCTCAAGACCAGTGCCTTCAAGGTGCCGGGCGCGGGCTCCAGCGTCGGGATCAGCGTGATCACCGTGGCCGCGCTGGTGGCGCTGTGGTTCGTCGTGACCAACATGGGCTGGGTCAAGCCGCTGTTCCTGCCCTCGCCGCAGGCCGTGGCGCAGCAGTTCTACGAGTACGTGACCGGCCAGGCCAACGACAAGCCGCTGTGGCAGCACTTCCTGGCGAGCATGTTCCGCGTGTTCTCGGCCTTCCTGCTGGCTTGCGTGACGGCCATTCCGATCGGCATCGCCATGGGCATGAGCCGGGTGGCGCGCGGCATCTTCGACCCGCCGCTGGAGTTCTACCGGCCGCTGCCGCCGCTGGCCTACCTGCCGCTGATCATCATCTGGTTCGGCATCGACGAGCTGCCCAAGGTGCTGCTGATCTTCCTGTCCTGCTTCGCACCGCTGGCCCTGGCCGCGCGCTCGGGCATGCGCAGCGCGTCGCAGGAGCAGATCAACGCGGCCTACTCGATGGGCGCCAGCTACATGCAGGTGATCCGCCACGTGATCCTGCCCTCGGCCCTGCCCGACATCCTGGTGGGCATGCGCATCGCGATCGGCTTCGGCTGGACCACGCTGGTGGCGGCGGAGATGGTGGCGGCCAACATGGGCCTGGGGCAGATGGTGCTCAACGCCTCCAACTTCCTGCGCACCGACATCGTGATCATGGGGATCATCGTGATCGGCGTGGTGGCCTACCTGTTCGACCTGCTGATGCGGTGGCTGGAACGGCGGCTGGTGCCTTGGAAGGGGCGGATGTAGCGGACGCTCAGGGTGTCGCTGCGCGGCTGGGAATGCCCAGGCCGCGCACGACCGCGGGCCGCGCCACGAAGGCCTCGAGCGCGCGCTTCACATGCGGGAAGGCGTGGAATTCCACCAGCTCGCCCGCGTCGTAGAAGCCGACCAGGTTGCGCACCCACGGGAAGATGGCGATGTCGGCGATGGTGTAGTCGTCACCCATGACCCAGTCGCGCCCCGCCAGCCGCGTCTCCAGCACATGGAGCAGCCGCCGGGCCTCCGCCACGTAGCGGTCGCGTGGGCGCTTGTCGTCGTAGTGCTTGCCGGCGAATTTGTGGAAGAAGCCGACCTGGCCGAACATGGGGCCGATGCCGCCCATCTGGAACATCAGCCACTGGATGGTTTCGTAGCGCGCGGAGGTGTCGGCGGGCAGCAGCTGGCCGGTCTTGTCGGCCAGGTAGATCAGGATGGCGCCAGACTCGAAGAGGGCCAGCGGCTTGCCGCCGGGGCCATCGGGGTCGAGGATGGCGGGGATCTTGTTGTTGGGGCTGAGCGAGAGGAACTCCGGGGACATCTGGTCGTGCGTCTCGAAGTTGACCAGGTGGGGTTCGTAGGGGAGGCCGGTTTCCTCCAGCATGATCGAGACCTTGACGCCGTTGGGCGTGGGCAGCGAATAGAGCTGCAGGCGGTCGGGGTGGGCGGCGGGCCACTTGCCGGTGATGGGGTAGGCGGACAGATCGGCCATGGGTTCTCCTTGTTGTCTCTTGAAGAGGGCACAAGGGCGGATTCTGCCTCTGCTTCGGACTTTTTCTCCCTCTCTCCCTCTCTCTTCCTATCCCGGGGATGAGGGTTGGGTGAGGCCCTGGGCGGTTGACTTCGGACGTTGCTGTTGGTTGGAGGCTGGGGCCGGGAGTTCGCCC
>NZ_LMTS01000347.1 GCF_001541225.1 Variovorax sp. WDL1 | reverse complement strand
TGGTCGTGGGCGGTGGCCTGGTTGTCGAGCACGGCGCCGAGCGCGCCCTTCTGCAGGCCGAAGGTGGGGTAGTACTCGACGTTGTTGCGGACGTACTGGTAGATGAGGTCGGGGTGGTGGCGCAAGGCGCGGGCGAGCTCGGCAATGGAGGCGGGGCCGGAGGCGGCGGCGTCGCCGGCGATCTTTGCGAGGGAGGTGGCGGTAGAGGTAGACGTGGAGGTCTTGCCGGCCTTGGGCGCAGCAGTGACGCCTTGATTGACGTTGGTCGGAAGGACTCTGGTCTTCAGGACGCGCTGTGCATCAGCGAAGCTGACCGGGGGCATGTTGGCGCGAA
>NZ_LMTS01000070.1 GCF_001541225.1 Variovorax sp. WDL1 | reverse complement strand
GTATGCGTCTGGCCAAGTCACCTTGCCGCCAAGCGGGCGAGCGTGTAGCGGCGATGCGCTCAGGCTGTCGGCTTCCAGCGGTGCGGCAGCAGGTCTTCAATTCGGCTGGCCGGTTGAGTGGGCAGCCGCTCGAGCACATCCTTGAGGTATGCATAGGGCTCGTGCCCGTTGATACGTGCTGAGTGCAGCAGGCTCATGATCGCCGCGGCCCGCTTGCCCGCGCGCAGGCTGCCGGCGAACAGCCAGTTCGATCTGCTCAGCGCAATCGGCCTGATGTGGTTCTCCACCCAGTTGTTCGAGATCGGCACGTCGACGTCATCGAGGAAGTGCGTGAGCTCGCCCCAGCGCTTCAGGCTGTAATCGATAGCCTTGATCGTCGCGGAACCCGGCGGCACCAGTTGACGCTGCGCCACCAGCCAGCGGTGGAACACGGCAAGCACCCGCCGCGACTTGCGCTGCCGTATTCGTCTTCGCTCTTCGGCCGTCTTGCTTTCGATTTCGCGCTCGATGCGGAACAGGCTTTGATGGAAGCGCAGTGCCTGGCGCCCCACCTCACTACCGTGGTTGGCCCATAGTTCGTGGAACTTCCTCCTGGCGTGCGCCATGCACTGCGCCGAGGTCACGCCCTTGTCGAAGCAAGCTCGGTAGCCGCTGAACCCGTCGGTGACCAGGGTGCCCTTCCAGGCGATCGGGGTTTCCAGCCGCAGGAACTCTCGCACGTTCTCCCCGCTGCGGGTCTCGCTGAACTCGAACACCACCGCCTTCGTCGGGTTGCTGCTCGGGGTGCAGTAAGACCACATGTAGGCCCGGTGCGTCTTGCCGTTGCCTGGCTTGAGCATCGCCACCGGCGTCTCGTCGGCGTGCAGCACCGCGTGTCGCCGCAGTTCGTCGGCCAGCGCCTGCACCAGCGGTTGGAGCTGCGCGCCGCACTCGCCCACCCATGCGGCAAGCGTCGAGCGGGCGATGACGTGGCCGGCGCGCTCGAAGACCGCTTCCTGGCGGTACAGCGGCAAGTGGTCCAGGAACTTGGCGACCAGCACCTGGGCCAGCAGGCCCGCGGTGGGGATGCCCTTGTCGATCACATGCGCCGGCACCGGAGCTTGCACGAGCGTCTCGCAGTGGCGGCAGACCCACTTGCCGCGCACGTGGCGCTCCACCGTGAAGACGCCGGGCTGGTAGTCGAGCTTCTCGGCCACGTCTTCGCCCATGCGCTGCATCTGGCAGCCGCAACCGCATACGGTGGACTCAGGCTCGTGGTGCACGTCGCGCCGCGGCAGGTGCGGCGGCAGTGCCTGCCGCTTCGGCGTCTTCTTGCCAGTCCTGTCGCTGGCAGCATCACCGTCGACGCCCAGCCGCTTGATC
>NZ_LMTS01000309.1 GCF_001541225.1 Variovorax sp. WDL1 | reverse complement strand
AGGCCGGTATGTCCGAGCAGCAGCACGTCCGTGCGGACGGGACGGTCACGTTCCTTCCGCACCGGCTCAACCGCCATCCCGTGGTCGTGCGCGGCCTCACCGCCGACGAGCTGTGGATCTGCTGCGGCCTGTCCGGCGCGGCCGGCCTGCTGGTCGGCGCGCCGCTTTCGTGGGTGTTCCGCACGATCGCCATCGCACCGACGTTCGTTGTCCTGGGCGTGGCCTTGGGCGTGTTCATCGGCGGCGGCATCCTGCGCCGCCTCAAGCGTGGGCGCCCCGACACCTGGCTGTATCGACAGTTGCAGTGGCGCATCGCAACGCGCCATCCGCTGATGGCCGGCTGGGTGGGCGGCCACGTGCTGATCTCGCGCTCGGGCT
>NZ_LMTS01000237.1 GCF_001541225.1 Variovorax sp. WDL1 | reverse complement strand
TCGTGATTCAACCTGCGTTTCCAGTCGACGTTTTGCGCTCTTGCTCGCGAGCCCGGATGCGCTTCTTCGAGTTGGCCGTGGCGTGCGTGATGCGGTAGCTCTCGTTTCCCGTCTCCACGATGTGGCAGTGGTGCGTGAGCCGGTCCAGCAACGCGGTGGTCATCTTCGCATCCACGAACACGCTGGACCACTCCGCGAAGTCCAGGTTGGTCGTCACCACCACGCTGGTGTGCTCGTAGAGCTTGGAGAGCAGGTGGAACAGCAGCGCCCCGCCGGCCTGGCTGAAGGGCAGGTACCCCATCTCGTCGAGCACCACCGCGTCCAGGCGCAGCATGCTCGCGGCAATGCGACCCGCCTTGCCTTGCGCCTTCTCCTGCTCCAGCGCGTTGACCAGGTCGACTGTCGAGTAGAAGCGCACGCGCTTGCCGTGCTGCGTGATCCCCGCCACGCCGATGGCGGTCGCCAAGTGGCTCTTCCCGGTGCCGGGTCCACCCACCAACACAACGTTGTGCGCCGCATCGGTGAAGGTCATTTCCGCCAACTGCAACACCAGCTTGCGGTCCACCGGCGAGACCTCGAACTCGAAGCCCGCGAGGTCCCGATGCACCGGGAACTTCGCCGCGTTCAGCTGGTGGCTGACCGAGCGCGTGGCGCGTTCCGTCACCTCGGCGCGCAGCATCTGCTCGACGAGCCAGCGCGATCGTTCCAGCTCGGCGTTGTTCTGATCGATCAGATCGGCCCAGGTCCCGGCCATCCCGTGCAGACGCAGCGCCTTGAGTTCGGCAATGACGTCACGCATGGTCGGCCTCCTGGATGTCGCGCAGCCGGTCGTAGCGGGCCGTGTCGGCGATCGGCGGCATCAGCACCTGCAGGG
>NZ_LMTS01000308.1 GCF_001541225.1 Variovorax sp. WDL1 | reverse complement strand
GTACGACAGCCAGGCGCTGCGCGACTTCGTGGGCATTGACCTGTCGCGCGAGTCGGTGCCCGACGCCACAACACTGTTGAAGTTCAGGCGTCTGCTGCTGGACAACGACCTTACCAAGGCCCTGTTCGAGGAGATCAACGCCCACCTTGCCGAGCAAGGCCTTCTGATGCGCGCGGGCACCATCGTGGACGCGACCATCATCGCGGCGCCCAGCTCGACCAAGAATGAGGGCAACAAGCGCGATCCCGAGATGCATCAGACCAAGAAGGGAAATACCTGGCACTTCGGCATGAAGGCGCATGTCGGCGTGGATGCCGAGTCGGGTCTGGTGCACACGGTGGTGGGCACCGCGGCCAACGTCAACGACGTGACGCAAGCCGGCGCGCTGCTGCATGGCCAGGAGTCGGTGGCCTTCGGCGATGCCGGCTACCGCGGTGTCGACAAACGCGAAGAAGCGCAAGGCCCGCAGTGGCACGTGGCGATGCAGCCGGGCAAGCGCCGGCAGCTGGACCCGAAGCGCAAGTGGGCGTGCCTCCTTGAAAAGGCCGAGCAGTTGAAGGCGAGCATCCGGGCCAAGGTCGAGCATCCGTTCCACGTGATCAAGAACCTGTTCCGCCATAGGAAGACCCGCTACAAGGGCCTCGCGAAGAACGAGGCGCAG
>NZ_LMTS01000216.1 GCF_001541225.1 Variovorax sp. WDL1 | reverse complement strand
ACGAGGCGCAGCTGTTCAGCCTGTTCGGGCTGGCCAATCTCGTCATCGCCAAGAGGTCGCTCTTGGCCACCCATGCCCGAGGTGCGACTTGAACGCGCAAAGAGGCCTCGACAGAGGCGCCAAGCGCCTTGCGCAGCGGCTGTGCAGAACGCACAACGCCGGCTTCGCGATGCCATCGCGTTGCGTCCGTTTCAATCCGGGCCGCGGTGCTCATTGATCAGCGAATCCCTAGACCAGCAAGTCCGAATGAAGTGGCAAGACCGGAAGGCGCCGCGGAAGGCACGCCCTCCTCGAGATCAACTGCAGAGCGGCACGTCCATGAGCAGGCCGGTGTTAGACCATCGGTATGAATAGAACCAGGCAGGGAGCCTATGACGGCAACTTTTACTGATTCAACAAAGAATTACCTGCTCGCTGCGCTGCCAGACGCAGCGCAGCGGCGCTGGCGACTTCGACTTGAACAGATCGATCTGTCCTTAGGCCAAGTGCTGTACGAGTCCGGCGGCGCGCTTAGCCACGTCTACTTTCCGACCACCGCTATCGTCTCGCTGCTATATGTGATGGAGAACGGTGCCTCCGCGGAGATCGCAGTCGTCGGCAACGAAGGCATCGTCGGGGTTTCGGTGTTCATGGGGGGCGGTTCCACGCCCAGTAGAGCGGTGGTGCAAAGCGCCGGCCAGGCCTTTCGGTTGAAGGCCGACGCCTTGACGGACGAGTTCAAACGGGCAGGCCCGGTGCTGCACTTGCTGTTGCGCTACACCCAGGCGCTGATCACCCAAATGGCACAAACGGCAGTGTGCAACCGACACCATTCGCTAGACCAGCAGCTCTGCCGATGGCTCTTACTCAGCCTGGACCGCGTGGGGGGAAATGAACTGGTGATGACGCAGGAGTTGATTGCCAACATGCTCGGTGTGCGCCGAGAAGGCGTCACTGAAGCTGCGCTCAAGCTGCAGCACGCGAAGCTGATCCGTTACTCCCGCGGCCACATCAAGGTACTGGACCGCCTTGGGCTGGAGAAACGCACCTGCGAGTGTTATGCGGTGGTCAAGAATGAGTACGACCGACTGCTGCCTGAGAAACTGGCGACGTAGCCTTGCGCAACCCCACAACAACGTAATCTTCAAGCCCCGGGTTCTAGCCTTGCTGTTGCGTGCGGCCCTCTGGCGCTTGCGCAACAAGTCGCACCAATCTGGCCACCTACCTTTGCCCAAAGAGAGCTGGCGGCCTTCCACAGCACCGACAGCGCAGACGTAGAAATTTCGCATGGGCGGATCACGGGAACTGTGGCTCTTGCGTAGCAACTCTTCTACCGCTATGTGCGGTGTCAGACAGTCAGTTGGCGAAGTAGCGCGCACACCTGTCCCGTCGAATGGCATTCGACACCAACGCGCTCCTGCGCAGCTCGCCAGCGACGCGGAGGAACTAGAAACTGCCAGGGAAGAGTTTGCCCGCCGTCGAGAACCACCTGATCGAGCTGCTCCCGCGTAAGGAACGGTTGCGGTTGCTCGCCATCTGCGAGCCAGTCCAGTTGGTGCACGCTGATGTGCTATGTGAACCCGGCGCGCCAACGCGCCATGTCTACTTTCCCATCGAGGGCTTCGTTTCCTTGGTGACACTCGTCGACGGCAGGCCGGGCCTGGAAGTCGGCATGGTCGGTCGCGAAGGCATGCTCGGGGCGCAACTCGCCCTGGGCGTCGTGACTGCGCCGTTGCATGCGCTGGTTCAAGGCCCGGGCGCGGCGTGGCGCGTCGGCACAGGTGACTTCCAGCGCGAGCTGGCGCGCAGTCCGGCGCTGCAGAGCGGCCTTAACCGTTATATCTACGTCCTGATGTCGCAGCTGGCCGCCTCGGCCGCATGCCTGCGCTTTCACCAGATCGGTCCGCGTCTGGCTCGCTGGCTTCTGATGAGCCAAGACCGCGCTCACGCCGACCACTTTCGCGTGACGCATGAGTTTCTTGCCTACATGCTTGGCGTGCGCCGTGTCGGCGTCACCGCCGCCGCCGGTGCCTTGCAGCGTAGCGGGCTGATCGAATACCGCCGTGGTGACCTGACCGTGCTTGACCGCGATGGACTCAAAGCGACGGCATGCGGTTGCTACGACGCCGATTGCCAGGCCTACGCCAAGTTGTTGCGACGCGACGTAGCCGTTCCGCGAGCCCGGCGAGATCGCCAACTTCCGTGCCGGTCTCTGCAGTTGCAAACCATCAATCCCCTCCCATAGAAAGCCCGCCATGCAAGCACTCGTGTACAACGGCCCGGGCCTAAAGAACCTGGAAGACCGCCCCAAGCCGATCGTCCAGGAGCCCACGGACGCGGTCATCAGAATCACCAAGACAACGATCTGCGGCACCGACCTGCACATCCTCAAAGGCGACGTGGCGACCTGCCAACCCGGAACCGTGCTGGGCCACGAAGGCGTGGGCATCGTCGATGCCGTGGGTTCGGGTGTCGCCACCTTCAAGCCGGGAGACAGGGTGCTGATCTCCTGCATCACTGCCTGCGGCCGCTGCGACCCGTGCCGCAAGCGCATGTACTCGCACTGCACGACCGGTGGCTGGATCCTGGGCCACCGCATCGACGGCACCCAGGCCGAATACGTGCGCATCCCCTATGCCGACACGAGCCTGTATCCGATTCCGCAGGGCGCGGACGAAGAGGCGCTGGTGATGCTGAGCGACATCCTGCCGACCGGCTTCGAATGCGGCGTGCTGAACGGAAAGATCGAGCCGGGTTCCAGCGTCGCCATCGTGGGTGCCGGGCCGATCGGGCTGGCCGCGCTGCTCACGGCGCAGTTCTATTCGCCGGCCGAGATCATCATGATCGACCTGGACGACAACCGGCTCGCCGTCGGCAAGCGCTTCGGCGCGACAGCCACCGTGAACAGTGCCGACGGCAATGCAGCGCAGCAGGTGATGAAGCTCACCGACGGGCGCGGCGTGGACACGGCCATCGAGGCGGTGGGCATCCCCGCCACCTTCACGCTGTGCGAGGACATCGTGGCGCCGGGCGGCACCATCGCCAATGTCGGCGTGCACGGCATCAAGGTCGATCTGCACCTGGAGCGGCTGTGGTCGCACAATGTGACGATCACCACCGGGCTGGTCGACACTTTCTCGATCCCGATGCTGCTCAATACCGTGCGGTCCCAACGCATCGACGCCAAGCAGTTGATCACGCACCGCTTCAAGCTCGGCGAAATCCTGCAAGCCTACGACACCTTCGGCAGGGCCGCCGACACCAAGGCACTGAAGGTGATCATCGAAGCGTGACAGGGTCCATGAATACCGTGTCCAACCCGCTTGTCGCCGGGTCGCCGCCGGCCGGCTCCGGCGGAATCGTCAAGAGAGCAGGACTGATCGCCGCGCTCGCTGCGCTGGTCGCCATCGTGTGGATGCCGACACCGCACGGCCTGCCGCCGGCCGGTCAGGTGATGCTGGGCATCCTCGCCTTTGCCGTGATCGTCTGGATGACGGAGGCGCTCGACTATGCCGTGAGTGCGGTGGTGATCGGCGCCCTCATGGTCTTGCTGTTGGCCTATGCGCCCGATGCGGCCAAGCCCTCCGGCGTCGACATGGGCACCGGGGCGGCACTCGGCCTGGCCTTGTCCGGCTTTTCCAACAGCGCCGTCGCGCTCGTCGCCGCGGCCTGCTTCATCGCCGCGGCGATGACTGCGACGGGTCTGGACCGTCGCATCGCGCTGGTGGTGCTGTCCAGGGTGGATGCGCGCACCAACCATATCGTGATCGGCGCCATGGTCGTGGGCTTCCTGCTGTCGTTCATCGTGCCGAGCACCACGGCGCGCGTGGCCTGCCTGGTGCCGATCATGATGGGCTTCATCCTGGCCTTCAAGGTGGAGAAGCGAAGCCGCTTCGCCGGCCTGCTGGTCATCACCGCCGCCCAGACCGCCAGCATCTGGAACGTGGGGATCAAGACCGCGGCGGCACAGAACATGGTCGCGGCGAGCTTCATCGAAAAGCAGTTCCAGACCACCATCAGCTGGACCGAGTGGTTCGTCGCCGGTGCGCCCTTCTCGGCGCTGCTGAGCGTCGCGCTCTACTTCATCATGACCCGCATGATGAGACCCGAGATGAAGGAGATCGCGGGCGGCAAGGCCACCATCCGAAAGCAGCTCGATGCGATCGGCGCAATGACATCGAAAGAATGGAAGCTTCTCGTGATCGTGCTGGTCCTGCTCGGCTTCTGGGCTTCCGAGAAGGCACTGCACGACTTCGACACTGCTTCGACGACCATCGCCGCCATCGCCCTGATGATGCTGCCCCGCCTGGGCGTGATGGACTGGAAGGAATCGCAGCGAGGCTTCCCTTGGGGAACCGTCGTTCTGTTCGCCGTCGGCATCAGCGTGGGCACCGCTCTCCTGCGAACCCAGGCCGCAGGATGGCTTGCGGACCTGATCGTCCAGAACCTCGGGCTTCGGCAGGCCAGCGCGTTCGCGATCCTGATGCTGCTGTCGCTGTTCCTGATCGTGATCCACCTCGGATTCGCGAGTGCGACCGCGCTGGCGTCCACCATGATTCCGATCGTCATCAGCGTGCTCACGGCGGTCCAGACGCCAGGCATCAACGTGGTCGGCATGACCATGCTGCTGCAATTCGTCGTGAGCTTCGGCTTCATTCTGCCGGTGAACGCGCCGCAGAACATGATCGCCTACGGTACGGACACCTTCGAGGCCCGCGACTTCATCCGCACGGGTCTCGTGATCACGCTGGCGGCGACCGTTCTGCTGGTGGTCTTGGCGCTCACGTACTGGCCTTGGAGGGGGTACATGACCAAGGCAGCTTGACGCCATGGCGACGGAAGGCAGACGCGACGACCCGTCGATGAAGGACGCCGACGAAGTCGCGCGGGCGCTCGGGGCCGACCCCGACCGCGGGCTCACTTCCCAGGAGGCGTCCCGCCGGTTCTCGGAGAACGGCGCGAACGAACTCCGCACGGCGCCACGAACACCCATGTGGGGCCGCGTGCTCTCGCAGTTCCAGGATCCCCTCATTTACCTGCTGCTGGCCGCCATCGCGATCGCGCTCGTCGCCTGGGCCATCGAAGGCTTCACCGGCTGGCCCGTGGATGCGATCGTCATCGCGTCGATCGTGCGATCGTGCTGCTCAACGGGGTGCTGAGCCATGCACAGGAAGCCAAAGCGGCGGACGCCGTGGCCGCGCTGGGCCGGATGACCGCCGTGACCTCGGCCGTCGTGCGCGACGGGCAATCGCTGCGTGTTCCCAGCGCCGAGCTGGTGCGTGGTGACCTGCTCCTGCTCGGCGAGGGTAGACGCGGTCGGGGCGGACGCACGCCTGATTCAGGCGACGTCGCTGCGCGTGCAGGAAGCCTATGTTCTCACCGGCGAGAGCGTAGCATCGTCACTTCCAATCTCGTCGTGCAGGACTGGGGCAAATACCTCGGTGACGCCACCATGGGCACCACCATCCTCAACCGCTTCATGCATCGCGCCGCGGGCAAGAGCTATCGACTCAAGGAGGCCGTCGCACGCATCGCACAAATCCCCGTCACTGCATAATCCGACCCGTCCTGCCTGGAGCAGTTTGACCAGGCCATCGGGGGCATACGGCACCTCTGTGGGCCATGCTCTCCTCGATGCCCGGTGGCTCACCTGATGAGCCGGGCTGAGCTTCATTCCTAATCAGGTTTTCTTTTGGGCGATCTGCGGACTCTTCATAGAGCCCGCAGCGCGAAAAGCCTTCTCTATCCCGAGTTTGCTGCTCGTCGGTCGAGTTCTTCTTACCGGTGTGGGTCTTGGCTTTGTGCTTGCTTTCAGCGCTGCGCTTCCGGCTGCTTTGCGCTCTTATCGGTGCCATGAGACTTCGCTTTGTGCTTGACTTCGGCTGCAGCCTCGGCCTTGGGGCTGCCGGCCATCTGCGCTTCCGGCTGCTTTGCGCTCTTATCGGTGCCATG
>NZ_LMTS01000136.1:13378-26326 GCF_001541225.1 Variovorax sp. WDL1 | reverse complement strand
GGGTGGGCGGGGAGGTCGCGGTGCGAGGGGCGGGGACGGTGCAGGCGCCCAGGGCGAGCATCGAAGCGAGCAGGGCAGCGGCGAAGGCACGAGGCACTCTTGACTCCTTGTGTTGCGCCCTCTCCCTCTTGGAAAGAGGCGGGGGGAGGGCGCCAGGCGGTTGCAGATGCGCTGCGGGGCAAGACGTCAGGACGCCAGCAAGCGTTCCTGCGCGATCACCAGCAGCCCATCCATGATCAAGCTGTCCACCAGCTCGAAGTTCCCGTTCATGCTCGGCGCCATCTTCCATGCCGCGCCGCCCGTCATGTAGCAGGCCGGCTCGGCGCCGCTGTGGGCGCGCACATGCTGCACCATGCGCTCCACCGCGCCGGCAATGGCGTAGGTGCCGCCGCTGGTCAGCGCGTCGCTGGTGTTGGTGGGAAACTCGCGCACCTCGCCGGTGGGCACGTGGAGGCCGGCAGTGCCCGACTCCAGGGCGCGCAGCATGATGCCGTGGCCCGGCAGGATCAAGCCGCCGAGGAACTTGCCGTGGGTATCCACCGCCTCCACCGTCACGGCGGTGCCGATCATCACCACCACCATCGGGCGCGCCGGACCCTGGGCGAGCATGCGGTGGCGCGCACCGATCATCGCGACCCAGCGGTCGGCACCCAGGCGCGTCGGGTGGTCGTAGCCGTTGACGATCCCGGCCTCGGCCGCGCTCGACACCACCCAGCGCGGCGAGCAGTCGAAGCGCTCGACCACCTGTTCTTCCGCGCGCCGCCGCACCGCGTCGCCGGCCACCGCGCAGCCCAGCATCGACGAGGGCCCGGGCAGCTCGGCCCAGGGTCCGTCGGCCAGCCGTTCGATGTGGTCGAGGAACTCGGCGCCGTGCGCAAGCAGCGATGCACCCGGCCTGGCCGCGTCGTAAAGCGACCACTTGAGCCGGGTGTTGCCGATGTCGATTGCAAGGAATGCCATGCGGCGCATTATTGCGGCGTGGGCCGCAACAGTCGATTCGGGCAGTGAATGCCGTCCGGACAGATGCGTGCGGTTGCGATGCCCGCCTACGCGGGGCCGTCATGGCCAGCCGTTACAGTGGGCCTCCCTCAACCAAGGCACAAGGAGAAACCCATGGGATTGCTCAGTTTCATCAAGGAGGCCGGAGAAAAGCTGTTCGGCGGCTCGTCCGCCCAGGCCGCCGAGCCTGATGCCAACAAGGTGGCGGGCGACGCCATCAAGACCTACATAGAGACGCAGAACCTCGGCCTCACCAATCTCGAAGTGGCTTACGTCGCTGCCGAAGGGCTGGTGACGCTCAAGGGCAACGCGCCCTCGCAGGAAGCCAGCGAGAAGGCCACGCTGGCCGCCGGCAACGTGGCCAACGTGACGAAGGTCGACAACCAGCTCGTCGCGCCCGCCGCCGACCCCGCCCAATACCACGACGTGGTGAAGGGCGACACGCTCTCGGCCATTTCCAAGAAGTACTACGGCGACCCGAACAAATACAACGCGATCTTCGAGGCCAACAAGCCGATGCTGAGCCACCCGGACAAGATTTATCCGGGGCAGAAGCTGCGGATTCCGCCTCAGAAGTGAGCGCATAGCGCATAGCGCATAGCGCCTCGCGCACAGGCAGCCGCGGCCCTGGCCGCCCGCCGCGGCTGCAACGCCGTTTGATCGGCTCACATGAAATTGCGCGTATGCAAGGCGGACAGTTCTTCCGCGTCGCCGGACGCGAAGCCAAGCCGCGTCAGGCGCGCCTTGCGGCCCGTCGCCATTTCGCGTTTCAGTTCCTGCACCCGGGCGAAGCCGGATCGGATGGATGCAGCGTCGGACCGGCCCGCCGCCAGCAACACCAGCGCATCGAACACCTCCTCGTTCAGACCGGCCGTTGCCGCCAGCTCGTCGTGGCGCTGGTGAATCGCTGCGTGCAGCGCGGAACGAAAGCCCGGCTGCCGTGACAGCCGGTACTCGAGATGGCCCATGCCGTAGGCCACGTGGCGGCCTTCGTCCCTGGCCACCAGCCGGCGATTTGCCGGGTCACCGGGTCCGGCGCGTTCTCGTGCAGGAAGTTCAGCAGGTTGACGAAGCTGCCTTCGCCGAGAACCGAGAGAAGAAAGAGGCTGATCGAGAAATTGCTGCCCTCGAAAAGGGTCTTCAAGGACGCCTGGCCGCCGGCGCCCGACAACGCCGGATTCGCGCGATGCAGCGTCGCGCGGCGGGTAAACACTTCCACATGCCGCGCCTCGTCGGCGCATTGGATGGCCAGCAACTGCACGATCTCCCTGAAGTGCGGATGCACCTGCCCCAGGTGCCGTGCAGGAACCAGCAGCGCGGCGTTCTCGTTCTCGATCAGGTACGTCATGACCTGGACCACGGCGTCTTCGATCTCGTCCGGCAGGGCCTTCGCCTCGCTCCAATCGATTGCGGTGTCGGGGTTCCACTGCCCGGCCAGGGCCTGCTTGTAGAGGCTGGCCGCGGTGTCGGCCCAGACGTCGGCTTTTTCCGAGAAACGGAAATCGAAGGCGGGGCTGCCTCCCTCCACCGTCGCGCCGCGCGCCGCCAGCCCCCATGCCGGCAAGGCCCGTTGCGCCACGGCGTCCGGCGCGAGCGCGTTCGCCTGGCCGCTCGCCCCGGCGCCGTCCCACCGGCCTTTCTGGAAAGGCCCGCGGGTCACCAGCGCATGCAGGGCCGGCGCATCGTGGAAAGTCACCTCGTGGCCGTGCTGGCGGCACCAGGCGAGCAGATGGATGTCCCAGTCCGGCGCGTCGCCCTGCACGCGCAGCGTGGCGCCGATCGCGATCCGGCCCAGCGCGCGCTTGATGAGCAGCTGCGCGCCCTGGTCCAGCCCCAGCGACTCAATATCGATAGTCGCGTGCGGTGATGCGTCCGGCAGCGTCATAGAACTTGTCGTGATGAACGGCGCGCTGGAGCGCGGCATAACCGGAGGTGCGACCGGGCTTCCATTCCCGCAGACCTTCGAGTTCCAGCAGCGGGCGCACCGCGGGGTCGTCCCAGCGCATGCCCAGCAGCAGTTCGGCGAAGCGCCCGATCAACGCTTCCGGCGCGTTCGGACTCGTCGTGAAATTGCAATGGTCGTACGGCTCGGTGCGCGCGAGTATGCGGGTCTGCCCCTGCGGCAACGTGCCGTCCGACGAGAACGCGAGGTGGTTGCTGTCGATCATCCACGCGGCGTCGATGCGGCCCTGCACGAGCGCCTTCGCGGCCTCGAGTTCGCCACCGACGTGGTCGCCGTGCTTGCCGCCCGCCACATCGAAAATCCGCGCGGAGAAGTCCCTTGCGGCGACGAGGCCCGCCTGGCGCAGATGATCGGACGGGATCAGCGTCGCCTGGGGCGAATCCACCGCGCCGAAACCGACGGTCTTGCCTCGCAGATCGTCGACGCACTCGATGCCCTGCCCCGCGCGCACGACCAGCACCGAACCCAGGTTGCGATCGGTATCGCGCATCGCCACGGCCGAGACGCGCGCTCCCTTCGCCTTGGCCATGAGCTCCGCGCGCACCCACGCCAGCGGCGAATTCCAGGCCAGATCGAGCACCCCTTTGAACTGGTCCTCGACCTGCCTTTCATAGTTCGAATACAGGACGAAATCGAACGCGAGTCCACGCGCAGCGAAATACGCCTTGAAGCCTTCCCAGATGGCAACCACCTTGGGCGCATAGGCCACGGCGCCCATGACCAGTGTTCGATCCGCCATGTCGAGGCCTCCTAGAACAGCGGCTGGCCGGTGATGGCCTTGCCGATGAAGTCGTAGACCACGTCGCTCGTCGGGCCCATGACATGCGCCGCGCGGGCATCGCGAAACAGCCGCTCGACACCCACCTCCTTGCGGAATGCAGCGCCTCCGCACACGCGCATGGCAATGTCGGTAACCTCCAGCGCGCTTTCGGCTGCTGCCGTCTTCACTTCCAGCACGCGCAGCATCGTGTCGGCCCGCCGCGCGCCGATGGCGGCGATGCCATCTTGCAGCAGGCAGTCCGCCAGGTCCGTCTTGATCCGCCCGCGGGCCAGGTAGGCGCGGATGGTCGGCAGGTCGGCCAGCGAGGTTCCGAGGTCCTGGTGCCGGGTGCGGGTGGCGTGCCCGCATGCGCGCTCGATGCTGCCTTCCATGATCCCCACCGAGGCAGAGGCGTTCAGCACGCTGAACCAGGGCAGCACCGTGCCCATCATGACGTCGAAGCCCTTGCCATCCTCGCCGAGGCGATGGGCGGCGGGAATGCGCACGCCTTCGGCCGTGACGGGGGACGAACCGTTGCCGCGCATGCCCAGTCCGTCGAACGGGGCCGGTTGCGTCAACCCGCGCGCCTTGGCATCCACCAGCCAGATGCTGCTGGCGCCTTCCGTGGCCGTTGGTTTGCTGGACCACACGTAGGAATCCGCTTCGAAGGCCGACGTGATCCAGCTCTTGCGCGCGTCGAGCACGACATCGCTGCCCTCCTGCGTTGCAGTGCTGGCAGGCGCCCAGAAATGACTGCGCGATTCGACCTCTGAAAGTGCCAGCGTCGTCAGATGCATGCCGGCCGCGATTTTGCGGCGCACGGGTTCCGGACCCAGCTGCTCGAGCACGGCCACGGCGCAGTAGTGCATCGCCACCACCATCGCGGTGGAAGGGCAGGTCGCGGCCAGCCGCTTGATGACCCGGCTGGCTTCCGCCATGCCGAGGCCCATGCCCCCCACTTCCTTGCTGCTGATCAGGCCCAGCAGGCCGGCCTGTGCCAGTGCATCGACGGCCGGCCGGGGGAACCGTGCCTCCTTGTCGGTGACGGGGGCCAGCGCCTCCAGCTTTTCGGCAACGATGGGTTCGAGTCGGGAAAGATAGTCCATGCTGTCATCCTTTTTTGGGCGCGCGTCCAGCGGCGAGCCAGTTGGTGCTCGCCTGCGCCGGTCCAATGGGTGAGCGGCCGGCGCGCAGACCGCGCGGCCGGTTCCGGATCAAGCAGACGGCACGCGTCTGTTGCCTACTTGCAGGAGGGGGGGTGGAGAGCTCGCCCGTCGCCCGAGGACGGAATCGCGCTGCAGGCTTCGAGGGACGCGATCAGCATTTGGGTGGGAAGGCGGGGACCATGCGGGCATTCATCTGAAGTGGTGCCGGCATGCCGGGAACCTTTGCTGGTTGGAATGGCGGCATGCTAGGGACGAGGGCTGGCCGCGGTCAACGCGCAAAACCCGAAAACACCCTTTGGGTTTCTCGCGCCCGGGTGGGCCAGCTAGTTTTGCTTCCAGGGCAGGCCGCGCAGGCGCCAGCCGCCCTTGCGCCCGCGGTGGCCCTCGGCGTCTGCGTCGCCTTCGAAGCCCTCGAGGATGTTGTAGGCCTCCAGGCCCAGCTCGGTGGCGCGGCGCGCGGCCGCGATCGAGCGCACGCCGCTGCGGCACAGCAGCACCGCCTTCTTTCCGGGCGGCACGGCAGCGCGCAGGCCGTCATCGAAGCCGGGGTTGAAGGCCATGCCCGGCCACTGCTTCCAGGCCAGGCCGATGGCGCCAGGGACATAGCCCACCCACTCGCGCTCGGCGTCGCTGCGCACGTCGACCAGCACGGCCTCGCCATTCGTCATCCAGGCGTGGGCCATTTCGGGCAGCACGTCGCCGGCATAGCCGTCGGCGGGCCGCACGGCCTGCTGCTCACCGCCCGGTGCACTGGCCGTGCCCGCCGGGATTTGGACTGCTTGAGTCATGAGGCTTTCTTTCCTTCAAGGTCGCTCGGACTTCAGGGTTAGTGCGTAGGGATTGCACGCGCCCGGTCAATGATTTTTCACCAGTTCGTGAAAACCCTCTTTGTCACGCTTGTTCACATGTCCAAAGATGGGAGTCTTGGGATTTTCCAGTCACATCTACGGAGACATACGCAATGACAGACACCAAACCGAACCGCCGCCGCAGCCTGCTCAAGGGTGCAGCCGTGGCGGCCGGGGCCATGTCCGCACCGATGGTCAGCATGGCGCAGACCACGTCGTTCCGCTTCCAGAGCACCTGGCCGGCCAAGGATATCTTCCACGAATACGCGCAGGACTTCGCCAAGAAGGTGAACGACATGGCGGGCAGCCGCCTCAAGATCGAGGTGCTGCCTGCCGGCTCCGTGGTGCCGGCCTTCCAGCTGCTGGATGCCGTGGCCAAGGGCACGCTCGATGGCGGGCACGGGGTGGTCGCCTACTGGTACGGCAAGAACTCGGCACTCGCGCTGTGGGGCTCGGGCCCGGGCTTCGGCATGGACGCCAACATGGTGCTCGCCTGGCACAACTACGGCGGCGGCAAGGCGCTGCTGGAGGAGATCTACAAAGGCCTGAACCTGGATGTCGCCTCCTATCTCTACGGTCCCATGCCGACCCAACCCCTCGGCTGGTTCAAGAAGCCCGTGGCCAAGGTCGAGGACATGAAGGGCCTGAAGTTCCGCACCGTGGGCCTGGCGGTGGACGTCTTCACCGACATGGGCACCGCGGTCAATCCCCTGCCGGGCGGCGAGATCGTCCCCGCACTGGACCGCGGCCTGATCGATGCGGCCGAGTTCAACAACGCCTCGAGCGACCGCGTGCTCGGCTTCCCCGACGTGGCCAAGAACTGCATGCTGCAAAGCTTCCACCAGTCGGGCGAGCAGTTCGAGATCCTGTTCAACCGCGCCAAGCTCAACGCGCTGCCGCCCGAGCTGAAGGCGATCATCGAGTACGGCGTGCAGGCGGCCAGTGCCGACATGAGCTGGAAGGCGATCGAGCGCAATTCGGCGGACTACATCGAGCTCAAGAAATCCGGCATCAAGTTCTACAAGACGCCCGACGCGATCCTGCGCGCTCAGCTCGCCTCGTGGGACAAGACCGTGGCCAAGAAGGCCACCGAGAACCCTGCGTTCAAGAAGGTGCTGGATTCGCAACGAGCCTTCGCGGAACGTGCGGGCCAGTGGTACAACGACTACACCGTCGATTTCAAGATGGCCTACAACCACTACTTCGGCCGCCAGCCCAAGAAGTCCTGACCTTCACCGGCCATGGCAAGGGGCACTGCGGTGCCCCTCCTTTTTTCCGCGCTTCGTGCGCCAGGTTCTCGCAATGCAATCTTTTCTGTTGGCGGTCGACCGCTTCTCGACCTGGGTCGGAAAGACCTTCGCCTGGTGCGCGGTGCTGCTCACCCTGCTCATCAGCTGGGAAGTGTTCTCCCGCTATGTGCTCAACCGGCCCCATGCCTGGGTGCTCGATGCGCAGATCATGCTGTACGGCACGCTGTTCATGACCGCAGGCGCCTACACCCTCGCCAAGAACGGCCACGTGCGCGGCGACGTGCTCTACGGCTTCTTCCGGCCGCGTACGCAGGCGATCATCGACCTGACGCTCTACATCCTCTTTTTCCTGCCGGGCATCGTCGCACTGACCTGGGCCGGCTGGATCTATGCCGGGGAGTCGCTGTCGATTCGCGAGCAGACTTTCTCCGCGGATCCGATCCCTCTCTATCCGTTCAAGTACATCATCCCGCTCGCCGGGGTCACCCTGCTGCTGCAGGGCATCGTCGAGATCGTGCGATGCGTGCAGTGCATCCGCGACGGCGTGTGGCCCTCGCGCGAGCAGGACGTCGAGGAAGTGGACGTCGCGAAGCTCAAGGAAATGGTGCACGTGGACGACGCCGACATCCGGGCGCTGGACGCGGTGGTCGTTGCCAAGGAGGCCCGGCCATGATCCGGCGCGAACTCTGGTTCGGCCTGTCGTTCATGGTGCTGATCGTCGCCGCGGCGGGCATCATGCTGCTGCGGGCGGACACGATCACCAACGGCCACCTCGGCCTGCTGATGCTGTCGCTGGTGGTGGTCGCGATCATGCTGGGCTTCCCGACGGCGTTCACGCTGATGGGCATGGGCATGATCTTCACCTGGTTCGCCTACGACCGGAACACCACGCACACGCTCGACCTGATGGTGCAGGCCGCCTACAAGACGATGGCGAACGACGTGCTGATCGCGGTGCCGCTGTTCGTCTTCATGGGCTACCTGGTCGAGCGCGCCAACCTGATCGAGACCTTGTTCAAGAGCCTGCACCTGGCACTCGCGCGCCTCCCCGGCGCGCTCGCAGTGGCCACGCTGATCACCTGCACCATCTTCGCCACGGCCACCGGCATCGTCGGCGCGGTCGTGACGCTGATGGGCCTGCTGGCGCTGCCGGCCATGCTGCGCGCCGGCTACAGCATCCCGCTGTCCGCGGGGGCGATCACGGCGGGCGGCTGCCTCGGCATCCTGATCCCGCCGTCGGTGCTGCTGATCGTCTATGGCGCCACTGCCGGCGTGTCGGTGGTGCAGCTCTACGCCGGCGCCTTCTTCCCGGGCGTGATGCTCGCCTCGCTCTACGTGCTCTACGTGATCATGGTGGCCAAGCTCAAGCCCGCCTGGGCGCCGCCGCTGTCGGCCGCCGACCGCGCGGTCCCGCTGCCGCCGCTGACGCAGCGGCTGACCCCCGATCCGGCCCGCCATGCGTTGTCGGGCCTGGTGGCCGGGCTCAAGGGCCGCCGCAATGCCGAGGTGCCCGCCGGCTTCCTGCTGCGGCAACTCTTCATCGTGCTGCTGCCCGGCCTGCTCTTCGCGTTGGTGGCCATCACCAGCTATCGCGCCGTGACCACGGTGGCGGTGGCCGAGCAATACGACATCCAGGAGATCGGGGCCCGGCGCAGCGCGCCCGAGCCGGCCCCGGGTGGATTGCAGGAGCCGCCGGCCGAGAGCGAGGGCGGCCTGCAGGAGCCGCCGAGCGAGGGAGGGCTTGCCGAGCCGCCCGGTGCGGGCGCCGTGCAGGAGCCGCCGGGTGCGGGCGCAGGTGCCGCGCAGGTGCCGCCCGGCAGTGCCGTGGCCCCGCCCGCTGCGGAGCCGGGCGCGGAACGGGCTGCGGAGGTCGCCACCACGCGCCCCGCGCCCACCTGGTGGTGGGTCTGCTTCGCGGTCATCGGTGCGATGGTCGCGCTGTTCTACCTGTTCCTGAGCTTCGCGCGGCTCGAGATCTTCAAGATGCTGCTGGCCTCGTTCTTCCCGCTGATGATCCTCATCCTGGCGGTGCTCGGGTCCATCGTGCTGGGCCTGGCCACGCCGACGGAGGCGGCCGCCATGGGCGCGCTGGGGGGCTTCCTGCTGGCGGCGGCCTACCGCCGGCTGACGCTGGATGTGCTCAAGGAATCGGTCTTCCTCACGGCCAAGACGTCGGCCATGGTGTGCTGGCTGTTCGTGGGCTCGGCCATCTTCTCGGCCGCCTTCGCCCTGCTGGGCGGCCAGCAGCTGGTCGAGGAATGGGTCCTGAGCATGAACCTCTCGAAGGTGCAGTTCCTGGTGCTGAGCCAGGTGATCATCTTCATCCTCGGCTGGCCGCTGGAGTGGACCGAGATCATCGTGATCTTCATGCCGATCTTCATACCGCTGCTGGACAACTTCGGCGTCGACCCGCTGTTCTTCGGTCTGCTGGTCGCCATGAACCTGCAGACCGCCTTCCTGTCGCCGCCGGTCGCCATGGCGGCCTTCTACCTGAAGGGCGTGAGCCCGCCTCATGTGACGCTGAACCAGATCTTCCTTGGCATGCTGCCCTTCATGGGCATCCAGGTGCTGGCGATCCTGATGCTGTACATCTGGCCGCAGATCGGGTTGTGGCTGCCGCAGCTGTTGTACAAGTAGGCAGGCGGGCGGCACGAGGGCCGACAATCGGCCCTTTTGCCCGCCTCTGCCGTGACATCCCTGATCGAACGACTTGCGCGCTGGGCGCGCGCCGTCCCGCGCGCCTTGCGGCGCATCGGCCTGCTGCCGCCTGCCGCGCCGGACCAGTGGCTCGACGGCCATTTCGAGCACCAGCACCGCAACGTCGACTACAAGCTCTTCGTCCCCGGGCGCGGCGTGGGCAGGCCCCGGCCCCTGCTGCTGATGCTGCACGGCTGCACCCAGGACCCTGAGGACTTCGCCGCCGGCACGCGGATGAACCGGCTCGCCGCCGAGCTCGGATTTCTCGTGCTCTATCCGACACAGACCCAAAGGGCCAACGCGGGGAAGTGCTGGAACTGGTTCCTGCCGCAGCACCAGCAGGCCGAGCGGGGCGAGCCGGCGCTGCTGGCGGCGCTCACGCAGGCGGCCATGCGCGAGCACGGGGCTGATCCGGCCCGCGTCTACGTGGCGGGCCTGTCCGCCGGCGGCTCGATGGCCGACATCCTGGGCCGGACCCATCCCGGGCTCTTCGCTGCCGTGGGCGTGCACTCGGGCCTGCCGGGCGGCGTTGCGCGCGACCTCGTTTCGGCGCTCGGCGCGATGAAGAACGGTCCGGCCAAGGCCAGCGCCGGAGGCCCGATGCGCCCGACCATCGTCTTCCACGGCGACGCCGACGAGACCGTGCATCCGCGCAACGGAGAGCAGCTGGCTGCGGATGCGGTGGCGGGGCTGCTGGCGGGCGGCGATCATCCGCCGGCGCACGAGATGCGGGGACGCTCGGAGGGTGGCCGCGCCTTCACCCGCTGGACCTATGCCGATGCCCGCGGCGGCATCATGGTCGAGCACTGGCTGCTGCACGGCGCCGGCCATGCCTGGGCCGGCGGCAGCACCGACGGCTCCTTCACCGACCCGACGGGGCCGGATGCGAGCGCCGAAATGCTGCGCTTCTTCCTCGGCCATCCGAGGGTGCGATAAGCCCCTCGCTTACACGCGGTTGCGCCGCTCGCTGGATAGTTCCAAAGCTTTGCAATGCAGTTGCCAGCGCCGGCCCGCCCTGGCGCGTTGCAGGGTTCTGGACCAAGGACTCGATCATGAGACATCGCCTCCCTTCACACGCCGCGCGCCGCGCAGTCGGCTGGCTGCTCGGCCTGGTGCTGCTGCTCGCCGCCGGCGCCGCCGCCTGGGCGCAGCAGGACCCGCCCGGCCGCGTGGCCCGCCTCGACGAACAGCAGGGCACCGTCAGCTTCTCGCCGGCGGGCGACGACAGCTGGTACGACGCAGTGCCCAATCGGCCGATCACCACCGGCGACCGGCTCTGGACCGATCGCAACGCGCGGGCCGAGCTGCATGTGGATTCGACCGCACTGCGCCTGGACGACCAGACGATGCTGGTGGTGTCCGAGCTCGACGACGACAGCGCCCGCTTCACCGCGACCCGTGGCCGCCTGCAACTGCGCGTGCGCGAGGCCCCGGCCGGCCAGCGCCTGGAGATCGACACCGCCAACCTGGCGGTCGTGGTCGAGGCCCCCGGCGACTACCGCATCGAAGTCGACCCGGCCGCCGGTACCACGCGCGTGGCGGTCGCCGCCGGCGGCCTCACGCTGTACGGCGAGAACGGCGAATCGGTGACCCTCGGCGCCCACCAGCAGCTCACGGTATCGGGACGCCAGCTGGCGGCGGTTAGCGGGGCTCCCGTGCGCGCCGGCGATGCCTTCGACCGCTGGGTGGCCGAACGCGACCGGCTGGAAGACCAGTCGATCTCGGCGCGCTACGTCTCGCGCGACGTGCTGGGCTATCAGCAGCTCGACCGCTACGGCGACTGGCAGAGCGATCCCACCTACGGCAACGTCTGGTACCCGCGCAGCGTCGATGCCGAATGGGCCCCGTACCGCGACGGCCAGTGGGTCGACATCGCGCCCTGGGGCTGGACCTGGGTCGACGCCGCACCCTGGGGCTTCGCGCCTTCGCACTACGGCCGCTGGGCGCGCATCGGGCCGCGCTGGGCCTGGGTGCCGGGCCGGTCGAACGCGCGGCCGGTGTATGCGCCGGCGCTGGTCGGCTTCGTGGGCGGCGGCGTGCATGCCAACGTGGTGGCGGGCGGGCGCCCGGGCGTCGGCTGGTTCCCGCTCGCGCCCGGCGAAGCATGGCGGCCGGGCTACCGCACCAGCCAGCGCTACATCGACGAGGCCAACCGTGCCATCGCCTACCAGCGGCAGCTTGCGCGTGCGGACTACCTGCACCGCAACACGCCGGGTGCGCTCTCCCTGGTGCCGGTGGACATCTTCGGCCGCGGGCCCATCGCCCGCCGCGACTTCCTGCGCACGCCGGAGGGCGCCACAGCGCAACTGCCCATCGTCGCCACTGCGCCGGTCACGCCGCGGGGCGGCCGGCATGTCGGCGGCTTCGGGCGTTCGGCGAGCGCCCTGCCGCCGCCTGACCTGCGGGGGCGCCAGCAGCAATTGCAGCAGGCACAGCAGTTGCAGCAAGCCCAGCAGGCCCAGCAGGCGCAGCAGCAGATTCAGTTGCAGCAGCGCGCCGTCCAGGCGCAGGCGCAGGCGCAACAGATGCAGCGCTTCCAGCAGATGCAGCAAGCGCAGCAGCCGCAACCTGCCCAGCAGTTCCCGCAGATGCAGCAGCGCGATGCGCTGCGCCAGCAGCAAGAGCTCCAGCAGCGCGCCGCGCAGGCCCAGGCCCAGCAGCAGTTCCAGCTGCAGCAGCAACAACAGCAACAGCAACAGCAACAGCAGGTGCTGCGTGCCCAGCAGGAGATGCAGCAACGCGCCGCCCAGGCCCAGGCCCAGCAGCTCCAGCGGGTTCAACAGCAGCAGGCCCAGCGCGCGCAGCAGCAGATGCAGGCGCAGCAACAGGCCCAGCAGGTCCAGATGCAGCAGCAGAACACGCTGCGCCAGGCGCAGGAACACCAGCAGCGCGCCTTGCAGCAACTGCAACAGCAGCAGCAGCAGCGTGCCGGCGGCAGCGACCCGCGGCAGCGCTGGACCTCGCGGGATTCCGCGCAGCAGTTCGACCGGCCCTGAGAGGCTGTGAGCGAACCCGCGCATGCGGCGGCAGCATTTCCTTCGGCCGGCTACAGTCGGCCGCAAGGAGCGGTTTCCCATGCGCACATTCGACTTCGACCTTTTCGTGATTGGCGGCGGCAGCGGCGGCGTGCGCGCGGCACGCATGGCGGCCCAGCGCGGTGCACGCGTGGCGCTTGCCGAGTGCGCGGAGCTGGGCGGCACCTGCGTCAACGTGGGCTGCATTCCCAAGAAGCTCTACAGCTACGCGGCCGGCTATGCAGAGTCCT
>NZ_LMTS01000136.1:0-13339 GCF_001541225.1 Variovorax sp. WDL1 | reverse complement strand
TCGAGGAGGCGGCCGGCTACGGCTGGACGCTCGAACGGCCGCCGCGCTTCGACTGGAACCGGCTCAGGGCCAACCGCGCCAAGGAGATCGCGCGCCTCAACGGTGTCTACCGCAACCTGCTCGAGGGCGCGGGCGTCAGGCTCATCCAGGGCTGGGCGTGCCTGGCCGATGCACACACCGTCCAGGTGGGCGAGAAGAAGCACACGGCGCGCCACATCCTGTTGGCCACGGGCGGCATGCCCTTCGTGCCCGAGCTCCCCGGCCGCGAGCTCGCGGTGGTGTCGGACGCCATGTTCGACCTCGACCCCTTCCCCAAGCGCCTGCTGGTGGTGGGCGGCGGCTACATCGCCTGCGAGTTCGCATCCATCTTCAATGGCCTCGGCGCGCAGGTCACGCAGCTGTACCGCGGGCCGCACCTGCTCAACGGCTTCGACGAGGACCTGCGCCAGTTCCTGGCCAAGGAGATGGGCCGCGCCGGCGTCGACATCCGCTTCAACAGCGAGATCGACATGATCACCCGCCTGGACAGCGGCCTGTGTGCGCTGCTCTCGCGCGGCGTGCGCGTGGAGGCGGATGTCATCCTTTATGCGACGGGCCGCGTGCCCAACACGGAGGGCCTGGGCCTGCAGGCGGCCGGTGTCGAACTCGACGAGCGGGGCGGAGTCGTGGTCGATGCGCACTACCGCAGTTCGGTCCCCTCGATCTACGCGGTGGGTGACGTGTCGACGAAGCAGCAGCTCACCCCGGTGGCGCTGGCCGAGGCCATGGTGGTGGCGGACACCCTGTTCGGCCAGGGCCCGCGCGAGCTCGACTACGAGTTCACGCCCACGGCCGTCTTCACCCATCCCAACATCGGCACCTGCGGCTATACCGAGGCCGAGGCGCGCTCGAAGTTCGGCAAGGTCCGGGTGTTCTCGAGCGAGTTCAAGGCGCTGCGCCACACGCTCTCGCAAAGCGGGGAGCGCACCTTCATGAAGCTGGTGGTCGAGCGCGCCACCGACCGCGTGGTGGGCCTGCACATGGTGGGTCCCGATGCGGGCGAGGTGGTACAGGGCTTCGCGGTCGCGATGCGAGCGGGCGCGACCAAGCGGTTATTCGACAGCACGATCGGCATCCACCCGACCGTGGCGGAAGAGTTCGTCACGATGCGAGAACCCATGCCGGGGTAGAGGCGCCGTCCCGATGACCCCCTCCGAGGAAAGGGCCCGCGCGGGCTCGGTCTGGCTCCGCTTCTGGTGGCCCAATGCCGCATTGGAGCCGACGCCGGCGCACGTGAGCGCGCCCGAGCGTGCGGCGATCAGGACCCGGAACTACGTCTGGCTGAAGACGTACATGGACATCTACATCCTGCGCTGGGGTGCGCTGTGGGCTGCCTGCCTGCTTCTCGCGCTCCTCGCGGCCGACGACGCGGTTCCAGGTGTCCTGTTTGCCATCGCGCTGACCGCCACCATGATGGCCTTCTTCGGCCTTTTTTCCATGATCCTGATCTATCGCCGGGCGAGCAGGGCGCTCGAGGACCGGGCCGTGTAGCTGACGCTCGAACTTCTTCTTGCCTGACAGCGCCCCAGCGCCGCTTTGACGATGCTGCAGGTGCGCCGGATGTTTCGCACGAAGTCACGCTGCGGACCGGGCGCCCCTACGAAGGAGCTGCCATGAACACGAAGGAGCAGTCGACAACGACTGACCGCGAGAGCGTCAAGGACAACATGGAGAAGAGCACCGAGAAACAGCCCGGCGAATTTCGCGACGAGGCCAACGAGGACAAGGTCGTGGAGATCGGGAAGGATGTGACGAAGGATCCGATCAAGGGCATCGATCCGAAGCGCTGACACGCGGCTGCGGTCGGCATGGGCCACGATTTTCTCGATTGGCTGAGGTCCGGGTGGGCCCTGCTGGCACTGGCCACGCTCGTCGTCGTGCTCGGACTGGCCATCTGGTCCATCCGCAGGCATCGCGATCCCCGGCTGGTGGTCGAATGCGATGCTTCCATCGCCGACCTCCTGCCGTCGCTGTCGGGCTTGACGCAGGGCACGGTGTACGAAGGCAACGCGGTCGAACTGCTGGAGAACGGCGCGTTCTTCGACGTGATGTTCGAGGAGATCGCCAATGCCCGGGCCTCCGTCCATTTCGAGACGTTCCTGTGGAAGGAAGGCGCGCTGGGCGAGCGCCTGGCGAACGCGCTGATCGAACGCCGGCGTGCCGGCGTGAAGGTGCGCGTGCTGGTCGATGCCGACGGCGGCAAGAAGATGGGCCGCGATGCAGAGCGCCTGCGCTCGGGAGACTGCAATCTCCGCATGCATCACCCCCGGCACATACGCAACATCGGCGTCTTCAACGACCGTGACCATCGCAAGCTGCTGGTCGTGGACGGACGCGTGGCGATGGTCGGCGGCCATTGCATCGTGGACAGCTGGCTCGGCAACGGCGAAAGCCGCGAGCACGTGCGCGACCTGGGCGTGCGCCTGCGCGGGCCGATCGTGCATGCCGTGCAGGGCGCATTCAGCGAGAACTGGGTGGAGGACACCGGCGAGCTGTTCGTCGGTGACGAGGTGTTCCCGCCGCTCCCGCGTGTGGGCGAGATTGCCATTCACGTCGCCAGTCTGAAGCCGGAAGGGTCCCCGCCGGCCGTGAAGATCCTGCACCACCTGGTGCCGTGCATCGCGCGCAAGCGGATCTGGATCCAGAACCCCTACTTCCTGCCGGACAGCGAGGCGATCGAGGCCTTGTGCGATGCAGCGAAGCGCGGCGTCGACGTCCGGGTGATGGTGCCGTCCGCAGAGGCCTCGGATATGCCCATGGTGCAGCACGCGGCGCATCGGAACTTTCATCTCCTGCTGGCGGGCGGCGTGCGGATCTTCGAGTATTCGAAGTGCCTGCTGCACCAGAAGGCGATGACCGTGGATACGGCGTGGTGTGCGATCGGATCGAGCAATTTCGACGACCGGTCGTTCGAGACCAACGACGAGATCACGCTCGGCCTGCGCGACGACGCCTTGGCCGCGCAGCTGGAGGCAATCTTCGAGCGCGACATGCAGGACTGCACCGAGCTGCACGGCGACGCGTGGGCCCGGCGTGGACTGCGGCATCGGTGCAAGGACAACCTGGTATACGCCTTCAACGAGCTGCTCTGAGGCGAAGACGACGACGAGGGCGCGAGGTCCGTGGCGCACCCGGTCAGCCGTGGGCGCACGCGGCACAATCGTCGCATGCCCTACATGCCCACCTTCATCGCCCCGGCCCGCTTTTCCGATCCCGTCGCCGTGCTCGAGCAGGTGCGGCTGATCTATGACAGCGGCCTTGCGCACCTGCGCGACGCGATGCAGCGCTTCGTCGCCGGCGAGAGCCTGCCGGGCCGGGTGCGCGCCTGCTATCCCTTCGTGCGCGTGCACACCCACACCGTCTCGCGCCGCACGCCGGCGGCCAACGCCTGGCTCAGCTATGGCTTCGTGGCGGGGCCTGGCCGCTACGAGACCACGCTGACGCGCCCCGACCTCTTCGAGCGCTACTACCGTGAGCAATTCCGCCTGCTGCTCGAGAACCATGAAGTCGAGCTCGAGGTCGGCACCAGCACCCAGCCGATCCCGATCCACTTCTCGTTCGCGGAGAACGAGCACATCGAAGGCACCATGAGCGAGGAGCGGCGCCTGCTGATGCGCGACGTCTTCGACCTGCCCGACCTGGCTGCGATGGATGACGGCATCGCCAACGGCACTTTCGAAGCCCGGCCGGGCGAGGCGCAGCCCCTCGCGCTCTTCACCGCCGCGCGGGTGGACTACTCCCTGCACCGGCTGCGCCACTACACCGGCACCGCGCCCGAGTGGTTCCAGAACTTCGTGCTCTTCACCAACTACCAGTTCTACATCGACGAGTTCGTGCGCCTGGGCCGCGAGGCCATGGCGGATGAGAAGAGCGAGTACATCGCCTTCATCGAGCCCGGCAACGTGGTCACGCGCCGGCGCGGGCTGGCGGCCGGCTCGAGCGCCTCCTTCTACGGCGCGCTCCTCGACGGCAGCCAGGGCACGCCGCCCGGGCGCCTGCCGCAGATGCCGGCCTACCACCTCGTGCGCGAGGACTGCAGCGGCATCAGCATGGTCAACATCGGCGTGGGTCCGGCCAATGCCAAGACCATCACCGACCACGTCGCGGTGCTGCGCCCGCATGCCTGGATGATGCTGGGCCATTGCGCCGGCCTGCGCCAGGGGCAGCAGCTGGGCGACTACGTGCTGGCCCACGCCTATGTGCGCGAGGACCATGTGCTCGACGAGGAACTGCCGCTGTGGGTGCCGATCCCCGCGCTGTCGGAGATCCAGCTCGCGCTGGAGAAGGCGGTGGCCGATGTGACCGGCATGCAGGGCACCCAGCTCAAGAAGATCATGCGCACCGGCACCGTGGCGAGCACCGACAACCGCAACTGGGAGCTCCTGCCCGGCAACCAGCCGCAGCGCCGCTTCAGCCAGAGCCGCGCAGTAGCGCTGGACATGGAAAGCGCCACCATTGCCGCCAACGGCTTCCGCTTTCGCGTGCCCTACGGCACCCTGCTGTGCGTCAGCGACAAGCCGCTGCACGGCGAGATCAAGCTGCCGGGAATGGCCAACCATTTCTACCGCGAGCGCGTCGAGCAGCACCTGCGCATCGGCATGGCAGCGATCGACGTGTTGCGGCGCGAGGGCTCGAGCCGCCTGCACAGCCGCAAGCTGCGCAGCTTTGCGGAGGTGGCGTTCCAGTAGCCCGGAGCCCGATTCCGAGATTTTGTTGGCAGGCGGCAGCTGTTTCTTTGCACCAGCCGCCGTGGCGATTTCAGAAGCCGTCGGCTACGATCCGGTCCGTTGCAACAAATAGACACACTCGTGTCAGGGAGGGCTCATATGGCCGATTCAACGCGCCGCATCTTCACGTCCTGGCTTGCTGCCGCGGCAGCCGGCATCACACCCGTCTCGGTGTTTGCCCAGTCCGCAAAGCCCGCGCCCGCCGCTCCTGCGATGCCACGGCTGCGCATCGTGATCCCCGCCAACGAGGGAGGTGGCTGGGACCAGACCGGCCGCGCGCTGGGAGCGGCCATGACGGCGTCCGGCGCGGTGGCGCAGGTCGAGTACGAGAACATCGGCGGCAAGGGCGGCACCATCGGGCTGGCGCGCTACGTCGAGAAGTACGACGCCGACCCCGATGCCGTGCTGATGAGCGGCATGGTGATGGTCGGCGCCGTCGCGCTGCAGAAGCCTGCGGTGGACATGAGCCGCATCGCGCCGCTGGCGCGGCTCACCAGCGACTACGAGGTGGTGGTGGTGAAGGGCGATTCGCCGATCGTGACCGCCAAGGACCTGATTGCGAAGATGCGCGCCGATCCGGCCAGCACCGCCATCGCCGGCGGCTCCGCCGGTGGCATCGATCACATGTTCGCGGGCATCCTGGCGCGCGCGGCCGGCAACACCGCCGCGCTGGTCTACCAGCCCTTCCCGGGCGGCGCGCAGGTGGTGTCGGCGGTGGAGTCGGGCAAGGCGGTTGCCGGCATCTCCGGATACAGCGAATTCAGCGAGCACATTGCCAGCGGCAAGCTGCGTGCGATCGGCGTGTCATCGCGAAATGCTTTCATGGGGGTGCCTTCCGTGCGGCAGCAGGGCGTCGATGCCGACCTGGCCAACTGGCGCGGCGTGTTCACCGGCAAGGCGGTGCCGGCACCGCGCCAGGCCATTCTGCTCGACGCCGTACGGCGCGCCGTCGCCACCGACGTCTGGCAGAAGGCCATCAAGCGCAGCAACTGGGACAACTACTGGATGGAGGGCAAGGACTTCCAGGGCTTCCTCGATCTCGACCAGTCGATGGCAGGCGTGCTGACCTATATCCTCAAGCTGAAGAGCTGAAATCGGTTGAACGGAGCGGCCACCATTTCATGGGCTTGGTGCTATTGGCGACCGATCGACCTGCAAACATCCGATCGTCATGCACTCTTCGCCGGGTATTTGATCCCCATTGCGAGCGCAGCCTCTTGGATCAAGGCCAAAGCGCGCTCAGAAGGGTCGTACTGGCCAGTCTCAATTTCGTATACGAACGTGTCGTATGCCAATCCGCATTCACCTACCTGTGTGTATTCGGCAATCCAGTTTGCAGATTCATCGCTAAGTCGAGAGCGGTCGATTACCAATGCTTCCTTCAGCAAATTCTCTGGGTGTGGCTTCATTTACGATTCCTCGGTAGATTGGTTGCCCGCGCGCACCGTGCCGCCGGTGTTGTCGAAGCGATCGACGCTGGCGCTGAAGCTGCCCGCAACGTTGACCATGCCGCCCGCGTTGCCGAAGCTCGGCCCGCTCGCAGCCAGGCTCGTCGTGGTGAGGGAGCCGCCGTTGTTGTCGACCTGCGGCGTCTGCCCGACGGGTTGGCCACGATGACCTCGGCGCGCTGGCCACCGACCTCGATGGCGCCGCGCAGCTGCGTGGGGTTGGCGCTGACCACCTCGTTGAGGAGCTGCGCCGCCATGGCGACCAGCAGGCTCGCAAGCGCAGTACCGACAAGAACGGGAGTGGCGCCGCTGGCCTTACCCGTGCTGCGAGCCGTTTCCTGCACGACGATGCGCATGCCGCGCGCGGCGTTGAAGACGATGCGGTGAAGATGCTTGTTCATGCCATCACACCCATCTCGCGCGCGCGTCTTCCGAGCCACAGGCCCGAAGCCTCCCTGGGAATCATCACATCGACCCTTGTTCTTTTTGAAAGGGCCGGATTCTGCTGTGCAGCGCCGCAATATCGGCGGCGGCGCCAGAAAGAATCAGATTGTCGTCATCGAATGCGCGGTCATACGAAGCGGTCCGATCAGCACTCTGGATCTCTTGCGCTAATCGAGCCCGAACAGCTCGGGCATCTCGCGCTGCGCCTTGGGCGTAAGCGCGAGCGCCCGGCCGTCAAGCGCCTGGCGCACCCAGCCGCGGCGCAGCGACAACTGCAAGCAGGCGGCGCCCAGCGCGCCACCGAGATGCGGCCGCCGCTCGCTCCAGTCGAGACAGGCGCAGGCGAAGCGTCGGCGCGAACGGCGCGCGCCTTCGATGTCGATGCCCAGGCTCTCCAGCGCCACCGCGCCCTCGGCCGTGAGCTCGTAGTCATCGCCTTCGGCGCTGACCTGCAGCCAGCCCTGGGCATGCAGCCGATCGTGCAGCGCGACGCCGGCCGTGCCGGCCATGTGGTCGTAGCAGGTGCGCGCGGCGCGCAGCCCGCTCGGCGCGCCGGTCTGGAACTTGCTGTGCGGCGCACCGGCTACGACCAGCAGTCCTTCGAGGACCGCGGCCACCTCGCTGCCGGCAAGTCGGAAGTAGCGGTGCTTGCCCTGCGCCACCGATTCGACCAGCCGCTGATCCTTCAGCCGCGCCAGGTGCGCGCTCGCGGTCGAGGCTGCGACCTCGCCGACCGCCGCCAGCTCCGTGGCCGTGCGGGCGTGGCCGTCCAGCAGGCAGCAGAGCATGCGCGCCCGAGCCGGCTCGGCGATCGCACCGGCCAGGCGTGCCAGGTGGGTGTCGGCATTCGAGGCATCCATACTTCGATGCTAAGCGAAGTGTGGATGTGCGAGAAAGCCGACACTGCGCACATGGAACGACAGCACATCGACCCGCCCGCCGACGCCATCGGCGCCGTCACCCACCCCGACCCCTATCCTTGGTACGCGCGCTTGCGGGAAGGCCCGGCGCTCGCGCGCGACGAGCGTCTGCGCCTCTGGGTCGCCAGCCGGGCCGAGGTGCTGCAGGAGGCCTTCGCCAACCCCGCGCTGCGGGTGCGCCCGCCGGCCGAGCCGGTGCCGCGCGCCATCGTGGGCGCGCCGGCCGGCGAACTCTTCGGCCGACTGGTGCGCATGAATGACGGCGCACCGCATGCCGCCCACAAGCCGGTGTTGCAGCGAGCGCTGGGCGGTCTCGATCTCGGCGGCGTGCGCGCGGCCATGCCGCGCATCGCGGCGCAGGTCCCGGCGTCTACCGTGGCCGAGGCCTGCTTGGCCTGGCCGGTCGCGGGCGTGGCCCATCTGCTGGGCTTCGCGGATGAAGAACTGCCCGCTGTTGCGGACTGGACGCGCGATTTCGTCGCCTGCCTCTCGCCGCTGTCCACCGAGGCCCAACTAGGCGCCGCCAGCGAGGCGGCGGCCGCGCTGATGGCGCGCCTCGCAGCCCTGGCGGCGGCACGGCCGGCGCGCGAGGGCAGCCTGCTGGCGGCGGTGCGCGCGCAGGCGCCGGGCGATGCATCGCGCGCGCTGCTGGCCAACCTCGTCGGCCTGCTGTCGCAGACCTGCGAGGCCACGGCCGGGTTGATGGGTAACAGCCTGGTGGCACTGACGCGCGAGCCCGGCGCCGGCGATGCGATCGCCGCGCGTGCGGAATTGCTGCCGGCGCTTGTGGAGGAAACGGCGCGCCACGATCCCTCGGTCCAGAACACGCGCCGCTTCGTCGCCGAGTCGACCACGGTGGCAGGGACACGGCTCGAGGCGGGAGACGCGGTGCTGCTGGTAATGGGTGCGGCGAACCGCGATCCGCTGCTGAACGTGCAGCCCGACCGCTTCATGCTCGAGCGCGATGGTCGCCGCATGCTGGGCTTCGGCGACGGCCCGCACGGCTGCCCGGGCCAGGCGTTGGCCTGCGCGCTGGCGGTCGCCGGCGTCGAGGCGCTATTGGCGCGCGGCCTTGACCTGGCCACGCTGCGCGAGCGCGGCTGGCACTACCGGCCCTCGGTCAACGCGCGCATCCCCGTCTTTCATTGAGGCGGGGCGCATCCCGTCAGGGCTCGTCCGGCCAGCGGCCCGTCGCCTCCAGAAAGGGCGAGAGGCGCGCAGACCCGAAGCGCAACGGCAGGGCGGCCGGAGCATGCTGGGCAGCCAGCACCTCCATGCGCAGCAGGCGTTCGGCGCCCGGGAAAGCATCGACCTCTGGTCCGTCCCACAGGATTTGGGCCCTCACCGACAACTGAAGCAGGTCGCCGGTCTCGAAGTCGATGAAGAGCAACCCGGCCGCCGGATTCAGCGCGATGTTGCCGAGGGTGTTGAAGAAGGTGTTGCCGGTGAAGTCCGGCACGGTGAGCGTGCCGTCGCCTTCGACCCGCACGAAGCCCGGCCGTCCCCCGCGGTGCGAGACGTCGACGCCTTCGGCCGGCGAACGTGCATCGCCGGCCGAGGGATGCGACGTGGCGATGAAGAAGGTGTCGGCCGCGCGCACCATGCGCCGGGCTTCCGCGTCCAGGCCATTCACACGCGGGCCGAAGCCAGCGGCCGGCGCGCCGCCGACGAACACCGGCTCGCGCGCCTGGATGTACTTGGGGCAGTTGCCGAAGCTCTGGCCCACCTCCACGGAAAAGCCGCGCGCATCGAGCGCATCGACCGTGCCATTCATCCGGTTGCGCCGCCGCGTATGCGGCTCGATGCCGAGCAGCCCGATGGGGGCGCCGACCGCCAGCGCTGCCGCCAGCGGATCGTTGGCCTGCGGGAGCGCATCGATGCGCAGATGCCGCGGGTCGGGCGAGTGCGCAAAGCCGGGCGCGGCCGCCAGCACGCTGGCCCAGGGCTGGCCCTCGCCGTCCAGGCTGCCCGCGATCAGGAAGGGCAGTTGCGCGAAGAAGCTGCGGTGCTGCTCCGGCATGTGGTCGCGCAGCACGCGCGGCCCGATCTCCGCCATGCGCTCGGCGATACCGACGCGCGCTTGCAGCACGCGCTCGCCTTCATGCCACGCGGCGACGGTGGTCATGCTGCCAACCCGATGCGAGACGCCGCCATGGGCACGAACCCCGGCAAGGCCTCGATGCGCTGCAGCCACTGGCGGACCTTCGGATAGTCCTGCAGCGACACATTGCCTTCGGGCACATGGGCCACGTAGCTGTAGTTGGCGACATCGGCCAGGGTCTCGCTGTCGCCCGCGAGGAAGGGGCGATTGCCGAGTTCGCCTTCCATGACGCGCAGCAGGTTGTGCGATCGCGCGATCACATCGGAGGGGTCGGTGGCGAGGCCGAACAGCACGATCACGCGTGCCATCGACGGCCCCTGTGCCAGCGGGCCGGCGGCCACGGAAAGCCAGCGCTGCACGCGGGCCGCGCCCAGCGCATCCCGCGGCATCCAGCGCGCCGGGTCGGGCGCGTAGCGCTCGTTGAGGTACAGCAGGATCGCGTTGGAATCGGCAAGCGTCACATCGCCATCCTCGATCACCGGCACCTGGCCGAAGGCATTGCGGCGCAGGAACTCGGGGCGGCGCTGCTCGCCCGCGCGCAGATCGACCTCGACGGTCTCGAAGGGCAGGTCCAGCAGCGACAGGAACAGGCGCACGCGATGGCTGTGGCCGGAAATGGACGAGCTGTACACGGTGATCGGGCGAGCGGGACGGGTGGCGGTCATCGGCTTCTCCTGGTGGGTTGATGGGGCTGATTGTTCTTTGATCCGTAGTTCGGAGTAATGGTGCAATCTGCATTTCACTGCTCCGATCTGCGGTCTAATCGCGTCCATGGACCGTCTCAAAGCCATGCAGACCTTCGTGCAGATCGCCGAGCAGGGCAGCCTGACCAGGGCCGCCGATGCGCTGGAGAGCTCGCTGCCCGCGGTAGTCCGGTCCCTCGCTGCGCTGGAGGCGCACCTGGGTGTGCGCCTGTTCCACCGCACCACACGCCGCATCTCGCTGACCGAGGAAGGCCGCCAGTACCTGCAGAGCGCGCGCGAGGTGCTCGCCGCGGCCGACGCCGCCGACCGGGCACTGAGCCTGGAGGCGGCGGAGCCTGCCGGCCAGCTCACCGTCACCGCCCCGGTGCTCTTCGGCCACATGTACGTGGCGCCGGCCATCGTGCGTTTCCTGAAGCGCTACGACAAGATGCGCTGCAGCGTGCTGCTGCACGACCGGACGGTGAACCTGCTGGAAGAGGGCATCGATGTCGGCATCCGGATCAGCCCGCTGGAGGACTCCTCGCTCGTGGCCCAGCAGGTCGGCACCATCCGCCGCGTGGCGGTCGCGAGCCCGGAGTACCTGCGCGCCCATGGCACGCCGCGGCATCCGCGCGAGCTGCTCGAGGCCAACTGCGTGCGCATCCAGCCGGGCGCGCCCGTGCACTTCCGCGAGAACGGCCGCAACTTCGCGGTCGCTGCCCGCGGCAACCTGGAGTTCAACCACATCGCGCCCGCGGTGGAGGCCTGCGCCGCCGGTATGGGCTTCGGCTTCTTCTTCTCCTACCAGGTGCTGCCGCTGGTGCGGGCGGGGCGGCTTCGCATCGTGCTCGAAGACTTCGAGCTGGCGCCGCGGCCGGTCAGTGTGATCTACCCGCATGCGCGGCTGCTGCCGACGCGCACGCGGGCGTTCATCGACTGGATGAAGAACGAGTTCCAGGGGCTCCACCTCTGAGACCTTGCGCCACAATGTCCCGGTGCCCAGCCCTTCCGCCCCCCTATTCCAAGCGAACCACCTGCACAAGCGCTACGGCGCGACCACCGTGGTCGACGACCTCTCGTTCACGATCGCGCCCGGGGAATGCCTGGGTGTGATCGGGCCCAACGGCGCGGGCAAGACCACCACCATCCGCATGTGCCTGGGCCTGACCGCGCCGGACGGCGGCAGTATCGAGGCGCTGGGCGGCCTCTCGATGCCGCGCGACGCGCGCGCGATCAAGGCGCAGCTCGGCGTGGTGAGCCAGTTCGACACGCTGGACCCCGACTTCAGCTGTGCCGAGAACCTGATGGTCTATGCCCGCTACTTCGGCATGAGCCGGCGCGAGATCACGCCACGCATTCCGCAGTTGCTGGAGTTCGCCTCGTTGTCGCACAAGGCCGACGTCCGGCCGGGCGAGCTGTCGGGCGGCATGCGCCGCCGGCTGTCGCTGGCGCGGGCGCTGGTCAACGACCCGAAGCTGCTGATGCTCGACGAGCCCACCACCGGCCTGGACCCGCAGGCGCGCCATCTCATGTGGGAGCGGCTGCAGCTGCTGCTGCAGCAGGGCAAGTCCATCCTGCTGACCACGCACTTCATGGACGAGGCCGAGCGCCTGTGCTCGCGCCTGATCGTGATCGACCACGGCCGCAAGATCGCGGAAGGCCGGCCGCGCGACCTGATCGCCGAATATCTCGAGCCCGACGTGGTCGAGGTCTACGGCAACGGCGCGCTGGCGCTGGCGCGGTCGCCGCTCAAGGACTACGCCGCGCGCGTCGAGGTCAGCGGCGAGACGGTGTTCTTCTACACGCAGGATGCGCGCGGCCTGCTGAACGCGCTGGATGGTCACAAGGGCCTGCGCACCTTTCATCGGCCTGCGAACCTGGAGGATCTGTTCCTCAAGCTCACGGGCCGGCAGATCCGCGAAGACGGTTGAAAATAGGGCTCTCCCCCCAGGTTGGCTCACTTCGTGTAGCCGCCCACCCCCTCACCGGGGGCAACACCAGCGGCCCGGCGAAGCCGGTTCCGCGGTGTTCCCCGAATGGAGAAATACGTGAGCGCCCTGATCAATGACGCGTTGCCGCCCCCACCCTCCGTGTGGCGCCCGCCCGAGCTGTCGATGCGCTGGTGGCCGGTGTTCCTGCGCAACCTGCTGGTGTGGCGCAAGCTCGCGATCCCCAGCCTGATCGGCAACATCGCCGAACCGCTGATCTGGCTGGTGGCCTTCGGCTATGGCATGGGGGCGCTGGTGGGGCAGGTATCGGTGGACGGCGTCGCGGTGCCGTACATCCTCTTCCTTGCGAGCGGCTCGATCTGCATGAGCTCGATGAACGCCGCTTCCTTCGAGGCGCTCTACTCGGCCTTCTCGCGCATGCACGTGCAGAAAACGTGGGACGGCATCATGAACGCGCCGGTGGGGCTGGACGACGTGGTGCTCGCGGAGATGCTGTGGGCGGCCTTCAAGGCCATCTTCACCACCACCGCGATCCTGTTCGTGATGCTGGGGCTGGGCATCAGCCACAGCCCCAAGCTGCTGGTCGCATGGCTGGTGCTCGCGGGCGTCGGGGTGACGTTCTCATGCATCGCGCTGATCTTCAACGCGCTGGCGAAGGGGTACGACTTCTTCACCTACTACTTCACGCTGTTCATGACGCCGATGATGTTCCTCTCGGGGGTGTTCTTTCCGCTGGAGCAGTTGCCGGAGATGGTGCGCCGGGTTGCTGGCTGGCTGCCGCTTGCCAATGCGGTGGCGCTGGTGCGGCCGCTATTCATGGACCAGTGGCCGAAGGATTGGGGGGGGCCTGCGGTGGTGCTGGTGGGCTATACGGTGGGGGCGTTCTGGGTGGCGCTGGCGTTGACGCGGAAGCGGTTTCGGGCTTGATGCCTTTGCTCTCTTCTCTCTGGGGAAAGGGCACGCGGTCGACTGGTTTGGATGGGTGCGCTTGGTTTGAGTGCGGAGCCGGGATTTCGCCCCGGCGGGCG
>NZ_LMTS01000042.1:20926-58015 GCF_001541225.1 Variovorax sp. WDL1 | reverse complement strand
AGTTGCCGCTGGATCCGTGGGGCATGCCGTACCAGTACAAAAATGGACGATTTCCTGAAGAGACAGCTATCACTTATCCGACAGGTCGTTGTCGACTATCGCAGCGGATTGCTCGGCTTGAACGAGCTCGTTCACAGAGTCGAAGCACTGGGAAGCGTCATCGGCGGCAAGCTTTGGGAGGAGCAGTTGTTTGAGGTCGTATTGGACTTGGAGCGAGTCAATAGCGAAGCCATCGACAAGCGCCGACATTTGACGCAGGCCGAGCACGAACGAGTGGCGGAGATTCTGAGGCAACTTGACGCAATCGCTGTTGGCGATGGATTCGATCCGGACAGCGAACTTGTTTGACTTGATCTCTTGCCGCAAGAGGCGCAGCAAACTTCTCCCGCGAGCTGAATGCGGCCGATCTCAGGATTAATGGGGATTGAGGGCACAGTCCAGGAACTGCGTCGCACCTTCGCCAATGATGTCCTCCCGCGAAGATGATTGGGCCAAAAGGATCAGATCTTCCCAAATCCCGCACGCCGTCCCATCCAAGTGAGCGGCACCGGGCCTTGGAGTACGACGGCGAGCGGCTGCCCTGGCGTGTGATCGAGGCCTTGTGGGGGGATCGATAAAAGACAACGAGGTCGGTGGAGTGGCATCGATTGTTATCGACAAGCAAAGCGGAAAAATATAGTTCGTGTCACTCACAGTCGTTAAGGGTCTGATGCACGGCACCAAAAAAGACTCTGCCGGGGGACTCGTGAGGGTCTTGGTACCGAGGCATTGTTAAGCCCAACGGCCCGATAGTCACCGGCTACTCGGCCATGAGAACATCCCGCCCAGCTGCGCTCGGTGCTCAATTCGGCGAGAATTCCCGGCTTCCCCATCCCGACGACAACCGCACGTCGCCCATCGATGCCCAGCTTCCTGTCGTACAAGCTCCTGATCCCCCTGGTCTTCCTGGCGTCCGGCCTCTACGTGCATTTCCGCGGGCAGGTGCGACACCGGCTCGGGCGGCAGCTGAGCGACCACTCGACCTTCTTCGCGCCGCTCAACGTGCTGATGTACTGGTTCTCGTCGGTGCCGTCGAAGCCCTACCTCGACCTGAGGCAGTTCCCTGAGCTCGACGTGCTCCAGCACAACTGGCAGACCATCCGCGATGAAGGCCTCGCGCTGTTCGACGAGGGGCACATCAAGGCGGCGGCGGGCTACACCGACATCGGCTTCAACTCCTTCTTCCGCACCGGCTGGAAGCGCTTCTATCTCAACTGGTACGGCGACTTCCTTCCCTCGGCCAGGGGCCTGTGCCCGAAGACGACCGAGCTGCTGGCGGGCATTCCCTCGGTGCGCGCGGCGATGTTCGCGATCCTGCCGCCGGGCGGCAACCTTGTGCGGCATCGCGATCCGTTCGCGGGCTCGCTGCGCTACCACCTGGGCCTCAAGGTGCCGCAGGATGCGCCGAACTGCAGGATCTTCGTCGACGGCCAGGCCTACCACTGGAAGGACGGCGAGGCGGTGATGTTCGACGAGACCTACATCCACCACGCCGAGAACCTCACCGATGAAACCCGGCTGATCCTGTTCTGCGACATCGAGCGGCCGCTGAACAACCGGATAGCGCGCTGGATCAACCGCGAGATCGGCTGGCGGATGATCAAGGCCGCCGCCACGCAGAACGTGGAGGGCGAGCCGATCGGTGGATTGAACAAGGCTTTCGCGCAGGTCTACAAGATCCGCGTGCTGGGCAAGCGGTTGAAAGCCTGGAACAAGCCCAGCTACTACCTCGTCAAGTGGGCGATCTTCGGCGGGCTGTTCTACTGGCTGTTCTTCTGAGCGCGTTGTTCAATGGGTGAGTTCAGCGCGCCGCCGCACGCTTGGTGCCCAGCATGTACTGCTCGGCCGCGCCGTCGTTGACCGAGGACCAGACCAGCTGTTCGTCGAGGAACTCGCGCCATTTGCCGTGCACCTTGGCAAAGACCGGGTTGGCCGCGGCCTCGTCCTTCAGCACCTCCTGGGTGGCCTTGTGCAGCGCGTCCATGATGGGCCTGGACCAATAGTTGAGCTTGGCGCCGCCGCCCACCAGCCGCTTGAGCGCCGGCACGTTGCCTACGTCGTACTTGGCCAGCATCTCGGCGCCGGCCTGCGCGCAGGCGGCTTCCAGCGCTGCGCGGTAGCTGTCGGGCAGCTCGGCCCAGGCCTTCTTGTTGGCAATGAAGCATAGCGAGGCGCCCAGCTCCATCACCCCCGGCCCGTAGTAGTAGCGCGCCACCTTGGCCAGGCCCAGCTTCTCGTCGTCGTAGGGGCCCACGAACTCCACCGCGTCGAGCGTGCCCTTCTCGAGCGCCGGGTAGACGTCGGCGGCGGCCAGCTGCAGCGGCGTCACGCCCAGCTTGGCGTAGACGCGGCCCAGCAGCCCGGGCACGCGCATGCGCAGCCCCTGGAAATCCTCCACGCGCTTGATCTCCTTGCGGAACCAGCCGCCCATTTGCGCGCCGGTGTTGCCGCAGGGGATCTGCACGGCGTCGAAGCGATCGTAGATCTCGCGCATCAGCGGCAGCCCGCCGCCATGGGTCATCCAGGCCGTGTGCTGGCGCGGCGTCATGCCGAAGGGGATGCCGGTGTCGAAGGCCAGGGCCGGCTCCTTGCCCACATAGTAGAAGCCGGCGGTGTGGCCGCACTCGACGCTGCGGTTCTGCACACCGTCGAGCACCGCCAGCGGCGGCATCAGCTCGCCGGCGGCGAAGGGCGAGATGGTGAAGCGGCCGTCGGTCAGCTTGCGCACGATCTCGGCAATGGCGACGGCGCCGCCGAACACGGTGTCCAGCGACTTCGGAAAGCTCGAAGGCATGCGCCAGCGGACGGCCGGCGTGGCCTGCGCGATGGCAGGTGCGGAAACGGTCGCGGCCACGGCGGCGCCGGCGAGCAGGGAGCGTCGTTGCATGGGGGTTTTTTTCCTCAGGCGTTGAGACAGGCGGGGTCCGCGCGCAGCACGCGGCGGGCGAAGTACTGGAAGGTGAGGTCCGTGATCTGCGGCTTCAGCAGGAAGTCGCGCGACTCTCGCGCGAGGTGCGCGGGCACGGGCTTGATCGTGCCGGCCGCCGCAGCGCGCAGTTGCACCGCCGCGGCCTGCTCCATCCAGATCGCCAGCGTCGCGGCCTCGGCCACCGTGGCGCCGGCGGTCAGCAGGCCGTGGTGCGCCAGCAGCAGCGCCTTGCGCCCATCCAGGGCCTCTGAAATGAGGCGCCCCTCGTCGTTGCCGATCGGCAGCCCCGGCCATTCCGCCAGGTAGCCGCAGTTCTCGAAGAAGGGCGTGGCGTCCATGCCCGCCACGATCAGCGGCTGGCCGATGATGGACAGCGCCGACACCGCCGCCGGATGGGTGTGGACGATGCACTGCACCGCCGGGTTGGCGCGATAGACCCACAGGTGGAAGCGCGTTGCCGGGTTGGGCAGCGACACGCCATCGAGCGGGCGCAGGTCGTCGTCGGTGAGGATGAAGCCCTGCGGCGTCGCCTCGTCAGCGCCGACGCCGAATTTCAGCGTGTAGTACGTGCCGGGCTGTTCGCCGCGCGCCGTGATCTGCCCCGCCAGGCCGTTGGCCCAGTGCCCCTCGGCCGCGAGCATGCGGCAGGCCAGCACCAACTGCTCGACGTTGCTCCACGAAGAAGGGCTGGTCTTGTCCTGCAGGTCGCGGTAGACCGCCGCCTTGATGTCCTGATCGCCTTGCATACACTCTCCAAGTCAACTTGTTGACCTATTTTGGTCAACGTGTTGACCTGTGTCAACATCGAAGGCACCATGGCCACCAGAATCCCTGCCCGCAGTGCCCCTGCGGCCGCGTCGCCGGCGAAGAAGCCGCGCACCCTTGCGGCCGCCGCGCCGGCCGCGGACGAGAGCGCGCCGGTCCCCGCCTTCCAGAGCGTGGGGCCGCGCATCAAGGCGCTGCGGCGCCTGCGGAACATGACGGTGGAGGAACTCGCCGATGCGGTGGGCGTGCACAAGGCGCATGTGTCGCGGCTCGAGCGCGGCCTCAAGACGCCCTCGATCCACATGCTGGCGCGGCTGGCGAAGGCGCTGGGCACCAGCATGGGCAACCTGGTCGGCGAGACGCTGGACAAGGCCGACATCAAGATCACCCGCGGCGCCGAACTGGCGCCGGGCTACGCGGCCGAGGAACCGGCGGCGCATCGCTTCGCGCCGCTGCTGCACGGGAGTTCGGTCAGTGCCTTCGAGGCCTTCATCGTCTACCCCGGGCAAAGCGGCGGCTCGCTGCAGGCGCAGCACGAAGGGCAGGAGATGCTCTATGTGCTGGCCGGCACCATCGACGTCATCTTCCCCGAGCGCACCGAGCGTCTGCAGACAGGGGATTGCATCCACTTCCCCGGTTACCTGAATCACCGTATCGCCCGCGTCGGGCGGGCGCAGGCGCGGGCGCTGCTGGTGCTGTCCGCGCAGTGATCAGCGGAACAGGGCGTTGAGTTCCACGCCCGACGCGGCATCGGCAAAGCCGTCGAAGCGCCCCTGCTCGAGCGCGCGCGCCGCGCGCATGAAGCCGCCCCAGGCCGCACGCGCCAGCGCCCCGCCGACACTGACCCGCCGGATGCCGAGCGCAGCGATGTCCTGCAGCGTCAGCTCGCTGGTAGAGCCGACCAGCAGGTTGACCGGCTTGGGCGCCACCGCAGCGACCACCGCGGCGATCTGCTCGCGCGTGCGGATGCCCGGCGCGTAGAGGCAGTCGGCGCCGGCCTCCGAATAGGCCTTGAGCCGGGCGATGGTGTCGTCGAGGTCGGGGCGTCCCTGGAAGAAGTTCTCGGCCCGGCCGACCAGCAGCGTCTCGCCGCCCTCCTGGTCGATGGCCGCACGCGCGGCGCGCAGGCGTGCCACCGCCAGCTCGATGTCGTATAGCGGACGGTCCGGATCGCCGGTCGAGTCCTCGATCGACAGCCCAGCGACGCCGGTGTCGATGGCCATGCGCACGCTCTGAGCGACGCCTTGCGGGTCTGCGGCAAAGCCGCTTTCGAAGTCCGCGTTCACGGGCAGATCCGTGGCGGCGACGAGCTCGCGCAGGTGGGCCAGGATCTGTTCGCGCGCGAGTGCGCCATCGGCGTGGCCGCGCGACCACGCAAAGCCGGAGCTGGTGGTAGCCAGCGCCTTGAAGCCCAGGCTTTCCAGGTATCTTGCGCTGCCCACGTCCCACGGGTTGGGCAGCACGAAGCAGCCGTCGGCATGGAGCTGGCGGAAGAGGGCGCGCTTTTCGGCAACGGTACGGGTCATAAGGAACCTCGGCTTGGAAGGGTGCCGGGCTTCGCATGAAGCCCGGCCTGTGGTTATAGAGCACGGCCGCGTCGAAGGCACCCAGGGAACTACTGCAAAATAGCCGGATGAACTGGCTCGCACCCCTCCTTGTCGCCTTGCTCGTCACCGGCTGCGGGGTGCCACCCAACCAGGTCGTCCCGATGCGCGACGGCACACTGCGCGCCGCCACCTACCTGCAGGCTGGCAACCATTGCCAGGAAAAGGGGTTGAATGCCCGCATGCTGGGCAAGGCGCAGGCGGAGCAGGGCGTGCTGTTTCGCTGCGAGTGAAGCAGCGTTTCGCGGCCGACCCTCTACCGTGGACGATCGATTCGAGCCGTCCAGGCGGTCGTCTTTGGGGTGCGTTGCGCACGAATGGAGCCTGATTGCATCAGCGTGCAGTTTGTCTGCTTTCACAGCGTGCGTTGAGTTCGGTTCCTGACATTTTGTTTGTTGCTGACTCCTGGCCGTGGGGGCTCTCCGAGAATTTCTCACGACTTCCACGTCGATTCGTCAAGCGTCATGACAGCCAGCGGCTGAAAGCGTGGGCGGGTCGCCCTCTTCAGCAAGCGAAGCTGTCCACAAACGATGAGAACCAACTCTGTCGCTCCAGCCGCGAGACTTGACTACCAGAAGACGGTCAGGCCATCACGGACCGCCGCTGGCGTCGTCGGTCCGGCCGTCGTCATTGGCGACCTCGCCCAAGACCCATCCGCCAGACAGGCCGCCGGCACGCTACTCGCCGATCGCCTGGTAGAACAGACCCGCGAGCGCGGCTTGGCGCCGCCCGATCACGCGATCTTGGCCGACGCCCTGTGCGATGCGCTCCAGCGTGCCCGCCCGACCGCCACGGTAAAGGTGAACGGAGGTGCCGCGCAGATCACATCCTTATCGACTCGCGACGGCAACGCACTGGTGCATGTTGTCCTTGAGGACGCAGAGGATTCGGCCAGCTTCGGCTGCGCTACGGTTCGCGTGCTGGCGCAGTCCTCCTCCTCCGCGGATGGCCTTTGCTTCGCAAAGCTCGACCTGAGCGGCAGCGATCTGCGAGGCGCGGATCTGCAAGGCGTGACGCTGCTCCAGTGCAGCCTGCAAGGCGCCAGTCTCGAGCATGCGGATTGCACGGGCACCAGCTTCTCCGACACGAACCTCTTCGGGACGAACCTGGCGAACGCGCGCCTGAACGAGGTCCGGTTCCGCAAATGCTTCGTCAACGGAAAGACAGCGCTGCCTGAGGAGATGCTGCCGAGTTCCCTCAGGCACCCCGACGAAATGATCCGGCCGGGCGATGTCCTCGTCACGACCTCGGTGCTGAAGCTGCCTCACGACCTCCGCAAACGAACCCATGTGCTGCCCAACGAGACGGCCCCATACAAGAACAGATTGCACTTCATGCGCGACGCGTGGTTCAAGGCGGGCCTGGACCAACCGGGGGGCAAGTACACGGTGATGCCGTCCGAGGTACGCGAAGACAGGTTGGACTCCGGCCGCGTCTACGCGACCGACAGCCAGATGCCGCAGCTGCATTTCGAGAGCAGCCACTTCTTCATGGAGGGCGGCAACGTCTTCGTCCTTCCGAACGGGACCTGCGTCGTTGGCGAGGAATCGCTTCCCGATCGCACCTCGGAGCAAGCGCGTGAACAATCGCTCGGAAAGATGCGCCACGTTCTCGGCAGCGAGGTCGTTGTGCTGCCGCAGATCTTCTTCCATATTGATCTGCACGTCAGCTTCTTGGGCGACCGCTGGATGATCCACAGTTTCGACGAGGCGGTGACCTTCCTGACCGACAACCGGGACGCGTTGATCGCGCGGCTCGGCCAGGAGCCCTTCGACACTCTGCTCGAGGCCAACAAGAAGATGGCCATCGAGCTCGAACACAGCTTCGTCGACCACAGCAGCGACCTGCTGGCATCCACCGGATATCCGGTGTCGAAGTGGTGCGGCTTGCTCTACGCTGAGAAGATGAAGAACGGGAACTACCCGCGCGCGTTGTCGACCTTTACCAACGGCGTGTTGGTCGAGGGCAGTCCCGGACAACCGAACCAGTACCTGGTGGCGATGAGCAATGCCGTCCCCGAGCACCGCAAGTACGTTGAAGACCGGTGCAAGGAACACGGCCTCGAGGTCGCGTACGCCGAGTTGATGCTGTCCGATGAGGACGATGAGCCTACCGATGGTGCGGGCTATGCCCGGAGCACGGGTGCGGGCGTGCGCTGCCTGATCGGTCACAACCCTTTCGGAATTCTCGACCACCCCCCGCGCAACGACTGACAGTTCGTCGACGAGGCGGGGGCCGAAGCATGCTGCCTCAGGCCCGCCGCGCCTCGAGCGCCGCGAAGGACGAATCGAGCTCGCGCCCGTTCAGCACCGCGGTCATCGCGCGATACAGCTGGCGCGGCAGCACCGGCTTGTGCAGCAGCGGCACGCCGCTCGCGCGCGCTTCGCGCAGGCGCTGCGGGGCGGTGTCGCCGGTGATCAGCAGCGCCGGCAGGCTCGCGCCGAACTCCGAGCGTAAGGCCGCGATGGCCTCGGCGCCGGTGCGCAGCTCGCGCAGCCGGTAGTCGCTGATCACCAGGCCCGGCCGGTGCGCACGCGCCAGCGCCTGCGCCTCCTCGATCGAATCGGCCACGTCGCAGGCGCAGCCCCAGGCGCCGAGCAGCTGGCGCATGCCCGTGCGCACCGACTCGTCGTCGTCGATCACCAGCACGCGCAGATCGAACACCCGTGCGGGCGCCGGCAATGCCTCGGCACCCTCGTCGGCGACCACACCGGCGCGTGCCGCGGGCAGGGTGAGCCTGAACACGCTGCCGCGCCCCGGCACCGACACCAGCGAGAGTTCCTGGCCCAGCGCCCGCGCCAGGCCCTGCGCAATCGCCAGGCCCAGGCCCAGCCCCTTGCGGCGGTCGCGCTCGGCGTTGCCGAGCTGGTGGAACTCGCGAAAGATCGCCTGGTGCTGCGCGGGCTCGATGCCGATGCCGGTGTCCCACACCTCGAGCAGCACCTGCTCCCCGCGCGCGCGGCAGGCAACCAGCACGCCGCCCTGCTCGGTGTAGCGGATCGCGTTCGACACCAGGTTGCGCAGGATCAGCGCCACCAGCGCCGGATCGGAGCGCACGGCCGCATGGGTTTCGCGCGAGCGGTAGACGATGCCCTTGGCATCGGCCTGGGGCGCCAGCTCGTTCTCGATCTTGTTGAGCATCGGCTGCAGCGGGAAGACCTGCGCCTGCGGCTCCACCACGCCGGCTTCGATGCGCGAGAAGTCCAGCAGCGTGTCGAGCATCTCGGCCGAGGCCTGCCAGGTGGCGCGCGCATTGGCCAGCACGTCGTACTGGTCGGCCGAGAGCTTGGTGCGTGACAGCACCTCGAGGAACAGGCCCTGGGCATGAATGGGCTGGCGCAGGTCGTGGCTGGCGGCGGCAAGGAAGCGGGACTTGGCGAGGTTGGCCTCCTCGGCCGCCCGGTGCGCGGCCTGGGCATGCTCGGTCTCGATGCGCAGGCGCTCGATCAGCTCGAGGTTCTCGAAGCGCAGCCCGATGGCGCGGCGCGCCGCGCGCGAGCCGTTGCGCGCCTGGCCCAGCAGGGCTGCGGTGTAGATGATTGCCGCGACGCCCAGGGCGTCGTAGGCCGGATCGTCCATGGACCACAGCTTGGCTCCCAGCACGATCAGCTCGGCGGTGCCGAAGACGATGAAGGCCGGCAGGATCGGCGCCAGGGACGACATGGAGCTGCCGGCCACGCCCGCCAGCACCGCCACCACCAGCACGTTGCCGGCCAACGTGGTGGTGCCCAGCGCGGCCCAGGCCAACGAGCCCCAGGCCACGCCGTCGATGGCGTTGAGCACCATCTTGCGCGCCAGCAGCCGGCGCGCGCTCGCGGGGCTGATCTCGGAGGCCAACAGGCGCCGCGCGTCCCGCGCGAGGTAGAGCTTGAGCAGGATGATGGTGCCGGCCCATGCCCGCATCGCGAGCGCGTTGGTCTCGTTGGAGAGCACCCAGACCAGCAGCAGCGCCAGCAGGATGGTCGGGATGACCGATGCGCCGATGTTGCCGAGCTGCAGCCGCAGCTGCTCCACCAGCATGCGCTCCTCCGGCAGGCGCGGCTTGTCGACCATCAGGCCACGAGGCCGCGCTGCCGCGCTGCGAAACCGGCTTCGGAGCGGCTCGAGACCTGCAGCGCCGCCAGCACCGCCTGCACATGGCCGCGCACCGTGTTCTCGGACAGGTTGAGCCGCCGGCCTATCAGCTTGTTCGACAGGCCCTGGCACATCAGGTCGAGCACCTCGCTCTGGCGCGGCGTGAGCAGCGGCTGCGAGTCCGCGCCGCCCTCGCCGGCCTGCATTCCATCGGCCGCCACCGTTAGACCTTGGCGCAGCTGGCCGATCACGGCCAGGATCCTGTCGGCCGGTTCGGCCTTGGAGACGAAGGCCGACGCGCCGCGCTCCATCGCCAGCCGCACCTTGTGCGGCGAGACCTCCGAGGACAGGATCACCACCAGCGCCTGAGGCCACTTGCGCCGTACCAGCGCGATGCCTTCCAGCCCGTTGAGGCCATGCAGCTGGATGTCCAGCAGCACCAGCGCCGGCTCCTGCATGGACGTGCGCAGGGCCTCCTCGAGCGACGCGGCCTCCGCCACCTCCAGGTCCGCGATACCGGCGGTCAGGACCATGCGCAGCCCGTTGCGGAACAGTGCGTGGTCATCGACGAGAAGAATGCGGGGCGGCAGCATGAAAGGCGGGCAGCGGTGGCAGCGGCATGGAGCGGGAGGGCGTCCGGCCATTCTGCCCAAGTCCCTTCGCCCCGCGGCCGGTCCAATTGGACTATTTACGCGAACCGGCGCGGCGGCGACCATCGAGCTCCCAACAAATTCACGCTCCTGTCTCTTTGCCTGCAGTCGAATGAAGCCCCTGGTCGAAATCCAACGCGTCGGATCGCACGCCTTCACCTACCGCATCAGCGCCTTCCTCGCCGGCGCGGGGCCGGCGGGCGACAGCGGCACATTCGATTCGCTGGCGTTCTGCCTGTACGACGCCGGTGCTTCGCTGGGCTCCTTCTTTTCGAGCGTCGAGCTCAACGTGGACGGCCTCTTCCTCGGCTCCTACCCCGTCGACGCGCTGCGCCGCCATTCCAGGCGGGTGGCGCAACGCATCGAGCAGCATTTTCAGCTGGCCTGAGCGGCGGTCGGCTCCATCGGCGTCGGCGGGACCTTGCGCCGGCACCGGCGTACACGCCGCTCAATGGTTCCTCCCGGCTTGCTTTGCGAGCGCGTGCCCCGCAGAAAACGCATCCTGATGTGAAGAATTCATCAGAATTCTGATCAGTTGTAAAAAATAGAATCCCCGCTCTTGACCAGAAGCGCCTGATGGTGGTTGTCGTGGAGGTGGTTCTCTACGCTTGCTGGTCGGCTCATCTTCTAAAAGGGGTTCGGACATGCAGGTTTTTCCCGGCGCCACGAGGCGCCATTTCAAGGCAGCTAAAACGAGCAGCATCGCCCTGCCTTTGCTCCTGAGCTTGATGCTGACAGCCTGCGGCGGCGGCGGTTCAGACAATGCAGCAGGCGGCTTCGCGGCCGCCTCTTCGGATAGATCGGAGAGCAGCCTGCAGGCCGTCATCCTGAGTCCCATCGGCGGCATTCCGAGCAGTGCTCCCAGCGGCACCTCCGGCAGTACCACCGCTCCCACCTCCGGCATCGATCTGACGCCTATCTCCGGCATCCCAGCCACCGCCCCGAGCAGCCCCGGCACCACCCCGACCCCCGTCCCCGGCATCCCCCTGGCTCCCATCTCCGGAATTCCGAGCACTGATCCGGGCGTGCCTTGGGGGCCGGTGCTCAGGACCTTCGGGGACCCTGCGTTCAAGCTGAACGGCCCGTCCGGAATCAGCGCACCGCTCGTCTTCTATAGCAGCAATACCAGCGTGGCGACGATTTCCGGCAGCACGGTGACCATCGTAGGCGCCGGTACCTCCTGGATCACGGCAAACATGGCTGACCCGACCGCCCCTCAGTTGGTGGGGGCAAACATCCTCTTGACCGTCAAGAAGGCTCAGCCGAATCTGTCGATGCCCACAGTGACGCTCGAGGCCGGCAGGTCAACGGCCCTGCTCCAGGCCAGTACAAAGAGTCCCGGCGCCATCCAGTACGCACTCTCCAACATGATGTCGATTTCGGGGGCACCTGTCGCGTTCCTCGAAAGCGATGGCCGGACGCTCACCTCATTTGCCGCAGGGACCGCCATCATCACCGCGACGCAGGTGCCCAGTGCCAACTATGAGGGCGGGACGGTCTCGGGCAACCTGGTCGTCGAAAAGCGGAAGTCGACAATTTCTCTTGCTGACTTGACGCAGCCCTACACAAACAAGCTGGTTATTCCGGTAAGTGCCGAAACCTACGATGAGATCTCGGACGAACTGCGAACACCGACCATCACGCTGAGCAATCCAGCTATTGGATCTGCATCCTGGGACACTGACAACTACCCCAGCCCCAGCATTGTCCTGAATGCACTCAAGGCCGATACGACGTCCTTGACCTTCTCACTCGGCGCGACGGCGAACTTGGCCGCTGTCAGCAAGACTGTGTCCGTGACCTTGACTTCGGTGACGGCCACGCAACCAGGTCGCCAGTTGGCGACGGTCGAGGGGCACACCATATACAAGGAGGACTATTCCTTCAAAGGGAACGTTGTTACTCTGAAGCTGTGCCCTTCGATGGGCGAGAAGATCGATTTCGGTTTCTCCGAGAGTGCCAACAACTATGGAAACGCATACGTGACGTTGAATGGTGCCACGCTGCTTCGCGACAACAGCAATGGTCACTACGTTGCCGACATCCCGGCTGTTGCAACTGGCGATGTACCACTCAAGCTGAGATCCGTCGTTGATGCAGCAAGCGACGGCACCGTGACCCTGAGCGCCAGCGTGATCGAATACGACGTCAACGTCGAGCTCTTTCAGAATCCTCTCGAGGTTGCAAAGTGCTACTCCGATGGGGGCCCCCGCTGATTGCGGGAAACCTGAAGACACGGACCTCTCTTCCCCCAGGTCCGTAAGTTCAAAAGGGTGCCGGTGAAGCCCTCCACAAACGCCCGATGAATTTCATCGGGCGTTTTCATTGAGGGTCGATGCAATTGCGCTTCGGTGCAGCCTTCTCGATGTCTCAGTGCAGCTGCGGCTGCGCCGACCGGTTGCGCCGCCAGGCCGCCGGCGGGCAACCGTACTCGCGCCGGAACGCACGGCTGAAGGCGGTGTCGGTCTGGTAGCCCACGTCCTCGGCGATTCGCGCGAGCGGCGCGTTGCTGCGGCACAGCAGGTTGGCCGCCAGCAGCATGCGCCACTGGGTCAGGTACTGCATGGGCGCGCTGCCCACCAGCTGCTGGAAGCGCTCGGCCAGCACCGAGCGCGAAGTGCCGGCCGTGCGCGCCAGTTCCTCCAGGGTCCAGGCCTGGGCCGGGTGGCTGTGCAGCGCCGTGAGCGCACTGCCCACGATGCGGTCGCCCATGCCGGCCAGCCAGCCGGTGCGTCCCTCGCCCTGCTCGTTCATGTACAGCCGCAGCACCTCGATGAACAGCAGCTCGGCCAGCTTCGCCAGCACGCCGGCGCCGCCGGGGCGCGGCGAGCGCGCCTCGGCCAGCGCGTAGCGGACCGAGCTTTCGAGCCAGATGCCGGCGTTCGAGCCGCGCACGTTCACGCGCAGGAGCCGCGGCAGGCCTGCGAGAAGCAGGCGCGCCAGCCGCGCATCGCAGGCAAGGTAGCCGCAGATCAGGCGGGTGGTCGCGCCGCCGCCGCCGTAGGCCAGCATCCGCGGGCGGCGCGACAGCACTTCGTCGAGGCGCGCGCCGGTCGCCGGCGGAAGGCCGGGCTCGGAGGTCATGCGGTGCGCGTCGCCCTGCGGGAACACGACCGCGTCGCCGGCCACCAGGCGCACCGGCGGCTCTCCGGCCAGCTCGACGAAGCATTCGCCTTCGGTGATCAGGTGGAAGATGACCACCCGCTCCGCACCCGGCTCCAGGAAGGGCGCGGCGGCGTCGGCGCTCGGCGACAGATAGCACCAGGGCGCCGTGAAGCGGCCCTGGATGAAGATCGCCCCCACCAGGCGCACGACGCGGAGGACTTCCGACAACGCGTCCATGGTCATTCCACCTCGATCTGCAGCGCGAGCGGCGTCACGTTGCGCGTCGCGCTGGGAATGGGGGAGCGCCGCACGCCGGCCTCGACCAGGGTGCGCAGACGCTCCGGCGAAACTCCCTCGGCCGCGATGCGCACCTGCAGCTGCATGTCACGCGGCCCGGCGTCGACCTCCTGGCCGTCGTCACCCTCGAGGCCCAGCAGCCCACGGGTGTCGGAGCGGCTGCCCACCCGCACCTCGAGCGCGCCCAGCGCAATGCCTTCGGCCGCGGCGGACATGGCAATGGAAGTGGCTGCGCAGGACGCGAGGCCGGCGCGGAACAGCCAGCCGGGCGTGATGCGATCGCCGCTGCCGCCGAGCTCGCACGGCATGTCGGTCAACATGGCCGTGCCGTTGGCGTGGCTGGATTCGACGCGCGTGCCGCCGTGCCAGCGTGCGGTGGCCGGCGCGTCGTCGTGAAGGCCCATGTCGGGGCGGCGCTCCAGCGCCGCCTCCACGCGCTGCAAGGCCGCAGCGATGTCTTGCAAGCTCATGTCGATGCTCTCCGGTCGGCCAGGGACGATGCGGAAATTGTGGGTGCGTCGCCCGCGCAGGCCAACTAGGCCGAACAGCCGATGCCGTCGCGCGGACGCCCGGTCAGCAATCCCGGACGCTGCGCCAGCTTCGAGGCTGTCCGGACCCAGCCGAGGACGATCGGGCAAACACGGGCGACGCGCGGGCAGGACGCCGCGGCCGTGCGGTGGTCCAGTAGCGGCAGGCCGGTGCCGCATGGCGGCCGCCGTCCTTACCCAGACCATCGACCCCCGCCGGATCTCCGGCCCAGCCCAAGGAGCCCATCGCATGAACGCACCCGTCGACCTCAACGCCGTCAAGACCCGCCAGCACGCCGCCTGGTCCAGCGGCGACTACGCCATCATCGGTACCACCCTGCAGATCGTCGGCGAGCAGCTGGCCGAGGCCTGCGACCTGCGCTGCGACGAAGCGGTGCTCGACGTCGCGGCCGGCAACGGCAACGCCACGCTCGCAGCGGCGCGCCGCGGTTGCAAGGTGACCTCCACCGACTACGTGGCCTCCCTGCTCGACCGCGGCGCCGAGCGCGCCAAGGCCGAGCGCCTGGAGGTGAAGTTCCAGGTCGCCGACGTGGAGGCCCTGCCCTTCGGCGACGCGAGCTTCGACGCCGTGCTCTCCACCTTCGGCGTGATGTTCGCACCCGACCATGCCAAGTCCGCGGCCGAGATGCTGCGCGTGTGCCGCCCGGGCGGACGCATCGGGATGGCCAACTGGACGCCCGAGGGCTTCATCGGCCAGTTGTTCAAGACGCTGGGCCGCCACCTGCCGCCGCCCGCCGGCGTGCAGTCGCCCGCGCTGTGGGGCACCGAAGCGCACCTGCGTTCGCTGTTCGGCGAGCAGGCGGCCTCGATCCAGGCGACGCCGCGCCTCTTCAACTTCCGCTACCGCTCGCCCGCTCATTTCATCCAGGTGTTCCGCACCTGGTACGGGCCGGTGCTCAAGGCGTTTGCCGCTCTGCCGCCCGACAAGGGGGCGGCACTGGAGCAGGACCTGGGCGAGCTGCTGAACCGCTTGAACCGGGCCGGGCCGGATTCGCTGGTGGTGCCCAGCGAGTACCTCGAGATCGTCATCACCCGCCGCTGAGGGTTCGAGCCATGGAACCGCGGCTGCAGCGAAGGATCCAGCGCTACGGCTGGGACCTGGCAGCCGCCGACTACGAGCTGCTCTGGCAGGCGCAGCTGGCGCCGGCGCACCAGGCCCTGATGGCGCTCGCCGCGCCGCGGGCGGGGGAGCAGGTGCTCGACGTGGCCTGCGGCACCGGCCTGGTGGCGCTGGCCGCGGCGGAGGCCGTCGGTCCGCAGGGCCGGGTGCTCGGCACCGACCTGTCGGATCACATGGTCGATGCTGCGCGGCAGCGTGCCGCCCAGCGAGGCCTGGTCCAGCTCGGCTTCGCGCGCATGGATGCCGAGCAACTGGCGCTGCCCGACGGCGGTTTCGACCTCGTGCTGTGCGCGCTCGGCCTCATGTACGTGCCCGAGCCCGCGCAGGCCCTGCGCGAAATGCGGCGCGTGCTGCGCCCCGGCGGCCGCCTGGCGCTGGCGGTTTGGGGCGAACGGGCGCGCTGCGGCTGGTCGGTGCTGTTCCCCATCGTCGATGCCGAGGTCCGCAGCGAGGTGTGCCCGCTGTTCTTTCACCTCGGGCAGCAGGATGCGCTGGTGCGGCTGTGCGCCGAGGCGGGCTTCGAGGGCGTCGTGCAGCAACGCATCACGAGCACGTTGGGCTATGCCGATGGCGCGCAGGCCTGCGGCGCCGCCTTTGCTGGCGGTCCGGTCGCGCTGGCCTGGTCGCGCTTCGGCGATGAGACCCGCCTGCGGGTGCAGGCCCGGTACCTGGCTGCCATCGAGCCGTGGCGGGATGGCGGCCGCTATCGCATCCCCGGGGAGTTCGTCGTCGTGGGGGCCATGGTGCCGGCACTTCCCTCCCCATGAGGAGGGGCGTCGCTTGCGCGAAGCGCGGCCCGGTCCGACCATCGGCACAACGCCGATTCAGGAGACGCGAATGATCGAGACCGATGTCTGGGCTGCAGGCAATCTCTATGAGCCCTACATGGGCCGCTGGAGCCGCAAGGTTGCGGCCCGCTTCGTGGACTGGCTCGGGCTCGGGCCGGAGCTCAGGTGGCTCGATGTCGGCTGCGGCACGGGCGCGCTGACGCAAACCCTGCTCGGCCAGGCACGGCCCGCGTCCGTGCTCGGCATCGATGCCTCGGCCGGCTTCATCGCCCACGCCCGGGCGCATACCGCGGATGCGCGGGCCTCGTTCGACGTCGGCGATGCGCAGGCGTTGGCGGTCGAGCCCAGGTCCTTCGATGCCGCGGTCTCGGCGCTGATGCTGAACTTCCTGCCCGATCCCCGCAGCGCGGTGGCCGGCATGGCGCGCGCGGTCAAGCCCGGCGGGACAGTGGCCGCCTATGTCTGGGACTACGCCGGCGGAATGGGCCTGATGCGCTACTTCTGGAAAGAGGCTGTCGAGCTGGATGCGGCGGCCGAGTCGCTGGACGAAGGGCGCCGCTTCCCGTCGCTGTGTGCGCCCGCGCCGCTGGAAGCCTTGTTCGAAGGCGCAGGATTGCACCGCATCGAGGTGCGGGCTATCGAGATCGAGACGCCATTCAAGGACTTCGACGACTACTGGATGCCGTTCCTCGGCGGGCAGGGGTCGGCACCCGGCTATGCGATGTCGCTGAGCGAGGAGCACCGGGACCGCTTGCGCGAGCGCATTCGCCAAGCCTTGCCGGTGCGGGACGATGGCGGCATTGCCCTGGAAGCGCGCGCGTGGGCGGTGCGTGGCGTCGTGGCGTGAGCCGCCTCCTTGGAACCTGCACGCACGGGCTGGCTGGAGCGCTGCAGGCATGGCATGGCATGGCCGGCAGGCGCAGGTATGGCAGCGCATTCGGGCCTGAGGCGCGTGCTCACCTGAGCTGCGCCGATGCGGCAACGGGCGCAGAAGAGGCGACGGCCGCAAGCAGCCGCGGCAACTGCGCCGCCGCCAGCTTCGCGCCGGCCTTGTAGCGCTGCAGCAGGGCTTGCCGATCCGCATCGTCCTCCTTCACGGCGTGCACCAGCGCGGTCATGCTGTCCAGGCGCGAATGCACCAGCCAGTCCATCAGGCCCGGATGCCGGCCCCAGCGCTGGCGATTGCCGAGGGAGACGGCCCACATCCGGATCCAGTCGGCCGGCACCACCGGCATCGGGACGACCGCGCACAGGGCGTTCTTCTCGACCTCGTCGGCGAAGTGGCTTTCCACGTAGGCAATCAGGGCCGCGCTGAAGACCGGCTGGCAGGTGCGCACCATCAGCAGGTTGATGCGGCCGCCGTCGAAGACCGGCAGGGCGGGCGGTACCGTGATGCCGCTGGCACTGCAGTCGACGACCAGCCAGCCGGGCTCGATCTCGCGGCTGCCGTGCTCGAGCACGATGCGCGCCGCCTCGATGGCCTTTACGCGTCCCAGGCGCACGACATTGCGGATGCGCCGCAATTCGCGCAGCTCGGCCTGGGTGACGGTGGCGCAGCGGTACATGGTGGGCTCGACTGCCGGATCGAGGCGCAGCAGCTGGCCTTGCGCCTCGAGGCGCGCGAACAGGTCCGGGACCGAGGTCGCCGTCGCGATCGCCTCGAACTGGGCGGCCAGGCTTCCGATCGCCTGGTCGAAGAAGTCCATGTGCGGCTGAACGTTGGCACGGTCCAGCAGCCACGCATCGCGTGGCGCGATCCAGCAGATGCGCTCCGGATCCACGCCGTTCTGCAGCAGCCACAGGCAGGCGTCCATGCCGGTCTTGCCGGCGCCGACCACCACATAGCCGGGCTCGGCCCGGCGGATGCGGGGCAGGTCGTTCACGGGCACGCAGCGCACGCCGGGCGCGAGCGCATAGACCGGCGGATGGGTGGAAGGCACGGCGGTGCGGGCATGCGTGGCGTCGACCACCTTGCGGCGCGCCGTGACCGTCCAGTTCTGCCCGCTCAGGATCGAGTGGACTTGGTGTTCGCCGCCGGTTCCGATCTCGCCCTCGCACATCGGGAAGAAGCGCACGCGGCCCGAGGGCAGGAAGCGCTGGTTCATCACTTGGTCGTAGTAGTCAAGCACCTCGGCGCCTGCGGCCAGCTCGCACAAGCCCTGGTTGAGGCCCGCGCTGTCCCTCGTGCCGCTGCCCAGCTCGCGCGAGTTGACGCCATACAGCACGGAAGGCGCATGCAGCCGCACGAAGGGATAGGCGTCGTTCCAGTGCCCGCCTGGCCGGTGGTGCCGGTCCACCATCACGATGCGGGCATCGGACTCGGACAGCAGCGTGTCCGCGAAGGCCATGGCGGTGGCACCGCTGCCGACGATCAGGTAGTCCGTCTCGATGGGGCTGGGCGTCATCTGGCCCTCCTGCGTGAGTGGGTGTGCGCGATCGATGGCAATGCGCATCTTGGGCGACACTGTCGTTCCATGCAATCCGCACCTGCCTCCGGCGCCCTCCCGATCCCGCCCCTGCGGCGTCCCACGCTGCGCTTCCTGCTCGCCCACCCCGCGCACCTGGTCGCGCTGGGCTTCGGCGCCGGCCTTGCGCCGCGCGCGCCCGGCACCGTGGGCACGCTGTGGGCCTGGGCCGCCTTCGTTCTCATGCAGCGCTGGCTTCCTGCAGGCGCAATCGGGTGGATCATCCTCGCCTCGCTGCCCCTCGGCTGGTGGGCCTGCACCGTGACGGCGCGCCACATGGCCATCGCCGACCCCGGCGCCATCGTCTGGGACGAGGTCGCCGGTTTCTGGCTGGTACTGTGGCTCGTCATGCCGGCCGGGCTGCCGGGCCAACTGGTGGCCTTCGCGCTGTTCCGACTCTTCGATGCCGCCAAGCCCGGGCCGGTGGCCTGGGCAGACCAGCTCTTCAAGCAGCGCCGGGCGACGCCTGCCACCATGTCGTGGAGCGCGGCGGGCTTCGGCATCCTGTTCGATGATCTGGTGGCGGCCTTCTGCACGCTGCTGGTGATTGCCTTCTTCCGCAGCTGGTGATGCCATGGACGATGCTTCTTCCGCACTGGAATTCGACACGCCTGCGCTGGTGCCGCAACTGGCCGAGCTGCTGCAGCACCAGGGCCGGATGCTCGCCACGGCCGAGAGCTGCACCGGCGGGCTGATTGCGGGCGCCTGCACCGATCTTTCCGGCTCCAGCAACTGGTTCGAGCGTGGCTTCGTCACTTATTCCAATGCGGCCAAGAGCGAAATGCTCGGCGTCGATGCGGGGCTCATCGCGACCGAGGGCGCCGTCAGCGAGCCGGTCGCGCGCGCCATGGCCGCGGGCGCGGTGGCGCGCTCGCAGGCGCAGGTCGCGGTGGCTGTGACCGGCGTGGCAGGCCCGACCGGCGGCAGTGCGGAGAAGCCGGTGGGCACCGTCTGGTTCGGCTGGGCGGTCGCGGGCCGCGTGCACACCGAGCGCCGGCGCTTCGACGGCGACCGGGCCACGGTGCGGGCGGCCACGGTGCATCACGCATTGCAGACGCTCCTGACGCTGTTGCGCAACGGCTAGCTCGGCTACGATCGCCTGCGCATGCCCAACGAAGCCACCATCCAGCGCCTCTACGAGGCCTTCGCCCGGCTCGACGCCGACACCATGGCGTCCTGCTATGCGCCGGACGCGCGTTTCGACGACGAGGCCTTCTCCCTGAAGAATGGCCGCGAGGTCGGCGCGATGTGGAAGATGCTCTGCGAGGCCACCCGCGCCAAGGGCGCCGATGTGTGGAAGCTCAGCTGGCGCGACGTCCACGCCGATGGCGCCACCGGCCGGGCGCACTGGGATGCGCATTACCGCTTCAGCACCACCGGCCGCATCGTCGACAACGCGATCGACTCCGAGTTCGGCTTCACGCCCGAGGGCCTGATCGCGACCCAGCGCGACCGCTTCGACTTCTGGGCCTGGTCGCGCCAGGCGCTCGGCCCGCCAGGCCTGCTGCTGGGCTGGACGCCGATACTGAAGAACAAGGTGCGCGCCGGCGCCGCCAAGAACCTGGCCGCCTACATGGCGCGCACACCATGACGGTCACCATGACGATCACCATCACGAACCATCCCGAGAAGCACCGCTACGAGGCCGCCATCGGCGGCCAGCTCGCGGGCTACTGCGAATACAGCCTGCTGTCAAACGCGGTGATGTTCTCCCACACCGAGGTGCTGCCCGCCTTCGAGGGCCAGGGCGTGGGCTCGGCCATCGCGCGGCATGTGCTCGACGAGGCGCGGGCGCAGGGCATGCCGGTCATCCCGGCCTGCCTGTTCATCGCCGGCTATATCCGCAAGCACCGCGAGTACGTGGACCTGGTGCGCCCGGAAACGCAGCGCGCCTTCAAGATCTAGGCTTGCGCGCCACCGCGCCCGGGGGTGCCGGCAGCCAGGCGAAGGCCGCGCAGCCGGCCACCAGCAGCGCGGCGATGGTCGCCAGCACGGCCGTGTAGGGTTCGATGCCCTTCATTTGCGCCACCGAAGCCGCCACGCCGGTGAGCCACTGCATCAGCGCCACGCCAAGGAACATGGCCATGGTGAACACCGCCATCGCGCGGCCCGTGAGCGCAGCCGGGTAGGCCACCCGCACGTCGGCGTACTCCCAGACGATGAAGCCCGACAACAGCCCGATCAGGATGGCGCACGCGATATCGAGCCAGGCCACATGGAAGATGCCGATGGCTGCGAACAACGCGGCATAGACCGCGCAGCAGGCCACGATGCGCCGCCGGCGCGCGGGTCCGTCGCGATCCAGCCGGCCGAACAGCGGGGGCCCGAACAGCGAGACGACCGACACGACCAGCGCCACGTTGCCGCTTTGCACCAGCGTGTAGCCGTAGCGCTGCGACATCAGCGGCCCCAGCCACAGCCCGCGCAGCGAGATGAAGGCCGCATAGGACACGGCGCCGAGCAGCAGGATGCCCAGCGTATGCGGCATCGCGAACAGTGCGCCGAACCGGCGCAGCGCGGCAAGCAGCGGTTCCTTCGGCTGCGCTTCCTCGCGCGGCGGCTCGCGCACCCACAGCAGGATGCTGAGCCAGGCCAGCGCCGAAGCCGTTGCCAGCACCGCGAAGCCCATGCGCCAGGAGCTGGCCTCGACCAGCCACGCGAGGGGCGTGCCGGTCACCAGCATGCCCAGCCCGCCGATGCCCAGCACCAGCCCGGAGACCGAGGCGAAGCGCGCCGCCGGGAAATGCCGTGCGATGAACACGGTGCACACCAGGAAGGCCGGCGCGCAGCCGACGCCGATCAGCACCTGCCCCGTGATCAGCAGCGGGAAGCTGGTCGCCAGTGCGGACAGCAGCGCACCTGCAATCGCCAGCGGGAACGCGGTGAGCACCGTGCGCCGCACGCCGTGCAGGTCGATGCCGATGCCCATGAAGAGCTGCATGGCGCCGAAGGCGAAGTGGAAGGCGCCGGAAAACAGGCCCAGGGCCTGCTGCGACAGCCCGAACTCCGCCTGCAGCGGCCCCGCCATGAGAGCGCCCACCGTGCGGTAGGCCTGGCTCAGCGCGAAGGCGGTGCACAGCGTCAGCACCATGGCCCAGGCGCTGCGCGCCGGGAGCGTCGGGCTCACGTCATCCGGCCCCGTGGCACTTCTTGTATTTCTTTCCGCTGCCGCAGGGGCAGGGGTCGTTGCGGCCCGGGGCCGCCTCCTTGCGGATGGTCTCCACCCGCGGTCCCTGGCTGCGCCAGAGCCGGCGCAGGTCGTACACCGCCCAGATGGCATCGCCGAAGTCGCCCACCCGCTGATCGCTCACGCTGGGCGGGCCATCCTCGCTGTACATCGAAACCGTGGGCTTGCCGCGGTCGTCCTCGGTCAGGGCGACGATGGCGTCCAGCGCCTCGTCGAGGATGGCAGCTGCCTCCTTGTCGCGCGGCGGGGTCCATTCCCCGGGCCAGCTCTCGACCGCATACATGAAGCCCAGGGCCCAGACCTGCGCGAAGGCGGGGATGTCCTCGTCGGCGATCTCGCCGCGCTCTTCCTCCGGCAGTGCCGCAATCGCGCCGCGCGTGTCCAGCACCTCGGGCTGCCAGGCACGCGCGTCGTCGAGCGACTGCACCTCGGCGTCCAGCCCTTCCTCGGTTTCGCGCCAGCGCCGCTTCCAGCGCCAGGCGAACTCCATGTGCTGGGCCGGCACGAAGCCTTCGCCCAGCAGCACCGGCCAGTACTCCGCGGGCTCCACCGGCCGGCGCATGCACACCAGCGCGGCCATGAATCCCTCGCAGAACTCCCATTGCGGGATTTCAGAGTCGTGCTCGCGCATGGCGTCGAGCGCCTGGTCGAGGGCATCGAAATCCTCGGGGCCGAGGGGAGGCTGGTCGGGGGAGGGCGAGGGGGTCGTAGTCATGGCAGGGGGGCGGCAGCCCTCTATGATGCAGCAAGCTCCCGGAGACCCGTCATTTCAGCAGCCCCGTCCTCGGCCCTCGGACCCGCACAGGCAGCCCTGGCCCCATGAATTCCGTGAAACGTGGCACGCGCGTGCAGGCGCGCAAGGGCCTTGCATCGGCGCCTGCGCCCCTGGAGACGAACCACCCCCCGGAGCCAGGCGACTATGCGGAGTTCCTCCGCGCCACTCTGCCGCATCAGCACAAGGCGGTGGCCAGCCACAGGCTCGGCAGCGAGCGCGTCTGGCTCAAGAAGGCCGGCCCGCCGCACGGCAAGCTCGGCTACCACCTGATGGCGATGGTGGCCGGCCTGCTGCGGCTCGATGTGCTGACGCCGGTGCCCAACCCGGGTGGCGAGGCCGCCATCGCCACCGAGGCGCGCCGCCTGCGCGCCCTGGGCGCCGCCGGCCTGCGCGTGCCGGCGGTACTGGCCCAGCAGCCCGACGGCCTGCTGATCTCCGACCTCGGCGAGAGCGGCCGGCCGCCGGTGGTGCTGCAGGAGCGGCTGGACCACGCCGCCGCCATCGGCCCGAGCGCCCTGCTGGCGGCTTGGCGCGAGGGCCTGGACGCCATCGCCACCGTCCACGCGCACGGCACCTACCTGAGCCAGGCCTTCGATCGCAACCTGGTGCTGTGCCCCGACGGCACGATCGGCTACATCGACTTCGAGGACGACCCGGGCGAGACCCTGCCCCTGGCCGAATGCCAGGTACGCGACTGGCTCAGCTACCTCCACTCCACCGCGATGCTGGTGCGCGCCGCCTCGGCGGGCGCGGCCGGCACGCAGTGGCATGCGGCGCTGGCCGATGCCAGCGACGAGGTGCGCGAGCGCCTGGCCCTGGCGGCGCGGCGCATGCGCTGGCTGCGGCATCTGCCGGCGGGGCGGCGCTGGGGGCGGGATACGCAGCGCTCGCGGGCCGTAGCGCGGCTGCTGTGGCGCTGGTATTGCAGCGCGCCGCCGCCGCCGGCGCGCCCGTAGCAAGCCCGCGCGCCGGCCGCTGCGCGCTCACTCCTGCTGTGGCGGATGCTGCGCGCCGGCGCTCGCCGCATCCAGCGCCAGGAAGTGATGCACCACCGGCCGCTCCGGGCCGATATGGAAGGCCAAGGCCTCGGCCTGGATATCGGCATCGGCCTGCGACACCCGCTTGTGCTGCCGCAGGTGCTCCGCCCAGGACTCCACCAGGAACCATTCCATCAGGCACTCCGGTTCTGCCGTGTGCTCGGTGAGGCCCCAGGCGTAGGCGCCGTCGCGGCGCCGCTCCAGCGACAGGCGCTGCATGGCTTGGACGAAGGCGCGCCGGTCTTCGCTGCGCACCCGGTATTCCACCTGGACCATCACCGGCCCGCGGTCATGCGCCACCGGATGCGCGAGCAGCGGCTCGGGCCAGTGGTTGGAGGGCTGCAGGTCGGCCTCGCCGGCCGGCAGCCGCACGCGATGGAAGACCAGCGCCACCAGCGCCAGGCCGGCCGCGCCGGCCAGCAACGCCATCGGTACGCCGATCTGCTGCGCCACCAGCCCCCAGCCAAGGCTGCCGGCCGCCATCGCGCCATTGAATACCGTGAGATACACCGCCAGCCCGCGGCCCCGCACCCAGTTCGGCAGGATCGACTGCGCCACGCCGTTGAGCGTGGTGAGCGCGATGATCCAGCCCACGCCCAGCAACAGCAGCAGCGCCACTGCCAGCCAGCGCGGCGGTGCCGCCACCAGCGCGGCCATCACGCCGGCGGCGATCAGCGAGGCCAGCAGTACCAGCCCGTCGGCCTGCAGGCGCGTGCGCAGGCGCGGCAGCAGCACCGCGCCGAGGATCGCGCCCGCGCCCACCGCGCCGAGCAGCACGCCGTAGAAGCCGGCCGTGCCGCCCAGCATCTGCCGCGCCACCAGCGGCAGGAGGGCCCACACCGCGCTCGCGAACAGGAAGAACACGGCCGCGCGCAGCAGCACCACGTGCAACTCGCGGCTGGCGCGCGTGTAGCGCAGCCCCGCCTTGAAGGCGCCGAGAAAATGCTCGGAGAGGCCGGCGTCGTCGGCCGCGGCGGGGCGGCGCCACCACAGCAGCGCGCCGATCACGAACACATAGCTCAGAACGTCGACGCCGTAGGTCATCGCCGCGCCGAAGGTCGCCAGCAGCAGGCCGCCGGCCGCCGGACCGATGGCGCGCGAGATGTTGATGCCCAGCGAGTTCAGCGCGACGGCGCTCTTCAGTTCTGCCCGCGGCACCAGCTCCGGCACGATGGACTGCCAGGTCGGCCCCATGAGCGCGGCACCGATGCCGCCGACGAAGGTCAGCGCGATCAGCGCGCCCACCGTGAGTTGCCCCGTGTGCGCCAGCACCAGCAGCGTGCCGCTGACGGCGGCCAGCACCAGCTGCACGACGATCAGGAAGCGCCGGCGGTCGAGGATGTCCGACAGCACGCCCGCGGGAATCGCGAGCAGGAACACCGGCAGCGTGGCCGCGGTCTGGATCAGCGCCACGGCGGTCGGGCTGGCCGAGAGCTCGGTCACCATCCAGGCGCTGGCCACGTCGCGCATGAAGCTGCCGATGTTGCCGATCACCGTGGCAGCCCACAGCACGGCGAACACGGGCTGGCGCAGCGGCGCGAAGCTGCCCTGGGGCGGCGAAGCCGAGGGTGCGGGCGACGTGGAGCTCATGCGCACAGGCTCGGCAGCGCCGGCCAGCAGATGCTGCCGGGCGAAGAGAAGAGGCGACGCGGTGTCTCCAGCATCAGACCGCCCAGCAGGCGCAGCCGAGGGCGCCCCAGAAACTCTTGAGGTCGGCGATGGGCAGCCGGCTGCTCCAGGCCGTCGCATGCGCGTGCCCGTGGATGTGGCAGTTGCTCGCGCAAGCGCAGGCTGCGGCCATCCGGCGGACCGCGCTCTGCAGCGGCGCGCCCTCCTTGTCGCCCCAGCCCGCGTAGCCGCCGAAGCGGCGCACCGGCGACCAGTCGGGCATGGCCGGCGGCGGCGCGCCCTCGTCGTGCAGCTGGAAGGCGCCGGCGGCATAGACCACCTTGCCGCCCACCACCGTCAGCAGCGAGAGGGTGTCGGCGATCTCCGATTCCGGGCAGCTGAAGTAGTCGCGGTCCGGCACCATCAGGTCGGCGAACTGGCCGGGCGCGATGCGGCCCTTCTTGCCCTCCTCGTTGGAGAACCAGGTGACCTTCTCGGTCCACATGCGCAGCGCCGTCTCGCGGTCCACGCAGTTGCGCTGCGGATAGATCTGCAGCCCGCTCACCGTCCTGCCGGTGACCAGCCACGACAGCGAGACCCAAGGGTTGTAGGAGGCCACGCGGGTGGCGTCGGTGCCGGCCGAGACCCTGACACCCTTCTCCAGCATGCGCTTGACCGGCGGCGTGGCCTCGGCCGCGCCGGGCCCGTAGCGCTCGACGAAGTACTCGCCCTGGTAGGCCATGCGATGCTGCACCGCCACGCCGCCGCCCAGCGCCGCGATCCGGTCGATGGACGCCTCGGAGATGGTCTCGGCATGGTCGAAGAACCAGTTGAGCCCCGACAGCGGGATGTCGCGGTTCACTTTCTCGAACACGTCGAGCGCGCGCGTGATGGTCTCGTCGTAGGTCGCATGCATGCGCCACGGCCAGCGGTTCTGCGCCAGGATGCGCACGACCTCCTCCAGCTCGCCTTCCATCTCGGGCCCCATTTCGGGCCGCGGCTGGCGGAAGTCCTCGAAGTCGGCGGCCGAAAACACCAGCATCTCGCCCGCGCCGTTGTGGCGGAAGTAGTCGTCGCCCTGCTTGTACTTCGACGTCGCCGTCCAGTTCAGGAAGTCCTGCTTCTCCTGCCTGGCTTTCTGCGTGAACAGGTTGTAGGCCAGGCGGATGGTGAGGAGGCCCTGGTCGGCCAGCTGCTGGATGACCTGGTAGTCCTCCGGGTAGTTCTGGAAGCCGCCGCCGGCGTCGATGGCGCTGGTCACGCCCAGGCGGTTGAGCTCGCGCATGAAGTGGCGCGTGGAGTTGAGCTGGTATTCGGGCGGCAGCTTGGGGCCCTTGGCCAGCGTGGCGTACAGGATCGCTGCGTTCGGCTTGGCCAGCAGCAACCCGGTCGGGTTGCCGCTGCCGTCGCGCACGATCTCTCCGCCGGGCGGCGCCGGCGTGTCCCGGGTGTAGCCCACGGCGCGCAGCGCGGCGCCGTTGAGCAATGCGCGGTCGTACAGGTGGAGCAGGAACACGGGCGTGTCGGGCGCCACCGCATTGAGCTCCTCGATGGTGGGCAGGCGCTTCTCGGCGAACTGGTGCTCGGTGAAGCCTCCCACCACGCGCACCCATTGCGGCGCGGGCGTGATGGCGACCTGCCGCTTGAGCATGCCCATCGCATCGGCCAGGCTGCGCACGCCGTCCCAGCGCAGCTCGAGGTTGTAGTTGAGCCCGCCGCGGATGATGTGGGTGTGGTTGTCGATCAGCCCCGGCAGCACCGGCTTGCCCATCAGGTCGATGACCCTGGTGTCGCCGCCGGCCAGCGGCAGTATGTCCTCGTCGCGCCCCACGTGGGTGAAGCGGCCGTCCTTGACCGCCACCGCGCTGGCCGTGGGGTTGGCACGGTCCAGCGTGGTGAAGAGCCCGCCGTGCAGGATCAGGTCGGGCGTCGCGGTCTCAGCCATGGCGGGGAAGCTCCGACGCGGCCCGCGCCGCCTGCTGTTGCGACGTGCACTTGGGCAGCTCGCCGAACATGTGCGGCTTGACCTGCTCGTGCAGCCAGGAGGTGGATGTCGGGTTCAGGTTGAACCCCTGCCGCACCAGCGGCGGGATCTGCTCGCCCGCCAGGATGCCCAGCAGGCCGACGAGCGCGATGATGGGCGGCGCCGGCGAGCGAACATTGAACATGGCATAGATCACGCCGACCAGAAGGCCCAGCGCGAGCGAAACGAGATAGGCCTTCACCACGCGCTCCTCTTCAGCCTTCGTGGGCGCCGAACATGGTCTTGGCGTAGATGATGCCCAGGCCGTAGGCGCCGCCGAACTTCTTGGCGATGCCGGTGGTCATCTCGTAGGTCTCGGTGCGGGCCCAGTCGCGCTGCAGCTCGAGAAGGTACTGCAGCGAGGTCATCGGACGGGCGCCGGCCTGCACCATGCGGTCCATCGCGCGGTTGTGCGCCTCGGCCGAGACGTCGCCGCACGCGTCGGCGATCACGTAGACCTCGAAGCCCTGGTCCAGTGCCGACAGCGCCGGGCCGACGATGCACACGCTGGTCCACAGGCCCGACAGCACGATGCGGTTCTTGCCGATCTCGTTGACGACCTCGATGACGTTGGCGTCCTCCCAGGTGTTCATGGAGGTGCGGTCGATCATCTTCTGCCCGGGGAAGGCGGTGCTGATCTCCTCGAACATCGGGCCCGAGAAGCTTTTCTCGGCGACGGTGGTCAGGATGGTCGAGGCGCCGAATCCGGCCGCTGCATGCGCGACCAGGGCGGCGTTGGTGCGCAGCGTGTTGGCGTCGATCGAGTGGGTCGCGAAGGACATCTGCGACTGGAAGTCGATCATGATCAGCGTATGGTCCTTGGGCGTGAGCAGCTTGGCGCCGGGCGTGGGGGTGGCTTTGGTGGGCATGGGATGTGTCCTTTCAAGAGGGCCGGATGCAAGAGGATGCACTGCGCATCTCCGGGTAGTTTGAAAGTTTCCGGCCGACGGGGGAAGCGCCTCTTGGGGGCAGTACCAAGCCACCCTTTGGGGAGGGTCAGTGCGCGGCGACCTCGACGCCAAGCGCGGCGAGCCGCTTGCGCATCTCGAGCAGAGCGCGGTCCTTGCTCAGCAGCCGTGCGCGCTGCGCCACCGCGAGGTCGACGAAGATCTGGTCGTCGGGATCGCTGCACAGGCAGGGCGCGCGGGCCGGCACCTCGTGCACCGGCTGCACGCGCCGGTCGAAGGCCGCGAGCACGTCCTCCGCGTCTCGGCCGTTGCGTGCCAGGCGCTCCGCCACCAGCCGGTAGCCGAGCACGCGCGCCAACTCTTCGCGCATCGCGGCGGTGGCAATCCATTGCGGCTCCCCGGCTTCGAGGGCGCCGAACAGCGCCGCGCAACCGGGATCGTCGAAGACCAGCAGGTCGAGGGCAACGTTGGTGTCGATGACGATGCGCATGGAGGGTGATGCTAATGCCGCCCCCCCGCCGACTCAGAACCCCCGAAGGTCTTCCACCGGCAGCGCCAGCTGCCCCCCGGTTATGCGCTCCAGCGTTCGCATCATGAGTCCGATGTCATTGTCGAACCCGCCATGCGTCGCCGCCTGCAGCAAAGGCTGGCCGTCAGGCTCGAGCGCCACCTCGATACGCGGGCCCTCGATGCGCCGGGTGCGCGCCTCGAGCTTCGAGGCCTTCGCGACCTGGCGCCAGACCGCCAGCGCCTCGCCGGTGTCCGAGGAGCCGTCCCAGCCCGAATCGCCTTCGTCGTTGACGCGGTCCAGGCCGAGGATGGGCGTGTGCAGGTCCGCCTCCAGCGCGTTGGACACCAGGTACAGCAGCGACTTGCGGTAGATCGGGCCGACAGTGTCCCGGCGCTCGGCCTCGTCCGTGAGCACCTCCAGGTGCAGGCGCTCCATCACGGCTTCGTCGCCGGCGTAGTGGCGGTTCGCGAAGGCGACCGAGCAGGCCGGCGCATGGAGGTTGACCGAGGCCACGCGGTCGCTCAACCCGCCGTCGCGGCCGGCGCGCTTGCGTGCAGCCAGCGCTGTGAGCAGGTGGCCGATGGCGATCGATCCCGCCGAATGGCCGATCAGGTGCAGCTCGAACTGCGCGCCCCAGTTGGCGCAGAGCGCCTGCATCGCGTCCAGCAGCAGGTCGCCGCCGCGCCGCTCGGCGAAGGCCAGGCCGGCGTTCTCCTTCATCTCGCTCCACAGCGGCCGCGCCGCAGGGCGGCCGACGGTCTTCTCGATCAGCAGGTCGGTCTGCTCGCTGAACCACTCGCCGAAGCCGGCGCGGGCCGGCTCGCGGCGGAAGGCGTCGGCAATGAGGTTCGTCACCGATTCGAGGAAGCCCGTCTTCCAGACCAGGAAGAGGGGATAGCAGCCGTTGCCGGTGAAGTAGCGGCCCATGGCGCTGGCGCGCTTGATCGCCTCCTCCTCGTCGTTGAGGCCGCCGTGCACGTACAGCACCAGGCGCTTGCGTGCCACCGACTGCCTGCGGAACCAGTCGTCGGGCAGTACGCACGCCTGCTGCTGCAGCTTGCGCGGCTGCTCGTCCTCCGTCAGGTAGCGGCTCACGCGGCCGTCGTTGCCCAGCACCACGCTGTGCTGGTAGGCCAGGCCGGTGTCCCACCACTTGCTGCGGTCGGCGCTGGTCAGGCCGGCGGTGCCGCTGCCGGTCACGGCCAGCTGGCCGGCGATCACCCCGGGCACGCCCAGCGAGACCACCCAGGCGTCCATCGCATGGGCCAGCCAGTCGAGGTAGCCCAGCACCGCAAAGCCGCCGGCGCCCCAGGTCTTGCCCCAGGAGTTCTGCACGATGAAGCCCTGCGCGTTGAAGCCGATCAGCGCGAAGGCGTGGCCGCCGGTTTCGGAGCGGCGGCCGTCGAAGGCAATGAGCGGCAGCTGCGCATGGTGCTTCGGTGCGGGTGTGATCGGGACGGCGTCCCAGCCCGGGTGGGTGAAGGCCGAGACGAAGACCGCGCGGTGCTGCGCGATCGCGGCCTGCACGTCGGTGATCGAGCGCGTCTCGATGCGGTAGTAGACCCCCAGCGTGTTCTGCGCCGCGCGCGTCGCGAAGCCGTAGTTGGCGGGGTTGGCCTTCTCGGGCAGGTAGGGCCAGTCCGGCTCCAGGCAGACGCCGTGGTTGAACCAGCCCTTGAGCGCCCCGCGGCAGCTGGAGCCCTCGTAGTTCTCGCCTTCGTACTCGTCGTGCCGGCGCGCCAGCGTGTAGAGCATGCGCGGGCTCACCGAATCCATCTTCGCAGGCAGGCCGGACTTGACCCAGCGCAGGTAGTTGATGACGCAGCTCAGGCCGAAGCCGGTGCAGGCGCCCTCGCGGCCCTGGTCCAGGATCAGGCCGGCCCGGGCATAGGCAGGCAGGTACTGGCGCACTTCCTCGGCCGGCGGGAACTCGTCGGGCAGGCTGATGGCGCTCGGCTGGAACAGGCGGTCGCGCAGGTCGGCCGCGTCCTTGCGCGTGCGGGAGACCGTGGAGCGGCGCGAAGCCGCCTCCTCGGAGGCGGAGGCGGTTCGGCGAGCGCCGCCCGCGCCTACGCGCGCCGCGGGCCATACCGCGGCAGCGCGCTCGAACACGTCCTTGAAGCGATCGAGGCCATGCACACCGCCGTTGACCAGCCGGCGCGCCTGCGCGAAGTCGCCCGCGCGGATGGCCTGGCGGAACTTGGCCGCCTTGTCCGAGAGGTAGAGCGCGAGCAGCACCGCCGCGACCTCGGGGGCGTTGGCGCGATCCGGCGCAGCGTCGAGCGGCACGCCGATTCGCTGGCCATAGCGGGTGTAGTTGTCCTTGCCGGTCAGCTGCACGAAGCCGCGGCCGCGGTAACGCTCGCCGTCGCCGCGCCGGCTGTTGCCCAGAGCGGTGCGCGTGTCGTACAGGCTGAAGGGTGCGCCGCCCGGCGGCGTGTTGAACTTGGAAGGCGCCTCCGCGATCGGCACGAAGCCCTCGGTCTCGGCGCGGATCGTGCCCAGGGCGCCCAGGATCATCGCGCGATCCGTCAGCTCCGCGACGCCCAGCGCGGCCTCGATGTAGGGCAGGTAGCGGGCGATGTTGGCCGGCTTGGTGGCGGGGAACACCCGGCTCACATGGCCGACGTTGAGGGCGAGCTCGAACTTGTTGGCGTCGATCGCGAGCAGGTCCAGCAGCAGCTGGCAGCGTGGGCCGACCACGCCGTCGCCGATCAGGCCGACGCCGGCCTGCCAGCGGCGGATCGCGGCGTCGAAGTCCTCGTCGATCGGCGTGCCCGAGGCCTGGAGCGAGGGGAACAGCTTCGCGTCCTCGCCGAGCGCCTTGGTGAGCGCGTGGCGCAGCCGTTCGACGTCTTCTCCAGCGCTTCCCTTGCTCATCAGGATGTGCATCGCAGCTCCTCGGGCGGCAGTGGGTGCCCGCCGCGACGCATGGTGCTGCGTGCGCCGGGCGGTGTCCATCCGTCGAACCGGCTAGGCCGTCGGGCCGTGGCTCGTGTGCATGCCCCCGCTCGCGGGACGTGCATTGCCTCATGGTTGTCGCGCGCAGCGTCTAGGATCGGCACTGGCGCGGCCCTTGCATGGCCGCGGCGACCCTACCCTCTCTTCGGGAGCTGCGACCCATGAAACCCGTCTCCGAACTGCTCAAGCGACGCAACTCGGCCGTCTGGCGCATCGAGCCTGGCGCCACCATGTTCGACGCCCTCGAGGCGCTGGCACGCCACGAGGTCGGCGCGCTGATGGTGATGACGCACGACAAGCTGGTCGGCGTGATCTCCGAGCGCGACTACACGCGCAAGGTCGCGCTGCAGGGGCGCAACTCGAAGGAGGTGCTGGTGTCCGAGCTGATGACGCCCGACGTGCTGACCGTGACGCCTTCCAGCCGCACACGCGAGTGCATGACGCTGATGAGCCAGAAGCGCATCCGCCACCTGCCGGTGGTGGACGGCGACCGGGTGGTCGGCATGATCTCCATCCGCGACCTGATGGACGACATCATCGCGGACCACGAAGAGACCATCGAGCAGCTGCGCAACTACATCCAGAGCTGAGAAGGTGTGAACGAATCCGGTCGGCGCAGGCGAAGTATTCACGACATGTCTCATCCGGATGGATCCGCCGCGAGCGAACTGGTCTGGCCCGCGCGCAAATATCTTTCCAGCTATGTTGCGGCGCTCGAGCGCGGCTGGTCGCCCAACAACCTGTGTCCCGCGGCCGGGTTCGAGGAGCTGGCGCGGATACGCGCCGACCCCGCGCGCTTTCTCCAAGGAATGGTCGACCGCGAGGCCACGGGACTGCCTGTCGCCTTGCCTGACGGCACCGTCGTGCCCCGACTGCCCGGCTATCGCCGCTGGATCTGGGACGGCGAGTTCTGCGGCAGCATTTCCCTGCGCTGGCAGCGCGGCAGCAACGCGCTGCCTGCGTACTGCCTGGGCCACATCGGCTACGCCGTGGTGCCCTGGAAGAGCGGCCGGGGCCACGCCACGCGGGCGCTCGGGCTGATGCTGCGCGAGGCCCGCGCCGAAGGCCTGGTCTATGTCGAGATCACCACAAGTCCCGACAACCTGGCATCGCAGCGGGTGATCTGCGCCAATGGCGGGGTTCTCGTCGAGAAGTTCGTCAAGATGCCTGAGCTGGGCGGCACCCCCGAGTGGCGCTACCGCATCGATCTCTGAGGCGTTTGCTCCGTGCGCCGCGCCTCGGGCTACTTCAGCGCCGCACCGCGCGCGGGTTGCTGCGCCAGCAGGAAGTTGCGGATGCGCCGGCAGGGCCACAGGCCGGTGCGGTCCAGCGACTGGGCCTGGTCCAGCGCGCTTTCCTTCTCGGCGGGGCTGGGCGATGAGGTCACCCGATCACGCGTGTGAGCGGGCGGATGGGCATTCGTCCGTAGGCACATGACAAGGCTCCTTCGCAGTGAAGAGCCCCCGCGGCGAGAACGATCCAGGCAGCTGCAGCCGTGCGATGCGCGGCTGCGCACCGATGGCTGTATCCATCAGCGACGGGAAGCGGACCGGGGAAAGAAGAAGAGCCTGCGGGTAACAGGCTTTGCGCTGCGGCGGGTTCGGCGTGCAGCGCATGGGAGCTGCGCTACTGGGGTGCCGAAGATGCCGCAAACGACGGGGTTCGCGTCACATCGCTGATTCGACTGGCACTGTCCACGCACGAGGCTCCGAAGTAAAGATGCCCCGATTGTTGCAAGGCAACATGGCAGGGTCAACCGAGGGTCCGCGTTTTCCTTGCGCCCTGTGTGCTTTATGCAACCGTCCTGCTGCGCGCGGAGCCAGCGACCATGTCGAAACGGAACAGGCGGCACTCGATCGGTCCGTTCCACATCGGCACGCGACGCGACTCCTTGAGCCGCATGCGCTTGGGGAGCTGAAGGTCGGGCGTGAGGACCCAGGCGGTCCAGCCGGCGTAATGCTTCTTCCAATGGCTGGCGAGCTGCACGAAGAACTCGCCGCCATCCTCGGTCTGGGCCTCTTCGCGACTGCTGCGGGTGCCGCGGCCGCCGCGCGCCACGCCGCCGACCTCGATGCGCTCGCCATAGGGCGGGTTGAGCACGATCACGCCCGACTCGGCGGGCGGCATGCGCTGCAGCGCATCGCCGCCGCGCAGCTGCACGGCGCTCGCCACGCCCGCGCGCTCGGCATTGCGCTCGGCGAAGTCGACCATGCGGTGCGACACGTCGGAGCCGAAGATGGGCGCCGGCAGCGCCTGCCTCACCGCGGCCTGCGCCTCGGCCTTGAGGGCCTGCCACACGTGCGCCTGGAAGGGCAGCAGCTTCTCGAAGCCGAAGCGCCGCTGGGCGCCGGGCGCGATGCCCAGCGCCAGCTGCGCGGCCTCGATGACGATGGTGCCGCTGCCGCAGCAGGGGTCGTAGAGCGGCACCGGCGAGACCTCGCCGCGCTCGGGGTTCCACCAGCCGCTGGCGGCCAGCATGGCTGCGGCCAGCGTCTCCTTCAGCGGCGCGTCGCCCTTGTCCTGGCGCCAGCCGCGCTTGAAGAGCGGCTCGCCGGAGGTGTCGATGTAGAGGGTGCAGTGCTCCGCGTCGAGGTGCGCGAAGACGCGCGCGTCGGGCCACTGGGTCTCGATGCTGGGACGAACGCCGTTCGCCTTGGCGCGGAAGCGGTCGGCGATCGCGTCCTTGATGCGCAGGGTTGCGAAGTTGAGGCTCTTGAGCGGACTGTGCTGGGCCGTGGTTTCGATCTTGAAGGTGTTCTTCGGCGTGAACCAGAGCTCCCAGGCCACGCCGCCGGCGATGTCGTAGAGATCGTGCTCGCCGCGGTAGGGCGCATGGGCCAGCTCGATCAGCACGCGCTGCGCGAGGCGGCTGTGCAGGTTGAGCTTCAGGGCCTCGCGCCAGTCGGCGCGCACGCGCACGCCGCCGCGCAGGACCAGGAGCTCATCGCCGGCGCGGCCGGTCAGTGCGTGCACCTCCTGGGCCAGGAAGTCCTCCACGCCGGCGGCGCAGGGCAGGAAGAGGGAAAGATCGTTCATGTCGGGGGGATGGCCGGCCAGTATCCCATGCGTCCCGTACCGCGTTTGCGCTATGGCCTGGCGCAAGCCCGGTGGGAAAATCCCGTGGTCGCTTTGCCGCATTGCAACAGGGGCTGCCATGACCACCAGCGTGCTGATCGTCGAAGACACACCCGAGTTCATGCGCCGCTTTTCGGATGCGGTGCTCGCCGATTCGGGCCTCGCCCTCGCGGGCGTGGTGGGTACCGGGCGCGCGGCGATCGCCATGCTGGACGCCCAGCCGCCCGACGTGATGCTGGTCGACCTGGGCCTGCCCGACATCGACGGCGTGGAGGTGATCCGCCACGCGGCGCGCCACCATCCGCAGTGCGACGTGCTGGTGGTCACCATGTTCGGCGACGACCAGCACGTGGTGGCCTCGATCGAGGCCGGCGCCACCGGCTACCTGCTGAAGGATGCGGGCGCCGGACGCATCGCCGCCAGCATCCACGAGCTGCGCGCCGGCGGCTCACCCATCAGCCCCAGCATCGCGCGGCGGGTGCTGGCGCGCTTCCGCATCAGCGCTGCGCCGACGCCGCCCAGGCAGCCCGCGCCCAGGGAGCCGCCGCCTTCGCCGCTGACGGAGCGCGAGACGGAGATCCTGCGGCTGGCCGCCAAGGGGCTGAGCTTCGAGACCATCGGCGAACTGACCGAGATCTCGCCGCACACCGTGGTTGCGCATGTGAAGAAGATCTATCGCAAGCTGGCCGTGCATTCGCGCGGCGAGGCGGTCTACGAAGCGAGCCAGATGGGGCTTCTGTGATGCCCGGGGCGCGCCGCCCCGGCGCGCGGGCGGCAGGGCTGGTGCTGCTCCTCCTGGTCCTGGCATGCCTCGCGGACGGCGCCGCGGCGGTGCTGCAGTCCCCCCGCCAGGCCGTCGTGCTCTCGGCGCCGGCGGTGGAGCGCACGCCGCCGCCGCCCGGCGCCGGCTGGCAGCCGGTGACCTTGCCCGACGATGCCGGCTATTCGCGCCCGGAGCTGGCGCGCGCGCCGGCCTGGTACCGCATCGGCCTCCACTACCCGGACGACCCCGCGCGCCAGACGCAATGGGCCGTCTATGTGCCCTACTTCTACGACGGCGGCGAGATCTGGCTCAACGGCAGTCTGATCGGCAGCGTGGCGGAGCGCAGCGCGACGGTCCATGCGCGCACCTACCGCCCGCAGACGGCGCTGCTGCCCGCCTCGCTGCTGCGCCCCGGCTACAACGAGCTGTCGATCCGCGCCACGCCCTCCAGGGACTATCCGCTGCGCTTCCCGCAGGTCAGCATCGGGCCGCAGGACGAGATCCAGCCGCTGCACAACCGGCGCCTGTTCTGGGTGCGCACGGTGCCCGAGCTCACGGTGCTGGTCTCGCTGCTGGTCTCCGGCTTCGTCGCCTTCATCTGGTGGCGCCGCCCGGACGAGTCGCTCTACGGCCTGTTCGGGCTGGCGGCGGTGCTGTGGGCCGTGCGGACCATGACCTTCCTGATCGACACCCTGCCCATCGGTGCATGGCAGTGGTGGCGCGTGCTCTACCAATGCGCCACCGGCGGCTTCGTCATCGTGATGGCGGTGTTCACGCTGCACTACGCCGGTGTGAGCGGCGCCCGGCCGTCCGAAGGCGCTCGCACCACAGCCGGAGGCGGAGGTACTCGGGCAGGCAGAGCGTGGCTGGATCGGGCGCTGGTCGCCTATGGGCTGGTGGGGCCGCTGTGGTTCGCGCTCGGCGGCTTTGCGGCGGAGCGGGCCATTGCGCGCTGGTGGCTGGGCGGCATGGTGGGGGTGGGCCTGCTGATCATCGCGGTCGCGTTCGCCTATGCGCGCCGCAGGGGAACGCTGACGGCTGCCGCGCTCTCCGCCGTGATGGCCTTCGCGGTGCTGGTGGGCATCCACGATTACCTGCTGACCTGGGACCCGCGCCTGCTCGGGCGCTTCTTCCCGGAATGGACTGGCCACCGCATCCACCTGCTGCACTACGGGTCCAACACCCTGCTGCTGGCCATGGGCGCGCTGCTGACAGCGCGCTTCCTGCGCACCCTGCATTCGCTGGAGGAGCTCAACCGCACGCTGGAGACGCGGGTGGCGGACCGCGAGCGCGCCCTGGCCGAGAATTACGCGCGCCTTGCCGCGCTGGAGCGCGAGCATGCTGCCGCGGAGGAGCGCCAGCTGATCATGCGCGATCTGCACGACGGCCTGGGCTCGCAGCTCTTCACCTCGCTATCGCGCGTGGAGCGCGGCGACATGGACGAGGAGCAGATCGCGGGCGCGCTGCGCGCCTGCATCGCCGACATGCGGCTGGCGCTGGACGCGCTGGCCTCCGGCGAGCACGACCTGGGCGCGGCCCTGGGCAACTTCATGTTCCGTTGGGAGGCCCAGTTGCTCGCGGCCGGCGTGCGCTCCAGCTGGGACATCGACCTGCCCGAGGACGGGACCACGCTCTCGCCGCACGCCGCGCTGCAGTTGCTGCGGGTGGCGCAGGAGGCGCTGACCAACGTGCTCAAGCACGCCCGCGCCACCCGGGTGCAGGTGCGGCTGCGGCGCGCGGGCGAGATGCTGGAGCTGGAGATCGAGGACAACGGCCGCGGCCTGGACCCCATGCCGGGACGGCAGGGCGGCCGTGGCCTGCACAACATGCGCTCGCGCGCCGAGCGGCTGGGCGGCA
>NZ_LMTS01000042.1:20577-20885 GCF_001541225.1 Variovorax sp. WDL1 | reverse complement strand
CAGGCGGCCGCCGGTGGCTGCTGTGTGGTGTTGCGCCTGCCGATGACGGTGCCCGCGGCCGCGGCAGCCTGAGCGCTGCCGGCACCGGCCTCCCGCGAACGCGGGATACCGGGCGCGAATGCGGAATTTCCCGCTGCGCGCTTCCCTTCTAGATTGGATCCATGCGCACGTCGCGCGTCTCGATGGACCAGGGAAGGAATTGCCATGCAGCCGCATCCGCACACCGTCTTCGTCAACCGGCCGCCCAGGCGCAACCGAACGCCGCGGCTGCTGCTCGGGTCCGTGGTGCTGGCCGCAGCACTGCTCGC
>NZ_LMTS01000042.1:0-20530 GCF_001541225.1 Variovorax sp. WDL1 | reverse complement strand
GGGGGGGGGGGGGGGGGGGGGGGGGAGCCACTCCGCCGTGCCCACGGTCGCCGCGCCCGCAGTTGCCGGTGGCCGGGATCCTTCGGTCCCTGCCGCCAGCGAGGTGCTGCGCAATGCCGAGCCGGTGCCCGATGAAGCGGTGAGCACCTTCTGAACGTCGAAAGAAGACCGCCATGAAGACACTGGACAACCCCGAGCAGCACGACGCGCCCTGGCTGGTGGTGCCCGTCGTGCTGCTGCTGGTGCTGGGCCCGGGCCTGCTGCTGATCGCGCGCTGGAGCATCGGCTAGCGCGACGCGCAAGGCGTGACGCGCCGGGGCGGCGCGCCCGTGGCCTTATGCTCCGCCCATGCCCGCCGAGCCGCTGAAATCCCAGGCTGCAGCCGCCCAACGTGTCCCCGCCCGCCGCTACGGCGCGGTGGCGATGACACTGCACTGGCTGCTCGCGCTGATGATCGTCGCCTCCTTCAGCGTCGGCCTCTACATGAGCGGCCTGCCTTTCTCGCCGCTGCGGCTCAAGCTCTTCAATTGGCACAAGTGGGCCGGCATCGCCATCCTGGGGCTGACGGCGCTGCGGCTGCTGTGGCGCCTGTCGCACCCGCCGCCGCCGCTGCCGGCCTGCATCGCGGAGGCCATGCCGGGCTGGCAACTGGTGGCGCACCACGGCACGCACCTGCTGCTCTACCTGCTGTTCTTCGCGGTGCCGTTGGCCGGCTGGGCCTACAGCTCGGCGCTCGGCCTTCCCGTCGTCTGGCTGGGCCTGGTGCCGCTGCCGGACTTCGTGCCGGTGGACAAGGACTTCGCCGAGGCGGTGCTGAAGCCGCTGCACCAGGGCAGCGCCTTTGCGCTGGGGGGCGTGGCGCTGCTGCACGCGGCGGCAGCGCTCAAGCATCACTTCATCGACCACGACGGCTTGCTGGACCGCATGTGGCCTTTCTCGCACCAGGGGCACGCCCGATGAGCCTTCTTCGCCTCGCGTGGCGCACCCTGTGCGCGGCCGCGCTGATCCTCGTCGCCTCGGCCGCCGCCGCGGCTGGCGCCGAGCCCATGGCCCAACTCGTGCCGGGCATCAGCCAGATCGGCTTCGTCAGCAAGCAGATGGGGGTGCCGGTCGAGGGCCAGTTCCGGAAGTTCGATGCCCAGGTCGCTTTCGACCCGAAGAAGCCCGAGGGCGGCACCGTCGCGCTGCAGATCGACATGGCGAGCGCCACGCTGGGCGTCCCGCAGAGCGATGCCGAGCTGCCCAAGGCGCCCTGGTTCGACACCGCGCGCTTTCCCAAGGCCAGTTTCCAGTCCGGCGTGATCAGGGGCCTCGGCGGCGGCCGCTTCGAGATCGCCGGCCGGTTGACCATCAAGGGCCAAACGCAGGAACTCGTGGTGCCGGTGACGATCACCCAGTCCGCGGACCGCTCGACCGCCGCCGGAAGCTTTACGATCCAGCGCCTCGCCTTCAAGGTCGGCGAGGGCGAATGGGCCGACACCTCGATGATCGGCGACGAAGTGCAGGTGCGCTTCAAGCTCGTCCTGACAGGCCTGCGTCCACTCTGACTTTGCCATGCACGCATCCACCGCCATGCCCAAGCACGCCACGAAGATGATCAAGTCCGTTGTTGCCGCCGCGCTGCTGGCTGGCGCCGCCCTGGCCTGCGCACAGACTGCGCCGGAAATGGCCGCGGCGCCTGCAGGCGGGCCGGTCAAGGGCGCGAGCTATGTAGTCGACCCCACGCACACCTTCGTGATGTACGAGATGGGCCACTACGGCACCACCACCAACCGCGGCCGCTTCAGCACCAAGGACGGCACCATCAAGATCGATGGAACGGGCAAGGGCGGCAGGATCGACATCACGATGGACATCGGCTCCATCAACACCGGCGTCGACCTGCTCAACCGCCACGTGCTGAGCAGGGATTTCTTCAACGTCGCCGAGTTTCCTGTTGCCCGCTTCGTGGCCGACAAGATCGACTTCAGCGGCGACAAGGTGACCGAGGTCGAGGGCTCGCTCACGATGATGGGCCAGACCCGGCCGATCAAGCTCAAGGCCAACCGCTTCGGCTGCTACCTGAGCCCGCTCATCAAGCGCCAGGTCTGCGGCGGCGACTTCGAGACGACGGTGGAGCGCAGCAACTGGGGGATCACATGGGGCATCCCCTTCGGGTTCGAGGACAAGGTGCGGCTGCTGGTACAGGTGGAGGCGGTGAACATCACCGGGGGGCCGAGCTGAGTCCGAGGCTGGCTATCCGGAAAGCGGGACTCCGCAGATCGGTCACGGGTTGTGACCACCTCGGCCTTCTCTACAGCAGACTCTCCGGCGCCAGCGGCGCGAGGATCTCCAGCATCAACCGGTCCCAGAAGGTGGAGTCGGGCTCGCTGGTCAGCACCTGCTCCACGCCGGCCTCCTCGCTGACCCATTCGATGCGCTCGGTGCCCGGCGCGAAGCGCACCTTGTAGGCGCCCTGCTGCTTGAGCACCTCGATCAGCTTGAGCACCTGCTGCGCCATCTCGGGGCTGAAGATGATCAGCCCGATCTCGGTGTTGTGCACGTCGGAGCGCGGGTCGAAGTTCATCGAGCCGACGAAGAGGGTGCGCCCGTCGATCACTGCCGACTTGGCATGCAGGCGCCCGATCTGCGTGCCGAAGAGGCCGAGGCGCACGCTGCGGCGGGTGCGCTGGGAGCTGAGCTCGTGGATCTCGGCGCCGAGCCTGAGCATGTCTTCGCGGTAGCGGCGGTACCCGGTGTGTACCACCGGCTCGTCGGTGGCGGCCAGCGAGTTGGTGACCACGCTGATCTTCATGCCGCGCCTGCGCACTTCGCGCATCGCCTCCAGCCCGCCCTTGCCGGGGATGAGGTAGGGCGAGACGATGGTCACGTCGGAGCGCCCGCGGCGGATCTGCTCGATCACGTTGTAGCGCACGCTGTCGACGTCCAGCAGCGGGATGCCGCCATAGGTCACCTGCTTGCCGATCACGCGGTCCGGCGAATCGGCGTATGCCTCGGCGCGGGTCCAGATCAGGCCCAGCCTGCCGGCCTTGATGTCCTCCACGATCGGGCTGTAGCCCAGTACGTCGTTGGGCGCAGGCGGGCGCGGGGGCGGCGTGGTCTGCGGACCGCTCAGCGCCTCGAAGCGGCGCTGGCGTTCCTCGCGCGGCACGGAGGATGCCACCACGGTCTCGATGGGGCGCACGTAATCGCTGTTCCAGTACTGGTCGAACAGGCTGGCCAGCCGCGGGATCAGCGCGCCGGCGACGAAAGTGTCGAGGTCGATGAAATTGGCGCCTGCCGTCTGCGTGAAGTATTCGTTGCCGATGTTGCGCCCCCCGGCCACCGCCATCGCGCCGTCGGCGATGAAGAGCTTGTTGTGCATGCGCCGGTTGACGCGGCTGAAGTCGAACAGCGAGGCCGAGAAGCGCCCGAGCATGCTGCCGCGCCCGGCGGGGAAGGGGTTGAACAGGCGCAGCTCGAGGTTGGGGGTCGCGGCCAGGCCCAGCAGGAGTTCGTCCTCGCCCGAGGTGTAGAGATCGTCCATCAGCAGGCGCACGCGCACGCCGCGAAGGGCGGCGTCGCGCAGCGTGCGCAGCAGGTAGCGGCCGGTCTCGTCGTTGTGGATCTGGTAGTACTGCACGTCCAGCGTGCGCTGCGCCCGGCGTGCCAGCTCGAGCCGGGTGTCAAGCGCGAAATCGCCGCCGGGCATCAGGCGGAAGCCGCTCAGGTCGGGGTCGGGCTGCGCGCTTTTCGCGATTCGGCCCAGCGCGGTGTCGGGAGACAGCGGCACGGCCCTGGAGGGCGTGCGCTCGAACTCGGCAGGCAGCATGGCGCAGCCGCTGGCCAGGAAGAGCAGTGCCCCCAATGCCAAGCCCAGGCGCACCCACTGCGGCCAGCGGCTTGGAAGCGCGCGCATCGCTACAAGGCCTTGCGCAGGTTGGCGGGCGCGATGCGTAGCGCCTCGCGGTACTTGGCCACCGTGCGGCGTGCGCACTCGATGCCCTGTTCCTTGAGCATCTCGGAAACCTGGCTGTCCGACAGCGGCTTCTTCACGTCCTCGGCGCTCACGAACTGCTTGATGAGCGCGCGCACCGCGGTGCTGGAGGCGTTGCCGCCGGTCTCGGTCCCCAGCGCCGAGCCGAAGAAGTACTTGAGCTCGACCGTGCCGTAGGGCGTGGACATGTACTTGGCGGTGGTCACGCGGCTGATGGTGGATTCGTGCAGGCCCAGCTCGTCGGCGATCTCGCGCAGCACCAGCGGGCGCATGGCGAGCTCGCCGTGGACGAAGTAGTTCTTCTGCCGCTCCACGATCGCGTTCGACACGCGCAGGATGGTGTCGAAGCGCTGCTGGATGTTCTTGATGAACCAGCGCGCCTCCTGCAGCCGCTGCGACAGCGCCTGGCTGCCCTCGCCCTTGTGCGCCTTCAGCGCGCCGGCGTAGATGTCGTGCACGCGCAGCCGCGGCATCACCTCGGGGTTGAGCATGACGCGGAACCTGGCGCTGGTGCCGTGGCCGATGCGCGTGACGATCACGTCGGGGATGACGATGTTGCGCTCGACGTTGGCGAAGCGGCGCCCGGGCTTGGGCTCGAGCCGCGCAATCAGCTGCAGGGCGGCGCGCACTTCCTCCTCGTTGCTGCGGGTGAGCGTGGCCAGGCGCTTGAAGTCGCGCTTGGCGAGAAGCTCCATCGGCTGCTTGCAGATCGCCATCGCGGTTCGGCGCACCTGCTTCTCGTCCTCGGTCTCGTCCTCGTCCTGCTGCGCGCGCAGCTGGATGGCGAGGCACTCGGCCAGGCTGCGCGCACCGACGCCGACCGGCTCCAGGCTCTGCAGCAGGCCGAGCGCGACCTGGAAGTGGTGAACCAGCTCGTCGAACTGGTCGTTGTCGTCGCCGGCCAGTCCGGAAGCCAGGGCCGGCAGGGAGTCCTCGAGGTAACCGTCGTCGTTGAGCGACTCGATCAGGAAGCGCAGCGCGGCGCGGTCGTTCTCCTCCAGGCGCAGGCTCAGCGCCTGGCGATGCAGGAAGGACTGCAGCGACTCCTGGCTGCTGGCGAGCTCGGCCGCATCCGGGCGCTCGTCGTCGCCGGTGCCGCTGTTGCGCGCGGGCGCGTCCCCGCCCCATTCGCTGTCGTCCGGTGCGAGGTCGACCGTGCCGTCGCCTTCCCAGTCGGGCTCGCCCTCCGGGCCTTCGGCGGCCGCGGCTGTCTCGCCGTCGGCAGGGGAGGCCGGCGTACTGTCGGCGGACGCGGCAGCGAGGGGCGCGACGAACTCGGACTCGCTGTCGACCTGGCGGTCATCTTCGCGCACCGGCGCATCGGCCGACTCGAGCCCGAACTCCTCGCGCGGCGCCTCGTCAGCCGCGCGCTCGAGGAAAGGGTTCTCGTCGAGCATCTGCTCGACCTCCTGGCTCAACTCGAGCGTGGACAGCTGCAGCAGCCGGATCGACTGCTGCAGTTGCGGCGTCAGCGCGAGGTGCTGCGAGACGCGCAGCGAGAGCCCTTGCTTCATTGGATGACAGGCCCTTACATCCGGAAGTGCTCGCCGAGGTAGACGCGCCGCACCTCGGCGTTGTCGACGATCTCCGATGGCGTGCCTTGTGCCAGCACATGCCCGTCGCTGATGATGAAGGCGTGATCGCAGATGCCCAGCGTCTCGCGCACGTTGTGGTCGGTGATGAGCACGCCGATGCCGCGCTCCTTCAGGAAGTTGATGATCCGCTGGATCTCGATCACCGCGATCGGATCGATGCCGGCGAAGGGCTCGTCCAGCAGGATGAAGCGCGGCTGGGTGGCCAGTGCGCGCGCGATCTCGACGCGGCGGCGTTCGCCCCCCGACAGCGCCAGCGCGGGGGAATCGCGCAGGTGCTCCACGCGCAGGTCGTGCAGCAGCTCGCTCAGGCGCTCCTCGATGCGCTCCTTCGACAGCGGCAGCGGCCGGCCGTCGCCGTTCGGCTCGCGCTGCAGCTCGAGCACCGCTCGCACGTTCTCCTCGACCGACAGCTTGCGGAAGATGGAGGCTTCCTGCGGCAGGTAGCTCAAGCCCATGCGGGAGCGGCGGTGGATCGGCATGTGCGCGATCGGCACGCCGTCGATGCTGATCTCGCCCGCGTCCGCCCTCACCAGGCCGACGATCATGTAGAAGGAGGTGGTCTTGCCGGCGCCGTTGGGGCCCAGCAGGCCGACCACCTCGCCCTTGTCGACGCCCAGCGAGACGTCCTTGACCACCCTGCGGCTGCCGTAGGTCTTCTGCAGGCCGCGCGCCTCGAGGCGGCTGCCCGTCGCTTCGCCGGGGCCATTGGCGGCCATGTCGGGGTCCGCCCTCACTTGCGCTCTTCCCCGCCGAGCGTGGTGGTGGAGCGCAGGCCACTGCCGCTCGCCGGTGCTGCGGCAGGCGCCGCGGCCGGCCGGCTGCCGGGAGCCGGCGCCGAGGCGGCGGGCTTGGGCGTGAGAATGGCCCGCACGCGCCCGCCCTGCGTCGCAACGCCCGCGTTGGGCGGCAGCGAGGAGCCGTTGACGGTGAAGGTGTCGTTGCTCTGGTCGTAGACGATCAGCTGCCCGCTGCTCTCGTCGTTGACGGTCGCGCCGTAGAGGCGGCGCATCACGGCGCGGCGGATGAATTTCACGTTGTCTGCGCGGCTGTCGTACTCGATCACTTCCGATTCGCCCTCGATCCACTCGTCGGTGCCGGCGTCGCGCTTCTGCTTGTAATAGGCCAGCTTGCCGGGCGCCGCGGTGACCACGCCGTACTGGTAGCCTTCCGGGTCCTGCCGCACGTCGATGCGGGTGCCGCGGATGATGATCGTGCCCTTGGTCACCACCACGTTGCCGGTGAACACGCTGGTCTGCTTGAGGTCGTCATAGCGCATCGCGTCGGCCTCGATGTTCATCGGCTTGGTGCGGTCGGCCTTCTCGGCCTGCGCCAGCGGGACGAGCCCCCCCAGCATCAAGGCGAATACGAAAGCACGACAGAAGTGGGTAGGGCGGAGGGGAATTGCGAACGAAGTCATAAAGGCACGAAACTTGCTGGGATTGTATGCGTCCTCATGAACGGGACTTCGAGCACCGGGATGAAAACGGCCCCCACGCCCCTCACTTCGTGTGGTCGGTGCCGCCCAGGGGGCGTTTTTCATCTTGGGGCGGCCCGGCGATGGAAAAAGCCCACCGAGGCGGGCTTTTGCGGGGGAAGAGCAGAGCGGCCTCAGGCGCTCTTGCGCGCTTCGCCGACCAGGTAGTCGGTGACCTGCAAGGCGCGCTCCATGCTGCGCGCGAGGTCGCCGTCCACATACCAGCGCCCCGCGACGCCGATCGAGGGCACGCCGGCCACCTGGTAGGCGTCCTGCAGCTGCTTGGCGCGCTGGATCTTGCTTGCCACGCTGAAGGATTTGTACTGCTCGGTGAACTTGGCCTTGTCGAGGCCATTGGCGGCAGCCCAGTCGAGGATCTGCTGCTCGCCCGAGAGGTTCTGCCGCTGCTGGTGGATGGCGGCGAAGACCTTGCGCTGGTATTCGTCGACCTTGCCCATGGCCTCGAGCGCGTAGTACAGCTTCTGCTGCGGCTGGAAGCTGGTCTGGAAGGCGACCGGCACGCGCTTGAAGGCTACGTGAGGCGGGAGCTTCCTGATCCAGCTCTCGAGCGTGGGCTCGAAGGCGTTGCAGTGCGGGCAGTTGTACCAGAAGAATTCGATCACCTCGACCTTGCCGGCCGGCGCATCGACCGGCACGCGCTTGTCGAGCACTGCGTAGTCGGTGCCCGCCTTGGGCGCCAGCGTCTGCGCGTGCGCGGGGGTGATCAGGGGAAGCAGCCCCAGCGAGGTGGCGGCCAGCGAAAAGTCACGGCGTTTCATGTGTAAGGTTCTCCTGTGCGGCTGACAGAGCCCGCGATGGCGCCGGGAGTTCCCCGGGGACGGCGCGGGCGCGAAAAGACGAAGGCTCAGCGCTGCACGCGCACCAGGGCCGATTCGAGGCCGCCGCCGTCGAGCCGTTCCTTGAGCCGGTCGGCATCTTCCTTCTTGTTGAAAGGCCCCGCACGTACCCGGTAGACGGTGCGGCCGGCCTGTTCGCGCTCGGTGACCCGTGCCTCCACGCCCATCAGCGAGAGCCTGGCACGCTGCGTCTCGGCGTCCTCGGGGGTGCGGAAGGCGCCGGCCTGCACGAAGTACATGAAGGGATCGCTGCTGCTCGGCGGGGCAGCGGCCGTGGTGGTGCCGGCGCTCGAACGCGAACGCGCGAGGTCGCCGATCGGGTCGTTGGATGGTGGCAGCGCGTTGGCTTCGGCCGGCACGGGGGCGCGTGCGGCGCGTTGTTGTTGCTGTTGCTGGGCCGCCGGCGGCACCACCACCGGGGCGGGCGCGGTCTGCGGCGCGCCCGGCACGGCGGCGGAAGGCTGCGGCGCCGCGGGGGCAGGCGGCGGTTCAGGCGGACGCACGGCACCCGCCTTGCCGGCCAGGGGGGCATTCGGGTTCCAGTCGCGGTTCTTGCGCGCCTCGGCCTCGTCCTGCTCGGGGCCGCCGCGCTGGGTCTTGGTCATGAAGGGGATGGGCACCTTGGTCACGTAGACCGCGATGCCCAGCGCCACGCCGAGGCCCAGCACCAGCCCGATGATCAGGCCGATGACGATATTGCCGCGTTGTCTTCTTTGAGTCATGGTGAGGGTAGCAATCACATCTTGCGCGGCGCGCTCACGCCGAGAATCGCGAGGCCATTGTGCAGCACCTGCGCGGTGGCGGCGACCAGCGCCAGGCGGGCCAGTTTCACCGGCTCGTCGTCGACCAGGATGCGCTCGGCGTCGTAGTAGCTGTGGTAGGCCGCGGCCAGCTCACGCAGGTAGAAGGTGACGTCGTGCGGCGCGAAGTCCTGGGCCGCTGCGGCCAGCATGTCGGGGTATCTGGCCAGCATCAGCAGCAGCGATTGCGCGGCCGGGCTCTCGAGCGGCGAAAGCTCCGCCTGCGCGAGCGCCGCCGCATTCCCGCCCCAGGCCGCCAGCACCGAGCAGATGCGCGCATGGGCGTACTGCACGTAGTAGACCGGGTTGTCGTTGTTCTGTGCCAGCGCGAGGTCGACGTCGAAGGTGTACTCGGTATCGGGCTTGCGGCTCAGCAGGAAGAAGCGCACGGCATCGGTGCTGGTCCACTCGATCAGGTCGCGCAGCGTGACGTAGCTGCCGGCGCGCTTGCTGATCTTGACCTCCTCGCCGCCGCGCATCACGCGGACCATGGTGTGCAGCACGTAGTCGGGGTAGCCCGTCGGGATGCCTAGCCCGGCCATTTCACTGGCCGCCTGCAGGCCCGCCTTCACCCGCGCGATCGTGCCGTGGTGGTCGGTGCCCTGGATGTTCACCACCTTGTGGAAGCCGCGCTCCCACTTGGCCAGGTGATAGGCGACGTCGGGCACGAAATAGGTGTAGCTGCCGTCCCCCTTGCGCATGACGCGATCCTTGTCGTCGCCGTAGTCGGTCGACTTCAGCCACAGCGCGCCATCCTGCTCGTAGGTCTTGCCGGCCTCGACGAGCTTCTTCACCGTGGCCTCGACCCGGCCGCTGGTGTAGAGGCTGGACTCGAGGTAGTAGTTGTCGAAGCGCACCTGGAACGCCTTGAGGTCCAGGTCCTGCTCGTGGCGCAGGTAGGCCACTGCGAACTGGCGGATCGAATCGATGTCCTCCACGTCGCCGCTGGCGGTGTATTCGCGATCGTCCGAGCGCACCGTCTTCCTCGCCTTGAAGTCCTCGGCGATGTCGGCGATGTATTCGCCGTTGTAGGCCTGCTCGGGCCACTGCGGATCGCCGGGCTTGAAGCCCTTGGCGCGCAGCTGGGTGCTGGTGGCCAGGGTCTGGATCTGCACGCCGGCGTCGTTGTAATAGAACTCGCGATACACCTGCGCGCCCTGCGTCGCAAGCAGGTTGCAGATGGCATCGCCCAGCGCGGCCTGGCGGCCGTGGCCCACGTGCAGCGGGCCGGTGGGATTGGCGGAGACGAACTCGACCAGCACGCGTTCGCCGGTCTCGTGCTCGCGGCCGAAGGCCTCGCCGGCGGCGAGCACTTCGCGCACCACCTGCTGCTTGGCAGCGGTCTTGAGCCGGATGTTGAGGAAGCCCGGGCCGGCGATCTCGATGGCATCGACCCATTGCTGGAAGGCAGGCGTGGCGCGCAGCGCGGCGCTGATGTCCTCGGCCAGCTCGCGCGGCTTGCGCCCGAGCGGCTTGGCCAGCGGCATGGCCGCCGTGCAGGCGAGGTCGCCATGGGCTGCGACCTTGGGCGATTCGAAGATCGCCTTGGCGCCGGAGCCGGGGGAAAGGGATTCGAGCGTGTTCGCGAGCGCCGCGAGCAGCTCCTGTTTGACCAATAGCATCGCGGGATTTTACCGGGGGCAAACCCGGCCCTGGGCGGCGACGGTCATCCGCCGGTCGGGGGCGCCCGTTAGCATGGGCGGCCCCGGACGGGGCTGCCTTCACGACCCACCCCGAGGACATCACACCATGAAGAAGCTTCTCCCCCTGATGGCCATGGCCGCCTGTCTCTTCATCGGCGCCGCGCACGCGCAGGACAAGGCCCCGACGGCGCAGCAAAGCAAGATGGCGACCTGCAACAAGGAAGCTGGCGACAAGAAGGGCGATGAACGCAAGGCCTTCATGAAGTCCTGCCTCTCTGCCAAGCCGGTGACGCAGCAGGACAGAATGAAGACCTGCAACGCCGACCCCAAGGCCAAGACGCTGAAGGGCGACGAGCGCAAGGCCTTCATGAAGGAGTGCCTGAGCGCCAAGCCGGCCGCCTGAGCTTCGCTGCTTCCGTAACAATGCCCCGCGGGCACGTGCCAGGCGGGGCTTCTTCATGGCCCGATCGGGCTCCTCTGACTACCTTAGAACACTGAACAGGTTGTTGAAGTCGTCGGTCCATGGCGCCAGGTCTTCGGCCGGCCTGGGCTGCGTCGCGACGCTGCGTACAGGCTCGCCCTGAAGGGCCTGCGCATCGCTGGCCACCAGCATCCAGATGCTGCGCTCGACGTCGAGCGCGTCCGGGTCGTCGTCGATCAGTGCCGTGTGCAGGCCGCGCACCTGCGCGAGCTTCGCCACCACGGCGTCGAGATGGAGGTAGCGATTGGACACGTGGAACGCGATGACGCCGCCGGGCTTCATGTGGCGCAGGTAGATGTCCATGGCCTGCACGGTCAGCAGGTGTGCGGGCACCGAGTCGGCCGAGAAGGCGTCCACGGCCAGCAGGTCGAATCGCTGCGGCGCTTCGCGCTCGAGCGCCAGGCGGGCGTCGCCGAGCACGCGCTCGATGAGCGCCTCGCTGTCGCGCAGGTAGCTGAACTCCGTATCGGCCAGGTCGAAGACACGCGGGTTGATTTCGTAGACGCGGTAGACATCCCCCGGGCGGCCGTAGGCGGCCAGCGTGCCCGCGCCCAGCCCGATGAGGCCGACACGGCGCGGGCCGGCGGGCGCCGCCTCGATCGCCCGGCCCACGCCGGAGCTGCTGCTGTAGTAGGAGCCGGGCCAGCGCCGGTTCGCGCTCGACAGGTATTGCTCCCCGTGCAGGGTAGCGCCGTGGTAGAGGCGCCGCACCCGATCGTCGGGCAGGATGCCGGAGTCGACCACCATCATCGCGCCGTAGAAGTTGCGGTCCATGCGCCTGGCGCGCGCGTCGTCGCGCAGTTCCTCGGCCAGGAACCAGCCGCAGCAGGCCGCCATCGCCAGCGATGCCAGCACGCCCATGCGCCGGTGCCGCCACACCAGCGCCGCCGCGAGCGCGCACAGCACCAGCCCGATGCCCAGCTCGTAGAAGGTGGGCAGCACATGCGGTGCCACCAGGCCGACCAGCGCCCCGCCAACCGCGCCGCCCAGCGCGAGCATCAGGTAGAAGCGCGTCAGGTGGGCGGACGCCGGCCGCAGGCGTGCCGTTTCGCCGTGCAGGCAGAGGCACAGCAGGAACAGCCCGACCAGGTAGATCGGCAACCCCGTGCGCAGGTTCGAGCCGATGCTGTCCTGCAGTCCGTAGGCGCAGAGCGCCAGCATCGCGGCCGCGAGCGGCAGGACCACGGCGCGGCGGTACCAGCGGTCGCTTTCGAAGCTCAGGATGAAGGACAGCAGGTAGACCGACAGCGGCAGCACCCAGAGGAACGGCACCGGCGCCACGTTCTGCGTGAGGTGGTTGGTCACGGCCAGCAGCAGCCAGGACCCGAGCGCCGGCAGCAGGAGCCAAAGCAGCTGGTCGATGACGCGCGGCTTCGTGTCCGGGCCGTTGCCCGTGCCCGTTGCGGCCGGCATCGCCGCGGGCCAGCGCGCCGCCACGTAGACGGCGGTGGCCCCGCACAGCAGCACGAACAGGCCATAGCCGATCGACCAGGTCCAGGCCTGCTGCTGCACGGTGCTGTGCGGCTCGATCAGCACGGGATAGCACAGCAGCGCCGCCAGCGACGCCAGGTTGGACAGCGAGAAGTAGCGGTACACCTGCGCGCCCCACGGTGTGCGCGTGATCCATGCCTGCACCAGCGGCCCGGTCGTGGACAGCAGGAAGTACGGCAGCCCGATGGTCGCGACCAGCAGGCCGAGGATGCGCAGCGTCGGCTCCTCGCCGCCGCCGGGCTTCCAGGAGGCGTCCGCCAGCACCGGCATGAAGGCCAGGCTGGCCAGCAGCAGCGCGCCATGCAGCTTCGCCTGCGTGCGCGGCTGGAGCCTGCGGGAGATCCAGTCGGCATAGGCGTAGCCCGCCAGCAGCGCGACCTGGAAGAACACCATGCAGACGGACCACACCGCCGCCGAGCCGCCGAACCAGGGCAGGATCTGCTTGGCGACCAGCGGCTGTACCAGGAACAGCAGGAAGGCGCTGATGAAGATGGTGCCGGCGAACAGCGCCTTGGTCGACGCCGGCTGCATGTCGCTACCCTCGCGCGCCGAAGCCGCGCGCCAGGAAGACGGCCACCAGCGGGATCAGCGCGATCAGGTGGGCCTGGATCATCACCAGCTTGCGCGTTTTCCTGATCTCGGCTGCATCGGGCAGCGTGCCGCTGGCGCGCACCGCCTTGCGCCAGCGGAAGTAGGTGAGCGTCGGGAAGATCGAGAGCACCCCGATGATGATGAAGAGCCCCAGCTTCACGTGCAGCAGCGGATTGGTCCAGTACCAGGCCGTGCCCTTGATGCCCCACCAGGTGCGTGCCAGGCCGGTCAGGAGCACTGCGATGGCCGCGATCCCGTACACCATGTCCACGCGCGCAATGCGTTCGACGGCCGCCGCGTTGAGCCATTCGACGCGGCAAAGGGCGGCCTCGCTGGCGATGAAGACCACCATCGTCAGGATGGCGAGGAAATGCACGTACGCAAGGATCGCTTCGAGGGTCATCGGGTTATTTCCGTGGAAGTCGCAGGCGCAGCGATTGTGCCGCCCCAGAACTCGGGCCGCGCGTATTGGGCCTTCAGGAAGTCCAGCCACAGCCGCACCCGCAGCGGCAGGGGCCTGCGTTCGGGAAAGACGGCATAGATGCCGTTGGGCGGCGCGGCGAATTCGTCGAGCAGCGGCACCAGCAGGCCGGCGTCGATCTCGGCCTCCACCTCCCAGGTGCTGCGCCAGGCGATGCCGTGGCCAGCCAGGCACCAGTCGTGCAGCACCTGGCCGTCGGAGCAGTCCAGCGGGCCGCTGGGCTTCAGGTAGACGACCTCGTGCTCGCCCGCCTCTGCCGGCACGCGAAAGGCCCAGCCGCGGGTCTGCGAGGCGTCGCTGGAGAGCGTCAGGCACGCGAAACGCGCCAGCTCGTTCGGATGCCGCGGGGCGCCATGCCGGCGGATGAACTCCGGCGTGGCCACGCAGCGGCGGCGGTTGTCGGCCAGTCGCAGGCTGACCAGCGAGGAGTCAGGCAGGTCGCCCACCCGCACCGCGCAGTCGAAGTTCTCGCCGGCCACGTCGATCACACGGTCGCTGAGGTTGAGCGAGATCGTCACCTCCGGATGCACTGCGTGGAAGCGCGGAACCAGCGGGGCGACATGGCGCCGGCCGAAGCCCGCCGGCGCCGTCACCCGCAGGTGGCCGCTGGCCTTGACGCCGCCCGCGCTCACGCTGGCTTCGGCATTGGCGAGCTCGACCAGCAGGCGCTGGCAGTCCTCCAGGAAGGCGCTGCCTTCGTGCGTGAGGGTGATGCGGCGCGTGGTGCGCAACATCAGCTTGACGCCCAGCCGCTCCTCCAGCGCATCGAGGCGCCGGCCCATGATCGCGGGCGCGACGCCCTCGGCCTTGGCGGCAGCCGTGAGACTGCCGCGGGCGGCGATCGCGACGAAGGATTCGAGCTGCTTCAGGCGGTCCATCGGCGGGGATTATCCGGAGCGGGGCGAGCGCACCGCCGCCCCGCTCCAGGCCGAGGCCATGGCCGCATGCCGCGCGTCCCTCTGGCGGCAGGACGGCGTCCTACAATCTTTGCCCCAAGGCCCTCGCCGCGCATGGAACTGCTTCCCACTGTTTTCGACCGCGGCGCGCGGCCAGATGCCTGGAGGTGTAAGCCATGGACTCCGCACCATCGTCCACCCAGCAAGTCGCGCTCCGGATCGCGCTGCAAGGCGCCACTCTCGATGCCGACCTGAGCCTGCCCGACGAAAGCCGCGGTCTTGTGCTGTTCGCGCATGGGAGCGGGAGCAGCCGCTTCAGTCCGCGCAACAGACAGGTCGCCGGGGTGCTCGTGCAGGCCCGGCTCGCCACCGTCCTTGCAGATTTGCTGACGCCTGAGGAAGAGGCCATCGACCAACGCACGCGCCGGCTGCGTTTCGACATCGGCCTGCTCGCCGAGCGGCTGATCGGGCTGACGGACTGGCTGCACGCCGACGACCGCACGGCCGCGCTGGACATCGGTTGCTTTGGTGCGAGCACGGGCGCTGCCGCCGCGCTCATCGCGGCGGCGCAGCGGCCCGATATCGTGCGCGCGGTGGTGTCCCGCGGCGGGCGGCCGGACCTCGCCGGGCAGGCCCTGGCGAGCGTGCGCGCGCCGACGCTGCTGGTCGTCGGCGGCAACGACGAGGTGGTGATCGACTTGAACCGGCAAGCGCTCGCGCTACTGCCCTGCGAGAAGGAGATGGTCATCGTGCCCGGCGCGACCCACCTGTTCGAAGAGCCCGGCGCGCTCGCCACCGTCTCGGTGCTGGCGCGCGACTGGTTCCTCAGGTTTCTCGACGTTCCGCGCTAGCGGCGACTGCAGCCCGCGCTAGGAAGTGCGGCCCGCACGGGCCAGTGCGCGCAAGTCGACGCCTTCGGCCTTGCGGTCCCAGGTGGCGGCCTGGATGCCGCGCTGGCGCAGCGCTGCCTTGCGCACCTTGTTGGTGGGGGTGCGCGGCAGGTCGTCCAGCGTGTCGATGTAGCGCGGCACCATGAAATGAGGCAGCACCTGCGCCAGGTGGGCGAGCAGCGCGCCGGGGTCGAAATCCGCTCCGGGGACCACGACCAGCAGGACGTCGTCGTCGCTCGCGAACTCGGAAGCCACGCCCACGGCCGCGCATTCGCGCACGGACGCGTGCTGCATGGCGGCCACCTCGATCTCGTAGGAGGAAATGTTTTCGGCGCGGCGACGGATGCGGTCGCCGAGGCGGTCGATGAAGTGGTAGTACCCGTCGGCATCCTTCCAGGCCAGGTCGCCGGTGTGGAACCACAGGTTGCGCCACGCCTTCAGGGTCGCCTCGGGCATCCCGAAGTAGCCCTGCATCAGCGTCCAGGGCCGCCGGCCGCGCACGACGATCTCGCCGGCGGCTCCCTCGGGCGCGGGAAGGTCGGTGTCGGGGTCGACGAGTGCGATCTCGTACTCGTCCGAGACGAGCCGGCCACACCCGGGCCGCAGCGGCTCGTCGAGCGAGTTCCACAGAGGGATGTTGACCTCCGTCATGCCCCACACCTCCAGTCCGCGGACGCCGAAGCGGCGTTCGAAGTCGGCGGCAATATGCCAGGGGAAGGGCGAGGTCGCGAGTCTGCGCAGCGGGTTGTCGGCATCGTCCGGCCGCTCGGGCGTTGCGTGGATCATCTCCAGCATCGGTCCGTGGCCGATCGACACCGTGGCACCGCAGGCGCGGATTCGCTGCAGCCATTCGGCCGCGTCGAAGGCGCGGTCGATGCACACCTGGGCGCCGGCGATGAGCGCCGCGTAGATCGCCACGTAGCGCGGCGACATGTGGAAAAGTGGATGGAAGATGTAGTAGACGTCGTGCTCGCGCACCTGGAGCTGGCGCGCAGACTCGAGCGAGACGAGGTAGGTCTGCGCGTGCGCCAGCATCACTCCCTTGGCTGGCCCGGAAGTGCCAGAGGTGAAGATGATCGATGCCAGGTCCTGCGCGTGCGCGCCGGGCGCCTGCCAGCCAGCCGAGGGTGGGGAGGGCGCCGGCAGCGGCGCGAGGGTGATGCGGCCGAAGCGGGTGCTGGCCGCCTGCGGCACCGGCGCATCGGCTTCGTGGGCGTGGTCGTCGAAGTGCAGCGCCCGCTCGAGCAGCGGCAGGTGCACCTCGCTTTCCGCGAGCACGCCGAGGTGACGCGTGCCGATGAGCATGAGGCGCGCCTGGGCCGTGTTGATGGCGTGCTCCAGCGGACGTCCACGGTAGGCGGTGTTGATGGTCACGTCGATGGCGCCGAGCAGGTTCAGCGCGAACCAGCCGCGTAAGGTGGCCAGGCAATTCCCGCCCATGATCACGACCCGGTCGCCCGGGCCGACCCCCTCACGCTGCAGCGCCTCGGCAAGGCCGAGGACCTGTGCCTGGAATTTCCGGAATCCCAACGCCCCACTGCCGACCATGCGGATGAAGGGTGCATCGCCGGATTGCAGGACACGCTGCGAAAGCGCGTCGCCCAGGGTCCATTTCTCGAAGGGGAGGTCGAGCATCGTTCCTTTTGCCGCTGAAGTGGATTTCAGCGGTGTTTGTACACCGGCTTGCGCTTTGCAGCGAAGGCCGCGGCTCCTTCCTTGTGATCCTCCAGGGCGAACGTGGTGTGCGCAAGGCGCCGCTCGAAGCGCACGCCCTCGGCCAGCGGCACCTCGAACGAGCGGTTCACCGCCTCCTTGGTCATGTAGATGATCGGCCGCGAAAGCTCGGCGATCTGCGTCGCGACGCGCAGCGCCTCTTCGACCAGGCCATCGGCTGGGACGATGCGGCTGACCAGCCCGCAGCGCTCGGCTTCGGTCGCATCCATCATGCGGCCGGTGAGGCACATCTCCATGGCCTTGGACTTGCCGATGGAGCGCGACAGCCGCTGGGTGCCGCCGGCGCCGGGCATCACGCCCACCTTCACCTCGGGCTGGCCGAAGCGCGCGGCCTCCGAGCACAGGATGAAGTCGCACATCATCGCCAGCTCGCAGCCGCCGCCGAGCGCGAGCCCGTTGACCGCCGCGATGATCGGCTTGCGGCAGCGCGTGGCCTCTTCCCAGTTGCGGGTGATGAAGTCCTCCAGCAGCGCGTCGGCGTAGCCCTTGTCGGCCATCTCCTTGATGTCCGCGCCGGCGGCGAAGGCGCGTCCGGTGCCCGTCAGCACCATGCACCCGATCGCCTCGTCCGCTTCGCAGGTGCGGATGTGCGCGGTCAGCTCGTCCATCAGACGCGTGCTCAGCGCGTTGAGTGCATCGGGCCGGTTCAGCGTGATCAGGCCTACGGGGCCGTGCTTCTCCAGGAGCACGATTGGTGCCTGCATGCTCATGCCTCCCGGCTCTCGAGGGCGACGAAGCGCAGCACGTGGTCGCCCACGAGCACGACCTCGTCGTCCTGGTTGGTGACCTTCAGGGCGGCGTAGGCGCGGTCGCGCTCGATGTCGATGCGCGCGATCTCGTAATGGATGCGGATGGTGTCCCCGAAGAACACCGGCTTGACGAAGCGCAGGCGGTCATAGCCGGCGGAGACCCCGTCGACCCGGTACTTGATTCCGAACATCGCGGCCGCGGCCGAGGTGAAGCCGACCACGAGCGCGCCCTGCGCGATGCGCGTGCCGAAGCGGGAGCCCTTCATGTAGCGCTCGTTGATGTGGTTGGGCGAGAAGTCGCCGCAGATGCCGGCGAACAAATAGACGTCGGATTCCGAGATGGTCTTCTCGATCGCGATCTTGTCGCCGATCTTGATGTCGCGGATGGTAGCCCGGGGGCCGGTGTCGAAGTCGACGAACATGGAGTCTCCGTGGGATGGTTGGATGTCTGTCAGTGAGCGGGCGAGGTCAGGCGATGACGCGGTCGCGTCGCAGCCTGCCGATGTCCGCCTCGGTGTAGCCGAGTTCGGCAAGCACCTCCTCGTTGTGCTGCCCATGCAGCGGCGCAGGGCGGGCGGCGATGGCGCAGACGGCCGACATGTGCAGCGGGTTGCCGACGGTGCGCACGGCACCGTGCACCGGGTGGTCGAACTCGATCATCATGCCGTTGGTGCCGATCTGCTCCTGGGCAATCGCCTCGTCCAGCGTGAGCACCGGCGCGCACAGCACGTCCTCGCGGTCCAGGCGCTCGAGGCATTCCGCCGTCGTGAAGCGTGCGAAGGCCGGCGCCAGCAGCTCGAAGATCGCGCTGCGGTTCGGGCCCCACGAGGCCTTGTCCGCGTATTCGGGGCGTGCGGAGAGGTCCTCGATCTCGAACGCACGGCAAATGTCGGCGAGTGGGTTCGGCCGGAACACGCCGACCAGGGTGACCGCGCCGTCGCGGGTCGGGAAGATGCCGATCAGATTCTGCGTGACCCAATTGACCGGCTTGCCGCGCAGCAGCTGCTGCGTGACTTCCTGTTGCTGCATCGCGAGCAGCACGTCGAGCAGGCAGACGTCGATGCGCTGGCCCAGGCCCGTGCGCTCGCGCTGGTAGAGCGCCATCAGGATGCCCTGCACGAGAATCATCCCGGACGTGAAGTCCCCCAGTGCGGTCGGGAAGAGCTGCGGCACGCCCTGCGCGTCCGGGTTGCGCGAGGCGATGCCCGACAGCGATTGCGCCAGGAAGTCCTGCCCGCCCTTGTGGGCGAGCGGGCCGCGCGGGCCGAAGCCGGAGCCCGCCGCGTAGATGAGGCGCGGATGCCGCGCGTGCAGCTCGTCGAAACCCAGTCCCAGCCGCTCGGCCACGCCGGGGCGGAAGTTGTGCACAAGCACGTCCGCCCGTTGAAGCAACTGGCGGATGATCTCGCGCCCGGCGGGCGCCCCCATGTCCAGCGCCATGCCGCGCTTGTTGCGGTTGAGGCCGAGGAAGTAGGCGCTCTGGCCCTCGGCTTCGGTGATGTAGGGGTCCGTCGTGCGGGAGATGTCGCCATCGCCCGGCCGCTCGATCTTGACGATCTCTGCGCCGAAGTCGCCGAGCACCTGCGTCGCGCAGGGCCCGAACTGGACCTGCGTGAGGTCGAGGATGCGCACGCCGTGCAATGGAAGGGTCTCGTCTGCCATCGTCAGGGCCTTACTTGGGGTCCAGGTTCTTGAACTTGCCGTCGCGCACGGTCACGTAGATCAGCGTGTCCTTGTTCCAGCTGTCGTGGTCGGTGGCGGAGAAGCGGATCGGCGCTGCCGCGTATCCCTTGATCGGGCCCATGGTCTCGACCTTGTCGCGCAGGCTCGGGCCGTCCGTCGCGCCGGCCTTGAGCCCCTGCACGACGGTGGCCATCGCGTTGGCGCCCAGCAGCGCGCCGAAGCCCGCGACGCCGCCCTTGTTCTTGAGCAGGTCGAACAGATCGACGAGCGGACCGGCCTCGTCCGGGTTGACCAGCGCGGGCGCGATCAGATTCTCCGCCGCCTTTCCGCCGTTCTTGATGATCTGCTTCTGCACGATGCCGGCCATGCCGTACACCGGCACGTCGAGGCCGACCTCCTGCAGCTTGCGCAGCAGTGCGCCCGCGGAGCCGGTGCTCGACGTGGCGAGGAAGACGGCGTCGGGCTTCGCGTTGCGGATCCGGGTGGCTTGCGCGGTGAGGTCGGTCGCGGCCTTGGGGGCGGAGGCGTGCTCCACCACTTCGACCTGGCCGCTCTTCTTGGCCACTTCGATCATCATCGCGGAGGCCTGCTGGCCGTAGGCGTCCTCTTCCGAGAACACCGCCAGCCGCTTGCGCTTGTCGGCCACGATTCGATCGAAGCTCGCGGGCAGATCGGTGCTGATCGGCACCGACATGCGGAACATCCACTTCGAGAATGCCTCCTTCGGATCGGTCACCGACTGCGTGCCCACCATCGGGAACACCGGCACCTTGGAGCGCATCGCCAGATCCGCGAACGCCAGCGTTTCGGAGCCGGTCGTGGCGCCGATGATGGCGATCACCTTGTCGTCGAGGATCACCTGGTTGGCCAGGCGCGCCGCTTCGGTCGGGTTGGTCTTCGTGTCCTTCACGATCAGCTCGATCTTCCGCCCGTTGATGCCGCCGGCGGCGTTGGCGCGCTCGGTCACGGCCTCGATCGCGGCGCGCTCGTCGGCGCCGTAGGCCGCGGCCGGGCCCGACAGCGCGACCAGCAGGCCGACGCGGAAGGGCTCGCCCTCGCCCTTGGCCTGTGCGGCCGCGTGGAGCGGCAAGCCGCAAATGCCGAGCGCGAGCGCCGCAGCCAGGGTGAGGCGTCTGCCAGTACGGTGTTTCATGGTTGTCTTATATGGACGCCTCCCGTGTGGCAAGCG
>NZ_LMTS01000295.1 GCF_001541225.1 Variovorax sp. WDL1 | reverse complement strand
CGGCCACGCCCTGCACGTCGGCCTGGCCGCCCAGCTTGCCCTCGGTGCCCACCTCCCGGGCCACCCGCGTGACCTCGGCGGCGAAGGAGTTGAGCTGGTCCACCATGGTGTTGACGGTGTTCTTCAGCTCCAGGATCTCGCCCTTGACGTCCACCGTGATCTTCTTGGAGAGGTCGCCCGCCGCCACCGCCTTGGTCACGTCGGCGATGTTGCGCACCTGCGAGGTCAGGTTGCCGGCCATCGAGTTCACCGAATCGGTCAGGTCCTTCCAGGTGCCCGAGACGCCCTCGACCCGCGCCTGGCCACCCAGCGAACCCTCCGTGCCCACCTCGCGGGCGACCCGGGTCACCTCCGAGGCGAAGGAGCGCAGCTGGTCGACCATGGTGTTGATCGTGTTGCGCAGGGTCAGGAACTCGCCCTTCACGTCCACGTCGATCTTCTTGGACAGGTCGCCCTTGGCCACCGCGGTGGTCACGTCGGCGATGTTGCGCACCTGGTCGGTCAGGTTGCCGGCCATCGAGTTGACGGAGTCGGTCAGGTCCTTCCAGGTGCCGGCCACGCCCTTGACCTTGGCCTGGCCGCCCAGCTTGCCTTCGGTGCCGACCTCGCGCGCCACCCGCGTCACCTCGGCCGAGAAGTTGCCGAGCTGCTCAACCATCTTGTTGATGGTCTTGGCGGTGCGCAGGAACTCGCCCTCCAGCGGCCGGCCGTCCACCTCGAGCGCCATGCTCTTGGACAGGTCGCCCTGTGCCACGGCGCCGATCACGCGCGCGACCTCGGTGGTCGGATGCACCAGGTCTTCGATCAGCGCGTTGACGCACTCGATCGACTCGCCCCAGAAGCCCCGCGTCTCGAACAGCGCCGCACGCTGCTTGAGCTGGCCCTCCTTGCCGACCACCTGGCGCAGCCGGACCAGCTCGGCCGCCAGCATGGCGTTCTGCTCGACCACGTCGTTGAAGACGTCGGCCACCTTGCCGGACAGGCCGGTCCAGTGCTGCGGGAGGCGGATCTCGGCGTCACCCTTGCGAAAGCGGGTCAGCGCGTCGAGCAGGATGGCCATTTCCTCGAGCGACCCGGTCGCGATCGATTTGTCCAGGACGTTCATCATTTCCTCCGGCCCTCGGGGGCGGCAAACTCGATTGGTGCGGGGCAGTGTATCGACCGCCGTCCTGAAACCGCGTCAGACAGATCGGACAAACCAGGCGCGCGTCCGGCCCGGCCAGGACCCTTGGGACTAGCTCTGGCCGGACGCGGCGCGCGAGGCGGTCAGGTGGACGCGCACCCGCTCTGCCAAGACCGCTTCCTCGGGCGTGCCAGGGGTGTAGGCGCTCACCGGCAACGGCCGGCCGTGAGAGTCGACCGAGACGAAGACGATCAGGCATTCGGCCGTCTTCTGCATCTCGCCGCCCTTCATGTCGCCGCTGCGCACCTCCACCACGATGTTCATGCTGCTGGTACCGGTGTAGGCCAGCCGGGCGTCGACCTCGACCAGGTCGCCGATCATGATCGGGTGGTGGAAGCGGATGCTGCCGATGAACACCGTCACGCAGTAGCGCTTTGACCAGGTGGTCGCGCAGGCGTAGCCCGCTTCGTCGATCCACTTCATGACGGTGCCGCCGTGGACCTTGCCGCCGAAGTTGACGGTGCTGGGCTCGGCGAGGAAGCGCAGGGTGATGCTGGTCATGGGAAGCCTCGGCGGTGAAGAAAAAGGGAATGCGGGACTGCGGCGATTATGCGAGGGCCGTGGCCTTGCCAGGCCCGAACAGGTGCGCCACCGTGCGCCGCAGCCAGGCATTGCCGGGGTCGGCATGGAAGCGCTCGTGCCAGTGCTGCTTGACCGCGTAGTGCGGCAGCGCGAAGGGCGGCTCCAGCAGCTTCACCGGCTCCTGCGTGGCAAGCACCTCGCCGAGGATGCGCGGCACGATCACGATCAGCTCGGTGTGGGCCACGATGCGCGCCACGCTCAGGAAGCTGGACAGCGCCACCACCACCTCGCGCTTCAGGCCCAGGCGCGCGATGGTCTTGTCCACGATGGCGTGGCCGGTGCCGGAGGAGGAGATCACCGCGTGCGCCTCGGCCTCGAAGCGCTTGCGCGTGAGCCGCTCGCCGATGCGCGGATGGTTGCGCGCCGCCAGGCAGACGAAGTTCTGCATGAAGAGCGTCTGCTGGTAGAAGCCCGCGTCCAGCTGCGGCATGAAGCCTACCGCGAGGTCCACCTCGCCGTCGGCCAGCCGCCTGCCGCTGTCGGTGGAGATGATCTCGGTCTCGATGTGCACCCCGGGGGCGTTTCGGCGCAGGTGGTCGAGCAGGGCCGGCAGGAGCACCACCTCGCTGATGTCGGTCATGCAGATGCGGAAGTTGCGCTGCGCCAGGGCGGGGTCGAAGCTGCTGCGGCTGCCGCGCGCCTGCTCGATCTGCGACAGGGCCTCGCGCACATGCGGCAGCATGCGCTGCGCATAGGGCGTGGGCTGCATGCCCTGCGCGGTACGCGCGAACAGGCGGTCGTCGAAGTGCGCGCGCAGCTTGTTGAGCATGGTGCTGGCCGCGGCCTGCGCCAGGCCCAGGCGCTCGGCGGCCTTCGAGACGCTGCCCGTCTTGTAGATCTCGTCGAACACGGCGAGCCATTCGAGATCGAGCTTGGCCATGGGGTCTTCCTTCTTGGGGCGGGGGAGCCCATTATCGAAAAACATGATCCCAAGTATTGGCTGCAGGTCTTGAGGAAATAGTGGTCGTGGCGAACAATCCACCCCGAGGCGACGAACGCCCGGAGACACCCCCATGAACACCGCCCCCCAGGCTGCGCGCGGCGACGCTGCCGAGCGCCGCGAGTATTACGAGCGCATCCGTCCGCTGAACCTCACGCCGCTGTGGGAATCGCTGCACGCCCTGGTGCCGCGCGAGCCGCAGACGCCCTGCGTGCCTGCGCTCTGGCGCTACGACGAGATCCGCCCGCTGCTGATGGAATCCGCTGCGCTCATCACGGCCGAAGAAGCGGTGCGCCGCGTGCTGGTGCTGGAGAACCCGGCGATTCCCGGCCGTTCCTCGATCACCCAGTCGCTGTACGCCGGCCTGCAGCTGATCATGCCCGGCGAGATCGCGCCCTCGCACCGCCATGTGCAGTCGGCGCTGCGCTTCATCGTCGATGGCAGGGGCGCCTACACCACGGTGGGCGGCGAGCGCACCACGATGTTCCCGGGCGACTTCATCATCACGCCCTCCTGGGCCTGGCACGACCACGGCAACGAGGGCATCGAGGGCGTGGCCGAGCCGGTGGTCTGGCTGGACGGCCTCGATATTCCGATGCTGCGCTTCTTCGACGCCGGCTTCGCCGAGAACGACGATGCCAAGGTGCAGCACGTCGCCCGGCCCGAAGGCAACAGCCTGGCGCGCTTCGGCCACAACATGGTGCCGGTGCGGCACGACCATGTCGCGCCGACCTCGCCGATCTTCAACTACCCCTATGTGCGCAGCCGCGAGGCGCTGGCCCAATTGCACAAGCAGGAGGCGCCCGATGCCTGGCTGGGGCACAAGCTGCGCTACGTCAATCCGCTGACCGGCGGCGCGCCGATGCCCACCATCGGGACGAACCTGCAGCTGCTGCCCAAGGGCTTTGCAGGCAAGACGCACCGCGCCACCGACGGCACGGTCTACAGCGTGGTCGAAGGGCGCGGCACGGCCGAGATCGGCGGGCAGCGCTTCGACTTCGGCCCGCGCGACACCTTCGTGGTGCCTTCGTGGGCGCCGCTTCGCCTCTCGGCCGCGGAGGACGCGGTGTTGTTCAGCTTCTCCGACCGTCCGGTGCAGCTCGCCATGGGCGTGCTGCGCGAGGCCTTCCTGCAGGACGCCTGACATCGCGCCGTCTGCGCGGCAGCCCATTTTTTGTTGTCCCGAACCACGTGCCGCCCTGCGGCAGGAGCTCCCATGTCCTATGTCGTCACGCCGCCGGCCACCGTCGGCCTTCCCATCGTCGGCTCGTCCGACCTGTTCCCGGTGCGCCGCGTCTACTGCGTCGGCCGCAATTACGCGGCCCATGCGCGCGAGATGGGCTTCGACCCCGACCGCGAGCCTCCCTTCTTCTTCTGCAAGCCCAACGACGATGCCTCGGTCGTGCCGGTTCCGGCCGGCGAGACGGTCGGCATCCCCTACCCGGGCCAGACTGCCAACTACCACTACGAGGCCGAGCTGGTGGTGCTGATCGGCCAGGGCGGCCGCGACATCGCTGTGGAAGACGCCCCGAAGCACATCTACGGCTACGCGGTCGGCCTGGACATGACGCGCCGCGACCTGCAGATGAAGATGCGCGAGCAGGGCCGGCCCTGGGAGATCGGCAAGGCCTTCGACTTCTCGGCGCCCATCGGGCCGGTGCGCAGGCGCGCGGACGCGGGCGAGATCGCCAGCGGCGCGATCACGCTGGAGGTGAACGGCGAGACGCGCCAGAAGAGCGACATCCGCAACCTGATCTGGTCGGTCAACGAGGTGATCGCCAATCTCTCGACGCTGTTCGCGCTGCAGCCCGGCGACCTGATCTTCACCGGCACGCCAGAGGGCGTGGGCGCGGTGCAGCGCGGCCAGACCATGAACGTGCGCATCGACGGGCTCGATTCCATCGCCGTGCGCGTGGATTGAGTTCCTGAGTCAACCGCGGGAGACGAACACCATGAGCAACCCACGACAAGAGAAGCCCACCGTGCTGCTGATCGGCGGCGGCATCGGCGGCATGGCGGCGGCACTGGCGCTGGCGCGGCTGGGCATGACCGTCGAGCTGCTGGAGCAGAGCGCCGCCATCGGCGAGATCGGCGCCGGTCTCCAGCTCGGCCCCAATGCCTTCGCCGCGCTGGACGCGCTGGGCGTCGGCGAGGCCGTGCGCCGCGGCTCGGTGTTCACCGACCGGCTGGTGATGATGGACGCGATCGACTGCAGCGAGGTTGCCTCCGTCCCGGTCGGCGAGGCTTTCCGTGCGCGCTTCGGCAACCCGTATGCAGTGAGCCACCGCGCCGACCTGCACGGTGCGATCCACGAGGCGGTGAAGCAGCATCCGCTGATCCGCTTGCACACGTCGGCGCAGGTCGAGCAGCTCGACATCGGCGAGCGCGGCGTCGTGGCCGTCACGCGCGACGGCCGGCGCTTCCAGGCCGACGCCGTCGTCGGCTGCGACGGCGTGAAGTCGGTGGTGCGCAGCAAGCTGATCGGCGACGCGCCGCGCGTTTCCGGCCACGTGGTCTACCGCGCGGTGGTGCCGGCCGCGGACATGCCCGAGGACCTGCGCTGGAACGCGCCCGTGGTCTGGGCCGGCCCCAATTGCCACCTGGTCCACTATCCGCTGCGCCATGGCGAGCAGTACAACCTGGTCGTGACCTTCCACAGCCGCTACGACGAGGAATGGGGCGTGACCGACGGCAGCAAGGATGAGGTGCTCTCCTACTTCGAGGGCGTGCATGCGCGACCGCGCCAGCTGCTGGACCGGCCCACCTCCTGGCGCCGCTGGAGCACCGCCGACCGCGAGCCGGTCGCGAACTGGAGCCAGGGGCGAGCCACGCTGCTGGGCGACGCAGCCCATCCGATGATGCAGTACCTGGCACAGGGCGCCTGCATGGCGCTGGAGGACGCGGTGACGCTGGGCGCCGCCGTCGAGGCCTGCGACTTCGACCTGCCCGCGGCGTTCCAGCTCTATTCGTCGGCGCGCGTGGCGCGCACCGCACGCGTCGTGCTGTCGGTGCGCGAGATGGGCCGGCTCTACCATGCCAAGGGTGTGGAGCGGCTGGTGCGCAACAGCCTGTGGGTCGGCCGCACGCCGGAGCGCTTCTACGATGCGGTCGAATGGCTTTATGCGTGGAACCCCGCTCACTGCTTGGCCGACGCGCAACGCGCCGAAGCCTGACCCGACACTCTTTTCAATAGAACCCGACTGAGACAAGCCTTCCATGAAACTGATTCCGCTGATCGCCGGCCTCGCCGCCGCTCTCTTCACCGCCGGCGCCGCCGCGCAATCCGCTGCCGACTACCCCGGCAAGCCCGTCACTCTGGTCACGCCCTTCGCGGCCGGGAGCGGCCCCGACGCAGTGCTGCGCCTGGTGGCCGACAAGCTCGGCCGCCTCTGGAACCAGCGCGTGGTGGTGGACAACAAGCCCGGCGGCGGCGGCTTCATCGCCATCGAGCAGGCCCGGCGCGCGGCACCCGACGGCTACACCCTGCTGCAGCTCGACAGCGAACACGTCGCGGCCCTGCCGCACCTGTACAAGTCGCGCAACTTCGTGACGCTGCAGCACTTCGACCCGGTGGCCTCGCTGTTCCGCACGCCCTTCTTCGTCGCGGTGCCCACCGGCTCCAAGTGGAAGAACATGAGCGACCTGATCGCCGCCGCCAAGGCCGCGCCGCTGAGCTACGGCTCCTGGGGCGTGGGCAGCCCGGGGCACCTGGGCGCGCAGCAGCTGGAGGCGCTGACCGGCGTGCAGATGCAGCACGTGCCCTACCGCGAGGTCTCGCAGCTCTACACCAACGTGGGTTCGGGGGAGGTGCCGTGGGCCTTCGCCAGCATCCCGTCGAGCCAGGGCGTCTACAAGGCCGGCAAGCTGCGCTACATCGCGGTCGCCGCGCCGAAGCGCGTCCCGCAGATGCCCGACGTGCCCACCATGGCCGAGGCCGGCGGCCCCGCCAGCCTGGAGGTCAACTCCTTCGTCTCGCTGCTCGCACCCAAGGGCGTGGCGCCGGCCGTCCAGGCGAAGATCAACGTGGACGTTGCCAAGGTCATCGCCGACCCCGAGATCCGCGCCCGCTTCGACACTTTCGCCTTCGAGCCGCTGGCCTGGTCGCCCGAGGAGATCCGGCGCCAGGCCGAGGCCAAGTCCAAGGTCTACGGCGAGCTGGTGCGGCGCGGGAACATCAGCCTGGAGTAACTGTTGCTCGCCCCCAGGTTGGCTCGCTTCGTGTAGCCGCCCACCCCCTACCGGGGGCCATACCAGCGGCCCGGCAAAGCCGGTTCCCCGGTATGCCTGGAATGGGGCACGTATCCTCGACAGTTCCTCATCCAATTCACTTGTCTTCACATGCAAGCTTCAAAACGCGCCCTCCTGATCGCCGCCTGCGTCTTTCCGCTGGCCGCTGCCGCCCAGGCCACCTGGCCCACCAAGCCGGTGCGGCTGGTCGTCGGTTTCCCCGGCGGCTCCACGCCCGACATCGCCGCGCGCACCATTGCCGAGCCGCTGGGCAAGGCGCTGGGCCAGCCGATCGTGGTCGACAACAAGCCCGGTGCCTCGGGCAACATCGCGGCCGACCAGGTGGCCAAGGCGACCGACGATCACACCCTCGGCGTGGTGATCAACGGCAACCTGACCTCGTCGAAGGTGCTCTACCCGAAGCTGCCCTACGACCCGGCCAAGGACTTCACCTACCTCTCGCTGCTGACCACCGCCCCGCTGGTGCTGGTGGCGCAGAACAGCCTGCCGAGCGGCGCGGCCTTCTTCGAGGCCGGCCGCAAGAGCGGCGAGAAGTGGAGCTACGGCTCGGTGGGCGTCGGCTCGGTGGGCCACCTCGGCATGGAGCTGCTCAAGAGCCGTGTGCCGGGCCTGAAGGCGGTGCACGTGCCCTACCAAGGCAACCCGCAGGTCATGACCGACCTGATCGGCAACCAGATCCAGATGGCGCTCATCCCCCCGGGCATCGCCATGCCCCAGGTCAAGGCCGGCAAGGTGAAGGCCATCGGCGTGACCAGCGGCCGCAGCGCGCTGGTGCCCGAGCTCCCGCCGCTGGGCGATGCAGGCGTGAAGGACTTCAGCCTCGAGGTCTGGACCGCGCTGCTGGGCCCGGCCAATCTCTCCAAGGCTGCGCAGGACCGCATCACGCGCGAGCTGGCCGTGGTGATGAAGTCGCCCGAGGTGCGGCAGAAGCTGTTCGAGCAGGGCTGGCAGGCGGTGGGCACTTCGCCCGACGGCATGCGCACGCGCGTGAAGGAAGAGGCGGCCGTGATGACCCGGATCATCTCCACGCAAGGAATCAAGCTGCAATGAGACCCCAGGCCGCTTCCAGGTCGAATGGCACCGCAGCGCGCAGCGCGGAGGTTTCCGAATGACTGCCCCTGTCATCGAGCCGCAGCGCGAATTGCCGGTCTTCGGCGAGTACGACGTGGTCGTGGTCGGCGGCGGCCCGGCCGGCCTGGCCGCGGCGGTGGGCGCAGCGCGCCACGGCGCGCGCACGCTGCTGGTTGAACGCTACGGCTTCCTGGGCGGCATGGGCACGGCCGGCGGGGTGACCAACTTCGCGGGGCTCTACGGCAAGCGCGGCGGCGAAATGACGCAGCTGGTGCATGGCGTGGTCGACGAGCTGCTGGCGCGCATGGACGCACTGGGCGGGCTCAACAAGCCGCAGGACGGTATGCAGGGCCGCATCCGCGTGCGCTCGTACGACACCTCGGTCTACAAGTGCGCAGCCGACCAGCTGCTGCTCGATGCCGGCGTCGAGCTGCTGTTCCATGCGCTGGCCGCGGCGGTGGTCATGGACGGCGCGCGCATCGCCGCGCTGGCGGTCGAGACCAAGTCCGGCCGTGTCGCTATCCGCGCCAATGCCTTCATCGACGCCAGCGGCGACGCCGACGTGGCTGCCTTCGCTGGCGTGCCCTTCGCGGTCGGCGACGGGCACGGCAGCGGGCTCTTTCCCTCCACCATGTTCCGCGTCGGCCATGTGGACGCGCCGCGCGCGCTGGCCGCCGTGGGCGAGTTCAAGGCCATCAACGAGCTGATGGCCAAGGCGCTGGAACGCAGCCCCGGGGCGTATCGCTTCCCGCGCGAGGGTGCGATCCTGCGGCCGCAGATCGATCCGCGCGAATGGCGCGCCAATGTCACCCAGATCCGCAACGCCAGGGGCGATGCGATGAACGGCGTGGACGCGCGCGAGCTCAGCGAGGGCGAGGTCGAGGGCCGGCGCCAGATCGGCGAGTACTTCCGATTTCTCAAGGCCGAGGTGCCAGGCTTCGAGCAGTCGGCCATCGTCGAGATCGCTCCGCAGGTGGGCATCCGCGAGACGCGGCGCATCGAGGGCCTGTATGCACTCTCGGGCGAGGACATCCTCTCCTCGGCGCGCTTCGACGACAGCATCGGCATCAACGCCTGGCCGATGGAGATGCACGCCGCGGGCAAGATCGAATGGGCCTTCCCGCGCGACGAGCAGCGCACCTACAACCAGCTCCCCTGGCGCATGCTGGTGCCGCGCGGCGTGGACAACCTGCTGGTGGCCGGCCGTTGCGCCTCGATGACGCACGAGGGCCAGTCGGCCGCGCGCGCCAGCGGCGGCTGCTTCGTGATGGGGCAGGCCGCGGGCACGGCGGCGGCTTCGCTGGGCACTTCGCGCTTCGCCGATGTCGATGTGGCGGCGCTGCAGAAGACGCTGGCGGCCGACGGCGCCGACCTCGATCGCTGAGAAGCCGTGAACGCACCCGTCACGCCCGGATCCATTCACACCTTCTGACAGCCTGGGGACAGCTGGCTGGCAGGCACTTTGCTATCGTCGCCGGATCTCTTGTCCCCGACACCCTGCCCGATGACCGATCCCGCCACCGCCGCCCGCCTCGTCGGCGAACTCGTAGAACTGATGCGGCTGGAGCCGCTGGGCGAGGACCGCTTTCTCGCCCAGAGCGAAGACATCGGCACCCCGGCCGTGTTCGGCGGCCAGGTGCTGGGCCAGTCGCTGGTGGCCGCCAGCCGCACGGTGGCCGCGGATCGGCCGGTGCATTCGATGCATGCCTACTTCCTGCTGCCCGGCGAGCATGCGCCCATCGAGTACGCGGTGGATCGCGTGCGCGACGGGCGCAGTTTCACCACGCGGCATGTGGTGGCGCGCCAGCGCGATCGCATCATCTTCGAGATGTCGGCCTCCTTCCAGACGGTGGACGAGGGCGTCGAGCACCAGTTGCCGATGCCGGCGGAGCCCGGCCCCGAAGGCCTGCTGAGCGAAGTGGAGCAGCGCCGCGCGCTCGGCGACCGGCTGCCCGAGCGATGGCGCAACGCCGCGCTCGCGCCGCACGGCATCGAATACCGCCGGGTCGATCCCGACGATCTGCTCACGCCGGCGCCGAGGCCGCCGCAGGCCGCGCTTTGGATGCGCGCGATCGCGCCGCTGCCCGATGATCCGGTCGTGCACCGCGCGCTGCTCGCCTATGCGTCCGACCACGGGTTGCTGCGCGCGTCGATGCTGCCCCACGGCCTCAGCTTCATGAGCGGCCGCGTGCGCCCGGCCAGCCTCGATCATGCGATGTGGTTCCACCGCGATTTCCGCATGGACGACTGGCTTCTCTACGTGATCGACTCGCCCAGCGCCGGCGGCTCCCGCGGGTTGTCCCGCGGCAGCCTGTTCACGCGCGACGGGCGGCTGGTCGCGTCGGCCGCGCAGGAAGGAATGATCCGCGTGCTGCCCGAAGGAAGCCCCTGGGCCAGCATGGGGGGCGCAGCGCCCATCTAAGTGCTGCGCAGTGCCGCGCTCGTCACGGCCGGCGGGAAGGAGTGCTCCATCGTCTTTCTCTACGGCGCAGGTGTTCCGCGCGGCGCCGTCGCCCGCTGGAGATGACGGGTGTCGGGCACGACGATGCGTCGGCCCTGGACCTCCAGCAGGCCCGCCCCGGCCAGTTCGTGCAGGATGCGCGAGAAGTGTTCCGGGCTCAGGTTCAACTGAGAGGCGACCTCAGCCTTCGCGGCTGGCAGGGTCCACGACAGGCTTGGCTCTCCATGGGCTTGGCGCAGCAGATAGGCGACGAAACGCGCTGCGCCGCTGCCGATGGCCTGTCGATCCAATTCGCGCACCAGGGCCTCGACGCGACGGCTCAGGCCGGCAATCATCTGGCGGGCAAACTTCGGGTTGCGATCGAGTTCCGCGAAGACGGACGACTTGGGCACAAGCAGCACCAGTGCATCGCGCGCCGCTTCGGCACTGACCAGTGCCGGCCTCTCGAGGAACATCACCGGCTCGCCAAAGCTTTGCCCGGGCCCGACCATGCCGCTCAGCCGACTTCCGCGCGCCGGCGTGATCGAAACCAGCTTGATGTCGCCATAGACGACCACGTAGATGCCCAGCGCAGGCCCACCCTTGCGGAACAGTACATCGCCGCGCTTGAGGGGATGGCGCACCGATTCCGAGGCAAGTCGGGCCACTGCGGCGTCGTCCAGCTCCTTGAACAGCGGCAGCTGCGCGAGCAGGGCCGTCGTAGGGATGTGCCTGCCGCCCATCGCGTTCAGGCGATCACGGCGGGCACGATCCGAATGCCCCCTCGTCGTGGCGTGCGATCGGGGTGCATCGCCGCTATTCCTTCGCCTGTCTGGCCGGTTGTCTGCCCAGGCGCTGCCGCACCACCTGGCCGACGAGGATGGCGGCCGGGTACATCACTGCTTCCTCGGTTTGCGCATGCTCGACCAGTGCCTCGGAGAAGGCGACGACGTCACTGCTGCCAGCTCGCTCTGCGGCCTCCCGCAACTTGTTCAAGGCGTCGACGATGCTGCGGTGTTCCTCCAGCATCTGCGGCAACTCGGCTTCGAGCCGGTCGGTGAGCTCCAGTACCTCGACCATCTCGTCGCTGTCCTCGCCGCGCGACAGGGCCACCAGCAGGCCCAGTGGCGGCAGCGCGATTTGGTCTTCCTTGACGAAGTGCGGGTGCATCAAGCGTGCGAGCGCCTGGGCCGCCTGTCCGACCTCGCCGCCGGCCTGGGTGGCCTTGCGCAGCCGCTCGTGCAAGGCCTCGTGCTCGCGTTGCAGTGGTTGGGGAGTCGTGAACTTCATGATCGGTCTCCTTGAGGGTCATTGAACGTTGCGCACAGGCTTGAAGCCGGGGTGGTCGAAATGGCTGCCGTAACGGTTGACCGCCTGGGCCACCTTGACCAGGCCGAGCGCCGGACGGGTCTTGGTGTCCTTGCCGGCCATCGCGTCGGTGCCTGCGGCCAGATCGGCGATCACCAGGTGCAGCATCGCGTCGGCCTTGGGCTCGAGTTTGCAGTTGGCCACTATGCCGCCGACCTCCGTCTCGATCTGCGTGGCCAGGTCCCGATACTGATCGAGGGTGAGCTTGCCGGCATGCGCAGCGGCCAACCGCGGTTCGACCATGTCGCGGATGCGCCCCATGCCAGCACGCAGCGGCTCGTCTGTCCTCCACTTGCGTCCATGGTCCAGGCTGAGCTTGTGTGGCGCTGTCGCGTCTTGGCCGTGGGCCGTCGTTTGCGCCAGTGCGGGGCCGGCCGACGCCATGGCCAATGCCGCCGCCGCGGTCCCGAGGATCAGGCGTTGAAGAATCAATTTCATTTCACTCTCCTGGGTGTTGAAGAAGCAGTGGTCATCCACCTGCCTTGTCGGATCGGCAGGCGCCGACAGGAGTTCTGTGCAAGTTGGAGTTCCTTGTCATTCATCAAGAATTCGACGCTGGAACGACCACAGCGATTCGCATGCGGCTCGATGTGCTGCCGGCAGCCTCGCTGGCGCACGATCGTCAATTCGCCGCGGACAGCGGCTTCGTCCCCGCGCGTCCGAGGCGGCCGGAGTCAGGGCCTTGCTCGCTCGTCGCGCGGCGCGCCGGCCGGCCACAGCACCGAGGCAATGGCCACCATCATCAGCACCATCGCTGCCCAGTCCTGCCAAAAAACGGTCTCGCCCAGCCACAGCGCCCCGCTGAAAACGCCCAGCACCGGGATCAGCATCACGCTGAGGGTCGAGGCGACCGGCGGCAGGCTGCGCGCCAGGTAGAACCACACCGCTTGCGCAAAGCCGAAGATGAGCACCGCGTTGTAGAGGATCGCGCCCCATGCGGCCGTGTTGGGCGCGCGCCACTGGGTGCGCTCGAAAACCCAGGACAGGGCGCTGATCACGACCGTGGTCAACGCCGTCATCCAGAACGAAAGCGCGAGCGTGGGCAGCTCGAGGCGCGCGTGCCGCAGCAACTGCGTGCCCAGCGCCCAGGTGGCCGCCGCCACCAGCGCGAGCGCGACGTAGCCGGGACGTCCGGCGAGGTGGGTGAGCTCGTGCCAGAGCAGCAGCCCCACGCCCAACGCGCAGGCGCTCACGCCCAGCCAGCCGCGGCGGGTCAGCATGGTCGAGAACAGGATCGCGCCGATCACGGCCGAGAAGACCGGCATCGTGTAGCCCAGGATGGCCGCGCGCCCGCTCGACAGCGCCTTCACCGCGAGGATCATGCAGGCATGCCAGACGAACATGTTGGTGGCCGCCAGGAACAGCAGCTCGGGCCACTGGCGCCGCGGCACGCGAAAGGGCACTTTCATGGCCTTCAGCGCCAGCGCCAGCACCGGCAGGCCGAGCAAGAGGGTCAGCGCGCGGAAGGTCAGTGGCGGATAGTTGGCCACGCCCAGCTTCATCACCGGCCAGTTGATGCCCCAGATCAGGGTCAGGGGAACGAGCAGGGCCAGGTGGCGTGGGGTGAAAGCGTGCATGGCCGGGCATTGTGGCCTGCGCGCCTGCGTCGTGCAGGCGCTGCCTCCCATGCGTTCAGCGGAACGGATTTGCCGTCGCGAACCAGAGGCCGATCCCGGTGGCAATGATGAAGGCGCCATCGGTCACGCCCGCGATCAGGAAGAAGAGCGTCTGCAACTGGTCCTTGAGCTCGGGTTGCCGTGCCGTGCCTTCCAGCAGCCTCGAGCCGACGATGCCGATGCCGATGCAGGAGCCCACGGCGGCAATGCCGATGAGAAGCGCGACGGCGAGGGGGAGGATGTCGAAGCCTTGGGTCATGTTGCTCTTTCGTGGCTTTGGAAGTTCGGCCTGGTGGCTGCCGGCACCACCGCGGTTCCGGCTTTTCTCCAATGTCGCGGAGCGGGTGCGTGGCGTCGATGACCTCGGAGGTCATGGCGGCCGGCCGCGGCGGCGCGTCAGCCCAGGGCAACGACCTGGATCGCGGACCCCACGGGTTCAGCCGGGCAGCAGGCGCTTCAGGTAGCGGCCCGTGTGGCTGGCCTCGTGGGCCGCCAGTGCCTCCGGCGTGCCCTCGCCCACCACCGAGCCGCCGCCGGCGCCGCCTTCGGGGCCCATGTCGATCAGCCAGTCGGCGGTCTTGATCACGTCGAGGTTGTGCTCGATCACCACGATGGTGTTGCCCGCGTCGCGCAGCTGGTGCAGCACCTTGAGCAGGAGCTCGATGTCGGCGAAGTGCAGGCCGGTGGTCGGCTCGTCGAGGATGTAGAGGGTGCGGCCGGTGTCGCGCTTGCTGAGCTCCAGCGCCAGCTTGACGCGCTGCGCCTCGCCGCCAGAGAGCGTGGTCGCCGCCTGGCCGAGCTTGATATAGCTCAGCCCCACGTCCAGCAGCGTGCGCAGCTTGCGCTCGATGGTGGGCACGGCCTTCAGGAACTCGTGGGCGGCCTCCACCGTCATGTCCAGGATCTGCGCGATGTTGCGGCCCTTGTACTGGACCTCCAGCGTCTCGCGGTTGTAGCGCTGGCCGTGGCAGACTTCGCAGGGCACGTAGACGTCGGGGAGGAAGTGCATCTCGACCTTCACGACACCGTCGCCCTGGCAGGCCTCGCAGCGCCCGCCCGCGACGTTGAAGCTGAAGCGGCCGGGGCCGTAGCCGCGCTCGCGTGCGGTGTTGGTCTCGGCCATCAGCTCGCGGATCGGCGTGAACAGGCCGGTGTAGGTGGCGGGGTTGCTGCGCGGCGTGCGGCCGATGGGCGACTGGTCGACGTTGATGACCTTGTCGAAGTACTCGATGCCCTCCACCGTCTCGTGCGCGGCCGGCTCCTCGTGCGCGCGGTAGAGCGTGCGCGCGACCGCGGCGTAGAGGGTGTCGTTGACCAGCGTGGACTTGCCCGAGCCCGAGACGCCGGTCACGCAGGTGAAGAGGCCGACGGGGAAGGCGACGCTGACGTTCTTGAGGTTGTTGCCGGTGGCGCCGACCACGCGGATCTCCTGCAGGTCGGTCTGGGTGGCGAGGTGCGCGGCCTCGCGCGCCGCGCGTCGCTCTGCGGCCGGGCTCATTGGGAAGCGCGAGGCCTTCTTCGGCTCGGCAGCCGCCGCCTTGGCGACCACCGGCAGCCAGGGGGTGCGGCGCTTGGGCACCTCGATCTTCCTCACGCCCGAAAGGTACTGACCGGTCAGCGAATCGGGATGGCCGGCGACTTGTGCGTAGCTGCCCTGCGCCATCACGCGCCCACCATGCACGCCGGCGCCGGGGCCCATGTCGATCACGTGGTCGGCCGCATGGATCATGTCCTCGTCGTGCTCGACCACGATCACGCTGTTGCCGATGTCGCGCAGATGCTTGAGCGTGCCGATCAGCCGGTCGTTGTCGCGCTGGTGCAGGCCGATGCTGGGTTCGTCGAGCACGTACATCACGCCGGTGAGGCCGGAGCCGATCTGCGAGGCCAGGCGGATGCGCTGCGCCTCGCCGCCCGAGAGCGTCTCGGCGCTGCGGTCGAGGCTCAGGTAGTTCAGGCCCACGTCGTTGAGGAACTTGAGCCGCAGGCCGATCTCGCGCACCACCTTGTCGGCGATCTCGGCCTTGGCGCCGTGCAGGCGCAGCTGCTGGAAATAGGCCAGGCTCTCGCGCAGCGTGGCGTGGCTGATCTCGTAGATCGCCATGCGCTGCGCGCCGCCCTCCGACTCGTCGACCAGGTACACGTGGCGCGCCTCGCGCCGCAGGCGCGTGCCGGTGCAGTCGGGGCAGGGCTGCAGGTTGCGAAAGCGCGAGAGGTCCTCGCGCACCATGGCCGAATCGGTCTCGCGGTAGCGCCGCGCCATGTTCGGAATCACGCCCTCGAAGGGATGCTTTCGCACCAGCTTCCTGCCGGCCTGCTGGCCGCTTTCCATGGTGTAGGAGAACTTGATCTCCTCCTCGGCCGAGCCGTGCAGCACCGCCTGCTGCACCGAGGCGGGCAGCTCCTCGAAGGGCGTGTCGACGCTGACCTTGTAATGCTTGGCCACGCTCTCCAGCATGCTGAAGTAGTAGCCGTTGCGCCGGTCCCAGCCCTTGATGGCGCCGCTGGCCAGGCTCAGCGAGGGGAAGGCGACCACGCGCTGCGGATCGAAGAATTCGCGGTGGCCCAGGCCGTCGCAGCTCGGGCAGGCGCCCACCGGCGAGTTGAAGGAGAACAGGCGCGGCTCCAGCTCGGCCAGCGAGTAATGGCAGACCGGGCAGGCGAACTTGGCGTTGAACAGGTGTTCCTTCGTGCTGCCGCCCTCGTGCATCTCCAGAGCGATGGCGCGGCCCTCGGCCAGGCGCAGCGCATTCTCGAAGCTCTCGGCCAGGCGCTGCTGCATGTCGGGGCGCGCGCGCAGGCGGTCGATCACCACGTCGATGTCGTGCTTCTCCGTCTTCTTGAGCTTGGGCAGGTCGTTGTACTCGTAGGTCTGGCCGTCGACGCGGAAGCGCACGTAGCCCTGGGCCTGCATCTCGGCGAAGAGCTCGAGGAACTCGCCCTTCTTCTCGCGGGCCACCGGGGCCAGGATCATCAGGCGCGGCTCGTCTGGAATAGCCATGACCGAATCCACCATCTGGGAGACGGTCTGCGCCTGCAGAGGCAGGTCGTGGTCGGGGCAGTAGGGTGTCCCGGCGCGGGCATACAGCAGGCGCAGGTAGTCGTGGATCTCGGTCACCGTGCCAACGGTGGAACGCGGGTTGTGGCTGGTCGCCTTCTGCTCGATGCTGATCGCGGGCGAGAGGCCCTCGATCATGTCCACGTCGGGCTTGTCCATCAGCTGCAGGAACTGGCGCGCATAGGCCGACAGGCTTTCCACATAGCGGCGCTGGCCCTCGGCATAGAGCGTGTCGAAGGCCAGGCTGGACTTGCCCGAGCCAGACAGGCCGGTGATCACCACCAGCTTGTTGCGCGGAATGTCGAGGTCGACGTTCTTGAGGTTGTGCGTGCGCGCGCCGCGGATGCTGATGCGCTGCTGCGCGAGCGCGGCGCCGAGGTAGGCGCCGCTGGCGCCATCGCCGAGATAGGCGCCGCTGGCGCTATCCATGAGGGTGGGATTCACAGGACGGTCGATTTTGGACAACCGAGCATGATAAATCCCTCGGGCTTTCAGGGCACGGGGGCGGTTTTGGCGGATTGCTGCGGGGATTCGGACGGCGCCACCACCGGCGAGGGCGAGCCGATCGCGCCCGCCACCATGTGCTCGGCCAGCGACTCGTACAGGGGCCGGCTGATCATGCGCGACACCAGGCTGGCCAGCATGGCCGAGGCCATCAGGCTCAGCACCATCGAGTGACCGTCGACCATCTCCATCACGATGATGAAGGCGGTGAGCGGGGTCTGCGTCACCGCCGCGAGGAAGCCGGCCATGCCCACGGCGATCAGCGCCGTGCCGAGGCCGCTGCCGGTGAGTTGCGAGATGCTGTTGCCGATGCCTGCCCCGATGGTCAGTGCGGGCGCGAAGATACCGCCCGGCACGCCGCACCAGGCGGTCAGCCAGGTAGCGACGAACTTGAGCAGGGTGTGGAGCGGCGAGAGCTCCTCATGGCCGGCCAGCATGCCCTTCACGGTCTCGGAGCCTGCGCCGAAGGTGGCGCCGCCCGTCACCAGGCCGATCACCGCGATCAGCAGGCCGCCCACCGCAGCAAAGCGCAGCGGCCAGCGTGCGCGGGCCTGGTTCAGCCGCCCGGGCGCACCGGTTAGCGAGGCAGCGAGCAGGCGCGCGAACAGGCCGCCCGCCACGCCGCTCGCCAACGTGACCGCCAGGCCGGGCCCTAGTGCCGACCAGCCCAGGTCAGGCACGCGGATGATTCCGAAGTAGCTGAGATTGCCGAAAACGGACACGGCCACCAGCCCTGCCAGCACGATGGCGGTGATGATCAGGCCGTTGGCGCGCATCTCCAGCCGCCCGTACAGTTCCTCGATCGCGAACACCACGCCCGCCAGCGGTGCGTTGAAGGCGGCCGCGATCCCGGCTGCGCCACCGGCCACCAGCAGTGCGCGCGCATCGATGGTCGAAGCGGGCGAGAGCCAGCGGCGCGCGTGCTGCATCACCCCGGCCGCCACCTGTACGGAAGGCCCTTCGCGGCCGATCGACAGGCCCGCCGCAAGGCCGGCGACCGCGAGCCCGATCTTGGCGATGGTGAGGCGCAGCGACACCAGCCGACCACGGCGTTCCGGCGGAAGGGCCGGGTGCAGCGCCGCCTTGACCTGCGGGATGCCCGAACCTGCCGCCCCCGGAAACCATCGGCGCGTGGCCCAGACGATGGCGACGGTGAGGGCAGGCGTCCACAGCAGCACGGCCCAGGGCTGCGCCTGATGCAGCCGACGGAAAAAGCCGAACGCCGCGTCGCTGCCGAGGGTGAAGCCCACCACGAACAGGCCGGCGGCCACCGCATAGGCCAGCACGATGGCGCGATCGAGCCATAGGCGGCCGCTGGACAGCTCGGCACGCAGGTTCTCGAGGAAGTCGGGTTCGCGGTTCATCGCAGCGGTTCATTCTCGCAGCAGCGGTGGCAGCATTCGCCAGCAAGACGGATGCCGGCTTTCATGCGGCACAATGTCGCGTTTCCCGTCTTCCGTCCACTCATCCCCAGGGGCAACACATATGGCATCGGTCAACAAAGTCATCCTCGTCGGAAACCTCGGGCGCGACCCCGAAACCCGCACCTTCCCGAGCGGTGACCAGATCTGCAACGTGACCCTGGCAACCACCGACAAGTGGAAGGACAAGCAGAGCGGCGAGATGCGCGAAGCCACCGAGTGGCACCGCCTGGTGTTCAACGGCCGGCTGGCCGAGATCGCCGCGCAGTACCTGCGCAAGGGCTCGCAGATCTACGTCGAGGGCCAGATTCGCACGCGCAAGTACACCGACAAGGATGGCGTCGAGAAGTACGCCACCGACATCCGCGTCGATCAGATGCAGATGCTGGGCAGCCGCCAGGGGCAGGGCGCGCCCTCGGGCGAAGACGAGGGCGGCTATGGCGGCGGTTACTCGCAGGGCGGCGCTGGCGGCGGCGGTGGCAGTGGCTACTCGCGCCCGCCCGCCGCGGCACCGCGCGCCCCGGCCGCATCGCCGGCTGCGCGCCAGGCACCGGCCAAGTCCTCGTCCGGCTTCGACGACATGGACGACGATATTCCTTTCTGACGAGATCCTCCACGTCGCCTCGAAAGGCGCAGGGCTTGACGGCCCTGCGCCTTTTTTTGCGCCCATTCGGCCGATCGAAGCCCAGGGGTCGCCAGGGGTCTGTAGCAGTGGCGGAAAAGGCGCTGTCAGGTCGCGCAGATCCTGATGAATTGTCGCGGCAATTGTTTCCAACGATGACTCTTCAGCACCATACGCATCGCTTGGCCACAACCCTTAACGACTTCAGCGATGACTCCGTTCCTCCGATGCGCATTGATTTGCACGGCCGCAGTGCTGTGTGGCTGCGCCCTCGCACCGGGTGTGAACTTCGATGGGACTGTCGCAGGGGCGTCCGCAGGTTCCGGTAGGCCGTCCGCAGACGCTGCAGATCTTCCGCCGCCCGGCGCATTGCAAAGCATTACATCCGAACTGATCCGCAGCCAGCGCGCGACTCAAGCCAGTGTGGTGGGCTCGGATGTCAAGCGCCTGTTCGGTGTCGCGCAGCCGTACCGTATCGGCAGCGGTGACATTCTGAACATCGTCGTGTGGGACCACCCCGACCTGGTGCTCGCGCCGGCAGGTTCTATCACCACGGACGCCATCGCCGGCTCTCCCGTCAGCAACGGCTACAACGTGGGCGCGGACGGGACGATCCAGTTTCCCTACGTGGGCAGTTTCAAGGTCGCCGGACTCACCGAAACAGAAGTGCGTGATCGGCTGATCACACGTCTCGCCAAATACTTCAGCGAGCCGAAGCTCACGGTTCGCATCCAGTCCTACCGCGCTGGCCGGGTGTATGTGGATGGCGAGGTGCGCGCCCCAGGCCTGCAGGCGGTCAACGACATTCCGATGACCCTGCCGGAGGCGATCCATCGGGCCGGGGGCTTCACGGCCGAGGCCGATCGTTCCTCCGTCAGCGTCTCGCGCCATGGCACTACCACTGTGATCGACCTGCCGCGGTTGACGGCGCTGGGGGTCAACCCGACAGACATCCTCCTGGCCGCCGGCGACCTGGTGCGGGTACTCAGCCGCGAGGATGCGAAGGTCTATGTGATGGGCGAGGTCACGCGTCCGGTCGCCCAGCCGCTGCGCAACGGGCGGCTCACGCTCAACCAGGCGCTGGGCGAAGCGGGCGGCGTCAGCACCACGACGGGGAATCCGCAGCAGATCTATGTGGTGCGGGCCGGCGCGGCCGGCATGCCGGAGATCTTCCACCTCGATGCGAGCGCCCCGGTGGCCTACGCGTTGGCGGAGGGCTTCGAACTCAAGGCGCGCGATGTCGTGTATGTCGATCCCGTGCCCCTGGTGCGCTGGAACCGCGTCATCAGCCTGATCCTTCCGAGTGCACAGGTGGTCAACGTGGCCAACAACGTCAAATGACGCGACACATCCTCGTCCTGTGCTCAGGCAACGTTTGCCGCAGCCCGGTCGCGGCGGCGCTGTTGGCGCATGAGCTTCCCGGCAAGACGATCAGATCCGCCGGCCTGGCTGCGCCCGTGGGCGCGCCGGCAGATCCCATGGCGGTCGAGTTCGCAGCGGCACGAAGCCTGGATCTTTCGCTCCACCGCGCGCAGCACGTGAACTTTGCGATGTGCCGAGCCGCCGACCTCATCCTGGTGATGGAGCAGCGCCACACCGCCGAGCTCAGGCGGAGGTATCCGCAAGTATGGGGAAAGGTGTTCAGGGTGGGCGAAGCAGCCGGCTTGGACATCGCCGATCCGTACCGCAAGCCCCGCAAGATCTTCGAAGCCATCTGCATCGACGTCGCCGCCGGCATCGCCGCATGGGCCGGGCGCATCCGCGCGCTGGAACGCAGTCGCGTTCTGCCCACACAGCCCATCGCCTACTGCGAATGAATACCCCTGCGCCCATCACCGCCAACGCGTCGCTTCCATCGCGGGTGGGGAAAGACGAGATCAGCCTGCTCGAGCTGCTCGATGTCGTTCTCGACAACCGATGGCTCATCGCCGCGGTGACCGTGCTGGGCCTCGTGTTGGGCGTGGCCTATGCGCTGCTCGCCACGCCGGTCTACCGAGCCAGCACCATGGTGCAGGTGGAAGAGAGCAAGGGCGGGGCGGGCACGCTGCTGGGCGACGCTGCCAGCCTGTTCGACATCCGCTCTCCGGCATCAGCCGAAATGCAGATCCTGCGCTCGCGCCTGGTGCTCGGGCAGACAGTGCAGAACATGGGCCTCGACGTGGAAGTGACGCCGAGATACGTGCCGGTGTTCGGGCGGTGGCTGGCGCGCTACGCGAGCGAGCCATCCGACCCCGGCTTTCTGATGCTGTCGGGCTATGTGAGCGGCAACGAGTCGCTGCGCGTCGATGGCTTCGACGTGCCTGAGGCGCTGGAAGGGGAGCGCTTTCGCGTGCGACTGACTGCGCAAGGCTACGAGTTGCTGTCGCCCGACAACGAGCGTTTGGGGGGGCAGCGCATCGGGCAGGCGCTGGCGTTCTCAGTGGCCGGCGAGCAAGGCCTGCTTCTGGTGAGCGCCGCAGTTGGCAAGCCAGGCGCTGAATTCAATCTCAGGCGTCACGTTCGCCTGGAAGTGATCGAGCGGCTTCAAAAGGCCCTCGTGATCGCGGAGGAGGGCAAGCAGTCCGGCGTGATCCGGGCGAGCCTCGAAGGCGAAGACCCTCGCGAAATCGCCCGCGTACTCAATGAGATCGGCTCGCTCTACGTGCGGCAGAACGTCGAGCGCAAGGTTGCCGAGGCGGACAAGTCGCTGGGTTTCCTGAGCACCTTCCTTCCCGAACTGCGCAGGCAGTTGGAGGCGGCCGAGACCAAGTTCAGCCAGTTCCGCAATCGCAACAGCAGCTTCGACCTGGACACCGAGGGCAAGCTGATCCTGGAGCAGGCCATCAAGCTGCAGACCAGCGTGGTCGAACTGCAGCAGAAGCGCAAAGAACTGCTCGCGCTCTATACCGCGGAGCACTACACCATTCGTACGATCGATGCGCGTATCGCCGGCCTTCAGGGCGAGCTGAAGGGGCTCGACAGGCGCGTCAAGACGCTCCCCGACGTAGAGCAGGAACTGTTGAGCCTCACGCGGGACGTAAAGGTCAACAGCGAGCTGTACGTCAAGCTGCTCGACAACGCGCAGCAGCTGCGTCTGGTGAAGGAGGGCAAGGTCGCCAATGTGCGAATCGTGGATCCGGCCGCCGTTCCGAGGAAGCCGGCGAAGCCCTTGCGCGCGCTGTCCGTCCTGCTCGCAACCACGCTCGGACTGATGTTGGGCTTGGCGGTGGCCTTTGTGCGCAACGGCTTGCGCCCGGGCCTCAAGGACCCGGCCGAGATCGAGCAATGCGCCGGGCTGCACGTGTTTGCAACCGTGCCGCATACCGATGCGCAGGCGAAGCTTGTACGCGAAACCAGCAAGTCGGCCGCCAGGCGCCCGTTGCTTGCCACGGCGAATCCCCATGACGCGGTGGTCGAAAGCCTTCGAAGCTTTCGAACTGCGCTGCAGTTCACCATGTTGGATTCAGCCATCAACATCATCGTGATCAGCGGCCCGACGCCGGGGGTCGGCAAGTCTTTCGTGAGCGCCAATCTGGCGGCCGTGCTTGGCGCAACCGACAAGAAGGTGCTGCTGATCGACGGTGATCTGCGCAAGGGTCGCTTGAACCACGCCATCGGAGTGAACCGCAGGCAAGGCCTGAGCGAAGTCATCTGCGGCAGCTTGCAATGGGACAAGGCGCTGCATCGGGAGATAGCGGCCAATGTGGACTTCCTGTCGACCGGGGTGTTGCCGCCGAATTCGGCCGAACTGCTGACGAAGCCTTCGGTTCAGGTGCTGCTGCAGCAGGCCGCCAGGCACTACGACTGGGTCATTGTCGACACCCCGCCGGTCTTGGCGGCGTCCGACACCGCCATCCTCGCCCCGATGGCGGGCGCAGTCTTCCTGGTGGCGCGGGCCGAGGTCAGCACCCAGGGCGAGCTGCAGGAATCGACCAAGCGACTGCTTGGCGCGGGCGTCACGGTCAATGGCGTGATCTTCAACGACCTTGACATGACCAAGCGCCGATACGGAGGGTCGAAGTACGGGGCATACCGCTTTGTCGACTATCAATATTGATTCAGACGCCATGTTCACAGGGGCGCGAGCTCCGCAGCCTCTCGCTCAGAGGGAATTGAGGAAACGATGAGACATCTAGGGAAACGCTGATCAATAGACCGCGGCGGGCACGGC
>NZ_LMTS01000026.1:220409-282190 GCF_001541225.1 Variovorax sp. WDL1 | reverse complement strand
TAATTGACGCTCGCCGCTCAGAATAGTTGACGCCGGGCAGCCTGGACCGCATCGCAGGCGCAAGGCGCCGTCGCCCGAGTGCAGCCAGCCCGCGTAGCGGAAGCGTTCCGCTACTACATGGCCCAGGAGGGAAGCACATTCACCGCGGATGACGTCAAGTCTGAATTGCTGCGGCGAATGGGTTCAAAGAAGTTTCTCAATGATATGGCGGACTACCTGCCGGTTGGTGCGACGTACAACCCGCAGGTTGCCTGCAGCGAGTTCTTGGACGTGTTTTTGCCCCACCTTACGGCGAAATCCCGTTGAGCGCGGCCGACTCCGTCAGAGCAAGAGTTCGCAGCCGCGAAAGCACTCGCGTGGCCGAGCGGAGCCGTTCAGGTGGCGACGGCGGTTTCCGCAGTTGCCGTTAATCCGGTTGCTGTGCCCAAGCAGGTGGCGCCGTGGATGCCAGCGCGGACAGAAGGGCGGGTCGTTTGAAGGGAATGCCGAAGTCTGCTTCCAGCCGTTTCATCAGGTCAGGGGAAAGTCGCCCTCGGTAGTCGCTCTCCTGGGCGTTGCCCATGATGAGCATCATCGGGCTGGCAGCCTTGATGTTGAGCCGCATGCCCAACTGCTGACTCCACAGCATCACCGCCTCGAAGCCCCCTTCTACGACGAACATGAGTAGCATTGGCGGGGGCGCGTGCGTACGGTCCTGAAGCTTATGCAACTGCACCCACGAAGCGCGGACATCGACCGGGCTTTTGGCGCCCTTGGCCACCGCGAGGAGCGCTTCTGCAAAGTCCTTGCACTCCATGGACTCGGGCTTGCCGCCCAGGGCCCTGAAGTGCAACGTTACCTGGTCGACAGCGTCGTTGGCGAAGCGAACCTTGACCCGCTCACCACAGTTGTTGAACTCCTCGAAGAAATGCGCCAAGCCGACGAAGTCGACCTGGTTGTAGTTCACGTAGGGCGGAGGTCTTAGCCCCTTCTCTACCTGAGAGAAGTCGGGGGTCACCCAAAGTCCGAGAATCCGTTTGAACGTGGCCATGCCAGAAGCTCCAATGGGCCCGAGGTTTTGCCGCGGGTACACGCAGGGAACGGCCGCCTTGTCGGCCCGCAGCGATTCGTATCCTGAAGAACGGTTCTACCTCGCCATTCGTCATCGGTACAGAGACAAAGCGCAAGAAATAAGACGCATGCGTCTTGTCGAAGGCGAAAGCGCTGCCTCACCAGCAGTAGTCCGTGCACCCGACCTTCGTCGGTTGGGTGTCGCTGGCCAATATACCGTCGGGATTGAGATAAAAAAACCAACTCCACTTGGCATTCTGGTTTTCTGGGCGTATATGCCCAGCGGAATGCAGGTGGTGCTTCGGAGGCCATGACGCCCGGACTTGGCGAGCCCCTAGCCCAGCTCGTCTCTACACCTGGAAGGTCAACTCTCAAGGAAGCTCAACATGATTCAAACACGCGTTCTTCGCACAAGCGAGCAGAAGCACCAAGTCTTCGCCGGACAGCTCAAGGAGATGGAGACCAGCCTGGTCTACTTCGACCCGTACACCGCCCGGCATCGCTCGTTCATCGCTGCGATGGACGGAGAGCAAGTCATCGGCCTGGCCGCACTGAAGGAGGAGTCGACGCGCATTCCCGGCGCGATGACCATCACCTTCGTTAGTGTTCGTGAGGACCGACGCAACCAGGGCGTTGCCAAACTCCTCGTCGACGCGCTCTTCGACTTCGCGGAAGCCGAAGGCAAAGCGCTGGCCAACACGCAGTACGAAGAGGAGGGGCTGCTGTACCTGAAACCCGCTCTCGAGGCAGCAGCGTCCAGGCGTCCGCACGTCGGGTTTCACGAGTTCCCAGTCGCTCATTGACACAGTCTGTTCGCAGCTCCTCCGGGGGCTGCTTTTTTTCTGGCCGCGTGGTCGCGCGCCTCGAAAACGTGCCGCTGGCGAGGTGCCGGGCTTCGAAGCTGCTAGGCTCCGCTGCCAACAAGAGGGGTCGACGATGGTGAAGATGAAGACGAAGGTCAAGGCTTGGGAGCAGGCGATGGTCCGCGGCTTGGCGCTCGCCTTGTTTGCAGGGGGCGCGGGTGCAGAGAACTACTCTTTTGACGGGGTCCGGCTCGAGGTTCCCATCCCACCTGGCTTCTGTAAGCTCGAGGAGCACGGGCCCGACGCGGTGCTTCGTAAGGGAATCGCTCCGACACTCGGCCCGGAGCTGCGGCTGCTGTTTGCGGTCGTCGATTGCCCAAGCCTGCCAACCTTGCGGAAGGACCCGGGCTATGACGGTGACGTGTCCTTCGGCATGGTTGCTCTCATGCAGAAGGACGGAAAACCAGCTCCGATGAAGAACACAGTCAGGGACCTGGCCGTGGGGCAAGCGGGCAAGGCTCCTGAGCGCGAGCGTGTTCGCAGTCAGGTCGAAGCGTGGATGCGAATGTCGGGGCACCCCAATGTCACCGAGCGCAAGGAGCTCGGGATAGCCGACGTCGACCGCAACGGGATTTACGGACTCGCGACCGTCAAGGCCCGCGGGCGTACGAATCCGGCGCTCCTCGTACAGACGCAATCGATGACCGTCGTGAATGGGATGGGCGTTGTCGTAACCATCACCGAGCCCGTCGGGCCGCGGACGACCGTTGCCGGCATCCTGGCAGAACAGAAGCGTAACTTGGCCGCGTTGGTGTCTGCTAACGGCCCCTGAGTGGCTGCCTGACACCGCCGCCGTCGAAGGAGGTCGCACCCGAGCGCCAGAGCTCGTCAACAGTCGGGCGGAAAGAAGTTTTTCGTTCAATCGCCATATGGCTGCTCGGACGAGGGAGGCTGCAGCCTCAGCGCTTCAATGAACGCCGCGTCGTCTACCCTCGACACCGGGCATTGAGCGGCCGCCACCGGCCCCGCGGGTGCGCTAGGTCACTTGGCGGACGACGCTGTCGAGGTCCTTCCCCGCTTTGTTCTTCCAAGTCTTCCAGCCGTTCATGTTGTTGCCAACCACGATTGCAGCGGCAGCGCTCGGCGTCGGAAACGGATAGGTCTGCGTGAAAATCAAATGCTCGCCCTCCTGCTTGAGCACTCCAGCTGCTTCCAACTTTTGGCGCTTCACGTGAAAGCTCTTGTCTTTGAAACTGTCGGTGACGCTCAGACGGGCCTTTGAGCCCTTCAAAACAACCAGCCCTTCAGCTGTGTAATGGCCGCGAGCGTCAGTGCCTGCTGCATTGCAATAGTAGAGCTCGAGGTTGGTTTTGCTCTCAACAGCCCCCGGCTTCTCAAACAGGAAAAAGCCGAGGGTACTCATGAGGGTCTCCCCCGTATCGAACAGCTCATCGCACTCAGACTCGAGCGGCTTCGACGTGTTCAGCTTGTTGCCGTTGGTGTCGTTCTCGATGACGCAACGGCCCGCCTCCTTGGCTTTTTGAATGCAAAGTCGCTCGAGATAGAGCGAATGCGTCGTCGTCAGGCTCTCCGCACGACTGAGCAGGACCACGACCCGCTGCCAGAAATCCTTCTTCTTCTGGTGCTCGACCAAACGCTTCTTGAGGTCGGTTGTTTGACCGATGTAAACAAGCGGCTTTGCGTCGTCCTCCGCGTCTCCGAATAGGAAGTACACGGCGCCACCAGCGGCCTCGGGCATCGCCAGGAACTCCTTCAAAAGAGCGCGCGGCACGTCGATGACTCTCACGATGCGCGTGGTGATTTCCGCTTGGCGAATTCCTTGGGGGTCTCCAGAAGGGAGGAATATCTGAATTGTCTTGGCGCGGGAGGACATCGGGTTCTTCTTGTGAGTTGACGGCGCGAACTCCTAGCTCGCACCAAAAAAGACGGGCAGTATCCGGCAAATCCTGACAGGTTAGATTTCCGATGTGGATTGCTCGACTTGCTTTCCGGACCCGAGGGATTCCGCCTCTGATGTCGCGGCGGCAATCGCATCCTCAACCGCTTGGGCTGCCGGGTCCGATTCCGAAGCCTCCTCGAGCTCAGGCAAGCGCCACTCCCGATACTCGACCAGCGAAGGCGCACGCTCCAGAGCGCCCAGAGGCTCGATGCCCATCGCCTTCAGGCGAGCAAGCAGCTCCTCGACGACCTCGTCTCTCCGCAGCGACCAGGTCGAAGCGAAGCAGCGCCAGAACGTCCAGCCGGCTCGCTCGAGCACGCGCTGGCGGCCCATGTCGGCCTGCCAACGGTCGGGCCCGTGGAACTCGTCCCCGTCACATTCGATGGCCAGGCGAGCATCGTCAGCGCCTTCGACCACCATGTCGATGCGGAAGGAGCCTGCCTTCACCTGCGGCACCACGCGATAGCCGCGGCTGTAGAGCTCGGTGTAGACCTGTTTCTCGAAGCCAGATTCGCACAGCTCGATGAGCGACTTGGCCTGGTCGTCCTTGAACTCCTCCATCGGCCGGCTGAAGTGCTCCAGGAGCCCACGGCGCAGGTCCAGGTGCGACAGGTCTGACATCTGAACCGAGCGCACCAGGTACATCCGGTCTCGTGCACGGCTTGCCGCTACGTTGAACCGCTGCTCGGAACTGTTGCCGGAGAGCGCCTTCGAGCGCTGCGGGTCAGCGACCATCGAGAGGAACATGATGTCGCGTTCGCTGCCCTGGAAAAGGCGGGCGTCGCCCACGTCGAACCGCCGGCGGATGAGTTCCTTGGCATCTAGGCGCTGACGCACCAAAGTATCAATTCTCTTGGCCTGTTCGGGGCCCAGGAGTGACACGACCCCGATGGTCCGGCCGGCAAGCTGTGGGTTGGCGACGATGGCCTCGATTTCCGCCAGGATGCACTGCGCTTCCAGGCTGTTCTCGTCCTTCACGCCGCGCATGCCGCCGGGCACGAAGATGTCCACAAGCGGAGGGTCGATGCGCTCAGAGGCCTTCGGAATGCGCAGGGGCTGGATGCCGTCGTAGAACCTGTCGCTGTAGGCAATGATGGCCGGCACGCAGCGGAAGTGTTCCCGCAGCATCACCTTCTGGGCCGCGAAGACGGTTGAGGCGATGTCGTAGAGCGACTTCTCCGGCGTCAGCACGGTCGCGTACGGCTGCTCGCTCAGGAACCGGTCACGCAGTTCCTGAATTCGAACGGCCGAGACGAAGCTGCCGTCGGGCGAGACCTGCTTATCGTCTCCGACCACCAGAATCTTCTTGCCGCGCAGCACCGCGGGCAGCGCCCACAGGTCCGACTGGCTTGCCTCGTCGACGATGACGAGGTCGAAGGCGCCAAGCTGCGCCGGGAGGCTCTCGGACACCTTGGCGTGGCTCATCACCCAGCAGGGGATGGCGCCCTGCGCGTCCAGCATCGCTTTCTGCGCGTCGCGACGGTGCCGCGTCGCATTCGGGCCGGTGCCCATGCCGATACGGCGGACCGCTGTCCGGTAGGTCTCCAGTGCCGCCAGCACTCTTGGCGAAGCTCCGAGCTTGGTTGAGAGCCAGGCGGATTTGGACACGACGCTCTCGTAGAGCCGGGCGAGGCCTGCCTCCAGGTCTCGCCGGCGCGCCGCGAGTGTGCGCAGCTCTTCGCGCGATTCGATGGCATCCAGATGGGCGCGGACACGCGACCACGTCCAGGCCTCGCGCCAGCTGACTGGCAGGACAGGGTCATCTCCAGACGCGTCGACCACCGAAGTTCTGATTCGCACAGCAAGCTTGGCGGCGCCGGCGCGCTCCAACCTGTCCGCCACGTCGTTCACCAGCGCCAGGTCATGGCCGAGGCCTTCCACTCGGCGCACGTCACTCACGAGCTCCGCGTATCGTGCCGTGGCCCGTTCAACAGGGATGGCTGTGTTGCCTAGCTCATTCGCAACGAAGGCGCGCAGGGCGTCGGAGACCGGACCGGTCGTTCCCGCAAGCTTCTCCTGCAGCGTCACCAGGGTCGTGGCTGCCTTGGCCAACTCGAGACGGGTCAGATGACTGCGCAGATGGCGCTGCATCTCTTCGAGCTGGGAGGACAAGCCACGCAGCAGCATCTTTGGAGGGTTCGCAAAAACGCGTTCTCCAAGAGCCGGCAACTGCGCGTCGAACTGCATGGCTAGCGTGTGTGCCTTCCTGGCAATGCCCGTGACCAGCTCAACGCGCCGCAGCCCGACCACGCCACCCTTGAGCTCAGGCAAGGAGAGAAGGTCGGCGACCTCGTTCCACCGCACGCCGAACGAAAGAACTTGTTCGTGGAGCGCCAGGTAGCGGTGCACGTGCTTCCAGTGGTCGACGGAGGCAGGCGCCAGGCCGCTTACCCGGATGGCATTCACGAGCTCCTTGATGTCGCTGCCGCCGAAGCTCATGAGACCAAAGGGTTTGCCGGTTTCCGCAGCGCGCTGCACGGCTTCGCGCACCTTCGGCTGCGCCAGCGCCTGCTCAGGCACCTCCACCGGCGTCTTCAGGAACTGGGCGCGCGCTGCAATCAGCTGCTCGATGTTGGCAAAGAGTGCCTCGAAGGCGGCCCGTTCGCTCGCAAAGGTCGCCTGGCCACACTTCTTGCGCAGCTCCAGGGTCCACAGCTCGCCGGATTCCTCGAGCTCGAAAGCGAGTTGCCGTGCCTCCTCGACCTTTGCCAGCAGGCGACGGGCGTCATCCAATACCTCAGGGGTCATGGCGCGCAACGCCAGCAGGCCTCCATTGGCTTCTGCAGCCTCGATTTCGCGCAAGCTGACCAGCGCGTCGTGCAGCTGGGCCACCTCTGCAGCTGGCAACAAGGCGTTGCTCGAAGGGATGCGGGCGAGGGCGTAGTCCAAGTCTTGGCCAAGCCGGCGACGGGCTTCACGGGTCTGGGCGGCCAGCGCTGCGTCCATGGGCGGCGCATGCGCGGCATCGAGCGACAGCGCGTCATCGAACCATGCGTGCTTCTCCTGGCCCGAGATGACCAGCTCTGCCATCTTTTGCGCGCGCATCTGCACCCCGTCGACCTCGATGTCCGAGAGCTGTGCCATCGCAATCGCGTCCACCCGTCGGTCGATGGTCGCGAGCTCCTCGTGCGCGCGGTCGATGCCGCTGCGCTCGGTGCGAATCTGCTCGTTCACCACCTCGGGGTTGAGCTGCGAGACGTTGTGGATGATGGCCTCGATGGAGCCCTGAAACTGGCGCATGCCTTCGCGGTCACCGGAGAGGAGCGCCACGGTCAGCGGCCGGACGGTCTCCGGAATCTTGGACTGCAGCACCTCGAGCGCCTGCTCGCCTTTGGAGGTCACCAGCACCTTACGCCCCGTGGCCAGGTAGTGGCAAACGATGTTGGCGATGGTGTGAGTCTTGCCCGTCCCGGGCGGGCCTTGCACGGCGACACCACTCGAGCGTTCGAGCTGCTCGACGATGGTGACCTGCTCGTGGTTGTAGGGCAGGGGGAAGAAGAGCTCCTGCACCTGGTTGCGGCCGCCGTAGTTGCCTGAAACACCGGAGAGCCCGCGGAACGCGACCGGCACGTGCGTGGCCAGTTGGTCCGATGGTGGCGTGACCAGCGAGAGTGGCCCGAGAGGAATCTCGACGCCGGGCGTGAGGCGCGCCTTCAGGCGCTCGATGTCCTCTTCCAGGTAGTTGACGGACTTCGGGCGGGACAAAAGAACCCATGCGTCGGTGACCACCAGGTCCTCGCCAGGCTTCGGGAAGGCCTCTGCTCCAGGCTCGTAGCGCCCCTTGTCATGCAGGTTGCCGGCGATGAGCTTGAGCAGGTGCTCGTAGCTGCCCGAATCAAAGGGGCTCACTGGGCGGTCTGCGCTCTTCTCCAATGCCGCGCGAGCGGCCTTCTCGACCTCGGGCGCGCTGAGCAGCTGGCAGGCAGCGAACGCATCGAACGAGAACTGCGGGCCGACGGCGCGCGGGCGCAGCTCAAGCGCTAGCGTGCGGTCATCCATCCCGACCTCGAGAGCCTGAGTGATGAGCGGGTACTGGAAATCGACGACCGATGTCGTGCCGCGCTCAGTGTAATTCAGCTTCCAGGCTGACACGCCCACGCCCCAGACGAGCTCATGGGGCTTGGCGGTCTCCTCGGCCTCCAGCTGATGCTTGATGGCAAAGAGGTCGCCGTAGAGCGCGATGGTCTTGCGGCGGGGCTTCTCGCCGGTGGCCCAGGCTGTCCACAGCTGGGTGTACGCCCCAAGGGCTTCTTCGAGCCGGGTACGTGCTTCGGCGACAAAGACGACCCGCTCCTCGGCGAGCATGGCTTGGGTCGCAGCTGTCATCCGATGCTCAAACGCGACCTCGTCGATGCTCGGGCGGGCGCCCGTGGGCTCGCGGTGCGCGACGATGAGGGGCTTCCACTCGTCGTTCGGCAGCGCCGGCGGCGGGTGCGCTTCAAGGCGCGCCACCTTCAGCCACACATGGTCGCCGTCACCGGCCAGGTCGAAGTCAACACCGGGCAGGCCTTGGAGGTCGGGCTTTGCCTTCTGGAAGCCGCCCTGGCCAGAGAGCTGGAAGGCCGTGGGGTCGACGGTCTTCGCTTGCTCGAGCACGTAGTCGAGCAGCTTCTTCATCAGGTCGGGCGCGTTCATTGGGCACCTGCTTTCTCGAGCTCGCGCGCGGCCGGCGGGTTGGCGCTCAGGCCGTGGGTCCGGCAGTAGTCGAAAAGAAGTTTTTCGAGGAGGTTCGTCTGGCTGCGCTGCTCGTGAGCTGCGGCTCGCTCGAGGAGGAACTTGAACTCAGGCGTCACTCTGAAACTAATCGAGACGTTCTTCTCTGCGGCCATTTGGCTCCTCTTTGCTTTTATCGGCTGTATAGAGGTTCACCATACAAGACTTCGCTGTGTTGCCGACTGCTTGCGGCTCAATGAACTGGTGCACCTGTGAAGTTGTTTGCACCATCGCTTGCTGTGACGGGCAGGACAGGGCAGATGGGCGGCTCAGCCCTCGGACGAACGGCCGTGCAACGCCGCCGACGAGTTCAAAGGACAGGTTCAAAAAGCTGAAAAGGGCCACTTCTATGTTGTGTGGTCCAGACTTTCCAGCCGACGTCCCGCGGCAGGGCGGCCAAGGTGTTCCCTCGGGATGAAACCTACGCAGCCATTGGCCCATGGATGATGCCGGAGTACGCGTTCTCGAGCGCCTGTGCCAAAGCTGAAATCATGAGACAGTGCCGCCGTGCCATGGCTGTGTATGCGACGCGGCAGGCTAAACTGATACGCTATAGGCTACGTTTTAAAGGTAGAATTCAAAGATGACGGTTTTAAGCAAGCTAAGCATTTCCAAGGCGGTTGTCCGCCATGCTGCGCTTGCACGATGTCTGTGCGCGAATCACGTCAACCGATTCCCGCAGCCATCGAACGAACCATCATGCATCTCAAAGATTCCCTCTCGGGCGCGCTGAAGCGCGTCGAACCCACCGACGTTTCAATCTACGCTTGCGGCATCACGCCGTACTCGTCCGCGCATGTCGGTCACGCACGCACCTATGTCGTCTTCGACCTCCTGAAGCGCGTCCTCACGGCGCAGGGTCACCGTGTGCGCCTGGTGCGCAACATCACAGACATTGACGACAAAATCATCAACACGGCCAAGACGGCCGGCGTTGCCTGGCACGAGCTCTCGGACAAGTACGCCGAGGAGAACCGCCAGCTGATGCGCGCCACCGGGCTGGATGTTCCGGAGGAGCCGAAGGCGAGCGAGTACCTGGCCGACATGTTCTGGCTCATGAAGCAGCTCATCGGCCTGGGGCTGGCCTACGTGGCGAGCACGGGTGACGTGCTCTACCGGGTGAGCGCCTATGACGGTGCACTGTTGATGCCCCACAAGGAAGGCGCACTTCGCTCGGAGCAAGGCGCCACGCGGGTGAGTACTGACGGCAAGGAGGACCTGCGGGACTTTGCGCTGTGGAAAACCACTTCTCGGGATGAGCCTGGCTTCGAATCGCCCTGGGGCTGGGGCCGCCCGGGCTGGCACATCGAGTGCTCCGCAATGATTCGCGCGCTCTTTGGCGGCAGCGTGACCATCCACGGAGGCGGCGTCGACCTCAAGTTCCCGCACCACCAGGCGGAGATGATGCAGTCGGAGCCGGTGTTCGGCCGGCCCCTGGCCGAAATCTGGATGCACAACGGCTCGGTCCTGTCCGATGGTCGCAAGATGAGCAAGAGCGAGGGCAACTTCGTCACTTGGCAGGCGGCCCTCGACTCCGCGGAGGCGTTGGCGCCGGGCCTGGGCGGGCAGCTGCTGAGCTTCGCGCTGGTGCAGGCTCACTGGCAGAAGCCGCTGGACTGGAATGACAAGCTTCTGGCGTCCACCCATGCGGACGTGCTGCAGCTCACCCAGGATTTGGCTGGCGTTGTGCCTGGGACAGCGGATGCTCTCATTGAGGTTCTGGCGGACAACCTGAATGCACCTGCCGGCAGCTTTTGGCTGAAGCAGGAGCTCAAGGGCGGCACACCTGCGCGATTGGCGGCCGGTCTGCACTTCTTCGGTATCGACGTCGATGCCTGGGCCCGCCTGCCCCGTTCGGCCGCGGTGAGCTTGAGCCACACGGACATCGACGACCTGCAGTCGCAGCGACAGCAGGCCCGGGCTGCCAAGAACTGGGCGCTCGCCGACGAAATCCGCCAGCGGTTGAATGCCCATGGCGTTGCCGTCAGCGACGCGCCCGTCGCGCAGCTGTAGTCCGACTCGGCTCGAAATTCCATCCCCAAGGACGCCTTGTGCCGCGAGAACGATGGCAAGCCTGCACCTTGCGAGGAGGCATTTTGGGCAGCTGACGGCCGAAAACAAAATGCCCTGCATCGCAGGGCTTCCTCCGACTCTGGCAAGGACTACTGGTCGGAATGCCCGCGGGCCTTTGCTGCATGCGAGCTCGCGTGCCACAGGCTTTCGAACACTTCGTAGGCCACGATGAGTCCCAGAAGCTCATGCATGCCCAGCACGGCAGCGCATGCCGTCGGGCCCAGCTGAGAGGCATGCCACAGCCACATCGCGAGCGGCGCCAGCATGACCCCGTTCGCCACTGCATCGACCAGGCCAAGCCAAGAGCTCAGGCGGAGCTGCGCTTTGGGCAGGAGCCGACGAACGCACGCACCGAAGGTGCGGGCCCACCTAGGCTGCTCGTTTCCGTAGCGGGCCAGCACATACGCTTTCGCGGGGGCCCCAAACAAATGCACCGAAAGCTTGGCCGCGACGTAGATGGCGGCCAGGGCGTTCGGGTCGGTGAAGACCGATACCGCGTCGGCCAGGTTCTGCGCCGCCAACAGGCCGCGGGCCACCGCGAACACGCCCGCGCTGTGAGCGGCTTGCGTGCCCAGCAGAAGGAAACCCCAGAGTGTCAGTTTAGTGCTCACTTTCGGCTCCTTGCATGATGTGTGCTGTGGTGGCAGCGCGAGGCTTGTTGAACTCGGCTTCGAGCAGATGAGGTGCAAAACGCTCCTCGTGCTCGCGCTTTTGGATGGGCGCCGGCGGCTGGGTAGGTTCTGGCTCGTGGCCGCCTCCGTGGGTATCGCCGTGGGTTCCGCTGAAAAAGGCACCAAGGGATAAGCCGAGCGACACGGCGACGGCGGTTGCCAGCCGACGCACAGCAGGTTCCTTCAGGCAGGCGGTCGCGACGGCGGTGATGACCTGGACGATGGGGCTGAACACGACAATCTCCGGTTGGGTTTTAGATGACCCAATCATCCGGATTGAAACGGGAAAGTCTTTAGGGTACTTTGCGTTGACTCTAAAACGTTCCCTGAACTCGCCGCCCGGGCTACTGAGCCACCGCGCAGCACGGTCCGAAAACCGTCGTCAGGGCGTTTCAGGGGGCCGAAAGACGAGGGCCGGGAAAACCCCAGTGCCTTGTCATCGGGTCGGGGCCCCTCGTCGCAGTGCTCGGCTCAGCGGACCGTCGTATTCGGCGGAATTCTGCCATGCGTGCGGGCGTGGGGGTAACGTCCAGGCGTGGAACCTTCATATCAAGAACGCGTTTTTTGGGCAGAATTCTCCGCTTCGGGGAATCCTCCTCGACGGAGGACAGGCATGGCAGCGCAAGACGCAGAGGATGTCGATGGTGCCGACCAGGGCCGGGAGGTCCGAGACGCTGGCGACGCAACCGATGAGCTTCGCCGAGAACTGGTCGACCCAATCGTGCAAGGTCTGTTGTGCTACGACCCCACGGGAAGCCGAGATGTCACCTCCATCCAGGCGGCGCTACAGAGGTGGGAGGGGCTTTGCGACCAGGCGACAAGCGCTGAGTTGACGCCAGAGAAGATGTGGACCTACAAGGATTGGCCCTCCAACAAGCGTCACGACAGAGTGCTGGACCTCGGGTGTGGCGATGCAGTCATCGGCCACAAACTGATGAATGCGCCGAATGTCGCCGCCTACGTCGGCGTGGATAAGGAATCGGAACGGCTCAAGGCTGCGCAGCCCTCCAAGTTCATGCAGGTTCTCGTCAGGAACCTCGAGGAAGACGACCCCTTCGGATTCATAGACACGAAGGAGATGCCGAACATCATCCTGGCAATTCGGCTTTTCGACCACATCGCTGACCCGGCTAAGCTTTTGCTCGCACTCGGGCAGCTGTTCGAACCGGGCCGGGAAGGAATCATGTTGGTGGCGACGAGCAACAGGCGCTATTTCAAGAAGGACCTGGGTCCCGAAGACTTCAGCACTGAAAAGCAGGATGAGCCCTCCTTGACCGAGTGCCGGGATGGGCTCCATCGGCATTTGCGGTCCCGAACGGCGATGAGACGACACTTCCGAGACGCAGGCTTTCACGTCTTCGACGAGGCCTCACCCCTCCTTCCGGCGAGCATCGACCGTCTCAAGGGTTTCACAAAGCGCAACGGAGACCACGCGGTAGCGCCATTCCACATCTGGTTGCTTGGGATATACAGCACACGGCGCATTCAGGCCTCACGCAAGGACATCGACAAGTGGGTTGCAGAGCTCGCGGCCGCGCGTAGAAGTCTCGGGCCAGAGGAAAACCCCGGTCCGGCCCACTTGCTGCTGAGCGCCATCAGCGACGATATCCTCCCTGGTGTGCATTGGCGCACGGTTGCCGTCAACCATCCGATAGCCTACAAGCACAACACGGCCGGCCAGGTCTTCATTGTTGAGAGTGGACGATTCGGAGCCTACCTTCCTGGTACTGAGCCATCCCCGGCCCTCACCGTCAGTGCGGAGCCTCGAGTGGTCTTCGACCCCAACGAGGTGTTTGGCGAGCTCGAGGTGTTCAACCAGGACAGGGAGCATGACCGACGCTACGTGGCTTCGGTCTATGCCATGCCGGGCGAAGACAAGGCTGCCAAGTTCTACAACGTGTTGGTCCTTCCTGTGAAGCCGACGGTGCAGGCCTTGATGGGGGTGGCCACGGTGCTCGGCAACCCCATGCTGCAGGATTTGCGCACGAAGAGTTTGGAGTCGAATTTGCGCTATCACGCCCAATACAACGGCGTGGAGCGCTTCAGCTTTACCTCCCCGACCGGGGTGACCACGACTGTAAGGCCGGCATTCGTCATCGTGGTGGCATCGCTGCTCGCGTTGGCTCTTGAAGCGGACAGGGAAAAAGGGCTGTACTCGCTCGATGGACGGCGGGTGGTCTATATCGACCGAATCGACCTGGCAGCGGAACGGCTGCTGCGCCGGTCAGGATTCAAGGACGCGAATGCCATCAACGGAGCTCTGAAGTATCTCCAGGCCGCGGGCATTATCGGGGTATTGAGGCCTGTGCCTGACGTCGCAGCCGAACGGGTGGCAGCAGCGGCGCGGCTGGAGCTTGCGGCGAGCGAGCTGTACGGCGTTCGAAAGGCCACGGCTAACGTTCCTGGCAGCAAGGAGGTGTTCGACGGATTCATCAGGAACAGCTATATATGCATGGTGCTGGTGGAGCGCGAGATGGCGCTGCGCAAGTTTCTCCTGGAGCCCACTCAGGCGCTATTCGATGAGACAACGAGGGGAATAGCGGCCCAGGACCCCGCCAGCGCGGAGACGCAGGAGTACTGGCGGGCGGAAATGGACAAGGTGAGCATGCAGTTCTGGAAGCGGCGCATTGAGGTCGGTGCATGGGCTTACGACAGTCTCGGGTTCCCGTTGTCGAAGTTCGCGGGAGCGAAGCGGCCGGCCAGAGTGCAATGACCCACGGAGATGGCGACGGCCGCGTCGTTCAGTTGGGGAAGAGTGGCGGTATCTCCAGCATCTCCGTCGGGGGCCCGCGTCCTGGCAACATGGCTGTTTCACACTCGTCCGCCACCTTCTTGAGGTCCCAGGGGCCTATTGCCCGCCTACGGGCCACACTGGATGGCGTGCCGACGGCCGCAAGGACGCTTACGCCGACGTACAGCCACACGTTGCCGCGCATCTCAGCCTGTTTGAAGGAGCAAAACCGTTCTGCTTCGAGGCGGACGTAAACGCTAAAAGGGCGTCCAAGCTCCAATAGTGCTACGTCCTCCACGACGCTGCCTCTCACCTGCGAAACGTGCCCAAGTCCCCCGGCGCGCAACTCAGCGGTGCTCGGCTCTCCCTCCTGCTCCAGCGGCTGTGGCGGCCTCATTGCTTGAGCTGCGAATTCTCCGAAGCTTGGCGTTGCTATAGCGGCGGCTGTGCTTAGCCGGCGGGTGGTGCGCACGCCGGGGCCAAGGATTCTGGGTGTGAAGTACAGCAGCTGCTCACCATAGTCCAGGGCAATGCTGCCCGCACCGGACGTGAAGCCCAGGAGCTGGCACTCAATCACTGACTCACCGGCTTGGGTCATTGGGCCCAACTTGCAGAATGAGGTCAATGGCTCCACCTCTACCGTCTCCTGGGGTTCCCCTCTTGGAGTGCCTGCAACTTGCGCCTGTTCCAGGAGTCCTGAAGAGGTACTCAGCGCGAGAACAGCGCTCATCAAAATTGCTGCTGGCAGGGAGACTGCAAGCAGGACGAGTGCCGGCGCGGTGAGGATGGAGGACAAAAGACCTGCCCACCTGCGGCGAAAAAGGGCTCCCGCAAGGCTCCGGGAAGCGCGAATCGCCGCGACCACGAGAGCGAGATACAAGGGGACTAAAGCCAAGTACGACAACAAGCTCGCAACAAGCCCCGCATACATGGCGGTCGGCAGCTCACGGGGCGAGGTGGGCACACTGTTGAAGTCGTAGTTGCCTAGTCCAAGCACCCCGCGTATTGGTGCAAGCGGAACCAAGGCGCCCGAGACCAGAAATGCAATCAGCCAGGCGCTGAGCGCGAGGGCGAACGTCGTCGCGGCCAGCAGTCGGACACCGTGGGCAGCGCGACCATTTACGAGCTTCGCAGCAAACCAAGGGACCAGCGCCCAGGCCAGCCCGAGAGCAAGCAAAGGTACAAACGCCGCGAGGTATCGCGATGGCGTCAGCACGTTGCCGAGCGATACCGCCAGCGAAAAGGGGTCTACTATGCGCGGCCCATGGGCGAGCACTGGGTAAAGGACGCTGAATAGCGCGGTGGACACCAGGAGCACGCCAACCCAGCCGAGGACGCGCCTATCGGCCTCCAATTTGCAAAGCTTGTCGACGGGATGCCGACTCATCAACGTGCCGTAGCCGTGGATGACGGAGCCCCACACCCGCTTGACCAATTCCAGCCAGCCTGCAAGCCAGTCTTCCCCTTCGGATACCAGAGGAAGCCGCTGCCGCAGCTTCTGGGTCTCCTGTGCCATCCTACGGGAACGGGACCGAAGTGAGCCCCCGGGTTTCCGCGCTGCGGACCCTCTCAAGCTCCAACGCCTTTTTGGGTGGGCCATCCTTCGCTCCTTCGCCCACATCATCAAGGCGCGGCGTCACCTTGGCAACTCGTTCGGAGCCGGCCATGAGCTAGGAGCCAGGCCCAGCGACCGTCCGCGCTGGGCGATTCGAGAGGGCTAGCAAAAGAAAACGAGCCCAGAGGGCTTGTTTGCAGCCAATCAGGCTAGTCGTCGAGGAGGTCGGCGCCGCCGTCGGGGGCCAGCTCGGGCACCAGCATCGACACGGCAAAGCCGATGCGCTCCATCGCATGTGAAATCCGGTGGAAGCCGAACCAGTGCACATCTTTGACCGCCGGGCAATCCCCATAGGGCTGCTCGTAGCTCAGAACGTAGCCCTTGTCGCGGCCGTCGGCATAGCGCAGACCGATGCCCGCATCCTTGTGACCAGGTACCAGTGAGCCGCGCAGGAACGTATTCAGGCAGGGCCGTTTGGGATAGTTCACCCCGGGCATGTCATCAGAAAACCTGTCCGCAGCTTCTGCAGCCAGGCGGACGACGTCCTTGATGCTCAGGTTGCTCCCGGTGTACTGGTCGAACGTACCGTGGTAGTCCGGGGAATCCAGCAAGGCTGGGTCGTCCCAGAACTGCCGGATGTGCAGCGTGTGCCGCCCGAAACGTTCCTCGAGGACCACGACCCAGTTCGTGCTCTGTGTTTCCACGACGAACGCCTTGACGACATGCGGCGGTAGCTTCTCGCCGCCAATCAGGCCGAGGAGGCCCTTTGCGCCGGCGGGTACCTCTTCTGCCTCCACCTCGCGATGAGGGATGAAGTAGCAGTACGCGTCGTTGCCGAACTCGAACGAGTTGCTGGCGTCGTGGCCCTCGGCGACCAGCTTGTCGTAGAGGGCGACGTATCCTGCGAGGACGCCTTGCACCGCCAGGCCGACGTAGTTGGCCATCGTGCTCTCGAGCTCGAGGTTGCGAAGGGCCGCCTTGTCGCGGCGCTTGAGCTCAAAAAGCTCGGCCAGGACGACGGGGCGCTCCAGAAGCGAAAACTGCTCGCAGCAGCCGGCCTCCATTGCGACGCGCAGGGACGCGGCGAGCGTCTTCAGCTCTGTCATGCTTTTCATGTTCGTTTCCTTGTTGATTGACCTTCCTTGTGTAGGAAGCTGCAAACAAGGGACGGGGTAGGCTTCTCCGAAAACATCACAAGCTGGCGCGGTGTGCCTGGGTTGCGCCTCACAAAGCAATCAAGTCTGCTGGACGTTGCGCTAACCGGCCGCTCCGATTGCCCGCTGTTGCCCTTTAGTGGCCGCCGGGTGCGGCAGTTTGCCAACGGGCATCGCCTAGACCCCATAGAACTCGCGCGTTTGATGTCCATTGAGGGCCGTACCCTGACTTTGCAGGGTCCGTAAATCAAGTTGCTGATTGAGCGCGCCAGCGATGCGGCGTCCTGCTGGGGAGGAGGCGGTATGCCATGCACGAGCATCATCTGCCGTACCTCTCGCACAGTACGTCGCCTGCTGAAGGGCTCGAATACCCAATCACCGGGAGCAACGTCGTCACGCGCAATAAGACCTGCGAGCGTCTTCAATCCAAGGCGAAAGTCGACGCTCAACGCCTCTACGCTGAGGTAGCGGCGATGCTCGAGAGTTCGAAGGTTCCAGGCGAACCACTTGTGCAGGACTGTGTCTCTCAGAACCTCATGGGCGGAGTTGTAGTTTTTCGCGGTGCCCCAATAAGTGTTTAGCAGCGCCTGCTCGCCTGCAAGCATTGCCTCTCTCGTCTCGAATCTCTCGATGATTCCAAAACGAAAATCAGACAGCCCCCAGCCGTTCTTCTGAATGTCCAAGCACATCAGATGGTTCCCGACTCTGGCTGTGCGGGCAGCTTTAATAGCCCGCCGATGTTCTGCCCACCGGCTTGAAGTATTGCTCGTCGACCCAACGTAGAACTTGCCGTTCCGCTCGTTTTTTATCTTGTAAGTGACAAACGGACGTTCGCTTTCCATCATTCTCCCTTTCTACGCTTCTTCCGTTTCTAGTGTTCCGTGTCGACGCCAACTGCTGACCTGACCGGGGTTCAAAGGACTCTAAACGGTAGCGTTAAGTGTTTTAGAGTCATCAATGATACAATGCAGCCATCGGGTATTCCGCCCTAAAACACAAGGGTAAGAAGAATCGAATGAGCGAAATGAACGGCTGGGCCTGGTTTGCCCTTTGGTATGCGACTGGCCTGCTGACAAGCTTGTTCTGGCCGCTCAGATATCGCAAGAACATGCGTCGGCGCGACTGGGATGTTGTGCTCAAGCGGTTGCCCTTGATGGCGCTCTGTGGCCCGTTGGGCCTGATTCTTTTCTTCCCGGTCTAGGCCGACGAGTTCCTCAGCCGACAAGGCCCGGCCATGCCGGAAAGGGCGTGGCCGTGGCAGGAGCCGTTGTGCCTTCCTGCTTGTCCGCAATGCCAGCTGCCCCTTCCGCTACCGCGGTCGCCGAATGAGCTTTCAATGTACGCTGCTGGAGGGCCATGTGGCGTGACAGGACTGAAACGGCCAACGCCTGAGGCACACCGTCCAAGTCGCCCAACTCGAACTCCACCTGGTCGCCGGCGTCGAGCTTCCCTTTGCCTGCGACGACCTGTGAGAGGTGGAAGCTCACCTTACCCGACGTCTTGCTCGCAATGAGCCCTCGGCCCGTGATGCGGTTGAAATCAGCGACTTTGCCGGTCATTCTCATTCAGCACTCCATCCTCGTTGTTGCAGCATTTTAGGCGCGCATCTGATGCACTCCGATGCGGACTAACGCGCACTCCGTTGAGACCGTTTGCGGCGGGCCGCAGCGGTAGACTGCAGCCTGGTGGCTTCTGAGAGGACCGCAATGAAGACGACGAAGGCTTGGGTGCGAGGAGAGGGCGTGGTCCTTGAGATGGACCTCGCGACCGGAGAAGCCCGGATTGAGTGTGGGCATTTGGGCAGGCTCACCGCTCGTGCCAAGGAGGTACGGGCCGGCGCCAGGCTTAGCGTAGGGCAGCGCGTGGACTTCGACATCGTCCTTTGCGGCGGGACCGCCTCGGCCGTTGACGTTCGGGTGCTCCCAGAAAAAGCCGGTGTACCGCCCCGGCAAGCGCCCGTCTACGCAAGGCCGAGCCCCAACGTACTCCGGCCAGGGCCGCTCGAACCTGGTTCCGCAAGCCGTTCTGCCAGGTCCGCGGGGCCGCGGGAGGTCCCGGCTTGGCCACAGCGGTCGCCGCAACCGGTCTCGGCTGGAAAAGGAGTTTTCTCTCGCCTGCCGGATGAGCGGACGCATCCAAATGCTGCCGGTGCTTCCCAGGTGCAAGTTCCGCCTAAGGCCCGGCCGGCGGCGCCCTCCATGGAGCCAAAGCCCAAAACGGCGCGCCGCCAACGGCCGGACGTCACGGAAACGCATGACCGCTGCGGACACTGCGGAAAGCTGATGGTCCCAATACTCGTTGTCAGAAAGGGCAGGGCGGTCCGCTCTCTGTGTCGGTTTTGCGGGGGCACGCACATCGATTTCACGAAGAGCAGCGGCGCCGGGGTGGCGGCCGCGCTGTTGTTGCTCGGCCTCCTCGCGAGCTGAAGCTCGAGCCTAGAACACTTCGTAGAGCTTCTTCTCGCGGCCGCGCGGGTCAAGCGCGCTGCAATGTCGGATTGCCTTGGGCGTTTCGGTATAGCCCTCGACCGACTTTCCAGGCAGGACCCGCAGTCCGGTGAGCTCGAGCTTCACGAACTCGCGGTCGCGCACGGTCCTCGACGAATAGTCCGAGATGTGCTCTCCGCCCTTGCCCTTGCGGCCATCGCCCGAGGTATTTCCGAACAAAAGGGAAAAGTCTTCGTCAGGCGCCACGACAGCTGCGCCTTTAGCTGAGTGCTTCGGACGAGGCCTGGCAGGCGGGACGTACTCCGGGGTCGTGGTCACCGCAGGAAGGTCTACGTCGCACTGGACGGTGAGCCCGGTCAATACCGCCTGGCTGCCATTGAGAATGTCGACGAAGAGCGCCTTGCCGTCCTTCCTGAAGGTGACTTCCAGCTTCTGGGCAGCCTCTGTTGGCAGCAGCCGGTCCGCAGCATGGGCAACCGACGTGAACAGGAGGGTGGTTGCAAGGATTGGCAGCAGGGGTTTCTTGAGCATCTGTCGTTGGCGGAGGGTCGAGTGCGAGAGTGTATTGCCGGGGCGCAAGGTGCCAAGAACGACTTTCTCACGAAGGGCGCGACGAAAGGCCCCCCCGGCGAACGAATCACAGGGGGGCCAAGTCAGCGTGGCAACATTTACCTCGAACAAGCAGGGCAGCCGAGAAAGAGCCTTCCAAGACAGGACCGCAAATCCTTCACGCGGCCGCCGTCGACCATTGCATTCGTGTCATCCGCGCCAAGCGCCTGCCCCTGATGGTCGGCGCCATACTCCAGCGGACACCCAAGCCGAGCCCAGAGGGCCAGACGGGCCGCTGAGCCTGCCTGGGGCGTACGGATACCACTTGCGCCGGCATTATCCGCACGACAGCGCAGGCGCTCCAGGCACCGGCGGTTTCTGCGAGGCGGTCAAGAACCGGCGCGCGGCGGCGCTGAGTGGGCCCGACCGCAGGCGCGAGCTTGGCGACTGTGCCCCGGCGTTCGAGCGTGCGCCGCTTGAGGAGCGCGCGCGTCGCTCAGCGGCGCCCCTAAGGTACTCAGGGCTCCGCCCTACCTTCGCCACTCTGCAGAATCTTCAGCACGGTCATTTGCGACACGCCCACCAGGCGACCGATAGCCTCCGCGCTGAGCGATGACCGCTGGTGCTGGAACCAGATTCTCTCGAGAAGTGCTTCTCTGGAATCGTAGCGACCTGTCGTCTGCTTTCGCCCTCGCTTCTTGGTTGAGCTAGGCTCGGAGGAGGGCAATGGGGTGGCGTCGGGCTCGGGCATTTAAAGGCTAGGTGAAAAGGTGAGTTTAAGCTAAAATGCGCATCTGGTGACATTCCTCCCGCCGCCTGAAGGCGGGGGCTTCCTACGTTTTAGGTCAGGCGCTGAGCCCGGACCTGTCCGGCGTGGTGCTCGTCTCAGCCGCTCAAGTTGGGCGCCAGAGCGCCTGGCAAGAGCTGCGGGTTCTTGACTCCCGCGGTAGCTTGCGCACCCGCGGTACACGCCAGCCGTCGGCCGGTGGAGGATGGACGCTTCACAGGAGGCTCTGTCGCTTTGCGCGAGGCCTTCACCGGTCGCCCGGCTTGGCACTTGCCTTCTCCACGTCTGACGAGGCCCTGCCCGGGCTCCGGGGGCTTCACCGCCCCGAGGTTTGAATATCCGAACGCGATGTCCATCGCGATGTTGGCGCTGACCGCGTCGCGGTCCGCCGACAGGCCGCAGGCCGCACAGACGTGCCAGCGCTCCGAGAGGGTCTTGGGCACCGATGCGCCGCACAGGCACGTCTGGCTGTTGCCTCCGATGCCGGGACGCCGGCTGGCGACCGGAACGTAGCGCTCTCCGAGTGCGTGCTTGAGCAGTCCCTTGAACATCGCAGGGGCGACGTCCGAGACGCTGCGGCTGGTGCGCCGGTTCCGCTTCATGAACTCGACCCCGTGCTCCTCGACCGCGATGAGGCGGTACTTCTGCTCGAGCTGGCGCGCGACCTTGCGCAGCTGGTCTCGGCGCACGCACTCGATGCGCGAGTGCAGGATGGCGACCCGCCGAATCTGGCGCTTGAGCCGATTGCTGAGCGGGCGGTGGTCACGCTCCGGCAGCGGCCCATGGAGCCCCAGGGCCCGAAACGCCTTCCTGTATGCCGCGAGCTCGCGTTTGCGGGCCTCGAACTGTCGGCTCATCTTGCGCTGCTCGGCCTTGAGCCGCGGCAGCAATTGCTTCAGGGGCTTCGCCGGCGTATGGGTGGTGCCGTCGGCGAGCGTAGCGATTCGCGCGAGGCCCGTATCGAGCCCCGAATCCGGCAGCAGCGCCACCTCGGGAGAGGCGTGGCGACGCCGTCCCTCGCAGTGCTGCACCTGCACCTCGCAGGTGAATTGCGCGAACCAGCGGCCCTGCTTGAACACGAGGGTCACACTCTTGACGCGACCCGGCAGCTTGCGCAGGCCGATGAGCCACGCCTCGCCGAGCCGGCTCATGTGCAGGCGCCCGCCTTGAATCTTCACCGCGAAGCCGTACTGCGTGAAGGTGAGGCTGCGGTAGTTCTTGCGCGGCACTGCCGTGGGTGCCCCACGCTCGCCCTTGAGCCACGCCTTGGTGGCGTGGTCGAGGCGGTCGGCAACGTTCTGCAGGACCTGGGAGTGCACGCCGGCGTAGCGATGGTCGCGCGCCGCCAGAGCGCGCACGGTCTGGTACTGGTCGGCCTTGGCGAGATAGCGGTGGCTGCCCCCGGTGGCCCGGGCGGCGCGGCCCAGGGCACGGTCGTGCTCGCGTTCCCGGCGCAGATGCTCGCGCAGCTCGCACAGCACGTCGAGCGTTCCGTGCAGGCGTGCACCCAGCGCGGGCGACACCTCGAGCACGCCTTCGCGGACCTCGTAGGTCACGTCGTGCTTGGGATAGGAGGTCCGCTTGGCGCGAACTTTAGACGTCGGTAGCAAAGTCAGGCTAGATTTTAGGGAAAGTATAGCCTATAGAGGTCCGCTTTGACTCAGCCTAGTCCGAGCCGGCTCACCTATATCGGCAAAGCGCAGATAGTCTGCAATACTCGCGCCTTATATCCACGGCCTGAAGACCGTGGGTTTACGGCGCTGGTTGGCTAAAGCATTTCTCTAGAGTGTTGGTCGCTTCATCCGCGAGGCGCGCACGCCCATAGGCACACCTGAGGACACATTCTCCTATGACGACAACTCAACCCCGTAGCGGCCAGGTATCCGCGCTTCGCCTGACGCCCCGGCAGCGCACGCTGATTTGCGGGATGATGCACCAGCCACAGCGCCAGGCTTGGCGCCACTACGAGCATCCGGCAACGTTCGACTCGCTCATCAGTCGTGGTCTCGCCAAGGTGGTCAGCACCAAACGCGAGAAGGTCGTGCGCGCGGAACTGACGGTCTCCGGCGCACGGGCCTGGGCGAAACTCACGGGGAACGTGCTCGATGAGCCAGCGCCGAAAGGGAAGGCGGTCAAGCCTGCGGCCATTGAGCACTCCGAGGCAGAGCTGGTCTTCGCCGCGCTCGCCACCGGCCACTGGACGGTCGAGCGCAACCTTCCGCTGTCGTACCTCACGGCCGCAGCCAACAAGCGGAACGCATGGTCCGTTCGGCGGCGCGAGGCGCCGTTCTGTGCCGACCGTCGAGACTCGCCTCGCTCCTGGTCGGCGCCCACTGCGCAGAAGGCGCTCACCGCTGCCTGCGCCGACCTCAAGCTTCCGTTGCCCCAACCTGACAAGGCCTGAGCGGCCAGGATTTGTCCCCAGACGCTCACCATCACAATAAGTAGTATTCCTATGCCCGACGCGCTCCTGCAATCTCTCGACTCCCGCACCGCCGCAGCCGTGCGCGGGCTGCTCGGCCTCGTTGACACGTACGCTGATACGCGCCACAGCTGTGGCGCGCCGGAGTACAACGCCCGTGCCGCCGAAGCTCGCAAGCGACTCATAGCAGGTCTGGTCGCAGAGCTCCCCGCGCTGCATCCGTGCGCTCAACAGGGCGCACCAAGTGCTCCGGCGTTCGTCGCACAGGGTCGTCCCACCCCTCCGAGCCCGCGCGGATTCAGCTGCGACTGAGGCCAGCGGGGCCAGATTCTGGCCTCCGTAGAATGGTGGTTTACTTGGACTTTAGAATCATGACCGAAAAGACAACCAACGCCTTCTCTCGCCCACTGACCCCCAGCACGGAGCTGGCAGCAGTCATTGGCTCGACGCCCCAGCCCCGGACGCAAGTGACGAAGCTGCTGTGGGAGTACATCAAGGCGAACAACCTGCAAAACCCCGGGAACAAGCGCAACATCCTTTGCGACGCCAAGCTGAAAGCGGTGATGGGCAAGGACGAAGTGACGATGTTCGAGATGACCGCCCTAGTCGGCAAGCACCTGAGCTGACACATCGGGCTCCTCCGCGCCTTCTATAACGTTACCCATGCCACGCCAATCCGACGACCTCACGCTCACGCGAGCCTTGGCCCCTGCAGTACTGGACCGCGAGAGCTATGCGCAAGCGTATGGTGGCAAGGGACCGGAGGCTGAAGCGGCGACAGCCCTCAAGTTTGCGTTCGAGGCCCTTCGAGGCAAGAGCCTGAAGTCCTTGACCTCCGAGGAACGAGAGACCGCGCGGCTGGCGCTTATCTACGCCGAGCAATGGGAGGCGTCGCTGGCCGAGGCCAATGAAGGCCTTCCTGATGCGCAGGAGCCGCTGCGGGAGGCCGCTGCCTTCCGCAAGATGCGGCTGCGCCTATGGGGGCGCACTGCGATGGAAGCAGCGCTTGCTGACGGCAAGCACGTAGACATCCGGAGTCTGTAGCCGCGGTCGGCGCGCCCCCGCCGGCACTCAGGCTTGGTGCTCTCCCTGATGCCTGGTCGCAAGGAGGTCCTGAACATCTGCAATCAACTCGAGCTTGCGAACGTTGGTGCCGGGGCAGGCATGCGTGGTCTCAGGGTCCTCACGATGGAGCTTCGTGGTCATGGGCTCGAGGCCAAGGATGGCACAAAGGGTGGCCATGGCGGCAACGGTGTTCTGCCGTACCTTCAGCCCTCTGCCGGCGTCAAACGCATCTCTGTCGAAGTCGCCGAGCATTTCGATGCCGAGTGACTGCTTGTTCCACGAAGGCGAGTGCACGCCTGACATGGTGAGTGGCGTGAAGACCCAAATGCGCTTGTCGTCAATGAAGAGGTGAGGGCCCGCGCTCCATTTCATCTTGTCCCGGTAGTAGGTTGCGAAGTTGCCCATGTGCGTCTTCGTGAATCCGTTCGGCCGCTGCGCCAGGGTCGGTACACCCGTGTTGTGGACGACAAGGAACGAGGGACGCCAGGCAGTCCAGGCCAAGCTGTGGCAGTACGTGTCGAACGCGTCGACATCAAACGACTGGTCGACAGTAACCTTCCAGGCCATAGGTTCCTCCGAGCTGCTGCTTTAAGCGGACGAACTCCCCTGTTGCCAATCATCTATCGTCCGGTACCTGAATGCAATCGAGAACGGCTTCTTTCAGACCTGATGCCCGGCCCAGGGGGCCAAACGCATGCGATGCGCAGAGGGTACCCGGCGGCTAGCCCCGATGCTCTGTTCGCCCGTCCTTGTGGAGCCAAACGCCGCCTTCCAAGTAGCCCGGCTCGCCATTTCCTGGACTTACTGCCTGGAACAACTGGGCAGCTTCGTCGTGTTCGGCTCGATAGCGCTCGTTTGACTCCTTTCGACCCAGGCCGACCTTCTGGAAAAACGATGGGTCTATCTCCTGGTCCTGGGTAAAACGGTGAGCTGCGTCGTTGACGCGTTGGTGGACAGCTGTTCCGCTTTCCTCGAAGTTGCACTCAGCAACGTCATCGTCCTCGCGCCGGAGGCTGATGCTGGCTTCCCCTTTTTCGTTGAGAAGCGCTTCTAGCTTGAGGGGCGTCACCACGACGTCAACTCCGCGTTTGCGGACCAGAACGAACATCGTCTTCGCTGCGGTCGCGAAGTAAAGGGCTCCCATCCAGCGAGAGGAGGCGGTCGCCTGCATCTTGAAGCCCTTCGCGCGCAGTTCTGCAATCAGCTCATCACGGGTCATCGCTTTCCTTTCAACGTGCTCGACCTGGGCCCGCCAAGCAGGCCGCCTGGCTGAGCCGGCACCAGCTCGGCGGTAAGCATTGTGTCTTACATTTGAACCGCCGTCCCTCGACCCAAGGCAGGCAGGCGTCAAGCCTGCGCGGGCTCGGTGGTTTCCCCCGGTCGCCCGGGGCAGGCGCTCATTACATCTCAGAGGTCTCCGATGAGCGCATCACGCGCCAACTCACGTGCCGCGCGGTCCTCGTGGAAGCGCACCCGGGAGCGCACGAACTTCTTGGCACCACGCTTGGCATTCGCGTAGCCCTGATGGCCGTTGGAGTTGTCTCCGCCGAAGCAGGTCCCGATGGTGCGGTCCGACAGTGGCGAGTAGGCGCCGGCGCCGTCGAGGGGGCGTTGGAGCACGCGGTGGAGCAGGAACTGTGCCGATAGCGCTCGCTATCCTTGCGAGCCTTGTCGCCCTGGCGGCGGTGGTTGGTCTTGCTCACCGGAAGCCCTTCGCCTAGTCAGAAGGTGCTGTGAAAGCCCCGCTCGAACGGGAAGTTGACCTTCAGCACCTCCGCGGCCAAGTGTCCGGAGTCGTGCAGCGCGGTGACTGCCTCCCGGAAGGCGACCACCTTGGCCGGCTGCTTCCCCCGCCAGTGCTCGACGGCTGAGAACCCCTTCACGACATAGACGCAACCGGAGACGAAGTCCGGGGCCCTTTCCTTGGAGCGCAGAACCCGCAGCGTGCAGGTCGCGACGTCCCAGGACGCGCCTTCCTTGGGATTGGGCAGCTGGATGTAGATGCTGGGGTCGCTGAACGAGGACTCGTTCCATGCGCAGATGGCGGGGAACCCCGAGCGAAGGAGCTGATTTTCCAGGCGCAGCAGCAGAGCCTCGATGGCCAGGTTGCGGGCTTGGTAGAAAAGCTCGTTCATGCCGCCAGGGGTCGGCTGGAGCGTTCGGAGCTTCGTAATCTTCTGAGCGAGTTGCATGAGATGCGTGGGGGTGAGGCGCGGCGCGCGGGTGGGAACCTATAGCGGAACCGTCTTAAACCCGCTTGGGGCACTGGCCTCGAACCGCCGCGCTCCCTATACCAGGAAGGCTGCCAAAGCCTGCCGCGCGAGCCTCTTCGGAGGTCCGGTAAATTTGGCGGTTCCCAGAACCCTGTCAGACGCAGCTTTCCCAGTCATTCCGACTGGCCTTGCTGGCAACTCGCGCACCCAAGCTTTACCCCTATCGGAGGCCAGTCAGAACCTGATTGGAAACAAAAATGGACATTTCTCAAAGCAAGCTCAAGGCCAAAGTTCTCTCGACGTACCTGCGCGAGATTGGCTCGCCCATCAAGCACGGCCAGGCGCTCGACGCCATGGCCCGCATCAACGGGCACCGTACCTGGAACGAGTTTTCTGCATCTGCACAGAACGTCGACCTGGCGCCTGCCGTGTCGCAGACCATGCATGTGCTCCCTGTGCTCAGCGTCTTCGCCGGCCAGCGCGACACGTTGCGGGCCCCTGCTCGCATCAAGTCGGACGACAACCGCATGACGGCGGACTTCGATGCCACTGCCTGGCTGGACCAGGCCAGCGACAAGGAGCTCTCGGACCTGGTTGAAATCGGATTCGGAGGCGATTACGCATCCGACGCCGCCGGCGAGTTCATGGGCGCGCGGGACGCAGAGGTCGATGCGGTGTTCAAGTACATCGAGCGGGCGCAGGAGTTCCTCGGCCGCCGGGAATCACTCGGCTTCGAAGTCGACGTGAACCCGGAAGGTGTCTGGGCTTACCTGCGGGCGTTCCGGTACGCGCTGTATGTCCGGCTCACCCTGGCGCAGCATTTCGGTCCGGTTGCCAAATGGCCAGCAGACCTTGTCGTCTCGCGGCTGAGCACTGAGCCCGCAACCTTCGTCATCGAAACGCCCGGCGTCAAGGAAACGAGTTTTGCAGACGAGGACTTCGCCTGGACGGCCGTTGGCCGCGCCCTGGAGGAAGGCCTCGCGGACGAGCGCGGCATCACGATGGAGGCCGAGGAAGTCGCCCCGTGGTCGGGAATCCGGGAAGGCAGCACACCCGCACTGCCGACTCTGGTTCCCGGCCGTTTCCTGGAGGAGGGTGGCAAGCACCTGGTGCTGGCGGGTACGTCCCCGCTCACGCACGCGGAGCTCCGCCGCATCACCGACGATGGTGAACACGTCCTGGACGTCGTGCTTGGCGTAGAACTAGAGGACATCGCCTCAGGCATTGACTCGCTCAACGACCACGTTTCCGAGCGCATCACTGGCGGCATCTGCGACCTCACCGGTCTCAGCTACCACGGCTATGCCGGCGCGGACGTTGCCGACCTTGCGGGCAACTTTGGCGCCATCATCCGCGTCCGGGCGCACTGGACGCCGATTGACGGCATCGAGGACGACAACGAAGGCTAACCCCGTGCGCCCCTGAGCGCTCATTCGACCCTGCTGGCAAGCGATTGCTGGCAGGGTTTTTTCTTGGCTCCTCGAGGCGCTACGGCGAGACCGACGTCGACCTTCGCGACTCCGGGTTCGGGAGGCACGAGCACCTCGAGGACCTCTAGCGCATCTTCAAGGGCTGACGCCCTTTTCGGTTCTTGCAGGCTGTGCAGGCTTTGCCTGACAATTTCGACCGCTGGACGTCCGCAACGGCGTCAGGCTGGCCAATAAGCTACCAAGTCAGACCTGAGGTCGCTGGCTCGTGGGTGCTGCTGCAGGTTCTGCTCCAGCGAGCGTGTTGCCGAGGTCCGCCTGCGTCGAACAAGATTGGAGAGGAGAAGTCGGGAATGGAACCTGGAGATTTGGCCGCAGGCGCAGTGCGCCGGAGCTCGCCAGGCCTGGCGCGCCTCGCACGGCTCCTCGGGTGGCTGGAGCTCATCCTTTTCGGGTTGGCTGTTGCCTCCATCGCCATCTCCGCGCAGAACATCTTGGCGGGAGATGCCTTTGCACTCAGGTCATTGAGGTCGTTCGCAAAGGTTTCCGCTTGGTTCTTCGGCCAGTGCCTGTGGTGCACAGGACGCGAGACCACAGGGGGCATCCTGGCGAACCTGGCTGGGGGTTTCGGCTACCTCCTCGGGGTGTTCTCCCCGCTGGTGTTTGGGCTAGGACTGGGCATTTTGCGCAGGGCTGTCGAGCTTCGCGCCTCAGCTCTGGACAGGGCGGCGGGCACACCTTGGCCCGCTGTGTGGCTGCGCCCATCATTCCTTGCTCCGGCGCTCGCGGCGGCGGGTAGCCTGGTGCTCGCGCTTAGTGCCGTCTACAGCAGCTCGCGGCCCGCGTCGTCCCCTGCAAGACCGTCTTCGGCTGAAGCGTTTTTGGATTCGCCTTCAGGAACATCCCTGTTTGTCGTGCAGGTGGGCGTCTTCGAGAATGAAGAGGAGGCGAACCGCGTCCAGGCGATGCTGGAGCGCGTCGGTCTGCGTCCCTTCGCCACGGCGCCGCAAGGAGGGAAGGTGCGTGTGCGCCTGGGGCCATACCCGAGTCGCGATGACGCTCTGACGGCCGCGCAGGCCGTAAGAAGGCTCGAACTCCCAGCCGCGGTGCTCGACGTCAGCCGTTGAGGGCCGCTTCGCCCGAAAGCGAAACAAAAGTGCCTGCTCGAGAGGCGCAGACGGGCAACGCCTGCTAGCGGGCCTCTCTTCAGGAGCAGACGCTGCAGCGAAAAAAGGGCCCCCGTGTGATGCTTCACAGGGGGCCAGGGTCGTCACGCAAGAAGGGAGGAGGAGAGGGGTATTGCAGCGCGACGACGATGCAATCATGATGCACCCCTCCAATGAAGGGCGTCGGCGAGTATGCAGCGGCTGGGCAGGCCGTGTCCTAACCCGAAAGTTCCAGGCGCGCCCTAACCAGGATGCAAAAGAACAGAGCCCGGGTTCTCCCGGGCTCTGTGATGTGGCCGCTTGTCGGCTTCAGCTGAACTTGAACTGGAGCCTGGTGCCGTACTGCGTGTAAGGCGTGGGAGCGACCGGGCCGTAGGTGCCCGTGGTCAACGCCTTGCGGGTAGCCGTCACCTTCACGACGCAACTGGCGCCGGGAGCGACATTGCTGCACGCCGACATGTCATAGGTGAAGTTCGCCGGGACAAAGTTGTTGTAGCCCGTCACGTTGTTGATTCCGGTCCAGTTTGCATTCTGCGTCCCGTCGTTGCGCACGGTCGCATTGAGTGTCTTCGACGTGCCCACGGCCAGTGCACCGAAGTCCACCAAGCCATTAGCCGGTGAGACGACGTTTGGTTTGTTACCAAGGATGGTTGCGGTCAGTGGCTTCACGCCCTTGATTGTCCCGCCATCGGGAATCGTCGCCGTGTATGCAACGCTGTAAGTTCCTACCCCGATACTAGAGCCAGCGCTCAGGTAGAACGAGAGTGCGCAAGTTTGACCAGGCGGAACGTTCACGCAGTTGTTGCTATCTCCAAAGAATGGGCTGGTAACGCTATTTCCGAATACCACACTAGGGATGGTCGCTGTTCCCGTGTTCAAGAACTCAACGCTGTCAGGGTACCCCCCGCTGTTGTACGGCACAGCAAAGGCCGGATGGTGCACGACAGACAACTCACGATAGACCCCTGTGCCGGAGACCGTGAAGCTCGTCTGCCCCCCCGGGCCGTCGTGGAATACGGTGACGAGGGCTGTGCTGATACCCATCGTCGTTGGCGTGAAGGCAATTCGGACTGCGAAGTCAGTTGCACCAGAAGGTGCAGTAGCCGCGTCGAAGCCAGGCAGGTCCCGTGTCACTGATTCCAGGTAAGGACTTGCGTAGTTCGTTATCGAGCTCGCCGTTGTCGAATCCCGAGAGCCTCGACCTGTCGCGGCAATCTTGAACGGGGTACCCGACTGGACCTGAACACCGGTGAACCGGACCGCACCCGCCGTCCCCATGTTGCGCACGAAGAAATACTTGAACGAGGAGCTGCCGACGAGTGCATCGCCGAGGGGAGTGGGCGGCACATACCCCGGGCCCTCGGACACTGCGAAGCTCACGTCATACGCCGTGCGCGCAGTGAGGTCGAGCGGCAGGGGGGAGACGTTGTCGCCGTTGTGCTCGACCAGTAGCTGCGCATTGAAGTCGCCAATCTTGTTCGGAGCGAACTCAATCCGGACGTACGAGCCGGCCGGGAGATTGACGGCGACGTCGCGAGTTCCCGCCGGTGGAACGGCCCCTGTATATGAGGCAATCGAAAAGGCCGAAGCATCGGGTCCGACGATGCGGAATCTCGTAATTTGGAGGCTGCCCGCTTGCGTAGGGTTCACCACATAGAAGACCTTACCCTTTGATGCGTTGACGCCGTTCGGGTTGTACGTGACGAGGCCGAAGTCGGGCGAGACGACAGGGTCGACGGCAGATGAGCTGTCCGACCAGGCCGCGGTCGCCTGCACGCCCGTGCCCTCTAGCTGAAACGTCGTGCTGCCGCCAGGTCCGTCATGGAACACCGTCACCGTCGCTGTGACCCTGCCGCGCTGGGTCGGGGTGAACTTGAAGTTGAGGGCCAGGTCGGTGGACGTGGCCGGCGCCGTCGCGACATCCGCCCCCTGCATGCTGAAGCTTGCCGAAGTGGCCCCTGCCGGGAACGTGGTGGTCGGTCCATACTGCGTCTCCGCGCCGCGGCGTGCGAAATTGGCCGAAACCGCCGTGAATGCGGGGTCGCCCGTCAACTGGATGCCGGTATACGTGACGCTTCCGCGCGTGCCGACATTGCGCACAAAGGCCGTGCCGGTGGCGGTTGCGCCCACGGCAACGATGCCCTTGTCGACATTCGCGGCTTGCAGGACGACATCACGCACGCCCTGGCCCTGCAGGTCGAGTGCCAGCGGAGACGTGTTCATTCCGTCGTGGTCCACCAACACTTGTGCAGTGTGGCTCCCCGACTTGGTCGGCGTGAACTGGATGCGGAACGACAGGTTCGTGTACGCGCCCTCGACCATGTTGGCCGGAGACACGTCCTGTGTCGACACCGAGCTGGCGCCGCTGTACGCAACAATCTTGAAGCTCGCCGCGTCAGGGCCGGCCAGGCGGATTCGGTTCACCCGCAGCGTGCCGACCCCCGTGGTGTTGACGACGAAGAACGTCTTCGCCACTGCCTCGGCAGAAGCGCCTGCTTCTCCGTTGAACGTGGCGGAGCCCAGGTTGCCGTTGGGCACCGCTGCGGGCGAGCCGGCGGTCTCAGAAAGGGCTGCCGCTGCGCGCACGCCTTCCCCGCTGATTTCGAAGGACGTTTTGCCGCCAGGGCCATCGTGGAAGACGGTCACGGTGGCCGTGTGCGTCCCGGTGGTGGTCGGCTTGAACTTCAGCAGGGTGTACATGTCCGTCCATCCGCTCGAAACGGACGGGTCCGTTAGCGTTCGCGTGTACGCGGCGTAGCGCGTACCTGTGGGATAGGGTGTCGCGCCGTTCTTGTTCGTCACGCTGGCTGCGCCGGCTTCGGAGAAGGAGAACGCCGGAGAGCCTACGACCTGAATTCCAGTCACGGTGAGGCTACCCACCGTGCCACGGTTGCGAACGTAGGCCGTCAGCGAGGCCTCGGCTCCCAAACCGACGCTCGGGAACGAAGGAATCGCGACCTCACCTGCGCCGCCGGAGGCCACCACACGCACGTCGCGCGCACCGGTTCCCTTAAGAGCCAGGATGGTCGGAGAGCCGTTGTCGGCATTGTGCGAAATCAACAGCTGCGCGTCGTGCTGGCCCAGCCGGGTCGGCTGGAATTGCACCGTAACACCGAGCGGTGACGTGGCGTTCGTTTGCGCCATTTCCAGTGGCGCGATGGACTGCGCCGGCAGGTGGTCGCCCGTGGCTTTCGGCGAAATGGACGTGATTTGGAACGCTCCCGCATCTGCGCCCACGAGTTGGAGGTCGCTCACCTTGAGCAGCTTGCCTTGCGACTCCGTGGTCAGCAGATAGAAGGTCTTGACTGCTGACGCGGCAGCTTCGGACGCTTCGTTGTACGACAGCGTCCCGAAGTCCCCAGAAGGCGCAACCACGGGCAGGGCACTCGAGCTGGAGAGCTCGGCCTTGTTGAAGTACTGCGCTTCACCGTACAGCGGCAGTTGCACTTGGCGCGCGCCGTTGTACCGAATAGTCAACTGTGCGTTGTGAACGCCCTTGGCCAGCGGTGCGTAGGACAACACGACTGCGAGGTGGGGATAGGCGCCGTTGCCGACGTCAACGACCGCGCCCGTAGCGCTCAGCTTATCGGGTGCAATCGTAGCGCCGCTGACCTTGTTCGAGCCACTGCTGGCAGATGCGATGACATTCGTGATGCGGAAGTGAGCAGCGTCGGCGCCGGTGACGGTGATAACGGGCTCGTTGATGCGCGTAGCGGCTGCCTGGACCAGGTTCAGCAGGTAGATGTTGCGTGCGACCGTGGGGTTGCCCTGGCCGGCTTCGCTAAGCGCGGCCACGACGCCGAAGTTTCCGCTGACCAGGCCGAGCCCACCCGCGGAGTTCGACAAGGCGAAGTCGGGTTCCTCGACCGTTGCGAACAAGGAAAGCGGCGCCGTGGAGCCGCCCTGCGGCACGGAGGTCGCGGCGACCAAGGTCCCGGAAGCGGCACCCAGGGTCGAACCGGTGGCGATGACCTCGACGGTGCAGCTGGCCTTTGCCGCCAAGGAGGCGGGGAATGCCTGCGGGCAGGTGCCCTCTGTCCCGAGTGAGAAGACAGAAGCCGTCGGGGAGCTGACGATGATGCTCGAGAGCATGACCGGCGCCGTGCCGGCGTTGGTGAGGGTCACCGTGCTGGAGGCCGAGGAGCCCTGCGCCACGGCACCGAAATCGCCGCCGGCCGAACCCCAGGCCAGGTCGGCCGCCGGAGCGAGGTACTGGATGGCGGCCGGCAGGCTGGCGGTGCCGGCGACGTTCGTCAAGCTCAGGGCAACGCTGCCTTCTGCGACGGTTGTGCGCGCCGGCACGGTCACGGTAGCCTGCGTGAGGCTGCGCACAACGATGGTCGCAAGCTGACCTTCAACCGCTGCGGTCATGCCGGCAACAAAGTTGGTCCCCGAGACCTGGGTCGTCCACCCGCCCGCGAGGGACCCGGACGCGGGGGACACGTCAGCGATGGTCGGTGCAGCCACGTACTGGACGGCACCGGCGCGCGACGCCGTGGTCACGCCGTTGTTCACAAGGCGCATGTCCGCGAGGCCCGCGGCGTGCGCCGGCGCGGTGACGGTCAGTTGCGTGGCGCTGACGAGGTTCACCGGTGCGGCCTCGACGCCGCCGATGAAGACCTGCGTCGTGTCGGAGAAGCCCGTACCTTGCACGACGACGGTCGCGCCGCCGGCCGCGGGGACCATGCTCGGGCTGACGGCAACAATGCTCGGCGACGAGGCGGTCGCGGTCAGTGGGACGGTCAGCTGGCCGGCGGTCGTCATGATGACCAGTGACGAGCTCAGAGCGCCATTGCCCTGGCCGGTAGCGCGCACGAGGATGTCGCAGGACGAGCCGGCGTCGATGGCTTCGCCGCATGCGTTTTCTGTTGCGAAGCCGGCTTGACTCGTGAGCGAGACCGAGCTGACCCGCATCGGGAGGGTCCCGGTGTTGTTCACGGTCACCAGGCGGTCTTGGGGGGCCGTGGAATAGACGACCCCGAAGTCCACCGCGGTCGGCGTAGCCTGGGCGGTCGTGGTGACGCCCGTCCCAGTGAAGGCGACGTCGATGGCGCCTGCGGAGTTGGAGGTCGTCAGGCGAAGCGTGCCGGTGCGCGGGCCGGCGCCGGCCGGCGTGAAGGCGACGGCAACTTGGCACTGTTCCCCGGCCGCCAGGATGCCCGGGCAACCAGAAGTCGCGCCGTAGCTCGAGGTTCCGGCAGTCACCTGCGCGGAGTACACGGCAACGCTCTGGAGGCCGTCGTTGGTGAGGGTCACCACCTGGGGTGCCGACGTGAAGCCGACGGGCTGGTCCGCAAAGGACACGTTCGTCGGAGTCACGGAGATGTGCGCCGGCGGGCCTTCGCCAGCCAGGGACACGACGCGGGACTCGCCAGCGAGCGGAACGATGCGCAGCGCAGCTTCATGCCGGCCGGCCATCGTCGGCGAGAAGCCGACAGTCACGGTGCAGGACTGGCCCGCGCCCAGGGAATCAGGGCAGGACGGCGTGGAGGTGAATGCATGGGCGCTGTCGCCCTCAACCGTGATGCCGGTAATAGGCAGTGCCGCGGTACCGACGTTTTGCACCTGGACCGGCAGTTGGGCAGAGGCTCCGATGGCCAGTGCGCCGAAGCTCAAGGTCGCCGGGTTGACCGCGAGCACGCCGATGCGGCCCACGCCATTCAATGCCACGCGGGCGGTCTGGGTCGTCGGGTCATTGGTCGAAACGAGCAGCCATTCCGAGTGCGTCCCGCCGGTGACCGGGGAATGCTGCACGAACACGCTGCAGGTGCCCTCTGGCGCCACGGAGGTGCCGCAGGTCGTGCGCTTGGTGAACTCACCACCGATGCCGATGCCGGAAATTTGAAGTGCTGCCGTGCCGGTGTTGCGCACGACGACTTCCTGCTCGGCGGAGGCCGTGCCCACGTCGTCGGAGCCGAAGTCGAGTGCGGTGGTCGAGAGCGCGAGTTTCGGAGCGGTCACTTGCGTCTGGACGCTGGCCAACGCAACCTTCACGGTTTGCTGTGTCTCGGTCACGAGCGTGAGCTCGGCCTGCTCCTCGGCACCGCTGCCGACATATTGAACGGTCAGGTCACAGTACTGGCCGCTCGCGATGAGCGCGCCGCAGCCCGTGGTCACGGAGAAGCTGGCGCTGCCGCTGACGACGCGTTGGCTGAGGGCCACGGCGTCGGGCCCCTGGTTCGCAACCCGGACCTGCTTGCTCGAGGGCGTGCCCAGGGCAACGTTCTCGTAGGTCAGCGCGAGTGGCGTCACGGTGACCGTGGCGGCCGGTGCCTTGGCGACGCCCTGCACGTGCAGAGGCACGGGGGCTAGCGACACACCGGACGTCTTGAAGCGGATGTCGAGCTGGGCGGCATGGTCGCGCTCCTCGCGGGGCGTGCCGCTGACCACGATGTCGCAGCTGGTGCCCGGCACCAGGCGTACCACGCAGTCGAGGCCGCGCGAGAAGGCGGCGAGGTCCGAGCCGTTTAGGTTGATGCTGTCGACCACCACGTCCACGTCGCCGTTGTTGCTCAGCCGCAGCTTTTGAGAAACCGTTTTGTTGACGACGACTCGCCCGAAATCGACAGCGGGCTGGCTCAGGTACACCGAGGTGGAAGGTGCCGTCGTGGACGTGCCGTAGCCGCTCAGGGCGACCGCAATGGATGTGCCAGCGCTCGTCTGGACCAGGAGGCGGGCTTGCGTGGCGGATGCCGCGTCCGGCTGGTAGGCAACCAGGGTGGAGCAGGATTGACCTGGCTCGAGGCCCAGGCCGCAATCGTTGTTGGCCGCAAACTGGTCAGCACCTGTGCCCTGCAGACTGATGCCTGTGACCTTGGCGACGGCGCTGCCGCGATTGGTCATCGTGACGACCTTCGCCGGCGAGAGCTCGCCCACGCGCACGCCACCGAAGGCGAGGGTGGTCGGCGTGACCTCGATGTAGCCGGAGCTGCCCACGCCGGACAGCGGAACGAGGAACTGGGGCAGTTTGGCGTCGTTCGATTCGATGACCAGCGCAGAGCTGTGGAGGCCAGCGCCCGTCGGCGCAAAGATGACAGCGACCTGGCACGATTGCTGGGAGGCCAATGCGGAGCCGCAGTTGCTGCTCTGGTTGAACGCAGCGGTGTCAAGGACATCCAGGCCGCGGATATCAAGCGTGCCGGTGCCGACGTTCGAGACGTTCACGTAGACCACGGAGGAAACCTTGCCGACGGCGGTCGACGCGAAGGTCACCTGGCCGGGGGACACCCGGATGGATGCGGTGCCTTCCTCGCCATCTCCGCCACCGGGGGTCGTTGCGGACAGGTTCACGACGGCAGTCGGATTGGACAGGTCGTTGGAGCTGAGGGCCAGCGACGCGCTGCGTTGGCCGGCCGCCACGGGCGAGTAGGCAACGGTCAATTGGCAAGACCCGTGCGGCGCCACCGGGGTAGTCGTGCAGTTCTCAGTCACGTTGAACTCTGCGGTTCCCGTGAGCTTGAACGTCCGGATGACCAGGCTCGCATCGCCCTGGTTGGTCACCGTCAGCGTCTTGCTGGCGGTCTGGCCGAGTGCGACGTTGCCGAAAGAAAGGGATGCGTCACTGAGCCGCATCGCCGGCGCTGCTGCCGTCCCCGCCAGCGGGACGGTCAGGCGCTGGCCGCCCGTGGATTGCACGGTCAGCATGCCCGCTTCGGCGCCGCCGGCGGCGGAGTTGTAGCGCACCGTCACGCCGCAGGAGGCGGCGGGGGCAAGGCTGCTCGAGCAGGCCGAGTTCACCAGGCTAAAGGCTTCGCCGGTCACCGTAGCGCTGGCCACGCCGACTGCAGTCGTACCGACGTTGTCGATGCGCACCACCCGGTCGAGCGGGGTGCCAATGCTCCCCACCCCGAAGTCCAGGGCGTCCGGCGTCGCAGCGAGGAGCGTGGGGGTGGCCGTGGTGCCCTGGGCGGCCACATGGACGCTCAAGGCCTGGCCGTTACCGAGCGACGCCGTCACCTCAGCCGAGTACGTCTGGGCGGCGGCCACGTCAGCCCGCACCCGGACCTCGCAGGAGGCCGTTGCACCCAGGCTGGCGCCACAGGTGCTGGTGGTCGTGAAATTCGCGACGTCCGCGCCCGTCACGCTCAGGCCGGCGATGGCGACCGCGGTGGCGCCAGTATTGGTCAGCGTGAACTTGCGGTTGACCGCCTGGGGGATGCCCACCGAGCCGAAGTCGAGCGACTCGGGGAACACGCGGACACTGCCAGCAATAGCGGCACCCGCCCCGGTCAGGAGAACGGATTTTTCGGTGCCGTCGGAGGTCTGGACGTCCAGGGAGCCGGCCCAGCTGCGACCACTCGCGTTGGGGGTGAACTGGACCGCGATGGAGCACGAGGCACCGGCATCCATGGCGCTGCCACAGTCGTTGGCCAAACTGAAGACCTGGTTGCCGGGAGCGCGAACGCCCACGCTCGAGACCCGGATGCTGCCGGGGCCCGGGTTCGTCACGGTGACTGTTTTCGCGGCAGAGGCCACGTCCTTGGCCACTTCGCCGAATTCAAGGGATGCCGGTGAGACGCTCACCTCGCCGACGAGGCCTTGTCCCTTCAGCGTCACTAGGGCCAAGGGTTGGCGGGGGTCGTTATTCTCGATAGCCAGCGAGGCGAGAGCCTGGTTTCCGTCCAGCGGTGTGAAGCTCACTGCGACTTGGCACGACTGGTTCGGCTGCAGCGGGGTGCCGCAGTTGTTGCTGCTCGAGAAGCGCTCGGGGTCGGTCACGCCGATGCCCTTGACTTCCAGGGGAAGGCGGCCGGTATTGGTGACGTCGACAGTCTTGGTCGCGGCGGTCAGTCCGACGCCGACGCTGCCGAAGTCCACGGTTGCAGGTGCAACCTGGATGCGCGGCGAAATGACATAGCCGGTGAGCGGGATTTGCAGGTTCTGGCCTTCGCCCGTCGTGACGGTGAGGGAACCGCCCGCGTAGTCGAGCGCGGCGGCCGAGAACTGGACTTCGAGGTCACAGGTTCCCTGGGGCGCCAACTCGTCGGTGCAGCCGCTCAGCACCACGAAGCTGCTCGCGGGCGAGGCAGACGTTTGCATCACGTTGGCCGCAACGGTGCCCGTGTTCGTGAGTCGCACCGTCCTCTTGACCGCGGCGTTGAGCGTCGTCTCGCCGAAGTCCACGGTCGTGGGGGCTGCGACCAGCTTGGAGTTCAGTGCAACCGAGCGCGCGACCAGGCCGACGGCGGCAGGGCTTGCGGGGTCATCCGACGCCAGCTCGAGGCTGGCGCTGTAGGACTTGTGCCCCGTCGGGTTCAGGCTGACGTCGATGGCACATGTCGCACGCTCGGCGAGCGCCTCCGGGCATTGGTTCTGGAGGGTGAAGGAGCCCGCGTCGGCGCCCTTGAGCGCGGCCGCCGAGAGCTGCAGCGCCTTGGTTCCCGCGTTGACGAGGGTGACGGTCCGCGTCACCGTGCCCGCATCCGGTTCCAGGGTCCCGAAGTCCACGGTCGAGGAGGTCACCAGCTTCGGTGTCGGCGTTGTGGGAATGGTCTCGGTGCCGCCGATACCCAGGAGCCAGACGTCGCGCACCTTCTCTCCGCTCTTCACGCGCAGCGCGCCCATGCGTTGACCCAGCGCCGTCGGGGTGAACGAGACGGTCACGATGCAGGTGTTGCCTGGCGCGAGCGAACCACCGCAGTTGTCGCTCAGCTTGAAGTCACCGCCGCCTGCCTCGAGCAAGTAGGGCTGGCTCAGGCTAACCGGCGCCGTGCCCGTGTTCTTGATGGCGAGCTGCTTGCTGGTGCTGGTGGTCCCGACTTTCCAGGTGCCGAAGTTCCAGCCGCTGTCGGAGATTTCCACGTCCGACAGCAGCGGCACGGAATTGCCCAGGAGTTGCGCTTCAGCCTTGGCGCCTGCGCCATGGACCGTCAAGGTGCCGGTATGGAGGCCTGCCGTCTGCGGGAGGTACGAGACCAGCATCGTGCAATCGCCACCGGCAGGCAACATCGAGCAGCCCTGCGTGTCGATGGCAAAAGGAGCCTCCGCGCGTACGGCCATACCTGCCACGGGCACGTCGCTGTGGTTCACGACCCTGACAGGGCGCGTGCTGCTTTGCGTGCGCGCGACATCCCCGAAGTCCGTGGCCGCGGGCTGAATCTCCAAGTCCGCCGCGCTCTGACCGACCTTGAGGTCGATGGGAATGCGGTACATGTGTTCTGAAGCAGCGGCCAGGACGGGTTGCAGGGCAATTGTTGCGCTCAGCAAGGCTGAAACGGCACGTTTGAAGTAGGGTCGCATGGGTCGGAACTCGTCAAGGGTGCGGGCGAAAATTGCCCGTATTTAGGCGTATTCGAAGGTGTAGCGAATCACCTTTTAGCTCGCCAGCGCCTAAAACCCAAGGTCTTTGGGGCGTGGATATAGGGCGGCTCCCGCTCTAGCCTCATGGGGAAACGCGGCTCGGGCTCGCGCGTGGCTACACAACGCAGGCCATCAACTCCACGCAAGCCTGCAACATGTACCAACTAAACCAAATCAAGCACGAAACTGCCAACTTCTGGGTTCTCGACGTCGGCCGGAAAGGCTTCGAGGTGTACCAGACAGGCCTGACGCACTCGACCCGCGTCGCGAGCATCGGCCGCGCGACCGAGCAATGCCCCAACCTGGGGCTGCCGCGCGCCATTCGGGAGTGCGAGAGGCGCGAACGCGAACTCCCGCCGGCCATCGACCAGGCGGAACCTTCCCGGCCCCCGGGTCAAGTCCGGGACGCTGCCGCACGCGGTGCCGTAGGAGCGGCCATGGCTGCCCAGTAGCAATCCACCATTCAAATGCGCCACCTTCATCGGTGGCGCATTTCTGCTTGGGCCCAACAGGGTCGGGTCATGCGTGCACAGGCACCGCGGGACACCCCCATTTTCTGGCTATAAGTCAGCTCCGTTTTCCCGCTAAGCGATTTAAATTGCAAGCCCCGACCGCTGGCTGCTAAAATCGGTGGACACGCCGGACCTATAAGGCGAACACTTGGCACCAGGGTGCCCGTTTTAAGACGGCGCACCCCGACCGGCCCCGCCCCATCTCGTCGACCGAGCGACCCCGGCGTCTTGGCCGACTCGGATGGCGCGCCTCCAGGCCTGAGACCTGACCCAGAAGAAAAGGAGTTCTTGTGAGCACCGACACCATTGCCCTCCGGAGCGTGAAGGACCTCGCCGCCGCGGCCGATGCGCGCACTTCGAGCATCGCGCGCAACCTGCTCGCGCTGGCCGACTCGTATGCGGACATTCGCCACGTCAGGGGCGCGCCCGAATACAACGCCCATGCCGCGCACGCCCGCAACCTCCTCATTGCTGCCATTGCACAGGCTCTCTCCAGCCAGCAGGAAGCCCTCACGTCCGCTGCGCTTGACCTGCGTGCGATTGCAGCGACCGCGGGTGTGGACTACGCCCAGAAGGCGGCCACGAGTGCCGAGCGAGCGCTCGTCGCCCCAGTGGTAATCCAGGTGGCGCAGCCTGCAGGCCCGCGAGCCAAGCAACGGGTCGAGACGGATGTGTCCAGTACTGACGGCGCTCTGCTCGATGAGGGTCTTGCTATGGCGGCCTGACCCATGCCCGCTGGAGGCTGAACGTTAGGGCCGACGATGCCATGGCGCTGCATGGAGCAGTGGGACCGTGCTCGATTGCCCGCCGGCACGATGTCTTGTGGGGTAACCTTCAACGTCTAATCGACCACTCGAGGCGTCCATGTTCATCGAGCATCCCAGCCAAGTTCTGAATGCGCTATTCCGCGATAAGCCTTACCAAGGGGCAAATCCAAAAAGCGCAAAATTCCTGTTCATTGGCCTCGACGCGAACTATCACGCAGAAGTAGAAGACGAGCCAATCTTCAAGAAGCTGCGGGAGTACCACGAAGACGGAGTCGCCTTCTGGCGCAGTCACCAACGGCATCATCCGTTTTTACTAGAGCAGTACCCATACCGAGGAGACGGCCGCTTCTATCACAGCAGCTTCGCCCGCATCGGCTTTACGCCGGAGCATGCGAGCCAAGTCGCATTCATAGAGTTACTGCACATTCCTACGGTCGGGCGAAGTCGCCTCGTGCGAGCAGACTTAGACGACGCCCATCTATCCAAGCTCAGCGACTATGTCCTGGATGGCGACGCAGAGCACGTCTTCGTGTCGAAAAAGGTGGCTCGCCTGATGCATGCCACGAAGCGCTTCCGATGGCTGGAAAAGCGACCGCTGGGCCAATTTGGACCGCTCGACATCCTATATCGTCAAGAAACGAAGACTGTCTACAGCCATACGCACTTCTCCGCATATGGCAAATATGAGGCACAGAAGGTCGATGAGGCGGACGCAATCCGGTCACTTCTTCGCGAATCCTCCAGCAAGTGCGTGTAGATGTTTTTGCGGGCAAGTCGCGGTAAATAGCAGATTTCTCAGGTCCGTAGGCCTTTTCGCCGGTGGCAGGCGTGTGCGTAGAAGGCTTGCTAAGCCCGTCAGCTCTGCTCGAGGCGCTGCGCCGCGTGCGCAAGGGAATCGATGTCGCCACCCGGCGGCTGTGAAGTTCACCATGCCGCTTGGCGGAGACCGGGACTTATTTCACGGAATAATGAGGGTGCGGGCGCGCAACCAGTCCATTCGGACCGTGCGCGACAAAGGCACGTTGGCCAGAATCCGGCCATGGACCGAACAATCACCTCGCATCTGGTCGCCACAAGGTCTTTCGTGGACGCATTCCTCAACGACATGTCGCAGCGTGGCCGCGCGCGAGGCGCCCTCGTGCCTGAGCCATCTGGGGACGCTGACGACATTTCGTTGGTGCCAATGAACCCTATGGAGGTGATGCGAGTCGCGAGCGACTGGCGACGCCTGGCCGGTGTGGACCAACGTGCTGAGCGGGTCGCACAGGCCCTTGAAGTCGTAGCGACCGCACGTCGAAGCTCGGCGCAGGTGCGAACAAGCCGGGTGGCCCGGCTTTTCGCCGGCTGCAGGGGAAGCTAGGTGAAGGCTTCCCGCGCCGGCCGCACATGCTGCCATTCGGGGCGGGGACCCGCGCGATGCCAGGTGAGACGCGTAACGGCGCACTGCATGCGGGCCGGCTACACTCGCCTTGCCGCGGCCGGGACGAGTGGTTCGTTCCGGCAAATCGGCTCTGAACGTCCATTGAGGTGTTCGAGAAAAACAAGAGGAGTGCCATGAGCGAGGAATCTAAAACTAAGAAGCCCTTCTTCAAGCGCCTATGGTTCTGGGCCTTGGTCGCAGTCGTCGTCGTCGGGGCCTCCATGGGAGAACGCAAGAACGACTCCAAGGTCGCCAGCACATCGTCGACAACCTCCAGCGAAAAAGCTAAGGACCCGAAGAAATCCGTCGTAACGCTCCCGCCCGCGGAGGAAGACCTCATTCGGGTCATCAGCGGAGCTCAGCGTGAGTCGAAGGACGCCGAGAACGACATGCAGCGAGGCGGCACCAAGGCAAATCGCGACAAGCTGATTTGTCAACAGATGCGTTCGCTTGCTGTAAGCAACTGGGTCGGCAAGGTCGAGAAGATTGACTCCAACAGTGACGGAAAGGGAGTTCTCGAGCTGTCTATTGCCCCCGGCATCACTGTGAAGACGTGGAACAACGCCATCTCGGACGTGCTCCACGGCACACTCATCGAGCCAGGCACGCCGGTTTTCCAAACAGCCTCCCAGATGAAGAGGGGTCAGTATGCGGTGTTCTCCGGCTCGTTCTTTCGCGGCACCGAGGCGGACTGCCTTGCTGAGCAGAGCGTGACCCTGCGCGGGAAGCTGGAGGCGCCCGAACTTGTCTTCAAATTCTCAAGCGTAGCGCCGTACATCGCTGCTCAGAGCGCTGCGGCGGCTCAAGGCCCGGTGCCCGCGTCCAATCCGGCCGTCACGACAGCAGTGCCGCAGGCGGCGGCCGCTGCCACTGTAGACCCCGCCGCTGGCACCAAGGTCGTGGGGCAAATCGAGGCAGACGGGCCGAAGACGCTCGGCACCGTCGCCGGGGAGCTCAAGGTCACTGAGTTGCCTTCTGGGGAGCGAGCTGTCACGTTGGGCGGTGCGCCTCTGTTTACCGGCGAGGACGCCCAATGGCAAAGCATCGTCCGGCGGTTCGCGCTTTCTGGGGGCCGGGATGCCGTACTCCTTGCGAGCAGCGGTGGCCGCGGCAATAGCTGTGAAACGCTCTACTTCTTCGTCATCTTGGAGAAGAACAACCAAGCGAAGTGGACGCCTGAGTTTGGAACCTGCTCTCCCGGCGGTACTTTTTCCCAGGACGGCGACCGAATCTCGCTCAGCCTGCCTGCGGTTGGAAAGATGGAAGTGAGCATCTTCGACGGCAAGCAGGTGATTGAAGACGGGAAGCCAGTCGTGCTGGTGGCTGGCAACGACCCTTCGAAGTGAACGGAAGTGGCGGAACGGCGCCAGGCTGACCCGCTACGCATTGCGTCCGGCGGGCGCCGACTGTATCGAGCCAGAGCACCGAGACGCGGGCGCCTAGGTCCCCTGTGAGACCATTGGCGCCGATTGCCCCGACTCGGTTCAGCTCTTGCACTCAATGAACATTGAGTTCGGTCCCCGCACGAACGTGGCGCCGGCGCCCATCGGGGTCACGATTCCATTCGGCCCGTCCTGCCGGTCTACGAGGCTGTAGCCCTGTGGGCAGAGCTTGGCGGCTTCCTCGTAGCAAGCATGAAGAACTGCGCTGCCGCACTTGACCGTGTATGCAGTTCGCCCGTTCGGACCCGGTATGGGTTTCGAGCTGATAGCGCAGCCGTGAAGTACCAAGGCCGTCGCAACAATCGCACTCGCCTTCAAAAAGCGCATAGGTGACTTCTCCTCGTTCCCGATTGGCGAGTGTACAGAACTGCTTTCCTATTCCCGAGTGCGCCGGGGTTCGGGCTGCAGGGGCTTGAGCGCAGCCTTCTGCGCCGCCCGGAGGTCCCGGACCAAACCGCAGGGGAAAAAAGGCATGGAAGGGTTGCCGATATGCTTGCCACCGGCTGACCCTTGGCGCCCAGCACAGCAGGACAAACGGCCCCCAATAATCGTGACAAACGGCTTAAGGATGACAGTAAGGGGCAACGTAGACTTCTGCCATGGGAAGCAGTCACACGGCAACACGATGTTTGAGGCTCTAAAGTTGTTCCTTGCAGGGGCGATTTTATTCGGGCTATTACCGAAATCCTGCACAGCCGACTGCACCGTGTGTGGCCGCTTTGAAGCAGTGGACGGCTGCTCTACTCTGTCTGTGTATAAAGATGGAACCGCAGCGCTGGTGGCCCAGTGCATCGGTCCGGCCAGGGCACCTCGAACCGAGGTCTACAAGTACACCCTAGAGCAGGGTTACGACAGCGACCATTTTGAGTTGTTCACCACGGGGCCCCTTCAAGCGGGGTCAAGCGCTCCGTTTCGCATTTCGATGAAGCGAGCGGGCTCCGACGACTGGGAACCAGTTGGCTACCATCAAAGAATGGATTCGCGCTACCGGCGCCGTTAGGTTTTGCGCCAAAGCCACTCCGCGACTATGAATTCCCCTGGGGCTGTGTCGCAGTCGAATCGTTGCCGGTGGACCGCTGATGCCGTTGCTGCGAATACCTGTCCAAGCCCCAAGATAGGAGGAACGAGCCGACGATGGCTGCTGCCAGGTACAGGATAGGGGAGTCAAACCCGCTTTGCTTCAGGAAATAGAACGCTGGGATGTGGATGATGTAGAGCGGGTAGGAGATATCGCCAAGCAACCGAAGTGCCGCTGAGCCGCTCGATTGCGCGCCTACGGATTTTGCAATTCGCTTAAAGGTCCAGAGCACGGCAAGCAAGGTGAATGCCTGCAGTGCGAAGCTGTCGATGCCGACGTGCAGGAACTGGTCGACCTGGTCTCGCTTCCAACTCGAGGCGAACTGGATGGATATGGCGAGGAGAATGTGCAGCGCAAACATCCACCCTACCTCATTCAGTATGGGCTGGTAGCGCTGCGGCTCTCGCGCAAGCCTGAATCCCGCCAGCCAGATGAAGGACAGGAATACGAGGTTGAGGCCATACCCCACGCCCGAATAGTAGTTCCAGTGAAACAGCGTCCGACCGCAGGTGTGCGCGAGGAACGCGACGAACGACACGCGCGCCAGCAGCTGCAGGGTCGAAGGCTTCAGGCTGAAGAGTAGCGGCGTGAGCAGGTAAAGCCAGAACTCCAGCGCCAGGCTCCAAGCAGGGCCGACGAACGAGTCGCTGGTCACAATCTGATTCAGGAAGAGCACGTTCGCCACGAGCAACCAGGCCGACGGCATGGTGCCGTGCTCCATCGCGAAGACGACGCAAGTCAGGGCGAGCGCGGCGATGTAAATTGGATAGATTCTTAGAGTGCGCCGCCGGAGGAACGCTTTCGGCTCTTTCTGGTACGAGGTGCCTATCGAAAACCCACTAATCAGCAGGAAGCCCAGCACCGCTTCAAAGGCGCCGAATTTTGGAACCAACGCCCAAATCCCGACCGGGACAAAGTCGGGCAGATGGTTTACTGCAACGATGAAGGCCAGGACAAAGCGCAGGCCCGCAAGCACGCTCCATTTATCGATTTGCATTTGACAGGCGCGATGTTGTTTTGAAGACGTTCCTCAGTCCGAGGCCAGTCCCTGGTAGCTCTATTGCTCATACCCGGAAGTCGTTTTGAACGCACTCCGCCGTTTCTCTACGGTCGGCACGCTCCCGCTGGCTTAAGCGCTCGAATCGGCTGTTCGCCTCGAGCGCGATGTCGCATGCCATCGGCCCAGGAATCGGGCCAGGCCTTAGGCCTTTTCTGCACGACCCACCTGCCCTTGGCCGGGAGGCGGGCGTTGGCGCAGGGAATGAAGCAGGCGAGGATGACGTTCTGCACTTTGCTTCGGCCGAAGCGGGAGGCGTCAATACAGGTAGACCGCACCCGAGTAGGCCGTCGCGGGTCCGGTCGGAACGCCATTGATGCCAGAGGTCACGTTCGTCTCACTGGGGGCACCTACAGCCAAGGTTCCGCCCTCGCGTGAAAGGGAAACGGCCCAGCCGAAGCCGCTCACCGAACCGCTCAGGGCAGTTGGCCTGGCCTTGACGAAATCCTCGAGCTTCCATAAACCCGTTCGGTGGTGGAAGGTTTGCACCGCACCCGTGGTGCCACCGACCATATCCAGTGGCCCTGAGCCATTGATGCCAGTTGCGGTAGAGCGGTCGAAGACAATGCCCACCGCCATGAGCAGTCCATCGTATGAAAGCGAGATGCTTTGCCCCATGCCCTGGTTTGCGTACGTGACCGCAGGCTTGAGGGTCGTCTCGAGTGCATAGGCGCCCCCGGGCGCGCGCCGGTAGGTGTGGACCGCACCGGAATTGAGCGCTGGCGGCGCCGTACCGTCAAAGCCAGTCGTGCTGTTCCAGCCTGAACTTTCGTTCGTGGCGCCGACGGCAAGGACACTGCCGTCACCTGAGAGCGCAACCGTGATGCCAAAGACCGTCGGCAGGGCGGGAGTGGGCGACTTCAGGAAGGACGTACGCGTCCAGCTCGAGCCGTTGGCAGCATAGACGTGAACCGCACCAGATATCACGCCCGCATTGCTCGTCTCGTCGCCATCCGCGATGCTGGGGTGCGCATACTCACCGATGGCCAGCGTACTCCCGTCGGGCGAAAGCGCCAAACCATGGCCGAAATGCGCGAAGAAATGGGGATGCGACGCAACGAGCCGCGTTTGCTGTGACCAGGCGCCGGCAGATTGCTCGAATACGTAGACCGCCCCTTCCCGTGTGGCCACGCCAAGCGATTCATCCGGAGCTGCGACCGCCAGACGCGTCCCGTCAGCTGACAAGGAAACGGCGCTCCCGAAGGAAGAGTACCCAGCGACCGAGCGCTTGAGATAGGCCTGTTGCGACCAGGTCGCGCCACTGCGCTTGAAGACATAGGCAGCCCCGGTGCCGGGGAGCGAGTCGTTGTTCGGGTCCGCACCTGTTCCGGTTCCCGAACTCGCCTCGGCTTCAGCGCCCACGGCCAACGTCGAGCCATCCTCGGAGAGCGCTACCGACGCGCCGAAGTAGTCGTTTGGGTCATTGTTGTCCGCCAGCACCCGGGCCTCGAACTTCCACTGGCTCGAACCGACGCGGGAGTAGATGTCGACCTTGCCCGTGTTGGTCACCCAGAACTTCGAACCGACCGCTAGCGTGCTGCCGTCACCTGAAACCGCAACCGAAAGACCGAAGTTCGTGTTGCCCGCGGGTACCGGCGCTCTGAAGTGTCCGATGGCCAGGCTGGGCACCGGCGTCACCGAGTCCGAAAAGGGGCTGCAGCCACTCGCATTGCACGCTTGAACCGCGAACTCAGTGGGTACCTGCTCGAGCAGGGGCAGATTGAGTAGGCTGAACGTTGTTGACAGGAGGTTGTCCGCCATCAGCGTGAGCGAGCTCGGCGTGACGGTGCTCTGGCCGAGCTTGTAGTACGTGGCGCCAGATACCGGCGTCCAGGCAAGGATGTAGCTCTTCACGCCATAGCTGACGGTCGGGGTCGCTGGCTTGTTCGGCGCCGGCGGCGGCGGGACGTTCGCACAGCTGATGGCTACGTCGCCGACCGTGCCCTGGACCGTCCCCGAGCCGAGTGCGACGGTGCAGGCCTGCCCGGTAGGCAGGGTGCGGACCGTCACCGCGTACGCGCTTCCGTAAGCCAAGGCGGTCGGAAATTGGAAGGTACCGTTTGAGCTGAGGTTCAGCTCGTCGCCCCCGTTGTTGCGAAGCACGAGGGTGCCGCTCAGCCCGCTGAGGCTTCCGCCCACGTTGAACGTCGAGACGGCGCAAACCACCCGGATAGCCGTGACTGCGGCGGTTACCGAGCCTTCGCCAGCGCTCACGGAGCACAGGTGCCCCTGGGGTTGCGCCGCCACGGTGACGGCATAAGGGTTGCCTGCTGTGATGGTCTTGGGGAACTGGAAACTGCCGTTGGCGGTGATGCTGATGGCGTCGCCGCCGTTGTTGTGCAGAACAAGCGTTCCGCTCAGGCCCGACACTTCTCCACCAACGCGGAACTCCTTTTCAGGAGTCGGAGCGGGTTCTGCCGGCGCCGCAGGCGATGGCGTCTCCGCTACAGGAAACATAAAGCCTCCGCCTCCGCCTCCACCGCCGCCGCCGCAGGCACTGAGAGCAAGCGCTGCTGCGGCTGCAAGCCAGGCGCGTTTGTAGTTGAGCCATTGGAATGGCGTTGTGGTCCCCAGCGTCACTGTAGCCCTTTGTTGTTAATTTAGGCTACGCAATGTAACCGAAATGTACTGCTGTCAGGTGCCAGGGCGCGCCGGTGTCTGCAGAAAAGTTCGCGAACAGCGCCGAATATCGATGCTTTTGCAACCGTGGCCCCCGCGGAGGCTCCCTCCCTGCAAGTCCTTTAAGCTTTAGCGAGCCGTGGGCGTCTTATAGGAGCGTCCCTCCGCTCCCTACCGAGTGGATTCTTCATGCCTGGCCTTTCCTTTGCACGACCCTGCATCAGCTTCCGACGACAAGGATGGCTGACGCGCCTGAGGGCACGTGCGGCAGACGCCGCCGCCTTCTGCCTGCGTGAATGCAACGCTTGATGCGAGCATCAACACGGCGACCAGCGAAAAGACAACCCTGCGAGTGATGTCTGCGAGCAAATAGAGGGTGGCGTTGCGAAGGAAGCCTCGGGGCGGACGTTGGATATGAAATGAAGACATGGGCAGCCTCGGCGAGGAGGGCGTATCAAGTTCAGGGCGAGACAGAGCACAGGGGACGTAACTGTCCGGATACAGCGTCTAGCCTTCCCGCTTAGCCTTTGGCGGGCGAGCCTATTGCGCCCCGCCCGCGAAGAGGCGGGACGCCCTCCGAGTTGACTAAAATGTGTCTCGGCCGAAATAGGGTTCTAAAATACAAGTGACTGCTATAATGCGATTTCGCGGCCTCTTTAGCGGGTTCGCATTCCAGAGATTGATAGGTCATGACCACAACTGCCGCCACAAGCTTGAGCTCCTCTGAAGTCCGCAGCCTCACCGTGTCCTCGGCGCTCGCGGCACTGCGGCAGGGGACCGGGCGTGCCGAGCCGCGCGACCAGATGTTGAACGCTGACGCGCTGCGAGCGCTGCGCCCTGTGCTCGAGCAGCGCATGGCCGTGCACCGTTCGCTGTTCGAGCCCACGTGGGTGAAAGGTGACGGCGTATTCGAGAGCTTCCTTGACGAGTTTCCGTCGCTGGACCCCGGGGCCGACCAGCTGATGAACGCCGGCGTTCGCGACGACGTTATCTTCTTCGAGGTCGCGCGCCACCGCGAGGGCGTTGGCCTGAGGTATTCCCACATGCTGCGTTTTCCGCTGAGGTATCTGAGCGACGGGGGTGAAGCTACCTTGCGTACAGAGGCGCTAGCCCGGCTGAGCAAGCAGCAGCAAGCGCTGGAAGCGAAGAACGCGGCATTCTCCGATGCAGAGACTGCGGTGCTCACCACCCTTCGGCAGCTGGCTCGCGAAGACCAGGCTGGCGCATGAACGCGATAACGTCACCCCAAACACCTCTGTGCGACTGCCTCCTCGAGGCACTGGACCCCGTCGGCGCGAGTTCCCCCTCCGAAGCTGGCTGGATGGCCGCCGCGCATCTATTCCTCAGCAGGATTACGCCTCCCTCTCTCGAAGCGCTTCTCGTGAGAGCATGTGAAGGTGCGGCCAGGGACAAGGAGCCTTTGCGCACCACCGCGCATGTTCATTTCATCGCCCTGGTGCTGAGCGAAAAGAAAGCCCTGGGCCTGGTCGAGCCCGAGGCGCGTGCGCTCCTGCTGCTTTTGGCCGGGCAGGTCGACCAAATGGAAAACATCTTTTCGTCTTGCGTGCTGCCCGAGTGGGAAGACACCGTGGACGCGAGCAGTGCAAGCTGACACTCAGCCCGACTTCTATGACGCCAACCTGTCCCTCGCAAGCCACAGACGGTCCAGCCGCTGCGCAGCGCCACGTGGCACCCGCGGGAACGCCTCTGTCCGACGCGTTGGAGCGCACGCGCGTCGAGCTCGGCCAGCAGCGCACACCCGCATACGGCGATGCCCTTGCGCTGTGCCGCTGCCTGGAAGCAGAACTTGTCGCGCTGCGAGACACGCCCCAGCCGGCTGCAATGCAGCGCGCCGACCGCACCGAGATTCATAAGCGCTTGACGCGGCTGCAGACCGGAGGCTGCACCTGCATGACGAAGACGCCGGTGCTGGCGTATCACAGCGAGAGTTGCCGATACCGGCTCGCGTCCGAGGTTGACCTGCTACTTGCGGCCGAGGAGCAGACGGTGCCCTCGGCGCCGGTGCCGAGCATTGAGGAAATGGCGGCATTGCTCGGCAGATTGCGCTATGCGCTGCGCAAGCATGCCGGTACCGTGCCTTTCGCCATGGAAGTCGCGGACCGAGCGGGGGAGTACCTTCGGCGCCATGGACTGCAAGGTTCCCCTCTGAGGACGGGGGCCCGCGAGCCCGGTCAAGACAGGGCCTAGCAATCCTGCAGCAGCCCCAGCCCTCCCAGCTGGGCTTTTTTTCATGCTTTCGCCGTGGGAGGGGCCGCCGTACTTAGGGTGGCCAGGTCCGGCCGCCGGCCAGGGTGAATAATGCGCCGGATGCACACCCCAGATTCGCTGAAGGCCTTCCTCGAGGCGCAACCGCTGCGTGGCGCCCTGTTGGCAAAGCTCGCGCCTGCCAAGGACGGGCACCACCCCCGGCCACATCTCGCCGCGGTGCACGTTCTCCTCAGCACCGCGACGCCGTCCGTCATGGAGTTCAAGCTGGAGCATTCCTGCCTTCTTGCGGATTCGACGTCGGACACGCCCGACCAGGCCGTATTCGTCTTTTTCCAGCAGCATCTGAAGCAGGGCGGCCTAGACGGCATGACCGACACTGACCTCCTTGCAACGCGCTATCTCTTCCTGGCCTTTGCCGACGAATTGAAAAATGTCTTTTCGGCGGTGCACGAAGAGTGGGTGCCAAGGCGTCGGCCCGGCGCGCTACTGCTTCCGCCGCGCCGGACCCGTGAGTGACCTCAAATGGACCCACTGCAGTTTGCACGCAATCTGCGCAGCCCGGCCTTGCCGGCCAACGCTTCGGAGTCAGCGAAGCTAAGGCGGGTGGCCAATGGCGTGCGAGCCATCGTACCGCCGCAGCTGCAGGCACTTGGCTTGACACCTACGACCGAATGGGGCGGACGCCGGGAGTTCATCCTCGGCTACATCGGCGGTGTCGCGCTGGGCATCTGCCGGGCGCTGAACATCGGGCGTCTCTCGGCAGAAGCTGCGCTATCGGCGGTGATGGATATGGCCGGTGCGTTCGCGAACGACAAGCCGACCGTGGGCGAGCTCGTCGGGTTAATCGAGGACGGCCGCCGAGCCTTCCTGGCTGGGATGGCTGCTGGGCGCGCCGACGGCCTTGCATGGGAGACGACCACCCCCGCCGCAGGCCTCGTCGGTGCCTTTCAATCAGGGCGCCGAACTTCCCCGCCAGGGCAGGCCGACCCTTCCGCCGAACCGGCAGGCACCCGCTTTGGCAAGGCCGGCGTCGCAATGCGACGCTTGGAGCGCTATCTGGTCGAGCACCTGCCGCGGGTAACGCTAATCCTCTGCACCGCCCTGGTACTCGGCATCACCTTCCAGGCTTGGTCGACGCGCCACGCCGGAAAGACTGCTATCAAGGAGCGGGAGGAAGCGGAGCAGGCTGTGGGCAGGGATGCGAGCAACAGTGCAGCAATCCTTCTTGGGGCCTACCAGAAGTGCCGTATCGTCGGCGTCAGTGACTTGCACCTTTGTGCGACGCACAACGGGCCTTTCCCTCAAGACCGCGCCGCCAAGGCGATGGCAGCCCTCGCCCTGGACTATCGCGCGAGGTTCGACAGCAGTTGTGCCCAGGTGCACAGTACCCAGGAATGTCTGGACCTGCTGTCGCGCGCCTTGCGGATAACGCAGGCCGAGGAGGCACTGGAAAAGTAGTTCGAGACGGCAACCTTGCCGGAGACGGCGAGAAGCGCGCGAGGTGCAGGGGCGGCCCTATACGCAGCAGGCCCCAACGGAGATTCTTATGAAACGTGTTCACTTCCTGCCGCGGCACATGGCGGAGAAAATCCACCCCTTGCCGAACTGCGGCGTCATCTCGCTGACGACACCTGGCGACCCGGACGCTGTGCTCCATTCGGGATGGGCAGCAGTTCTGCGCCTCGCATTCCACGATGCCGACAAGCCTGAGCCGGAGCGCATCGTGTTCAGCAAGGAGATGGCCCGCGAAATCGTGGCCTTTCTGCGCGCGAACGAGCAGCTCGACGAAGTGCTGGTGCATTGCGACCTTGGCATCAGCCGAAGCGCGGCCGTCGCGCTTTTCATCCGGGACACCTTCGACGTCCTTACCTACCGTCGGGGCGTTCCGGTCGACATCCGCTACAGCCAATACAACCGCCTAGTATATCGCCTTTTGAGCGACGCCTACTGGCGGGACGCTGATTGAACAAATACCGCCATCTGGCGGTATTTTTTTGCTCTCAGCGCTGAGCTGGCGCGACCTTTGTCGCGTTTCCGAACCTCCCCGCGCCGGGCCTGAAAAACGCCCTGCAACCAGAAGGCTGCAGGGCGGGAATGGTCAGAATTGGGCGACTGGCTTGACGCCGAGCCTGGCCGGAACGCCCCGAATCAGGTTCAGGAACTTGTCGTCCGGCTGCTTCTCCGACTTCTGCACGACGCCATAGGTGTCGTAAGGGCCGTTTACGGCAACGTACGCTCCGACGTGAAGCTGGAAACGCGAGGACAGCTGGTAGAGGCTGCCGGTGTACTTTGGGTTGGCCATGGGGTGTCCTGGAATGCTGCTGCAGCGCAAAGAGCGGCAAGGCGGGCAGCGGTTTAGAAGGTGACTGCCTTGTCTAGTGACGACGCCTCCTAGCATCTCATTTTGCTTGGCTAAAACGCGTGCGAGATGCTAAACTGTTTAGCAACTCTTAGCCCAAGGCTTATAGGCGACCTAGCATAGTTCTCCTCGTTCAGACTGGGGCTTCTTCGAACTCTTCTAGCCGAGCTCAATCGGTCGACAATGCTTGCAACTGAACTCTCAGAGGCCCACCTGCGTGAACACGAGGCCATGGCGGTCCTGCGCGGCCTGTTGGAGGCTGGCTCGCCGCTGCTGGTGGCCTATAGCGGAGGCAAGGACTCCTCCATCGTCCTGGCCCTGACGCTCAACGCTGCCCTCAGCCTAAAACGCGCCGGCGGCATCGTGCCACCCATCCTGGTCACCCACGGAGACACCGGCATCGAGAACCCAACCGTCTCGGCGCTGGCGATGCAGGAGTTGGAGAAGGTGCGTCGATTCGCCGTCCGCCATGGCCTGGTCGTACGGGCCGACGTCGCCCGCCCGGCGCTCAACGACACCTGGGCGGTCTCGGTTCTCTCGGGGCGCAAGCTCCCGACCTTCGCAAACTCGTCGTCTCGCGACTGCACCATCGGCTACAAGATTTTGCCAATGGTTAAGCTGCGAAAGCGCCTCCTGGCCGCGTTCGGCAAGCACGCCGGCCGCCCAGTCACCGTCATTGGCACCCGATTCGAGGAATCTACTGGTCGCGCGGAACGCATGGACGAGCGCAAGGAGTCCGCCTTCGTGCCCTGGGAGAAGGATGGCGCGCTCTACCTAAGCCCCATCGCGCTATGGACGTCGGACGATGTCTGGGAGAGCCTCGGAAGAATGCGTGCTGGCGACATGGAGGCCTTCACCGACGCGGCCGACGTGTTCGACCTCTACGCCGCGGGTGGCGGTTCCTCCTGCGCAGTAGTCGCCGACATGGCGAGTGAGGGCGCCAAGAAGTCGCGGGCCTGCGGTGCACGCTTCGGGTGTTCGCTTTGCGCGGCCGTCGGCCGGGACAAGTCGCTTGAGAACATGCTCGAGTCGGGCCCCGGCTACGCCTGGCTCCGCGGGCTCAACAACATCCAGCGCTTCCTAGTGGACACGCAGTACGATTTTGACCGCAGGACGTGGCTTGGGCGCACCTTGGACAAGGACGGGTTCCTGCCGGTGGCGCCGGACACGTATTCGCCGGCGATGCTCAAAGAACTCCTTCGCTACTGCCTGACCGCCGATGCCGACGAAGCGCGCGCCTGCCGCAGAGACGGCCTGGCCGCGCCACGCTTCGAGCTGGTCTCGCCGCAGGCTCTTGTTGCCATCGATGCACTGTGGGGGCTTCACGGCAACGCCGAGCGCCCTTTCGCCGCGGTGGAGGTGTGGCTGGACGTGCACGTGAACGGCGCGCGCTACTATCCGCCGAAGGACGTGATTGCGTATCCGGTCCAGAGCTTTCCGGCGCCGCGCTTCATCGCTGTGGGGGAGGAATGGGACCAGGGGTACGCGGGGGACTATTCAGGCCTTCGCGACCTGCACGCCGAGCTCGCGGCACGCGAGGGCACGCCCAACCGCAGGCTGGGTAACGGCCGAGAAGTCCTGCAGTTGTGGGAGTCCGAGCTGTTCGAGGTCGACGTGGAGGGCGCGGACACGTTCCTGGCCTGGGAGGCGGAGGGCAAGGTTGCCGACACCGCCAGCGGCGCTTCGTCGGGCGCCATCTCGTTCTTCTATTACGCGCAGCTCGGCGTCCTGGCCACGTCCGCGCGCCACACCGGCATGCTGGATTCCATCGTCCGGCGGACACGTTGGAAGCAACGTGAAGGGGTCGCGGGGCCGGTGTCTGCTGCCAAGGTGAAGGCGATGGCGCTCTCCAAGACTGAGCGGGACGTTCAGGCTGCGCAGCGTCAGGCGTCAGGAAACGCCTTCCTTGGCCCGACTCCCGAAGTGCCACTGCGCATGAAGCTGTGCCGCCCAGCCTATGTCTGAAGGTCGCCCCGGCAGGTGCCTCCCCTAACCATCGCCTACGACGGTACCTCGCGGCGATGCCCTTTGCTACACGCTTAAGGCAGTCTCCCTTAAAGCAACCAGTATGAACAACCAGTCGCTCCCCCTCGCCGTCTGTCTCATGGCGGTTGTCGGCAATCACGTCGTAGCCGTTTCGCGACGCGACGACCCCACGCAGTGGGGCCTGCCTGGCGGCAAGGTCGACCCCGGCGAGACCGAACTGCAAGCGCTCTTGCGAGAAACGAAGGAAGAGATTGGCCTTGACGTCAGGACATCCGACGTCGTGCCGCTGTTCGTCGGTCCCTGCGGCGGCGAGAACGGTACCAGGCGCTTCCTGGTGACAACGTACCTCCTCAACGCGCCGGCGCCCGAACTCTCCGCCTTGCAAGCAGAAGAGGGCCTGGCGGTCGCGTTGCAGCCCATCGCGCTGCTGCTGCGCCCGGACACGTCCCCCTTTGCTGCATACAACCAACAAGTCTCGTGGGCGTACGCCAAGCACATGGATGCCGCGCAAGCTTGATTCCAAGCAGCCCGGGCCTCGCGCCTGGGCTTTTTCCTGCCCATTCAGGCAGCGAGGTGCCCGCTGGGAACTGCTGCTGCATCGTGCAGCTTCCAGCGGCCTGCCCCGCGCTCGGTGCGGGTAAGCACGGCGGCGCCGAGGAGGGAGGACACCCGTGCGGGCGGGTTCTTCAATTCGCCAGGAGCGCCGAGCGCGGCGCGCAGCTTTTCCGTGACGTACTCGTTGGGCTGCGGCGCATTGCAGTGCAGGCAGATGTTGCTTGTCGGCGCCTTGGACCTCCTGCCGAGGTTGATTTCATACTGCTCGATACGGTTTAGACCGAGGCCGGCAAGCTCGCTCGAGCTTAGCGCGGCCTGCACGCCGGCGAGGGTCTGGGAAAGAGAAGCAGCGGTGAGCGGGTGATACCACCAGGGTTGTTCCGCGCTGTCGAGCATCCCGCAGACGTGCTTCAGCTGCCGTTTGCATGTCCAGCACTCGCCCAACAGGTATCCGACGTGGAGCGTTCGGGTGTATTCAGGCACCTCGTAGGTCAGCCGCTTGCCCAGCAGCGCCTCAACGAACTCGGGCAGCGCCAGAGGGAATCCTTTGACCCGGGGCGGCACGCCGACCTCGAAGTCCTCGAGGGAGAAGACCGGGGTTTCCTTGTCCGTCAACGGCGCAATGCCGCTCTTCATCGGCGCGTGGAACCAGGCGCCGCGTACCCCGGAATCCCTGTAGCGGCGTTGCCGCCGAAGCGTCTCGGCGTGCGGCTGCGGGGACATCTGCACTTCGAACGCGACCTGGGCACGGCCGCGCTCGCAGAAGACGTCGGCAATCCACGCCTCGCCGGTGGGGCAGGCCCCCGGCCGCTCAGTGGTCACCGTCCAGCCGGCCGCGTGCGCCGCCTGCGCGATGAGCTGTTTGCAGTAGAGGTGCTGGGCGCTTTCAGGGGCGGTGGCACAAGGTCCCTTACGGGCGTGCGCAAAGAAATAGTTCCCGAGCGGGCTCGTCTTGGGTACCGCTGCACGCTGGCAACAGGGCATGGTCAAGCCGAGCCGCTTGTAGGTAGCCTTGAGCTCCTCCCACTGGCCTTCCTCAAATTCGAAGGCGTGCAGGTTTGTCGTACCGGTGGTAGCGCGCAGAGGCATCGAGGGTTAGTCGTTCGGCGTAGCTTGGATGATAGGGGCGCGGGGCTGTGGCGGCGACCCTCAACTTTTCCCTCATTCTGCCGATAACCCCTTCCAAACCCCCCAACGAAGGGGGGGCGACCCTCGTATTCATCCGCGCCGGCGATTCCGCGGGCGTGCTGACCTTCGCTATACGGCAAAGGGTCAACTCTCATCAAGGAAGCACTGTGCTCATCACCCAACAAGAAGTGGAGGCGCTCGCCCAAAAGCGAGGCCTGGTTCTCGAATTCCCCAAGGCTTGGGCCTTGAACAAGTGGGATATCGAACTGGTCAAGCCGCAGCCCGAAGGCACGAAGCCACCTGCCGAGCCTCGCAAGGTCCTGCAGACCAACAATGTCGGCGACCTGTGTCGATTCCTGGGCAAGGACGGCTACACGGAGATGGCGGGCAAGCAAATCCGCCGCACCGAGCCGACCATCTTCCACCTGTGGCACCACGACGGCACGCTCCTTCATAAGTTCACGGGCCCGGTCGCGCTGATGCGCGACTAGCCGGGCCACTGCAACGCAATACATGCATCCGCATTCGGGCCGAATAGTGCCCCGCTCGGCCGTAAACGTAAACGGGTCGATGAGCGAACCGTCGGGGCCGACGCTCATGGTCCAAACCTGAAGGCGCTGACCGAGGCAAACGGGGCCCGGGCCACGGAAGGGAGCCAGACCTCAAGCGGGAAAACGCGCAGCGTCACAATCCGCTGGTATGTCGCGTCCCCACGGCAAACATGCCTGTGGAGGCCAAGGGGGGCAGGAGGCGCGCTTTCGAGAGCGTCTCATTCCGCTTAAGCGGTGAGACGCATGAGACGCGATGCGCACGAAGCAGCAATGGCCACCGAGGCTTCTGCCTGGCGTGCTCCGGCCCCGCCAGCGCCAGGCCATGGAGCTGTTGGTGAACAATGCATCCCACTGCCCACGCCGGTTTTTAGAGGGAGTTCGCATGCCACAAGCCTTGACGTTCGAAAACTACTTCCTGGAAGGAGAGGAGGGGCGGGTTCGCCTGAAGGTCGTGCCGTTGGTCGATGGGCTTGTGCTCGACGCGGACGAGCGCTACGCCTTTGACTTCGTGCTCCTTCCTGCGGCAAGGGCCGGGGGCTGGGCGGACGTCTACCTCTTCACCTGCGACACCTGCGGGGACCCAGGCTGCGCTCGCATCGAGGACGCCATAAGGCTGGAGGTGAGCCTCGGGCACACGACCTGGGCGATACCCGAATCGTTCCGCTCACAGCTGAATCCTGCGTTCCATGGCAAAGGACCGCTGAAACTCACCTTTGATGACAACGCGTACTCGGCCGAACTCGTGCGCGTCATGGATGCAATCAGGCAGGAGTCGCGCCGCCTTGGTCGCAACGTCGACCTCATTCCCTGGAAGTGGGGCAACGACGAACCTGCGCCAGACCTCCAGACCCACATCGACAAACTCATTCTCCGAAGAAAGTGGCTCGAATGGCGAAACCGCGTGTGGGGTGCGCTCGACGACATGCACCTCGAGCTCGAGTTTCCAAGCGGCTACGTCCATGCCATCACCGTGGAGTGCCTCGCAAACCTCGTTGTGGGCAAAGGGCCCGCGACACCCTGGACCGAGCAGGTTGGCCATGAAATCGAAGCGGACGTGGCGCCGCGCTTGAAAGCAGGGCTGGAGTCCGTCGAGGCTCTCGCCAAGACGCTGGGGTGGCCAGCCGTGTTGCGAGAGGGATTCAGGGCTGACCGCAACCCGGAGGACGTCGAACTGAGCGAACTCGAGCGCCAGACTGGATGGCCACAAGCGAAGCTGTCGCTGACCACGCACGCGCAACGCTATCCGCCAGTCGACGGGCGAAGGCCGAGCCACCGACCCCTCGATGCATGCCCACATCCTGCCCTTCTAGCTAGACAGAGGTCACCGAAACGGCCATCATGCCGCCTGGCGCGTCAGAGCGCGGTCAAAGGAGCGGCGATGCACGTTCTTCATTCTGTAGCGTGGAGAAGCTGGCGACTTCTCGCCGCATCAATCCTTGCTTTCAATGCCCTTCATCTCGCGGTAGCACAGCCACGAGGAGGGGAGACCGTTTCGTTTGAGGTTACCGAGGCATCCGGGGCCCCACGCAAGCTGCAAGGAGTGCTCTACAAAGCCACCGGCGCTCCAAAGGGGGCCGTGGTTCTGGTACATGGCTCCTCCGGCTGGACAGACCACCGAGAAGGCCACTACGGGCGTGCTCTGAGTGAGCGCGGCTACACCGTCCTTGCCATCGACACGTTTGGGCCGCGGGGAATCTCCAACACTGGAGAAAATCAAAGTCAGCTGACGACACTGCAGCAAACGCGTGATGCCTTCGCAGCGCGCCGTTTTCTGGTCGAACAATCGCACCTGCCAGCGCGCATAGCCGTCATGGGATTCTCTCGCGGTGGGCTCGTTGCGCTCTACGCGGCTGACCGAACATACCTGCCAGAGCAGAGCGACCGGTTCGCCGTCGCCATTCCTTTCTATCCGAGCTGCAGTGCCCGACCGCGAGAGCCCAAGCCAGCAAGCGTGGTCTTCATGGCGCTGGGGGAAAGGGACGATTACACCGGCGTGAAGCCGTGCGAAGAACTTGCCAAGGACTATGCGAATGCTGGAGGGAAGATTGAGGTCAAGGTGTATGCCGGAGCCAGTCACGGCTTCGACGGCGACCCAGCCAACACGCGCCTCTTTCGAGCCAGCACGGTTGAGAACTACATGGATTGTGCTGTTGTAGTGGAGCCGGACGGTCGGTACGCACTGGGTGGAAAGTACTTTTCCGAAGCGAATTACGAGGAACTACTTGGCGAGATGAGGAAGGGCTGCGTGAAGAAGGGAGCATCTTTCTGGACAAACACAGCACAGAAAGAAGCGGCGACCCGAGACGTGCTTGGATTCTTAGACGCGCGGCTCACGGGAAACTAGTACTGCCCAAGGCGCCTTCGAATACCTCCGGTAGCAGCCTTGTAGGCTCCGGCTTGTCCGTGAAGGTTACCAAGCGCGGAACCATGAACTTCCTGCAGTGCCCACACTTTCCGTGTCGTTGGGTGCGGGGGCTCTACCGTCGGCGAAGTTGGACCTGGCCACACGGGTGCGTTGGAGGCATGAGACCGCCCGCCTATATGGGCACGAGCACCGACCTCTGCATGCTGGGCGTCAGAGCTACTTACACAACATCCGGTGCCAAGACAATCTCGCCTGCTTTTCTGATATGTAGGTCGGACTCCAAAGAACCACATCCTCTCCACACGCTTTGCGGCATAAATCTCCGCAGCCGGCGACCGGCCGGCCCCTATTTGTTCGGAGCCACGATGCCCATCATCAGTTGCGTGTTCAGCGAGGCCACTTGCTGCACGAGCCCCCACTGCTTGGTCATGAGAGCCAAAAATTCCGGGTTGGTCGGCACCGCTCTGGCCGAGAGCGCGAGTTGGGACATCGACTGAGCGAGGTCCTGCTGCTCCGCATAAATTCTCTTCGCGGCTTCGGTATATTCGTCCAGCGTCATGCGGTGTCTCCAGGTGGTGATGCCAAATCTTAGCCGCATGGAAGCACAGGGAGAGGTCGAGGCGCTTCCGAAGTCCGCCGCCGCCCAGGCAACGTCTGTCCTCGGCTCCTCGTGAAATAGGAACACCTCTCAGATGGACATCGCACAATTCGAGGCAAGGGCCAGGAATCCCTCGCTGACGCGAGAGGAGCTTGAATCCTTGAAAGCAAACGCCCTTGCGAAGGGGAACAAGGAATTTGCTGCTATCGCAGCGGAAGTGCTTGACGAGCGTTTCCCGATGGCCAAGCACAAGAGCGCGGGGGCAACGCCAACCACAGCGACTATCAACGGTCGCGTCGAGCAGTCGGTCTCCGGGAAGGACGCGTACATCTGGCTGGTCGAACGCTTGCGCGACCATCGTCCCGGACTTTTGAGCGTTTACCTTCAGCGGAAGAGTCACTACTTCAAGCGCGGCGGCAGAGCCTATTTCGCCAAATCCGTCGAAGCTCTTTTCCCACAGGGTTCGGCACTCGCAGCGACGCCGGGCACGTGGGTGGAACTGCAGGAGGGCTGGTTCGCAAACGTCAACCTCAATCACGCTCAGAAGTTCGCCATCCTCCTCAGGCTTGCAGCAATAGCGGGCCTACGGTACCCAGATGATTGGGATTTCAAGGTCACAGGCGCGACTGAGAGCTTGTCTGAAAAGCAGGCTTCGGCCGCGCTCTCTGAAGCACTTCTGCACGAGCTTGGGGAACCTTGAATCGGCCGGGAGCGGGCCCGGCTCTGGACAGGTTCAGCCGCCGGGCGGTGGCAGCGAATCACGCACGACGAAGTACTTGTCCCCCGAGAAGCGCTGGTAGCCCTTAGCGACAAGATGCCCGAGGAAGCGAAGCATTTCCGAAATGATGCCAGTCATCGACTCGCCAGGGCAGGCGTCGAATAATGCCCAGGTCCAGCCGTTCACCGCTGCAGCCGAGAAGCCGTAATCGCGCTTCCGCGCGTTCCCGAGGGTACCGAGAACGAATTCTTGGAAGAGGGCACCTTGCCAAAGAGGCGCTGGCGCATTGACGGTCGGCCGTGAGTTGGGCTTCACCGTCGTGAACAGGTCGGGCCAGGCGTCCGGCGACGCGCCCAGTGCGGCCTGAAGCTCGGCGAGCTTCTGCTCGGGCGTCAGCGCACGGTGGCGCTCGTGCTCCTTGCGGGCGGTCAGGCGCTCCGCGTCGAGCATACTGAGGTCGGTTCCCGTGCGCATGAAGACCGGCGGTCCGGCGCTCCTGAACGGCGCCAGCGCTGGTGCAGGCGAGGGTCGCAAAGCGTGGAGTTCGGCCATGAGCTGCCGCTCGAGCGATGCTGCCTCCGGATGATGGAGCCACTCCCGGTTTGCGGGGCTGTCACAGACCTCCTTGGCCAGCTCCTCCAGCGTGAGGGCTTTGCCGACGAGGGGTCGCAGGTCGACCTCGACCGCGGGAATGTTCGCTTCGCGATACGCGGCGCGCTTCAGCTCATTGGCTTGGCGGTGATTCGGAACTCCACGACGCCCGCAGAGCCGTCCGCACGAATGCCGTAGGCGTCAGCGCGATGTCCTGCGACGGACCGTTCCAGCTGAACGGTCTCGAAGTCCCAACGAGCCTGCCGCTGGCGGAAAGTCTTCTGCCGGGGCCGGCCAAACCGCGGCTCATCCGTTGCGGTCACGACAAGCTCCGGCAGCTCGATGCGCCGATGGCTCTGAAGAACTTGTTTTGCCGCCAGGAGAAGGGCGGCCGTCTGGCCGTTCCTGCAGTTGTTGTTGCCTACGTGGCTGAAATGATGGACCAGGATGTCACCCTGCCTTGCCATCAATGGCAGCCTGCACCCGGGGCACACGCAGTTGCAGGTTAAACCCCGCTCGGCCGTAAACGGGTCGATGAGCGAACCGTCCGGGCGAAGTCCGAAGGGGATGTGTTGGCCGACGCTCATGGTCGAAGTCTATTCGGCCCGAATGCGGATGTCTGCGACGCCGAAAGCCAGGCGGAAGACCTGAGCCGGCGGCTAGATGCGGCATCGAGGGCGCTGACCGAGGCAAACGCTGGCCGGGCCACGGTAGGGAGCGA
>NZ_LMTS01000026.1:110644-220377 GCF_001541225.1 Variovorax sp. WDL1 | reverse complement strand
GGCGGAGCGGCTGCCGGCGCTGGAACGCAAGCTTGCCGACACGGAGCCTGACCTCAAGCGGGTAAACGCGCAGCGTCACAATCCGCTGGTCCGTCGCCTGCCCGCGGCAAACTTGGCTGTCGAGGTCACGGAGAGAGGCGCGCTTCGAGCCGTCTCAAGCGTCTCATCTCCCCCTTCAGCGGTGCGACGCATGAGACGCCAGCAGGCGCATCGTCGAGTCAAGAACCGCGCACAAGAGAATCCGACCCTCGAGAGAGTGGCAAGGGGTCTCAATCGCGTACAGAATTGCTCGCATGCCGCACAACGAGCAACCCGCAAGCCCAACAGAAGGAAGAGGCCGCCTCTTTCGCAGGGCGCGCCCTGTGCTTGGAGCAGCCTTGCTGCTAGCAGTGGCCATCGGAGTTCCCATCGCAGGTGTTCTTTACAAGCGCGAGCGCTGGCAGGCCTTTGTGAAGGAGCACGACTGCAAGAAGGTTGGACACAAGGAAGGCGACGTAGTCACGTCAGTCGGCATGGACTCCAAGGGCTTTCCTGTCGTCAGCACGGGCGTCACTGATGACAAGACCGCCTGGAAGTGCAAAGACGGAGTCACCTACTGGCGCTGAAACTACGCCGAGCCGGCAGCAGCCCGTAAACGAGACGGACGCGTGCTGGCCCGTCAGGCTCCCAGGGGAGGCCTGCTGCAGGCCACCGTGAGACTGCGAAAAGCCGGCCAGGGCCTCAGCCCCACTCAGGGTGCCTCGCGAGCCTGGATTCACGCTCCGGGGTCACGGAGGGCGCCGCGGACCGGCCTGTTTGACTGTAAGAACTGAAAGTACTATAGTACTTTCGCCGGCGCAGACACGTTGCTCTGCACGATTCGAAGGAGCGAGCCATGCATACCATTGAAGTTGACTTCGATGTCTACAAGGAGCTGACTGTTCGTCGCGAGACAGAGGAGGTCACGTACAACGCAGTCATTCGAGACCTTCTTGGCCTGGGCAAAGCTAAGCCCATTCCTCCCAAATCGAACGATGCGTCTCCTCAGGACTGGGTCGTGAAAGGTATCCGGTTTCCGGCTGGTGCCGAATTCCGAGCCACATACAAAGGAAAAGTCCACACCGCGCGAGTTGAAGGCGGCGCCATGGTCCTCAACGGAAAGCGCTATGACTCGCCGTCACCGGCGGCGATGTCTCTCACCGCAAGTCAAGTCAACGGTTGGCGTTTTTGGGAGTGCCGCCTGCCGGGAAAGTCGACATGGCAACTCATGGAAAGTCTTCGTCGATGAGGCACGGGTGCTGGCGGGCTAGCCTAATGGTGCGAGCGCGCTTCTCGCATGGCGGTCGCCATGTCGCTGATGGAGGACCTTGGAGCGGGAATGGTCGCAGGAACGGCTGCGCTTTGTTGCGAAGCCTGGTTACCAAGCGAACCTGCTGTTCGACACACTATCGCCAGAGCATGCCCACCTGGACGCCATGCTGAACGACAGGAGGCGATGGCGTGGATAGCGAGCAAGCCGTTCCTGCGACACCTGGTGGTTCAGACCTTGCGCGTCCTTCCAACCGTTCATCCGGCCGCAACCGCGCAGCCGTTGGACCCTCGGCCTGGAGTACGAGTGCTGGAGTGCTTCGAGAAAGAGTTCCCCTTGGCGCCAAGCCCGGGCTCCTACGAGCGGCTGTCCGGGAAGTGATGTGTGAGATGCCCGATAAGCTTCGGGCCCCGATGCTCAGTTGGATTCAGCAAACTGCGTAGGGAGTTCGAGGGAGGAAGACGCAGCCTTTTAGGCCCAGCCCTGCGCAGCCTCCTCCGCTGCTACCCCCGTTGACCTGGGGTCTCTTTTCATGTCTCGGTTCGCCCCATCTGCCCAAGCGCGTCACGCCGGCTATCCACAGGAGCAGAGCTCCGCTGCTGCGAGTACTTGTCCAGTCCCCAGTACAGAAGAAATGAGACCCCTACGACCGTGGCCAAGTAGAGGGTTGGAGATTCGAGCGAAGCGAGCTTCAGCAGATAAAACACTGGGATGTGGGCCACGTACATCGGGTAGGAAATGTCGCCAAGCAGTCGCAGCGTTGCCGAGCCACCTGCTCCCACCCCAGGGTACGTCGTGAACCGTCTGAACGTCCACAGTACAACGACCAACGTGAATGCCTGCAAGGCGAAATGGTCGATTCCGCTGTTGAGGAACTCATCGACCAAGCCACGCTTCCAGCTGGAGGCAAACTGAATGGCGGTAGCGAGCACGATGTGCAGCGCGAACATCCAGCCAACTTCTTTCAGGATGGAGATGGAGTTCTCCGGCTCTCGAGCAAGCCGAAGGCCGGCCAACCAGATGAACGAGAGCAACAGGAGGTTCAGGCCGAACCCCACCCCGGAATAGTAATTCCAGTGGAAGAGGGTTCGCCCGCAGGTGTACGCCAGGTAGGCTGCGAATGAAGCAGCCGTCAAGGCACGCAACGTGGACGGGCGGAGCTTGAAGAGCAAAGGGGTCAAACAGTAGAGCCAGACCTCCAGAGCCAAGGTCCAGGCTGGCCCGACAAAGGAGTCGCTGGTCAGAATCTGATTCAAAAACAGGACGTTGACCAAGACAAGCCAAGCCGACGGGAACGTGTCGTGCTCAAGCGCGAAGACGCCACACGTCAGTGCGACTGCCGCAAGGTAAACCGGATAGATACGCAGCGCCCGGCGCCAGAGGAACCCCTCTGGCTCCTTCGCGTACGACGCTCCGATGGAGTAGCCGCTGATGAGGAGGAAGCCGAGTATCGCCTCGAAGGCACCGAACTTCGGGATGAAATCCCAGGTGCCGATGGCCACGAAGTCGGGCAAATGAGTCACCGCGACGATGAACGCCAGGACGAATCTCAGGCCGGCGAGGGCGCTCCACTTTTGGACTTGCATTTTGTCGGATGAATGTTGATGGATTTGTGGGCTCAGCAATGCGACTGCCATCGCCAGCTGCGCGCCTGCGAGCCCATCGCGAAGGAGTAACGGGAGGGGTCATCGCCTCGGCCCCACCGGTCCTTCAAACGACCTAGCAGCGCCGCCAGACCCCTTTGCTTGGCTGCGCAGACCAGATGCTTGCGGTAGAGCTCGCGCTCCGTTGCCAGCGCCATCCGCAGGGAAGAGATGTTCTCCTCTGTGTACGCCCACACGCCGTGGACCACGAAGTTTCCGGGGCTGCTCGCGTCAGGCGTGGGACGAGCTTCAATGTCCGTAGCTCCAATGCTCCTCAGGAACTCGACGCGCGCCGCTGCGACCATCAACCCGTCGCCGAGCTTCCCGAGCTCCCGACTCAACGCGAAGTGCACGGCCTGAATAGCCGGGAAGCGCTCGGCAAGGAACATGGTTACCTCGGCCAGCAATAGAGGTGCGAAATTGCGAGCTTCCCTACTTGAAGACGGCGAGGGCACAAAGCGGCCGACGCGAACCTCCGACCTGTCGGGGCTGACCTCGACAGGCTCCACTGTGCCCAGCAGGCGGGCACCTTCATAGACGAACATCGGCTCGCCCAACTCGTACCTCGACAGGCCTGGGCCCGAGAGGTGGAGTTGATGCGGCGGGGAGGGCGGTGCCATCGATTTCATGCTTTCTCGCTCCCTCATCAATGAAGCGTTAGCCCGCAGTACGTCAAGCTCGTCGCTTGCGCCTTCGCGTTCAGGCGCAACAGCTTTCGGCCCCTGCCTTGTCGCGTGTCGGAGAGGCTGCGGTCGCGCAGCACCTTGCGGTAGCGGTAGCCGACGGTGACGACCTGGCCATGAGCGACGACCGCGTACGCGGAGCGGGTCTCACTCGCGAGGCGCAGCGCCTCGGCACATTCGTTGCGGGCAATCTTTCGGAGGGCGCTGCTGTCCAGGGTGACCACCTCAGCTCCGAGGTGGTCATGGGAGTAGTGGCCGTACCGCAGCAAACAATCGAGCAGGAGGCTGTTCATCCCGCGCTGCTGGGCGCGCAGGGCTGCGTGGGCGCTGAGAACGGCCGCGACGACCTCGGTTTGCGTGGAAAAGTGCATCGAACCTGACATCACGAACTCCTCTTTTTGTTTGCAATGCAGGTAGTATTTGCAGATGGGTGGCTCATAGCGTGAGCCACCGATACCAAAGAGTTACTCCCCAGCCGCCACAAGCCCCCCATGGACCGGACCGAGCGCTTCTACAAAATCGATTCCTTGCTCCAGCGTGGAAGGCCGGTGCCCATCGCTCGGATGCTGGAGGAGCTGGAGGTCTCCCGGGCCACCTTCAAGCGCGACATCGAATACATGCGCGACCGTCTCCAAGCGCCCATTGAGTGGGACCGAGATGCCGGTGGCTACGTGTACGCCGGCTCGGGGCCCGGCCTGGAAAGACAAGAACTCCCGGGGATGTGGTTTAACTCGAGCGAGGCGTATGCGTTGCTGATGATGCAAGCGCTGCTGTCGGAGATGCAGCCAGGGCTGCTGGGCTCACATATCGAGCCTCTGCGGGCGCGACTGCGCGCCGTCATCGAGACCGGACAGCACGCCGCTTCCGACGTCGAGGGCCGCGTGCGCCTGATAACCACCGGCGCGCGGCCCGTGCCAGACAAGCACTTCGAAGTCGTGGCCGCTGCCTTGTTACGCGGCGAACGCCTGAAGTTGAAATATTTTGCCAAGGGGCGTGGCGAAAGCAGCGAGCGAGAGGTGTCGCCCCAGATGCTCTTGCACTACCGCTCGAACTGGCTTCTGTGCGCATACTGTCATGTTCGCAACGGCTTGCGGTCGTTCGCGATGGATTCAATGGAGGCCGTGGAGGTTCTCGCTCGCCCTGCAGGGAAGGTGCCGAAGAAGGTGCTTGCCTCGTTCATCGGCGAGGGCTACGGCATTTTTAGCGGCAGCCAACTCACATGGGCAAAGCTGCGCTTCAGCGCCGAGCGCGCCCGCTGGGTGTCGCGCGAGAGCTGGCACCCGAAGCAACGCATGACGCGCGACGCCCAGGACCGCCTAGTGCTGGAGGTCCCGTATGCCGATGCGCGCGAGTTGACGATGGATATCCTGCGCCACGGGCCGCATGTCGAGGTCTTGGAGCCGCCGGCCTTGCGTGCACAAGTGGCGCAGGAGTTGGCTCGGGCGGTGGAGCAGTACCAAGCCGCTTGACGGGTTTGCATCGGACATCTGACCGCGCTGGCATATGCCTAGCATTCCGCGCCTGACCTACCTAGACCAGACGGAGCCGCTACCCTCCTCGATGGGAGCTTGCATTAGGCGCCAAAGGTATCTACAATGTATCTACATTGCAAGGAGAGAAACATGCGTGTTGAAGTTCAAAAGTGGGGCAACAGCGCCGCGGTGCGTGTCCCTGCTCCGGCGCTGAAAGACGCCGGTATGCAGGTCGGCCAGAGCCTTGAGCTGCGGGTTGAAGGGGGCAAGCTGGTCATCGAGCCGGCGACAGAAAGCCTCGAAGACCTGCTGGCGCAGATGACCCCGGAAAACCAGCATGGTTTGGCACTGGAAGGGCCGGCGGTAGGGGCTGAGGCTTGGTGACGGGTGCGTACGTCCCTGGCCGTGGCGACGTTGTCTGGTTAGACTTCGACCCCCAAGCGGGGCATGAACAGGCGGGTCGCCGTCCCGCGCTGGTGCTTTCACCGGCGACGTACAACGGAAAGAGCGGTTTGATGCTCTGCTGCCCGGTCACAAACCAGGCGAAGGGCTATCCCTTCGAAGTGCCGGTCACGCCGTCCTCCGGCAAGGTCACTGGAGTTGCCTTGACTGACCAAGTGCGATGCCTCGATTGGCGCTCTCGCAATGCCTCGAAGTTCGCTTCAGTCACGACGAAGTGCACACTGGACGTGAGCGCGAAAGTGAAGCTTCTACTGCCCTGACCAGCGAAAACCTGATTGGTCGGGGCGGCCGCTACCGCGACCGGCTTCAGTCGGGCCAATACCGGAAGTTCGTCCGCAACCCTCCAGTTTTGCCTGCAGCCATAGCTGTAAGAAGCCAATCCATCGAACATCGAACCATCCTTGATGGGGTCGCCCGAGTGCGGCTCCTGGCGCGCCCGGGCGGGCACGCTTTCACTCGGTTCCGGGTGCGCGACAGGAGCCCAGTTTTTCAGTGAGGGCTCGACGGCAGCAACCGGACATCTGACCGCGCGAGCCCACCGTCGTGGTCGAGCCGTCCCCCATGAAAACGTAGTGTCTGCTGCAGCACGTGAAGCGGGCCGCCGCCCACGGTCCCTAAGGGCTGAGCCTCTGCTTCCACTCGGTCCTCGACGTACTGAAGCGTGCTGCAGTCGATAAAGCCGCGTCGCGTGGTGCCATCCCAAAGTGAAAGCCGGCTATCGCTTTCCAAGCGAACATTGGGCGACATAAGGCTCAAGGGACCAAGAGGCATTTGCCTCAAGATACTTCCCGTCATCGCATCGCGTTCGACAAGCGTGTAAGTGAAGCGAGTTTTCGGCTGGGCGGGCTTTGGCTGTGACTTGAACAGGCGTCCCAGGAAGCCGCCTTTCTCGGCACCAGCCGGAGCCGACTCATCCATCAGTTCCTCTTGGCTGGTCACGGCCCACCAACTGCCGCTTGATTCAGCGAACTGCCATCCGCCTACCGGACAGGACCCGCCTTGGTCAAGAAAAGGAAACTGCCACATCAGGCGGTTCGTGCTTAGGTCGACGCCCACGTATGCGCCTTTCTCTGAATCCGCCACCAGGCCAACCCATATTGGCCGCCCGTCAATCACCGCGAGCTGTTGTTCTACGCGCCAGTCGGAGCGGATGACCACTGCCGGTTTGCCTGATTCAAAAATCTGAAGCTTCGAAAGTTGCAGCTCGCCGGACTTCTTAAACCGTTCCCCGTCGAAGGCATAAAGCTGCTGCCCAACAAGGACAAACTGCTGGTTAGGGTCAACTGCCAGCCACTTGCCCGCACCGTGCAGGAAGACAGAACCGGCGGAAAACTTGTCCCTTAAATCAGCTGGAAGGGGCAATGAGAATAGCCGGCGGTGCTCCCATTGCTCCCTGTCCAGCTCATAGATGCCAAGTGCATTGCGCTTAGAGTCGTGGTGGAAGAACCAGCCGCGTAAGGTGCCGTCGTAACCGGGACCACCGACTTCAGACAGATTCGCGTCGAAGTTAGGGTACCTCAAGACTAGCAGCTCCTTCTCAAGGGGGTCCCACGGTGCAAGCGCCGCCTCCAAAACTCTGTCACCAACTACCCTCATGGCAACGGCTTCCCGGTAGTCCAGGTCGTCTCCGAAATCGTCCTGGTCGAGCTCATCAGCCGCGTCGCTGGAGGAGAAGGACCCGTCCTCATCGTGGGCGTCCCAAACCCAGCGTCTGACTTGACCGAAAAGTGGTCCCAAGCGCTGCGCATCTTCCTGCGCCATGAGCGAAATTGCAAAGAACACTGCTTGCAGAACCTCGTCCTGAGTAAGCTCCTCATCGTCTTCGAGCATGCGCTTCAAACTAGAGGCATGCTGCGCGATTGTCTGTTGCAACGCTTCGGTCTGCTCTTCTCTGGCGGCAGCTACAGCCTCGCGCAACGCCTCGCGTTCCTGGCGGCGGCGCTGTGCCCATTGCTCTTGTTGAGTAGCCTGCTGTGCGGCGAAAGCTGCTTGCCGCTGTTGCCGCGAGAACTCTTCCCGGGCATCGAGCTTCGCATTTGCGTTGAGGTATTCGCGGTCGAACTCAATCACGGTCCGGTACAGGCGAACATCTTCATCCCTAACAGGCTTTCCCGCGGCCCTATCTGCCAAGAGTAAGCCGAGCTTGGCTTCCCTGTCGGCCATTGCATTTCGCCGTACCGAGCTCGCCATGTCGCGCCAGAGTCCCATCTTCAAGCCTTTCGTTAGGTGCTCCCGCGGAAGGTATCAGAAAGTATCCACGGACGTCCATGTTGAAGGCGGAAAATTTTCGGATGTCTCATGCTGTTCATCCGTACTGCTGCTGTCTCCTGTGGTCGCTGCTGCCGCAACGGCGCTGTCGTCGGTCAGTGTCATCGCCGCCACACACCGCGTCCAGGCGGCGAAGGTGGAGTGACCGCGGATTCGGCGATGAGCGAATGGCGGCTTCGGAGAACCTCGCTCCGAAGCGGCCGTTCGGACGGCGTCCAAAACTTCCTCTACGGCCGTGCCTCTGGCGAACGACCCTGTACGAGCTTGAGTTCTGATACAGCATCCCTGAATGCAGGCAGACTTTCGGCGAACGAAGCAGAGGGCGCGCTCCCAATGATGTTGAGTAGCGCGCCCGTCTTCAGGCGGACAAGAGCTATGTACTGCATCTCGGATTCGGTTTCTTTGCTCCAGCCTTCGCAGTAGGAGGCGGAGGGCCTCTCTTGCGATGTCGGCCCAACAAACTTCCGACCTCCGAAGCCCGCTGAAATCATCTGCTGACAACCGGCCGGAAACACCGCATCCACCTTTGCGGAAGGCATGGGTGTCGCCTGAATCATGAGCATAGGCCCAGGGCTGCCGACTACTCCCGAACCGTTGTAAGTAAGGGCACCGAAGGTTCCGCGGACGAGCTTCAAACCCCGGGGGTTCAAGCTGACGCCGAGAGCGAACTCGGGCTCGGCAACAGCGTCGTTCCAAGTGATTGTCAGCAGATGGTCTCGAATTCGCTGGAAGTAGTCAGCTGAAGTACCTGTGTACGCCGCTGTGACGGTCAGAACCTTACCGCCCCTGGGGACGGTGAGCATCCAGCCATCCCAGCCGCCTCCATCTGCAGCTCTTGTTCGTCTAAGGAGGGTTCCAGCCAATGCCCCCTCAGTCTTCTCGGGCGGTCGCGCGAAGAGCTGTCGCCAAGTCGGGTCAGTATCAAGTCGGTATCGAGAGTCGCTCATCACAAAAGAGATGAACGTTTCGCCGCTTTTGTCTATCAGGGTCGAGCCGGCTCTCGCCACACTAAGTCCAGCTGGCGGGATGATTTCAACGCCTGTGCCTGGAACTTTCACGCGCTGCCCACTGACTTGGGCAACGCTGTTGGCAGCAATGAAGGCAAAAAGGAAGAAAGTGAAAATGCGAGACATGAAGTAGGCGTTGCGCGTGAGGGCGATTCAAAGATTGTGGAGGGGTGAAGGTCAGTGCGCACGCGCTCACTACCCTCTTCGTTGTGAGCCGGCGACAATGTCCGCTTTTGAGCAGATTTCGCCACGCCGTGAAGGTGAGATTGTGGCCGCTGGCAGCTGTTGGCCGGTCACGGCTAGTGTGGGCGAGGCGAAACGCGTTTATATGTTCCATCCGCAGATGCAGCGGCGCCAAAGTTGCAACCACCGAACTGATGGACCTGCGCAGTTCGAGCATGAACGACGATGAAGATTGCACACTGCTCGGACGGTTCAAGAAAGGCGCCAACGCAACCGCCGCCTGATAGCTGAACCCGGCCGCTCACAGCACCGGAAGTACTGACTCCATCTGGCAACCTCTGCCCGAGAGCGTGCAGCGTGAACTCCAATTCTGACGGCGCCGTTAGCCCCAAGCCAGTGAAGGTAAACGAGGCCGGCTGTCCAGGAGTATTGATACGCTCGTAAGCCCCTTCCGGTCGACAGCCAGACCCAGCGTGGCTGATGCTGGATGCTGTGAGCGCAGCTATGAAAAGGTATCGCTTCATGCTTCTAGGGTTGTGCCACGAATGACTGATGATGGCCGTCAGCGCTGCGGTCAGCGCCTTGCTTTCTCTTCTCGCCTGGAGAGACGTCTCATGCTTCGCTCCCGAGCCAGGTCCGCGGCGGAGGGCCGGGTGAAGTAGCGCCATAGCGCGCCCAGAACTGCCAAGGCGAGCAGGCCCAGGAAGATGTAGACCATGAACTCTGTGAGCCAGGGAAACGGGTCCTCGCCACCACCGCCACCGCCTCGTCTGCGTGCATGAACCGATGTCGCCATCAGGCTCGCCGTCGCAACTGAGCTCAGAACGAGGAATCGAGAGAGGGTCATGCCTTTGCGTGAACTGTAGGGCGGTGTCGAAGGTTTGGTGCTGGCCGCCAGTCATTGCGGCGCGCCTGCGACAGAGCGACTGTCGTTTGAACAAAAGAAGGCCCGTACGAAACGGGCCTTAAGGGGTTGGTCCTTGATGCCTACCCAGGGAGAAACCAAGTCCTCACGGTATTCCGATTGACGTCATTCACAAGTCAACTGAAGGTTCGCAGTGTTGGCACTATTTCACGAATCAGGCGCTATTTTTGAGGGGACCTGGTGTCGCGTAGAGGTTGTGATGCCATGCCGCGCAATGTACGAAGGGCAGCAGCGCCTTCCATCGTCGCAGCGGTGCAGTATCGAATGGCGCTACCGGGCGTCGCAGCGCATGCATCCGCACTGGCGCCGCCTCCGCGCCATAGGAGCCCGATGGCTCGTCCGGAAGCTGGGAACCCGCCCGCGTGCCGAACTGCGAGCAAGCTGCTAGCCGAGCCGCCCCTCCTGCGCACTTGCCAGCACGCGAGCCTTTGCAAGGTCGAACTCCTCTGCCGTCAGAATGCCGTCTGCGTGCAAGTTCGCCAGTTGCTCCAAGCGCAACATCATCTTGGCGGTTGCATCGCTAGCCACCGCGTTGGCTATTGACTCGGGTTTTGGGCGCATCAGGCTCTGAAGCTCGGGGCTGCTAGATGCCGTTATGAAATCGAAAGCGGTTCTTCCAGTGCTGTCAGGATGGTCGGGCTTTGCGCCGGCTTCGAGAAGAAGCGGGATGCAAGAGAGTGCCTGTTCCGAGACGGCGTATTGGAGAAAGCCGCGCCCTGTTGGCAGTTCGTCGTATGGGTGAACTCGCCCGGCCTGCAGCGCAGTGCGAATGACCGAGGGGACGTCATGTTTCAGCGCGTCGCGAAAGTCCTCGATGGCGGATAGCTTCTCGGTACTCAATGCCGTGCCGTCACCATAGCTGACCGGCGGGATGTCCTTCGTGCCCCCGCGCCCGCCGAACACCATGAAAATGGCCCCGGTCACAGCCGCGGCGCACGCTGCGAGCAACAGGTTTTGTCGGTCCTGCATGAGGCCGATGTTGTTGACACGACTGCCGTAGCCCGTCGCTACGCTCGGGTCGAACACGAAGAGTGCATAGCCCCCGACCAAGACCGCACCAATGAACAGCAGCACTCCAAATGCCTTCATCCGGCTCTCCCGTGGTGCCTAGACCGCAGCCGACGGGATGAGCCTGGCCGCAACCGCATGCGCCTTTGTCGCCAAGAAAATCCCCACCGCCAGCTCCCCGAACCCAATCATCCCGTCGATGTGCATCCAAGGGTCCATCGTCGTGATGGGCTGCCCGTTGGCAATCACGATGGCGCACAGCGACAGGTACTTCAGCACTGCCGGCAACGCCTTGATGGCAATGACGAGCAGCCCGAGCACCACGCAGGCGACGACCAGGGCCTGCTGGCTCGGAAGCTGTAGCTTGTCTTCAAACCTCGTCTTCGGAACCAAGCGGTGCGCGACGGACATTGGAAACAGCCATAGGAGCGCGCCGGCTCCGACGTAGAGCCCGGCCACCAGATACGGCACCCACACGGCGTCCGGGTTATTCGACGCCTTCAGCGCCTGGGCGATGGCGAACGCCTGGAACGCGGAGATAGCGAGCCAGATTGCGAACAGGCGAGCGGCAAGGCCGACGATTTGCTGTGGAGTCATGAGCTGGCTTGCCGAAGTGAGGGGCGCATGTTGCGCAGACGAGTTACTGCTGGTAACATAAGGTTAGCACAAAAGTACCCACTGCCGGTGGCGAGTGCGCTCAAAAGAATGGAACGGCGGTACTCCCTACGGGAGGCGCTTCAGGAGTCGAGGGCTAAGGCACGTGCCGGGGACTACCGGTCACGCGCCGGGTTGGAGGAAATCGCGATGCAGACTTGGGCGAAGGTGCTCGATTGGATTGGTGTTGCCTGCTTCGGAGTCGGCGCGCTTGCCATGGCCCGCTACCCGCAGGCCTCTCCATGGGTCATGGTGATTCATCTGCTGCCCTTCGGCGCAGCGCTGATTGCCTTCCGGCCAGACTCCTCGCGCGTTGCCGTTGTAGGAGCGCTGGCGCTCAATGGGCTGTGGCTGGCAGGACTGGCCGCGGCTGTCGCTTTCGTCCTGTGGTCGCTTAAGGCCCGGGAGAGCCTGTTCATCGCCGTCTTCATCGCGGTGATGGCGACACCGTGCCTGCTCAACATCCTCGCGCTGATGTCATCCAAGAACCGAGCGGTAGCGGGCGAGTCGGCTGCGCACACGAGCTTCGCGGCGGCGGAATGATGTCGCGACAAGGCTCATTCTGGTGCCCGCCAGCGCGTTTTCCTCTGGCCGCATGCTGGCGACGTGAAAGTCGTGGCGCGATGTGTTTGATTGTTCCCGCCCTGGCGGCACTCGTCCTGTTGTCCAGCGCCGGCGCAGCAGTGGCCGCTTCCGAAGACATCGCTTTACGCGGCTGCTGGCGTAGTCAGCAGGTTCGAGTCACCCTGGCTGACGGAACGCACCGCGAGCAGAACGGCGACTGTGTCATTGAGTACGACGGTAGTCGGGCTCGGTCGACGTGCCACGGCAGTAACGGAAAGACGGAGACTCTGTCGAGCTATGTGCCATCCGGGCCAGGGCAGTTGCGGGTGACAACCCTCGACCCAGTAACCGGTCAGCCGAAAGGTCCAGCCTCTGAGCTGAACTATCGTATCGAAGACGAATGGCTTCTGTTTGAGCGCCAACTCCCGGCTTCTGCTCAGGCGAGCCCAACGGGAAAGCAGCCGGTTTCGTTGAAGTCGGTGTCAATCCGAGTCTCGTCAGGGACGACGAAGGGAACGGAGTGCCGGCCCCGCGGCGAAAACCCGCTGCGAGTGGGGCGCATGCCGACAAGTTCGCTGCTCTTGACACTGCCCACTGGCTGGAAGCCATGGAACGTCGACCCGGCGACCGACAAGAATCTTGGACCGGCAGTCAACTCGAACTTCTTCGTCGGTGCCTTCGTTCCTCAGAGTGCAAACTTCGGGTCCTCGGGTCCGGTTCAGTTCGTGCTCGTTCTGGACGACACGCGCTATGGGCCGATACCTGTGCGGCCAGCCCAGTTTGCCGATGTAAAGAAGCGATTCATCGGCGAAATGCCTGGGTCTCGGCTGAGTTGCGATGACCAAGACCGAGTATGCGCCAGTCTGCGAACTCCAAATGGCGCAACCACCTATACCGAGCTAGTCAATCTAAACGGGCGCGTGGCCATGGTCACTGCTGCCTCCCAGAACGATTCCATCGACACGCTGCGGAGGTACGCCGCGCGATTTGTGGAAAGACTGCGACTCGACAACCAACGTTGATGCCCCGGACGCTCTAGCGCCGAACGGGCCCTACTCACAAAAACACTGAAAGACTGAGGAGCGAATATGACCATGGAGCAGGCTGGCTCGCTGCTGCCGCTGTTGATATTCCTCGCGCTGATTGCCGGTTGCGTGTGGCTGGTACGTCGGTCGGCACGCCAAAGGGAGGCTCGCGGAGAGAGGCTCCACGGAACGAGAGGCTGGCTCGGCTTCTTTCTTGTCGCTTCATTCGTCCTTTCGCCGCTGATAGGTATTGGCACGCAATTCAGGAACTTCACCGAGGCGGAGGCGCGCAACCCCGCGCTCGTGGAGCTTCCAAGCTATGTGCAATACAAGGCTTTCTGCTGGTGCCTGATGCTGGGCATGATTGTCTGGCAGGTCTGGATGGCCAACCGGCTTCGCACGAGGTACGAGCCGGAGAGCGTGACCCACGCCAAGCTCTTTCTTGCCCTAAGTCCGTTCGTCATGTACCTCGGCGATGTGGGCGCTGCCTGGGCGTTCCTCAACGTGAACGCCGCGGGGGAGGGCGCTGCTCAAACGGTTCGCGGCTTCATTTCAAGCTTCCTCTGGTTTCTGTACTTCACGAACTCGGAGCGAGTAAAGAACACCTACTTTGGTGCCAAGCAGGCCGGGGACCTTGAGCCGCTCGAGTCTCTGCGCATGCGAGCACGTGGCCGGAAAGCGCTCGAAGACCGTCGAGACCCTGTGTTCGCCGAGGCCCCGTTGGCTGCGTTGCCGACGCCGGAGCAGACCGACACGCCCGCAGCAGACGCAGCCGAGCAGGTCTGGTGGTACGCAGAAGGCGAAAACAGGAGCGGTCCGCTGTCGGCAGTGCAGCTCGAGGAGCTTGTGCAGGCGGGCACCATCAGCATGACCACGCTGGTTTGGCGCGAAGGGCGCCTGAGCTGGAAACCCATGCAGCACATCCCGGAGCTGGCCAAGGGCCGGGCTGCGCCGGCCGCGGACGCTGAGCCTGGATTCCTCAGGCAAGCTAGGTTACGCGAACGCGCCGCCGGCGCGCCGCTGTGGACCGCAGCAATCATCTTGGCCGTGGTGCTGGTCGCGTTTGGCCTGGCCTTCCATCTGCCTGAGAGGGCATCGTTGCCCTATGCGCTCGGAGTCGGCATCGGCACGCTGCTGCTGCCAGTCGCGGTTGTCGTCATTTTCTCGCTCTGGAGCGACTACCCCAGTCAGCGCAAGAACCTGAAGGTCTTCGTCGGGTGCTGCACGGTGCTGCTCGCAACTTCGGGCGCGACCACGCTCATGACACGCGGCTACGTGGAGCGTTGGCTCAATCGGGACCAGTTGACGGCGGAGGACCACCGTTCTCAGGCAATCAAATGTGTGCAGCTGCGCGACCTGCGATGCCAGGAAGCCAGCTGGCGCGAGTACGTACGGCTTCGGCCCGATGACGCCTTGGGCGCCGCGCGCCTGGGCATGGTCCTGAACTTGCGTGACAAGCACGAGGAAGCCATCGTTCACCTCAGGAGGTCGTTGGACCTCGGGGAGGGTGCGTACGACCTCTTCGCGTTCTATGCCGACAGCCACGAGAAGCTGGGCCACACGGGCGACGCCATCGAATGGTCGTACAAGGCACTGTCCGTAGCTCCGAGCTTGGTCGACGTCAGAGGACGCTTAGCCAGCCTCCTGCTCAAATCGAAACGGCCGTACGAGGCGCTGTCTCTCCTGCAGGCCTACGACAACCAGCTGGAGGCAAAGGGCGTTCGCCCGTACTTCGTGGCGCAACGGATTTCCATTGAGACGGCTATCGACCAGGCCGAGCCAGAGAAGACCTTGGAGCGCACGGCGCTGCGGTTGCCGGCCTTCAGTGGTCACTTCTTCGCGCCAGTGACCCTGGGCTCGAGCAAGCCGCGGGCTTTCATGGTCGACACCGGCGCCAGCCGGACGAGCCTCAGCGACGCGATGCTGCGTGACACGAAGGTCGTCTACCGGGTGACCGAGCCGCAGGTGAAGATGCGCACAGCCGACGGCAGAGTAGCGCTGGCACGAGGCATCCTCATCGAGACGATGAAGGTCGGCCCTTTTGAACTCAAGAACGTGCCAGCAGTCGCGTGCGTCGATTGCGCCTCGCTACTTGGCCAGGCGAGCTTAGCGCATTTCGACATGCAATCAGCGCGGGCGCAAGGGGTCGAGTTCCTCCTCCTGGCGCGGCGCGGACCTCAATAGTTGAACAAAGGAAGCGAGACCTTCGATGGAAAACATGTTCTTCCAAAGGCTGCGCCGCCTGAGCGTTGCGCTGCTCGCGGCGGTGTCGTTCGCGTCCGCCGCGCAGCAGCCAACGCCGGCTCGGTTGCAGGCCGAGATTTCGCGGTGGATGCAGCGCTACGTCAGTGACGAGACTCTGCTCGAGAAGACAGTGAGCAACTCGTACGGGCCGAACCTGGCGCCGCCGAAGCGCGAGGCAGTCAAGGCAATGTTGCGAACAGTCATGGTGCACGAACGGATGGCGCCATACCTGACCAAGGTGGTGCTGCCCTTCTACGGCAAGCAGCTCGGCACGGATGAAAGCAAGAACTACGTGCTCGAGGCCGTGGTCGAACTGCAGGTGAAGGGGCTGCGCCGCCTGCCGACCGAGGTCCATGCGCAATTCCTGCGATACATCCTCGACATGGCTGCGGCCACTCAGCCTACCGTGTGCAAGGCGCTCTTCCTCGGGAAAATGGGCACCCAGCAGTCTGCCGTCTATGAGCGCCGGTACATGGCGAGCTTGCCGACAGAGAAGTTCGAGGCCGTTCTCGGTATGTACCAGGCGGCAGCGCTGGCCGAGCTTGATGGCTATCCCGACGTCAAGCCGCTCAACCCGACGCAGGCCAAGGCGGCCGAGAGCGCCTATGCCGTTGCAGTCAAGTCCCGCATCGCGCGCATGCCGCTAGGGCTGCACGCACGCGTTTCCGCGGACATTGAAGGTGGCGAACCGACTGAGGTGTGCGCGTGGTTCCGTGACACCGTTGGAGCGGCATTGGACCTGCATGAGCCTTACCTCGGGTGGTATCTCACCCGCTTCATCCAGGCCATGTGACGGAGCGAGGTGCGCGATGTCGTGTTTACGCCGGCAGTGGCTTGACGCGCCACCCACCAGGAGCGGTGAACGTGGCACCACAGCGCTGGCTCGGGCAGCTTTCTGCGTCAAGGAGCACGACGGTATCGCAATTCGGGCACGTGCCCTTGGGCTTCGCCTCGTAGGCCTCACGCTCGAGACGAAGTCGACCTTCTTCTGTCTTCAACTGCTCTACCCTCTCTCGCTCGATTCGCTCTGCAGCCAACTCGCCAGCGCGGCGGCCGGTATAGAGCGCTCTGGAGCGAACTTCATCGCCCAGAGCTTCTGTAAAAGCTTTTGCCCAGACCCCGGGCTTTCGCTGCGCTGAATCGCACTCGGCCATCGCTGCGGCGAAATCGTCATCTGTTGGCCCCACATGTGCGGGAGCGGAGGAGGACTTGGTTGATGCGTCGAACAGCGCAGCGGCATTCATGGCGCCCGACGAGGAATGCGCTGAGGTGCGGCCAGCACCAGGTGCCGGAGTCGATTCCCCTGTGGCAAGATTCTTCGAGACTGCGAGAATAATCCCTGCAATCAAGGGGCTGATGAGCAGGCATAGGAAGAACCATCCCCAACCGCTTCGGCCGCGGGTCGATGCCCAGATGCCGACCGCGATAGACAGGGGCAACGCAATCGTCAGTCAGCCTAGTAGTTGTCCCATTTCACGCTCTCCTCAGTTCCTGTTTGAATTGTTGCAGCACGAGAGTGCTCATTATCGTTCTGGCCGCACGATGCTGTTGGCAACCTAACGGCACAACGGCTTCAAGCGTGCAAAGGACGCCGCGGCTTTCGCCACATCAGAGTCGCCGTTCCCAGCCAAGAATTGGAAGCGAGATGAAGTAGTCACCGAAGCAAGCTGAGTACATGACCATCCGCGCTCTCAGAATTCTGGCCCACTCGTGGAGCATGTCGAGCTCCACGATGGCGCAAACGAAGCAGCGGCGAGGGCGAACAGCCGCTGTCGCCTCGATAAGCGCCTGCGTGGCGGACGGTCTTCAATGCGAGGCCGGGAGGCGGCGAGCACAGTCCAGGCCGCTCACTTGTGCAGGTCCATCCGCTCCGTTGAAGGCCCGCAGTACAGACTGCTTCCAAGTCTGTGCGATTCCGGCGGCGTCGTCAGGATGAGCACTGCCTCGCTGAACGGCCTGCTCGAGGTCCTCCGGCAGTTCATCTTCCGGGCCCAGTCGCTCAGCCAGCATGGCGCCGAGGGCTCCTGCGGCCTTGGGCTGCAGGCGTGTTGAAAGCAGAGCCCATTCGGCCTTGTTCGCAAACTCAGGGTCCACCAACGATGCAGTCGCGACAAGCTGCGGAGCAACCCAACTGTCAGCTTGAATTGCCCGCCACAAGTACCAGAGCGTCTTGGGCGTCGTGTGCCCGCACAGGAGCGCCACACATGCCACCAAGTGAGGCCTCCACCCACCCGCGTCGAGTACCAGGCAGATGGCTCGTTCAACTTCCTCACGGGGATAGTCGCTCATCAGGGTTCGGAGCTTGTCTGCCTCGGCGGCGGCTCCTGGCTGCATCCATAGGAACTCCAAATACCCGACCTTCAGCTCCAAGCCTTCATGCTCGTCGGCTTCAGCAAAGAACAATGTGGACGCGGCCGCATTCTCTGCGCGGTCAGATTCATCAAAGGACATGCGGCATACCTTTTCTTGTTGGCTTCGTGCTTGCGAAGGTCAAGCAACCTCAAGGCTAGGGAGAGCTCGAACGCGCAGCGCCCGAGCGGCTACCGGCAAGAAGAGCCACTGTTCGGTAACCGGCCGTCCAGTCGCGCGGACCAGCGCATCCGCGTACGAGGCGAGCTGAGGCCCGTGCTCGCGCACGAGCTCCTCATCGTGAGTCGCACCGCGCGGGTTGGACTTGTGGTCGATGAGGACCCATCCGGCTGGTGTGTCAACGAGGAAGTCGATGCGCCCGCGCAGCCGCGTGCCGTCCTCACGGTCGACCTCGATGGGCACCTCCACGTGAACCGGGCAACCGGGCCAGCGCTTGGCAATCCAGGCGAGGAAGGAGTCGACCTGGCCGACCACGGCGCCCGTGTCGACAGCGTGCGCAACATCCCAGCGCGTCAAGAGCCGCTCGACGTCCTCGCCCGAGATGCTTCCGGCCACGCCAGAGCGGGCGATGCAATGGTGCAAGGCCGTTCCAAGGAGAACCATGTCGACGCTCTTCGAGATGGCAATGCGGGTGCCGACAGCCTCGACCTCACCGACGGCGAAGACGCTCGCCTCGGCGCCTTCGCCGGTGCTGGGCCGGTGCCACAGCGGACGGCTGGCAAGCGGCGCGGCAGGGCTGAACCAACTGCGGTCAGCGGCAGTGGCCGCCGGTGGCTCCGCGGCGCAGTCGGCGGCGGACCAAAGCTTGGTCTCGCGCTGCACATGACGACCGTCGGGCAGCACCATCACGCCGCTTTCACCAAAAAGTAGTTCTGAGGCGCCGACCTCGTCGACCCAGGAGCGGTCGGGCCTGGTCTTCATGGCTGAAACCAGGACGAGCGCGTCTCGAGCGCGTGTCATGCTCACATAGAGGAGGCGCTTGTTTTCCTCCAGGCCGGCTTTGGCCATCGCCTGGCCGATTTGGGAGTTCTCGGCGTTGAGCGCCGCTTGCGGAGCCTTGCGTTTGCCGAAAGTTCTCGGCCAGCAGTGGATGAAGCGGTCGCGCAAGGGCTCCTGCGGGTCGAGCTTCTCGGCATTGGTGCGCGCACGGACATCCCAGACCGCGGTGCGCGCGCCAGCGCCCAGCCCCGTCAGGATGGCAACGGGCCACTCGAGGCCCTTCGCGCCGTGATGCGTGAGCACGGCAACCGCGTCATCGGCTGCAGCGGCACGGGCGTCCTCGCCGCCGGCCGCTTGAGCTGACAGCCACCGCAGCAGCCCGCCCACCGATGCCGGCTGCTTTGAAGAGACGCACTCGCTCTCGTAGGTCGTGGCCATCGCGAGCAGCGCTTCCACGTTGTCGATACGAACGCGTGCTTCTTGCGGCGTGCGCGACCAGGCGCTGGCCAGCATGGCCACGTGGGACTCGGCCTTGGCCAGCCGGAGGGCTTCCGAAGGCGTCAACGAGAGCAGGGATGGACGAAGCTCCTCCAGTCGTGCAAGCAGGGGATGCGCGTCTTCGCCCGTTGCCTTCCACTCATGAGACGGCTTCTCCGCGGCAAGGTGGTCCAGACGGTCGCCGAGCCACTCCTCGGCGGGCATGCCGGCCGCGAGCGTGAGAATGAGCGCCGTCGCCACGGTGTCTGTAGGGTCCTGCAGGCGCCGAAGGCAAGCTGTGACCAGCAAGGCCTCGGGCGTGGACAGGAGGCCCGGGCGGCCGCTCGCCGACGGGATGCTCCAGCGCGCCAGAGCCGCAGCGGCGAAGTCAATCTGGTCGTTCGTGCGGCACAGCACGGCGATGTCGCCGGCCCTGATGGCGCGCAGCTCTTTCGTGCCCTTGTCGTAGACCTTCGCCCTGGAAGCAAGGAGCTCCGTGATGGCAGGCCCGAGCCCGAGGTAGTCGAGCTCGCCCTTCCTGCTTTCAAAGGTCCAGTCGTACAGTGCCGGCTGGCCAGGAATGTCGTCTCGCGTCGGCGTGAGTTTCACGGCGTCGGCTTCGAGGTCCGGCGCGAACGCAGGGAGGAACACGGCGTTTGCGAGCGACACCAGCGCGGGCGTCGAGCGCCTGGACTCGGTGAGCGGGTCGCCGATGATTCCACCCCAGCCCTGGATGGCGCCGATGACCCCAGCGATGAGCGAAGCGTCGGTGCCGCGGAACCCGTAGATGGCCTGCTTGGGGTCACCGACCCAGACCGAGCGCTTGGCGAGCTTGGCAACCTCGACAAAGAGCGCGAGCTGCAGCGGGCTCGTGTCCTGGAATTCGTCGACGAGCACCAGGTCGAGTTCGCTCGCCAAGGCCTCCCGCACCGCTTCGCTCTCGCGCAAGGCCCGCAGCAGTTCCACTTCCTGGTCGATGAAGTCCACCGCGCCGAGCTCTTCCTTGGCACGCCTGAAGGTGTCCAGCGTATCAGCAGCCAGGCTGAACACGAGGTCGAGGTAGCGCCGCACTTCCTCGTGAAACTGCGGGTGACGCTCGTGTGCCTGCGCCGCATCGACGACCGGTTGCACGAGACCCACGAGCTTGGCGCCAATCTTGACGTTGCACGCGGCGAGCCAGTCAGGCCAGTTCCAATTCCCGGACTTGAGGACACGATGCAAGCGCTCGAGCTCCTCGAGGCCGTCTCGCATGACCTGGTCGACCCTGCCGCCAGCTGCATCCCGGGACTCGATGTCCTTGGCGACTGCCGCCTTGGCCGTCGCGAGTTCCTGCAGCAGCCTGGCAGTGTGGTCGACCCCACCCTCCGGTGCCGGCCAGTTCTCGAGCATCCGGTCTGCGTTCGTCGCGCCCATCGGGCGAAGCGCCTCTCTGGAAATGTCGTTTTCTCGAGCGGCCTTCAGGACCTTCCCGATGGCTTCTGACCAGCTGGCGTCCTCCATGCCTAGACGACGCATGAGCGTGAGCAGCTCCGCACGCCGGTCGGGGTCGAAGGTATCGTCGAGCGCACGGGCGAGAAGCTTCTTGGTCTGGGCCTCGCTCAGCACCGTCTGGTCGGGGGAGAGACCCATCTCGAAGCAAAACCGCTCGAGCAGCTGGCCACAGACACTGTTGACCGTCCCAATGCGCGCTTGGCCGATGGCGGTGACCAGGTCCATGCGGCCATGCTCGAGCAGCCGGGTGCGCACGCGTTCGCGCAGCTCCGTGGCTGCCTTCACCGTGAAGGTCGTGGCGAGCACGGCGTGGGGACGCACCGGCGCGTTGCCCTCAAGGAGCGCTTCCGACAGGATGCTCGTCAGACGGTAGGTCTTGCCGCTGCCGGCGCCGGCGCTGATGAATTCAACTGGATTCATTGTTCCCAGCCTCCGAGCAGGGTGAGGTGTTCACGATGGAAGGGACCGAGTGTGGTGACCGGCAAGGTGCCTTCCGGGCCTTGGAATTCGGCAATGTCCGCCTGGGCGTCGACCAGTTCGACGATGCCTTCCGCCCACTGAGACATCCGCCACGTCCAGCTTCCCCTGGCCTGAGCCAGCATCTGGTTGACGGTGATGCCGCCCGCGGGCTTGCGCACTTGGGCATCCGGGAAGATGCCTGCCGTGGAGATGAGCAGCGTCGCCGAGTCGAAGACAAAGTAACCCAAGGCCACAGGCAGCTGCCCGTGAACCTGGTGCGTCAGACTTGCATACAGCGCGAGCTGCAGATGCCGGCCTTCCACAAGCGCCTCTCCATGCCGCTTGGTGCCGGACCACTTGAGGTCAAGCGTGACGCTGCGCTCCTGCGGCAGCTCAACCAGCAGGTCAATCTTGCCGATGACCTCCACGTCGCCCAGCAATCCCTGAACGGGAACCTCTACTTGGACTCGTACGGCACCGGCGCTTTGCAGCTGCGTGAGCAAGCTGAGGAGCGCCGTGCGGCAGATTCGCTTGAACCGGCTCATGCTCACGCCGGCGCCCTGCATCAGGAGCGGTGCGCCTTCCGCGAGCAGGAGCTCGTCGACCATGGCGTCGAACCAGGCGCCGGCCTGCGCGCTGGTCCAGTGCAGAGCATGTTCTTGCTGGAAGAATCGCTCGATGACCCGATGCGCAAGGTTGCCAAGTAGCTTGTTCTCGTGCTCATCGTCGAGGCCACTGCCGGGTCGCAGCTGCGCCACGTCCTTCAGGACGGCGAGGGCAGGGTTGTTGAAGAGCTCGTTGAGCGCCGTGTACGACTGGTGCTTCTTGCGAGAGGCGAGGGGACGCTCGAGCTCGAGGTAGCGCCCCACGCGCTGCAGGGGAGCATCGGTGACGCGATGGGCAATCGAGCCCAGGTGCGTGCCGTACAGGTCGTCATCGATGCGGTGCACCTTCAACTTAGGCGCCAACTGCCGGATAAGTTGCCAGATGGGGTGTTCTTCCGCACCCGGCGGCGGCAGCACAAGGACGAAGCGCTCCTTGGCGGCAAAAAGTGGGCGCAGCCATTGCACTGCGAGCAGCTCCAGCTCACCCTTGGGGTCACGAAGCTCGACCCCCAGGCTCCTGAGTGCATCGACCTCGCTTTGCGACCAAGGAAGCGGGCGGGGAAGGGCAGGTGTGGAGGGCATCCACCAGACGACTTCACCTGCAGGCTCGAGGCATGCAGCCGTGGTGGTCGCTGACTTCAGGCAGCCGACCTGGGAGACGGCAGCGGGGTTGGTCGCGCCGGCAGGCGTGGACTGCGCCAGCAGCTGTTCAATTTGCCGCGGCGCCAGGTGCTCCAGGCCTTGCTGGCGCAGCTCGGCCAAGCCCACGAGCACGGCTTCGCACTGGCGAAGCGCCGGCGCGATGGTCGCAGCTTCACCAGCTTGGTGGACGGCGCGTCGTTGCAACGCCGTGCGCACCTTCTCGACGCGGACCGCGACCTCGGTGATGGGGGCGCCGTCTGCGCGGGACCAGCGCTCCCCCTCGAGCCAAAAGGCGACCTCCGCCAGAAGTGTCTGCGCGTTTTCCTTCTCGCCGATGCTCGTCTTGGCTGCATTCCAGGCTTCGCCGCCGAGCCCTGGCTGCTCGGCAATCGCACGCGCGAGCTGGCCTCTCGCGGCTCGGCTGAACGGCCCGTAGGGATGCACGAGGAACTCGACAAGCCGTCCGACATGGAGCGGCGCCCACAGCATCTCGAGCGCTAAGCCCAGCGTCTGGAGCGCGGGTCGCAGGCTGCTCGGGCTGTCGAAGCCACAGGCGGCTGCACCCGTTGCCATCAAGGTGGCGTCCAGGGAGTCCCCACCTTGCTCGCAAAGCACCAGGCGATTCGCCGGGTTGGCGCGGCACCAAGCGCTCAGCCAGTGCTCGGCGGTCTCGCGCGACTGTGCTTGCAGGACCTGGACGGTCCCATCGTTGAGCGCAAAGCCCTCGGGAGCTTTCAGCTGGCCATTGGCCACAGATTCTGCGGCGAGGCGCTGCAGCTCACGAAGCTGCCCTTTGCCCTCAGGTTCGGCGGCTTGCGGCTCCTGCACTCCCTTCAGGTGCTTGAGAACAGCGCGCCACATGGCCGGAAAGCTCGCGGAGGGGTCGGCGAGCATGACCTGCGAAATAGGCACTGCGTTGCCTGCAGCGAGCGCAGAGGCCACTTCCACAAGGCGCTCACCCTCGCCAGGTGCGACGTGGCCGGAGGCAGCCTCCTCGACGCTCGCCAGTTCCTGGATGCGCTGCGGAGAGGAGGGCGATGCCCTCCCATCCCAGCCGCCCAGGCGCCACTCGTCGCGCCATGAGAGAAGAAGTGCTGCGGTGCCGACGTCGTCCACCTGGAGCGACCGGCTGTAGAAGCGGCTGCCGTTGTCGAATCTGCGCAGGTGGCCGAGGTACGCCGCCACGCGCTGCGCCTGCGGCACCTCCGGCCGAGCCAGACCCAGGTAGGTCTCCAACAGGCCAAGAAGTCCCATGCGCCCGACGACCGGCTCCCTGAAGTACCCCCTGTCCGAGGGGCCCTGGCGCTCGTCAAGTCTCAATCCAAAGGTGACCTGCATCCGGATTCCTCACAGCACCGCGAATCGCGTACAAAAATTATACGTATAAAAAGAAGACTAAAGAACTGATTTTTCGTATCATCCAGACATGCCGCAGCAGCCGTCATTGCCCCCGGACTCCGACGAGGCGGGGGAAAAGGCGCCCGCCCGCTGGAGCCAGGGCCGTCGCCTCGAGTTCTTGGATTTCCGCCTTCGCTGGGAGGGGCGGCTCAACCGCAGCGACCTGACGAATTTCTTTGGCATCTCGGTGCCGCAGGCATCGCTCGACATCTCCAAGTACCTGGAGCTCGCTCCCAACAACGCGGTCTACGACCGGAGCTCGAAGGTCTACCTGGCCACCGACGGGTTCGAGCCGCTCTACCCCTCGAACGAACCCTCGCGATACCTGAACGAGCTCCTCGCGCGCGAAATCGGGGTGCTGCCTGCAGAGCAGAGCTTCCTGGGCTGGACGCCGCCGACGGCCGCCGTTGCCGCGCCCACGAGAAAGCTGGAGGCGAACACCGTCGTGGCCGTGCTGACCGCGATACGGCAGCGTGTCTGCTTGCGCGTGACCTACCAATCGATGTCCTCGGCCGAACCCAAAGCGCGAATCATCTCTCCGCATGCGGTCGCCTTCGACGGCTACCGGTGGCACGTCCGTGCGTTCTGCCACACACGCGGCGACTTTCGTGATTTCGTGATGGCGCGGATGCTCGGCGTGGAGGTACTCGAGGACGCCGGCACCGACGGCGCAGACGACGAGGCTTGGCACCGTCAGGTCAGCCTGGTGCTGGCGCCGAACTCACGTCTCTCGAAGGCCCATCGCAAGGTCATCGAGCTCGACTACGGGATGGTCGACGGAGAGGTCGTTCTGGAATGTCGCCAGGCACTTCTCTTCTATTCACTCAAGCGACTCGGGCTGCTGGAGGTGGATGCATCAGAGCCGCATGTGCAGCAAATCGTGCTGAGAAACCGTGCCGCGGTGATGAAGTTCCTGCCGGCGGCGCCCGCGGAGGAGGGCGGGGCGTGATGACCACGAAAGACGGACGAATGATTGCACTCAAGTGCGTTGGTTGTGGAGCATGTCCCGAAAACTCCTGGACCTGGTGCAGCTGGCCGCCCTTTGGTGGCCCTCGTCGTTATGGCCCTCGTCGGGGGCCTCTGGTACCTGGGCGATGCGTACACCGAGAACGGGTTTAAGAACTGCCGCGCCAACGGCAGCTCCTATACCTGGTGCCAAGCCACCATCAAGTGGCAGTCGTTCAAGGCGCTGTTTTAGCGCGTTTCGTTCCAATTCAGCCGCCTCGTACATCGGGGCGGCTTTTCTTCGTGCCGGGGTGGCGACCCTTACGAGCCAAAGAGCGCCTTCGACGGCGTTTGGACCCAGGCGTGGGTCACCTCGTTGAGGAGGTAGAAACCGCTTGCCACCCCCTTGCGCCACTGGAACAGGACGATGGCCTTCGCGCGGTAGACGTCCTTCACCGCCTTCAACCGGTCAATGTCCTCCTCGGTTGGCTTCGGCGCCGAGCCGCCCTTGACCTGGATGAGCGTGATGTCGAACAGGTCCAGCGACTTCAGCTGCGGGTGAGCCGGATGGTTCGGCTTTCCACCGCTCTTGCGGATGGCAACGATGTCCACAATGCCTGCGGACTCCCGGCCCGCTGGCCCGAGAAAGTCGACAAACTTCCATCGCTTCGAGCTTCGCTGTGCCAGCGCCTTGGCCAGGGTGTTGGCCATCCGACCCGTCTTGGCCGCGGATGCTGCGGCGGCTTGCCATTTCTCCAGATGGGTCGCTGGGACCTCGACCTTCGGCGGTCCGGCCGCGGGGTCCACAGAGACTTCAGTGACTAGAGTCGTGGAATTCTTCTTGGTCGTTGGCATCTGGTCTCCTGTTTCGATGGCGAGGATGGTAGCTGTCGGCAGGAAGCTTGGTTGCGTGCCGGGCGTGGAAAAAGCCCGCAGCGTGATGCAGCGGGCTCTCGAAAATCAATCTTTCCATCCGCGCCAGCTCAGGTTCGGCACGGTCATGAAGCCCGCGACCTCTAAGGGCTGGTGGCAGTTGAACTTGGCGCCATTTTTCAGGCGTAGCTCGGGATAGAGGGAACGGAAGTACTCGACCACCGCAAGGCCTCGGGTCGTGGAGTACACGTAGCCGTTGCGCGACAGATGCAGTAGGTCGTTGAGGTCGGCGCCGATGCGGTTGGTAAAACCGCTGACACCTTTGCTGAGGCCGTAGGCGGTCGGCCGCGCGCGAGGCGCGATGCGGTCAAACCACTTGGTCTCGCATGACCTGCCGCGCTTGCGGACCAGGTATTCGCTTTCGTCAGTCTCGGTAACACCCAGCAGCAGCCATAGATGGCGCGGGGTGAGTGCTTCGCGTTGAGCCAAAAAGGCGGACGTTCCAGGGATGAGCGCCTCCGCCTCTTGGCGCTTGTTCTCCCACCGCTCGAGCATCAGGAGCTCTCGGGCCTGGGCCGCCTCCTTCCGTCGGAGTTCGATTTCTTCAGGGGTGAGTTTCTTGGGCATAGAGTTCCTTGGTAGATGACCTTCTGGGTATAGGGAAGCCCGCCAGGCTCCGTGCCTCTCTAAAGGCGCGGGGGTCAGGGATAGCAAGGAAAATCTCCGACAGAAATAGGCGCATTTCCGCCACGGCAAGCTCTTTCCGAGGACTCGGCCTGCAGGCACGGGAGAACTGGTTTTCTGAACAGATGCCCGCCTGGTATGAAGGCGGCGAGCTACACGAAGCAGGACCAACAACATCCAGGAACCCCATGAAGAAACAAAACCCTGTTATCGCGACCCATTCGGGTTCTTTCCACGCCGACGACGTGGCAGCCTGCGCTGTGCTGGCCAAGCTCTTCCCTGCGGCCACCCTCGTTCGCACCCGCAACCCTGAATTCATTCGGCGCGCGCAGTTTGCGGTCGACGTCGGCGGAATCTGGGACCCGGTGAACGGTCGCTTCGACCACCATCAGAAGGGCTTCGTTGGCGCGCGCTCCAGCGGCGTCGTCTATGCCAGCGCCGGCCTCGTCTGGGCTGCTCACGGCCAGGCCTATGTGCAGGCCGTCGCGCCCAAGCTCACGCCGCTGCAAGCCGCTCGTGTTGCCAGCTCCATCGACGACGAGTTGATGCAGCATCTGGACATGGCCGACACAGGCGCCGCGCAAGGGGCGCCCGGCTACTTTGGCTTGTCTGCAATCATCAGCGCATTCAACACCACCCGGCTCGAGGACCAGTTCGCCACCCAGCTGCTGGCAAATGAGCCCGAGAAGTTGGCGGAGGACCTGGCACAGGCGAAGTACCAGCAGTTCAATGCCGCCATGGGGGTTGTCAACACGGTGCTCGAGCGCCTGGTTGCCCAGTTCGTCGATGAAATATCCAGCGAAGCACTTGTTCGCAATGCGCCGACCGCGTTCGATGGCCAGGTGCTCGTGCTGCCGGAGTCCGGGCTCACCTGGGCCAAGGTCATCTGCGCAGAGATGCCGGACGTCAAGTTCGTCGTCTATCCGGACTTGACGGACAACCAGTACCAGGTGCGCACCGTCCCGGTCGCGCCTGAATCGTTCAAGGCCCGCATGGACTTGCCCGCCGCATGGGCCGGGCTTCGCGACGCCGACCTCGCTGCCGTCACCGGCGTGCCAGATGCGGTCTTCTGCCACAACGCTCGCTTCATCGCCGGCGCCGTGTCTAAGGAAGGCGCTCTGCGCATGACGGAGCTCGCACTCCTGCAGTAAGCACTTGCGGCTTTGCCATAGTCATTCTGAAGCCCTGGGACTTTTGTCTCGGGGCTTCGCTCTTTCTGAGGGATGCAAGGACCTGTTTTCTGCTCACGCTTGGCGCGGAGCAAGGCAATGGGCAGAATCCGGCGACATCCGTACGGCCTGGCCCACCCTCTCAATGCACATCCCCAAGTACTACTGGCGTGTCGCGTGTCCGCTGAACGAGGAAACGGCCCCGCCGTCCGAGAGCTTCGACGTCCCAGACGCTCTCTCGGGTCAAACGCGTCCGCCGCGGCAGGGCGATGGGCTCCTTATCGCAGCTTTCGACGACGCGGCGAGCACCGGACTCGTGCGGTACCTGGGAATCGTGACGGCAGGGCAGGGCGCGGCTGTTACCGTCTCCTGGATGCCTGTGCGGGCCCAAATATGGGTCGATTCGGCTCTCGGCTGCCGCTTCTGGAGCGACCGGGCCGGTTTCCGCTTCGCCGACGGCAAGGTGCCTGGCTACAAGCTACGCGAGCTCTTTGCCAGCACGTTCGACGACTTGGAGGAAGGGCCCGTACCGGCAGCTCGCACCCCCTCAAAGACGCCGCGTGTGGGCGGAGCCGGGGTCAGCCGCCTCTCCAAGGAACGCCTCGTGCCCATGGAGGTGGTTGGAGAGCCAACGACCGGCCAGGCGCGCGCCGGCGTGGTCTACGTGCTGAAGTCCGCCTATGGCTACAAGGTCGGCCGCACCAACAACGTCCCGAATCGGATGCGGACCTTCGGCGTCCAGCTGCCTTTCTTCTACACCATCCCGCTCTGTGCATGGTTCGACGACTGCCATGTCGCAGAGCGCCGCTATCACGACATGTTTGCTGCCAAGCGCATCAATGGCGAGTGGTTTGACCTCGACGAGGCCGACATCGCGCACATCCGTGCGCGGGCCTGACCGGAGCCGGGGGCCATGCCCGCAATTCTTTTCGGCCTGGTAGCCGCGGTCGCCCTCGGCGTTTGGGCTCAGGAAAAGCTTGCCCATCCAGCACTGGCACCGCACGTCATACTCGACGCGACGGACGTGCCGGGCCCGAAGGTGAGAGCGACCTACTTCGGAACCAGTACCATTCTCCTGGAAGGTGAGCAGGGAGCGGTGATGGTCGACGGGTTCTTCTCCCGGCCGAGCAAGCTAAAGCTTGTCAGCATGTGGCCCCTCGCGCCCGACGAAGGACGCATTCGCGCCGCGTTGGCGGCGGCGAACGTAGACAACCTGGATGCCGTCCTCGTCTCCCACTCCCACCACGACCACGCGATGGATTCCGCCGCTGTGGCGCGGATGAAGGGCGCGTCGCTAGTCGGTTCCACCTCGAGCCGCAATCTAGCCTTAGGCGAGGGCTTCACAGGTCCGTTTCATGTGCCCAACTTCGGCACCGAACTGTCGATAGTCTCTGCACGCGACCCTAGCCAGCCGACCGGCTTCTCTGTGGAAGCCTTTCCGAGCAAGCACTCCCCAAAACCTGTTTTTCCGGGAACGATTGACGACAAGCTCGGGATGGCTGAGCGGCCGCTTTCGGCATTTAAGGAGGGCGGCACATACAGCTTTGTGATTCGGCACGCTACGGGGACCGTCCTGGTCCAGCCTAGCGCCAATTACCTGTGCGGGAAGCTCAAGAAGGTGAAGGCCGACGTGGTCTTCCTGAGCATTGGCCTCCTGGGAAAGCAGAGCGACACGTTTGCCCGCAATTACTGGCGGGAGGTAGTCTTGGCAACAGGGGCGAAGCTCGTCATTCCCGTCCACTGGGACGACTTCACCGTGCCCTTGGCTGAGCCGCTGAGCGTGACACCTTTGGCTATGGACGACGTTGCGCGAGGCATCTACATGGTGGTAGCCCTCGGGAAAGAGTTCCAGGTTCCCGTGGCGGTCATGCCGGCGCTTCAACCGCTCGACCTCCTTCCGGCGCGCCGACCAGCCTCGGATGCTGAAGCAGAGGCCAAGCGGCGCGTCGCGCTCGCGGAACCGTGCGAGGAGTCGCCGCCGGCGGGCTAACGGCCCTGCGGACGCCCTGGTCGCTGCAGTGTTGGCAGCAGAAAAACGCCCGTCGCGTCGCTACACGCGGAGATTGCAATCAGATAGGGGGAGAGGCCCATGGGCCGGAATGACACGCAGGCTTTGTCCATTTGGTCCAATGGCGAGCGGGTTGGCACCTGGCTCGTCTCCGGGCGCGGCGCAGATGAGCTCCGGTATAACGACCGTTGGCTCGCGTCCGCAGCAGGCTGCCCGCTTTCGCTTTCCTTGCCGCTCATCCGAGGAGTTGCCCACGAGGGCCCAATCGTTCGGAGCTACTTCGACAACCTCCTTCCAGACAGCACGACCATCCGGGAGCGCCTCGCCCGGCGGTTCAAGACGCAGACCACGGGGGCGTTCGACCTCCTTCAAGCAGTTGGGCGGGACTGCATCGGGGCCATTCAACTCCTAGACGAGGACGAGGTCCCTGGCAACGTCGAGCGCATTGACGGGGTGCCACTTAGCGAGGCCGACGTTGAGCGCCTCCTTCAGCAAATTGGCACACCCGGCGGCCTAGAGGCCGATACCGGCCCGGTTGACGAGCCGCGCACCGCGCTCGCCGGGGCGCAAGAGAAAACCGCGCTTTTGTGGCACGGGGGCCAGTGGCTCCTTCCTCTGGGCTCAACGCCAACCACCCACATCCTGAAGCTGCCCCTTGGCCTGGTGGGACATCGCCAAGCTGACTTCAGCACGTCAGTAGAAAACGAGTGGCTTTGCCTGACCATCCTGGAGGAGTTCGGCGTCCCGGTGCCGAGGTCAAACATCGTGCACTTTGGGGCGCAGAAGGCACTTGAGGTCGAGCGCTTCGACCGCCGTCTCCATCCGTCGGGTCGGTGGCTCCTTCGCCTACCTCAGGAAGACTTCTGCCAGGCGCTTGCCAAGCCGTCCCGCCTCAAGTACGAGGCTGACGGAGGCCCAGGGCTGGTCGACTTGGCCAACGTGCTGCGCCAGTCGGCTCAGGCTAACGAGGACATCGGCACGCTCCTGCGCGCACAGCTGCTTTTCTGGATGTTGGGCGCCCCGGATGGACATGCGAAGAACTTCAGCATTGCGCTACTGGCAGGGGGTCGCTACCGGATGACGCCCGTTTACGACGTCATGTCCATCTGGCCCGTCGAAGGCAAGGGCCCGAACCAGTTTTCCAGACACGACGCCAAGCTCGCGATGGCAATTTCAGGGAAGAACAAGCATTACCGCTTCAAGGACATCCAGCGACGCCACTTCAACGCCATGGCCAGAAAGTGCCACCACGGCCCCGATGCGGAGGCGTTGATTCAAGGCGTTCTGGAGGCTACCCCAGAAGTCATCGAACGGGTCGGCTCTCGTGTGCCACCGGGCTTTCCCTCAGCTGTCACAGACCGCATTCTGGCCGGCCTTTCCCGAGCGGCAAAGGCGCTGGAGGCGATGCAGGGGCGCTAGGCGGTGCCTGACTGCTCACCGGCATGAAAGAAAAGCGGAGTCCAAAAGGACTCCGCTGGAACGGGAGAGACGCTCCGGTCATACGCCGAATGACGCTCCATGATGGTCGCAAAAACCTGCTACAACAGACTGTTCACAGCCATGTCCATCCAGCTCGAAAAACTGCCGTTCGACGACAAGTCCGACCCGCAATCCAGTGCGGACTTGCGTCGGCGCGCCGATTGGATTGCAGGGATGCTCATGGCCCTAGTGCTTCTGGCGTGCGCGTTCGCGTGGCGCGTACAGCCTCAGGAGCCAGTGCCCGCACCGCATCCCCAGACTGTCAGTCACCTTCACCCGCGAATTGCGAGCGTCGCCATGGATTCGGGGGAAAACGGGGCGCTGGAAATCTTGGTCGACCAAGACACGGCCCTGTACGAGGCAAGCGCCGTTACCGACTTGGCAAAAACTGCGATGACGATTTCAGCGGGGCTGAAAAAGTATTTTCCTGAAGCTCGGGCCGACAAGGTGCGATTCATCGGCCGGTGGCCCGTGGCGGGCATGGAGCGTTTCGTGGTCAACACGCGGATGCTTGAGCTGACCTTCAGTTGGGAAGAGCTCATGGCCGACGACTTCGACGCCTCCCTCCCCTTTCAGGAGGTACTCAACCAGGCGGAAGCAGTCGGGTACGCAAAGCCGGAGGACCGAAAGCTCGTTGAAGGCTTCTGCAACGACCCCATCGCCAAGACCGCTGGGCCATTCTGCCGCCGAGCTCTCGACTCAACCCGCGGTTCAGCCGGTGGCCGCGCCGTATAGTTCGCGTTCGCCGCACTCGGAATGGAGGTCCCCGATGAGGAAGCAGTCCGCGCAGGACCGCGAAATCAGGCTTTCGGAGGGCCGGTGTCCGGTTCATGGCTGCGCCATGCACCAGGTGGGCTTGGCAAAGGGCGAACGTCGGCTCATCGTCGGTTGCCCCCGCGGCGACTGTGAGATTCGCGGTACCGCTGAGCGACCCGCAGGCCCGGTAGTCCTCCTTCCGGAGCATGAGCATTTGCTCGCTGGCGAATAGGTCATCCTCGGCCGCCCCCGCGACGCCGCCTACGGCGTTCACCGCAGGGCGGGGCATTCCCGGAATTTCGCGGTGAACGCGCCGCAAAGGAAAACCGCCTCCAGGTCGGAGGCGGCTTGCAATCAGGAAAGGGCCGATTCGGGCGACTCGGCCGGCCAGGTGGCGGCGAGCTCGAGGAACATTGGCTTGAGCTTGTCCGCGAGGGCTTGGCCGGGGCGCTCGCGCTCCCGGTAGCTGTTGTCGACGCTCTGCGACCAGAGTTCGCGGCCGCGGCTGAAAGCCTGTTCTGGTCCCAGTTTGGCAACGTCCTTCAGAAGGCCAAGAGCCATGTGCACCTGGCCACCGGCCCCGGGGATGTCACTGTCCGTGAGCGCCATCTTGAAGCCGCTTGTGCCGTCCAGCTCATTGGCCTCGGCCAGGCTCGCGTACTTGCGCATGATGAGCACCGCGATGGTCACGGGGTGGCCGGGATAGACGGAACCTTCGGGTCCGCAGAGCTCGCGCTCGAGATTTCGCATGTTGGGATGTCCTTGTTGGAGTTGGTCCGCAGTGTAGGAATGCGTCCATGCGCTTGGTGTTGAGCGATTGCGCAGCGCCCTGCAAAATGAACGCATGCCGCGTCCTCAGCGGCGCCGGTCAAAGAAAGAGCTCCCCAGAAAAAGGCCGGGGAGCTGAAATAGGGGTATCAGTCGCTACGTGGCACCGCGTAGATGGCCGCGGTGTCGCGAAGGATGAGCGCCCCCTCTGCGTAGTCGCCATGGTTCTTGACCACTCGTGCCAGGTCGCTGCCTTCCGGTGCGTAGGTACGGTTGGCCCAGCCGATATCGGTGTCTTCGCGGACGAACAGACCCTCGCCCGTCGAGAAGACGGTCAGGAGGTTTTCCTGCGTATCGTTCGACAAGGACACAGCAGGCACGCCACCGTTGATTTCAAGATGCAGCGACAGCACCGGCTTGCCGGGAAAGTCGTCCTCTGCCACCCCTTCCGGCATCACCAAGACCTGGACACCTGAGAGATAGTTCTCGACCCTCACGGTGTACGGCCGCTGCCGCTCCGGGGTGCATTCCTCGTTCGCTGGCTCCTCTGCGAAGAGCCAGTCGTGCATAGTGCGGTCGAGCGCCACAGCGTCCTCGCCCTCGACAGGCGCCTTAGCTGCTTGAGCTTTCGATTCTGCCGCCATGGCTCGGTACGTCGAGAACCCGTGCATTGCTGCCAGGAGTTCGAGCGCCTCAGCGTGAGCGAGCTTTTGCCCGGTCTTTGCCAAGAAGAACTTTTCCAGTGCGCGCGCTGCCGTGCTGGGGTTGATATTTGTTTGCATTCCTGTTTTCCTTTCGGTGCACGAAGGCGCCCGTTCGGGATGGTTGGAGTTCCTCGCATTACCCGGCCCTCGCCTTCGTGCTCAAGGTGAGCAGGAGGTTGAGAGTTGGATTTCCTTGTCCCGGACTTCGCCGTACTGCTTGCGCAGCGCGAGGGGGAGGCGCCAGGGGCCTGCTGCGTATAGCCAGCTGCCGATGCGGCGGCCTATAGGGGCGCAGTCGTCCCAAAATGAAAACGACGCCGGGAGGGCGTCGTTCGAGAAGGGTGCTTAGCTATTAGCCTGCGAAACTCAGAGGCAGTCGTAGAGCGCCTGATATTGGCCAATTGGCAGCAAGGCTTTCGCCTGTGCCAACAGTTCTTCGTAGGCTGCCCGGCGTTCCGTGTAGAGGTCAGGCGGGAGTTCCCCGGCGACGGCCTGGGCATGGGCAATTCGGTCGAACCGCGCAGCCAGGTCGGTTAGGCCTAAGGCACTTGCCGCCGTTGTGTAGGCCTTGCTGTGCCTGTTCACAGCCGTGAGCTTCTCGATTTGGGCGAGGGTTGACCGCTGAAGCACTACGGGAGGGGTCGTGATGGATGCCAATTTTTTCCTTGCGATGTGTTCCTTCGACGTGTAGCGAGGGAAGCTCGTCGACACGACCGCCAGCTCAGGCCGCTTCCGGTGCGCCTTTTATGGGCGCCTGGTGTAAATTCAGCATCTGGCCTGGGTGGCGGCACTTGGGCGAAAGGCCCGTGCTATGCGGCTTCTCACCGGTCGAACGGCTATAAGCGCGAGCCAGGGCGTCCCGTTTCTGCTTGCGTTGTCTTTATGCGGCTGCGCTGCGCCCCAGCGCAATCCCGTATCCGAGGAGGGAACGAACTTGTACCGGGCCTTGCAAGTGGCGGGGCGCGCCGCCGAACCCGCCCGGGACCGATTCGACAAGCTCGCGCGGTCCGCCTGCGCGACGGAGTCGGGCAGCTTGTCCAGCTCGGAGCCGACTCTTGTAACGCTTCACTGGGACCATCCGTTTCCGTTCTGGCACATCGAACGGTACGCGACCTATGCCAAGTGCCACGAGCACCTAGGGAGCGCGTGTACGGGACCGTACTTTGTCAGCAGCGACCGATGGGGAGCTTTGGGCACCGCAGCCGTGTTCGTCGCCTATTACCGGGAGCTGAGCCGGCGCGTGGGTTTTGACGACGGTGAAGTAAGGCTAACGCTGGATGCGCTTGAGCGGGAGGCGTTGCTGCATGCAGACTACGAGGCTACGGGGAAGCCGACGGACCGCGCCTGGGGTGGTCCGTCGGCAAAGCTTCGGTACCAGCTAGCGTCCTCTTGGAACTTTAAGCTCGCAGGCCTGCCTCGAGAGCAGCAGGAGCAGATTCCGGCCCTGAATTTTATGCCCTGCCCTGGAGTTCCCGCGGCGGGCGGGGCCTATGGGTGGAAATATCCGGTTCGCTCTGAGCCGCTTGGCGCCCGGATTCACCTCATCAGCGACTTCGACTTCCGGCTGTGCGAAGCGCGAGGGAAAGAGCAGTGGAACCCGGACTCCTGCGCAGACTGGGAGCTGCTGGCAACCGAATCCACCCGTCTGATTGGCACATACCGCTATATCGCGACGTGGCCGGATGGCAAGGTTTCGCGCCAGACGATTAAGGTTGAGCAGGAGGACCAGAACCCAGTCTTTAAGTAGCGCCGGGCTGCAGGCGCCGCATGCGCGCTAGGGGGCAGTAAAAAAGCCTTCTCGCGCGCGGGCGAGAAGGCTGGGGAATCAGCAGGGGAACGAACGGCGCCGGCAGGCGGCCAGATGGGCCCAGGCTAAGCGCGAGTGACAGCTGGAGCCATGAGCTGCCTTGCGCAGTTCCTGCTTCATGTCTGCAGGGTACTCTTCGCGACCGATGGCGGAGATGCGGTAGTCGGTGATTTCCCGCGGGCGTCCAAAGGTCTGTACATGTGCCTGGTCGAGCAGCTGCCCGTGGAGGGTCGCCAACCGTTCGCTTTCAGCCCGATGCTTGGCCGCCAGGTCGAGATGTTCGGCAGACGACCAGTCCGGGTTCACGCGCTTGAGCACGCGCGCACCGTCGGACGGAAGGCAAGAGCGGAAGACGTCCACTTTTCCGTTGTAGCCGCGAAGCTTCACGGGTTGGTGGTAGGCGGGATGGTCCAGGGATGGCGACAAAGGCAGGGAGTTCATGATGGCCTCAAAGGTAGTTGTGTCTGCCTTCGTATAGCCATGCTCCCCTGTCGCAGCACCGCGCCGGCCAGTCCTTAAAGCTTCTCGATGAGAAGATGGCCCCCTTCGGGCGCTTCGAACGGTTGCCTTCCCGGGCAGACGCCCAGGATGACGAGCTTGTCGCCTCCGTACGAGCTCGCCCGAACCTTCCGGGTCGCAGCGGCTGAAGTCCCCGCGCGCACGTGACAGCAAAAGACTTGCCGCGCAACGTTGTCGAAGGCGAGAACCGTCTGGGTCAGGTGTTGTGCCAGATAAAAGGGGATGTAGTCCGGGCTGCGCGCCGGGTCAATCACGACACGAGGCGCGCAGGTCAACAGCCCGTCGAGGATGCCGAGGCGCAGCCCGTCGACGATTGCATCTTCGCTGTAGGACTTTCCGAGCGTCTTGTGGAGCTCGTCCCAGGTCGCTTGATGCCAATCATCCCCGCGGCCGTCAGAACGGCTCCGCAAGAGCGAGACCAGTACGTCGAGGACCTCGGCAGCGTTGGCAGTGGGCGTAGCCCCTTTGGCCTCAGAGGCGATGAAGAACGCCAGGCCTTGGGACTCGTGGAAGTTGCCAACGTACTCGAAACCGAGGGTTCCATTCTCGATTTTCTCGCGCAAAGCCCTGGAGACCTCTTCGGGAGAGAATGTGGAGGCGAGCTTGCTGCTGATGAGTGTCAGGTTCGCGTGACCGTTGGGGGCAAAGGCCAGCGTTGCCATCAGCTCGTCCGCGAGGATTGGGGCCGGGATGTGGTTGGTGTCCATTTCTTCGTCTGGTTAGTTGGTCTGCCCGGTATAGCGAACGGACCCCCCAACGCTGCCGAGAAACTTCTCCAACGTTCGTTCAGGCGCATTTCGCTGTCGCTTGGACGCCGGACGGCCGAAAGGCGCATGCCATGCGCCTCGGCCCGGCAGGTGCAAATAGGAGAGGAACGGGGCCTACGGCGTCCTCAACAAGTGCGGGAGCGGCTCCATATCGCCTCGGCCCCTCAGGAGGCCTACGCTCTCACCTTGGCAAGCGCCGCTTGAACAACAGGGTTCCACCTCGCATATTCGAAGCTGGATTGCGGGCTGTGGATGCAGACGCGCTCAATGCCAGGCGTTGGCGGCAGCCATTCAGCAAGTCGAGCACCGAGGACCACCATAAGGTCGGGCCGTAGCTGTTCCACGACTTCATAGAATGCCTTTTCTGAACGCCGTTGCAGCGACCGTTCAACAGGCAGCCGGCTATCGTCTCCGACATAGTGTTGGATGTAGTTGGTGAACGCAATGTCTTGCCAAGCTTCACACAAGCACTCCGCGGCAAGGTATCCGCCATTTCGGTTCAGCACGATGTTAGCTACCTTCGTCGGGTAGGCTCGACGCTCGCTGCCAAGGACGTATCGCTCGACGTCGAGAATGACGGCTTCCTGAATAGGCTCTTCGCCCGTGAAGCTGAACATCGACTGTCCAAGGAAAAGGACCTTTGCGCCAAGCCGGCTCTCATCGCCGTAGCGCTTGCCGACCCAGGGCCGAACGGGAGACAACGCACCTTCGTGGGTGTTGGCTGACTTTGCAGCGTTAGGGGCATCGTTAGGTTGAGCCACGGACAAATCTGGGGACTTCGCAATCGCGTGAATGTAGGCTTTCCATCGGTTATGAAGCAATTCGAGTTCCGTGCATTCGGCTTGTGAGAGACAAATCCCTGGGTTCCCCATTAGCCTGCTCGACAGCGCGGACCACCTATGGCCAACGTCGACGAGACCAGCGAACTGGAGGAGCAGGTTATTGAGGCGTGGGTCGTGCTTTCTCTTCGTTGTGCTTGCGGCTGAATCAGCTTCCATTTTGAGTACTCCGGTGCGGTGCGCCACCCCTGAAAGGGGGGCAGCGGTGCTGGGCTGTTGCCCTGCACGCTACTGAAGCGCGGAAATCCAGTTTCAAAGCGGGTAGCTTCAGAAAAACCTTCGGTGGACCGCGTCGATTTAACTGTGAAGGGATTTCGTGAATTTTTCCCTTGACCAGGGCTGTGGGCAACCCAAAAGGTTGTCCTTAGTTGCCACGCGATGTGGCAAGTAGAAGGCCTCTCACTGTCGTGAGAGGCCTATGAAGGGTTAAAACGGCAGGTCCGTTCAGTTGCTTACCAGGCGGCGAGCTCGCCGTGGTCCTCGCGCTCGTAAAAGTCCTCGGGCAGCAATGCGTCGGGCGTGTACAGGAACATGTGCTCGCCGTCCTCGCCCACGGCACGCCAGCATTTGGCGTGCCGTCCGAGGTAGCCGTCGAGGTCCTGGTCCAGATTGCGCTCGAGGCCGACATAGAACGCGCTGGCTCCGCGCCGCAGCGCTGCTTCCATTGCGTTGTAGGCCCAGCCGTCATGCGAGGGGCGGCAGGCCATCATCCAGGTCTTGGCGTCGTAGGGATACGTCTCGGCTTCCATGCGGAGGACCGCCTCGTCCTGTCCTTGGCGCGGCATCAAGTCAATGCCGACCATGTCGAAGCCTCGTGCTCGCGCCTCCACGGGCACCAAGCCGCAGCCGGTACCCGCATCGATGATGCGCAGGTGCTTGTAAGGCGCCAGCGCTTCAAAGAACGCGTCCTTTGGAGTGAAGAAGCGCAGGCTCGGAGCGACTATCTGGCCAAGGGCGTGGTTGCGAAGGTTGCGCATGAAGTCGTTCATTGCTGCTCTCCTTCGCCGGCTACCTTGCCCTTGGTCGGCTCCACCGCTGCCTGGCTTTCCGCTTCCGCCTCCAGCCGCTCGTTGCGCATGCGCTCGAGCTGCTCGTTGACCGTGGGGTCGTCTTCCTCACCGGTAAGGGTGTCCTGGCCCGACAGACCAAGCTGATTCAGCGCCCGGCGTACGCCTTCAATTTGCACGTCCGTCGGCGGGACCGCACCCTTGCTTAGCGCCGTGCTGCCGGTGGTGAGGCTGTAGGCAATGCGCACCAGGGGCAGGCGGCATGCGACTTCGTGCTCGAAAGCTTGGAACGCAAACACGTCCAGGTCCTCGGGCGAGCCTTCCAGCGGGGGTGCCTTGTGCTTAAGTGCGAGCTCCGGATAGAGCAGGGCGGTGATGACGCCGTGCATCCAGCGGTAGCAGAGCGCATGGGTGGTGCCATCGGCTTCCACCACGTAGCCGTACGGGCTGTACTTCGGTTCGATACCGGGCGGTGTAGTCAAAGCGACGTGGCTCAGCGGCAAAGGTTTGTTGTCCAAGTTGTGCTCCTATGAGTTGTCCATAGGAGGTCTAGCGACCGGGCGGCCGTCGGCTGCGCCTATACCGCTAGCCGGCTTGCTTACATCTCGCGCCCGCCTTGCTGTTCCTGGCGCTCCGCGCTGCGCTCTGCCTGCTCTTGGTGGGCAGGCTCGTTGTCGCGAGCGGAACTGCGCTGCACGTCGGTGAGCTCGGAGAGGGCCGACATGAACTGCCGGAACTCCGCGCCCGACATGCATGTCTCGCGGCCAGGCCCTGCGGCGGCCGCGATGGTGGCCACCACCTTCGGGTCCAGGCCCCGCGCGCACGTCTCGCCGTCGTTGAGCTGCTTCTCACTGAATGTAAAAATGGGCGAGTCTCCGGACTGGCGCAGGGCATCCTTCAGGGCGTCGCCGTATGCTTTGAGGGACTTGTCAAGTGCCGTTGCCGCCTGGTCAAGCTGCTGTCGGCCCGATTCCACTGCGTTCTTTACCCCGTGGATGCCTTCCTTGAGACTGCCCGCGAGTGCGCGTGAGCCCTCGACAACCATCTCGTTGCTGGCGGAGAGGCCCCGCATGTCAGATTGAGCGTTGTACTCCTTGAGGGCGCGGGGGTCGTCCGGCGTGACGATGAGCCGGCCCTCGCGGCCGGCGGCGAGGACCGCGTCTCGAATCTCCTCCGAGGTGGCGTCTGCTGGGAGCGCCCGGTAGATTTCCCGTCCGACGCGATTGTTGTGCAGGTCCATCCCGATGTCTCGAGCCGTCTCCAGCGTGGTGTCGTTCTCTCGAACGGCGGCCGCAAGCATCTCGACACCGCGCCCGAGCAGATTCGCGACAGGCGTGCCGAAGGCCTGGGAGGCTCGCACGCTGGAGTATGTGTGCCTGAACGCATCCTCGCCTTTGTAGTGCTGAGCGTTCGGCGGGCTCATGCCCATTGGCTCGGAGGCGGACACCAAGTTGTCCCTGAAGGCCGACTGGTAGGCGGCGAAGGACTCTCGGAGCAAGCCGCTCATTGTGGACATCTGCCGGTTGACGACCGCTCCCGCTGTCGCCTGGGCGCGGTTCTGGGCGGAGACGGGCGGTTTGGTGTTTATGGCGGGCATGGCCGGGACCTCTGGAAGCAGGCAGCGCTGACGATGGCGCACGTCGTCTAGATACTGGTGCCGCGCAATCAAGCAGGCAGCTCCGACTATTGGACGTGCTGCTACCCGGCGGGGAGGGGCCTTGGCGCGAGTCAAGGGACGCGTTGCAGGCTTGCGTTTCGCGCGGTCCGACGCTATGCTTGCGGCGCCCGTCGGCACCGAGCTGTACCCCCCAGCTCAAGCTCAATGACATTGCTGCTCGCAACGCGAGCATCACAACTTCAAGTCCAGGTCGATACGTAAATTGGGGGGTCTAGGCCTGGCAGCACTTGGAGTTTTCATGCCCAAACACGCCCCGGCCACTCAAGCCGCCCTCGACGCGCTCAAGGCGCAGGTTCGAGACCGCTTCCATGATGTCAAGCCCGGTCATCGCACCGAAGCCATTGCAGCGGGTCTCGGGTTCAGGAACTTCGCAGCCCTTGGGTCTCACCTCGATGACCTGGAGCCGCCCTTGCCGGCAATGCAGCCGAATGCGCACAGGATGGCAGCCCGTTTGGCAGAGCTTGGCTATTCGCAGCACAGTTCGCCGCGCATTCCTTTCAGCCACAGCGAGGTCTACGAGTTCGCGTGCCAGGACGGCACTGACCCGAACTGCGCAGGCAGGCTTCGGGAGAAGCTCCCTTACGAGGGGCTTTCGGATGAACAGGTGGAGCAGGTCATCAAGGACCTAGCTGTCGACCTGACTCCTGACGACGTGGACCGCAACCAGCTCGACCTTTCACGAGCTGACCGAGCCGAGCTTGCTGACAGAGGCTTCGTCCGGCTGGCTGTCTCGTTCCGCGTCACCTGCTGCCCGGCCTGCGGAAGCGACGGCTAGCCGACATCGTAGGACTCCCTGCCACCGGCCACGCCAAGGCTGTGGCAGGTACCCCGATAGAGCGCGAGGGCCGCGGCGCCTCCGTGGCACTTTGCGGCCGGCACCACGGCAGCCTCCTGCGCGCATGTTTTTTAGCCCCTCTTGAAAGCGAGCCGACCCTGCACGCCTCCCGGACGGGAGCCATCCTGAGTGCGAAAGGAACCTCCCATGTGTGAAGAGCAACCCCTGGAGCTCGAGCTGCCCCAATGCAGCTATTGGCTGCTGCTGGGCCACCTTGTTGCGGACAGCAACGCCTTTGTAGAACCGGAGGAGGCGCTCCCGCCGGATAGCGAGACGGTCGTCCGATTCCTCGCGAGCTTCTTTAAAGCTGAATACGCGGACCTTCGAGAAGACCTGTCCAACGTGGCCTGGGCGAAGTCCGTGATGGAAGAGGACCAGGCCCGGCGTGAAGGAAAATCCGAGCCGCCAACCGGCGGATAAGGCAGTCGGGCACAGGCACCGCCGGCCGGTGCAGGACTGGCGAGCCAGGCATGGCTACCCGCGTACCTGCCGGCCGCAGTCCCCGTAGCCCATCGGTGCTACCTCGATTGCGCCCAGAACGGGTGAAAGCGCATGAGTGCAGCTGAAGTCGATGCCTGGCTGCAGCCAAGCTCCTGCCTGGCGCTCAACCACCCCCATGGCGACCGCGTCGCCCAGGTCGGAGCCGAATGGCCATGCCCGTCCGCTGTGCGGGTTTACCGCAGCCGAGACCTCGAGCTCACCACGGCCGGCGTCTTTGACGCGGCCGAGGACCGGCTCACCGCTGGGAAGCGCAAATTGAAAGGAGGCACCCCCCTCGTCCGTGCTTAACCAGCGATTGTCGCCAGGGCGCAGCGAGTACAGCTTCTGCCGCAAGCCTTCATTCACCGCGAGGACCATGAGATTGCGGTAGGCCTTCGCTCCAACCGGAGCGTCTGTCAGATATGCGGTCCACGGGCGTGTGTCGACCAGACCAGCACTCGCAAGGTCGAGCCGTTCGAACGCGAAGTCGGGGTCGTGCCCAAGACCGCTCAGTTCAGACAATCGGTCAATGAAGCGGCGCGCGTTCAGGACGATGAACGGTGGGTCGGCTTGCACGGCGTGCTGGTGTGCCAGCAAGGCGGCATGTGAGCGGAACCCCAGCGCAGCCGCAATAGCTTCCGTGCGATGCGAGGAGCTGGTGCCAGAGAATTCGATTCGCAGCGAGTTCTTGAGGCTGCGCAGCGACGATGTAGTAAGACAGAGTGAGGCCAATGGACTTCCAGTCGATGTTTCGGTCGACGACCTCCGATTCCCCGTCGACCCGACTGAGTCGATTCTTGTTCACAAGTTCGATGTCCGCTCTAACCCGGAGGCAGGTTCGGCCCGGACGGCCAGCTCCAGTATATCGGCCAGTGGGCTATACGGGGTTTAAACCGCTCCCGTAGGACATCGTCATGAAATACCTTCAAGCCATCCTCTTTGGCCTGGCAGCTGCCGCCATCCTCACCGTGGTCTGTCGCTTGGCCATCCCGAAGACCGGCAAATCGCTGACCAGAGGTCTCGTTCTGGTACCAACACTGCTGGTCGGCTTCCTTGCGGTCGTGCTCACCCCGAGTGAGACCGGAACGCAATGGGGCATTCGCGAGCCGATGGGACTGCAGTTCATCGACCTCCCCGAAACAGACGCCTTCGCCTACGAGCGAGGACTCGTCGCCACCCCGCGGGGTCTGCCTCTGCCCGCCCTGGCTGGCCAAGTCGTAGCGAAGTACTCGCGTTCGACGAGGCTAACCGCAGAGTGGCAGGGCAACGCCCTGGTTGTGAGCGCTCGCGGGGAAGACGGCTTTCCAGCCAAAATCCAATGCGGAGCTTCTCGTATCGGAGGTTACGCTATTGAGTACAGCCATCCGCAGCCCGTGCCCGCCTGCGCAGGTTAACCCTCCTGTGATTCTGCGACCCTCAACGGAGGGTCGCTTTTCTTTGCGTAAAGCCGGTTGTGCTGGGACGCACCTGCTAAAATGCTCTCCTAAAATGAAACTCTTTGCCCCCGCCATCCGCAAGACTTTAGCCAAGCGGGGCACGCGGTACGCAGCGGTTGGGCTGCTGGGGTTTGTCTTGCCGGTCGCGGCTCTGTGGGCCCCCTCACTTCCCGCGCCGCTCGCTTGGGCCCTGGACCTGGCGGCACATTGGCAGTGGCTCTTTGCCCTGTTCTTCCTGATAGGTGCAGGACTAGCCTGCCCCCACTGGGGCTGGCGCGCTGCCGCTTTCATTCCGCTTGCCGCCATCCCCCTGTTGACAGCCACGTCTGCGCGTGAGGTCTACGCCGCAGCCGGTGCTCCCACCTTCGCCGTGGCATCGGCGAACGTCCACTACTCGAGTGACGACCCCGGCGTGCTGCTGCGCTGGCTCGAAACCGTGGCGGCTGACGCCGTCGTGGTCATGGAGGTCTCGCCGGGCTATGCCGCGGCTTTGCAGACCCAGGCGCAGTTCCCCTACAGCAAGGTCCTTCCCGCTACTGGCCCATTCGGCATTGCCTTGCTCTCACGCAAGCCGTTGAGCAACGTGCAGGTTCGCCAGCTCAGCGCTGGCCCTGACTTCATCACTGCACAAACCGAGTTCCAGGGCAGGGCAGTGACCGTCGTTGCCTTGCACACAATGCCGCCCCTGGCGCCTGAGTACTACCTTCAGCGAGACCGAGACGTCGCGGCAGTGCTTTCCGAGGCCACTGCGCTTGGCGCGCCGGCGGTCGTGGCAGGCGACTTCAACGCTTCGGCCTGGTCAAGTGGGCTGCAGACCGCACAGCGGCTCGGTTTCTTGCGGACGACTTCCCTTGCGCCGACCTGGCACTCGCTCTTCCTCGGTCTCATGGGCATCCCCATCGACCACGTGCTCGCCGACGGTGCCTGGCGGCGGGTCTCCAGTGAGCGGGGGCCGGATGTTGGCTCGGACCACTACCCTGTGGTTGCCAGGCTGGCGCTCGTCCCGCGCTGAGGTCGTGCCGAGCCCCTAGCAGGCTAAGGCCGCGTCATCCGCCGGTAGGCGTTGAAGTGCCGCAGCGCACTTTTTCCGTCGCCCAGCTTGTCACCAAGGCAGCCCAAGTTGAAATGGGCGTCGGCCTGGCTCGGGTCTAACTCGAGGCATCGCTCGTAGTGCTCCACGGCCTCCTCCAGGCGCCCCAGGTCTTCGAGGGCGATGGCCATGTTGAAGTGCAGCAAGGCTGAAGGCGCGCACACCGTCATTGCCTTGGAATAGAGCGCAACTGCTTCGGAGCAGTGCTTAGCCTCGCACATCAACGCCCCGAGGTTGACGTACGCCTCCACGTAGTCAGGCTTGAGCTCCAGGGCTTCCTGGTATGCCTTCGCAGCCTGCCGCGGGTCCGTATCCTCCAGGTCTTCGCCGCGCCTGAACCATTCGCTGGCGCTCGCCTCCGTCTCCCCTCGCTGCGTGCTTGCCGGGCGCCTCATTTCGAGAATGGTGACGCCTCCGTCCACCGGTTCGACCTCGAAGTCCATAAGAAGCTGCCCCGAAGCCGCCTCCCAGCTGGCGCCACGCTCGCGCACCGCGACCTCCGCACCGACGGCCGTGATGCGCATGCCGGTGAGTGGAATCTCGGCCGGCAGCGCGGCCTTGAGCCGTCGCAGCGACGCCAGAATCTTCCTCGGAGGAATCTTGGCCTGGTGCAACTCGTGTGCGGTCCGCAGGAGCATCAGGTCTTGAAAGGTAAAGCGCTGCTCGTTGCGCTTACCCTTGCTGGGCGAAACGAACCCGGCAGCGATGAGCCCCTGAACGACCGTCCGCGGCAGCCCCAGCGTGGTCGAAACCCGCTGGAGGCTGTAATCAGGGACTTGGGATGGCTGGGTCACTTCCTCGAGCGCGCACGGGCCGGCGCCGGCGCGGCCTCCGTCTTGGGCGCGCGCCTTGCGACTTTGCGCTCCTTCACTTCGGGCATGTCCTCATCCTGCGCCGCAGGTTCTTTGCCAGCCGCGCGCTGAGCCGCCTTTGCGGCTGGGCCTTCCAAGCTAGCTTTGAGCATCGAGACCAGGTCAAAGACCTGGGCGCCCGCAGGCTCCTCGGTTCGAGCGGCCGCCACGATTTCCTTGCCGGCAATTTTCTCGTCGATGGCATGGAGAACGCGTTTTTTCTCTTCGTCCTCGAACTGCGTCGGGTCGTAGGTTTCCTGGGAAATCTGCTCGATAAGTTGTAGCGCGAGCTGGAGCTCCGCAGGGGAGACCTGCGCCTTTTCGATGCCGAGTTCCTTCATCGAGCGCACCTCGGCAGCGTACAACAACTGCTGCAGAACCAGACCGTCTTCTGCCGGGCGCACCTGGACCACGTACTGCTTTGCCTTCCAGGACCACTTGGCCAGGGCGCAACGTCCGCTCTGCCGCATGGCCTCGGCCAGAAGCGAATAGGGTTTGCCCCCGCGTTTGTCAGGCGCCAGGTAGTAGGCCTTGTCGTAGTAGATGGGGTCGACCGAAGCCAAGGGCACAAAGGCAACGATATCGATGATGGGGCTGCTACCCTCCTCGAGGGCCTTAAGCTCCTCCGGCTTGAAGAGGACGAAGTTGTCCTTCTCGAACTCATAGCCCTTGACCATTTCAGAACGTGGAACGACCGTCTGGTCCTTCTCGGAGATGTACTGCTGCTTCACCCGCGAGCCGTCCTTTTTCAGCAGGTTGAACCGGACGGCTGCCGCACTCTCCGTCGCGGAGTAGAGCCGCACGGGGATGGAGACAAGGCCGAAGCTGAGGGTGAGCGAGGCAATTGAGCGTGCGGCCATTGTGGGCTCCGAAAAAACGGGTTTCCTACGGCATTGGCCGCAGGAGCCGAATGCTAGCCCCAGCCCCGGCCAGGGGCCAAGCGCGGCGCGCCCGTGGGGTTGTAGGCGCACACCTACCGCAAGAGGGCTTTTCGCGGAAAGTGAGGTGCGCTCTCCCTGATATGCCTTAGGGCAGTTGCGGTCCGCCCCGACCGGGCGCCACCTGGTTTACTCGCCAGGAGGCCGGTCGCCTTCGGTCTCAAAGTTCTGGCGCGCCGCTGCCCGGAGAACCTCGTCAGACTCATGGTCGTACGTCTGGAAGCCCCAGGCCTCTAGGTAGCCGACCAGCTCAGGTCGGGAAGCGCGGTCGATAGCCTCAAGGCTGCGGAGGAGCGGCAGAATCGTCATTGCCGACATTGTCTCCCAGGTCGCCACCTGTCCTCTGAGAGGTGCTGTGCCTAAGGCCTCCGAATTGCCTTCGCGCATCATGCCAGGAGCCGAGGTGCTTCTCGCAAGTCAAAGCGGGGCCCGTCGCGAGCACACCAAGGGAGCTAGTCGTCCAGGTGCCGCGGACGGACCACCGGCGTCGAGTCCTTCAGGTCCTCGGGTGCCGACAGGTCCCAGACGAGATTGCAGGGGAAGACGACCTGGCACGCGGCCTTGATGAGGTTCGGCTGGCTTTTGTCGACCTTTCCGAAGAACGAGAAGACGTCCCTGCCGGAAATTTGCTTAAAAAGTGCGAGCAGGACCATCACCACAAAGAGCCAGAACCACCAGTGGCGGTGAAGTGGCTTGTCGTCTGGCCGTTCGTCTTCCGACATCAGCGCTTCAGGCGTTGGCCGCAATTGGCATGGCCATGCCGAGCGCCGACGCGGCGAGGGCGTTCTCGCCTTCGCTACCTGCGAGCGAATAGCCGCGCTCGAGCAGCCGCCGGGTGTAGTACTTGTTGTACATAAACGCCCAGATGATGCCGATGGCGAGCGCGCCGATGCCGAAGGTCATCAAGCCGATGATGACGGCGATGACGAAGCCGCCGATGAAGGTGAGGAAGTCGCCCCGGAAGAGCGCTGGGAAGAATCCGAAGAAGAGCGTCGTCCATGAGAAGCCGTAAAAGCCATTCTTCATGAGCCCGGTGTCCTTGTGCCGGAGAGCGATTCGAGTTGCCATGGCTGAGTTCCTCTTAGTGTTGTTAGTGTGCTGCCGGCCGTTCGACCCAATTTCTCACGTCGTGCACCAGGGGCAGTCTACGAGCGAGTTCCCGTACCGCCGGCTCGAGGGAGTGGTTTGTGTGCAGCATTGCGCACTTCGCTTCCTTGGATGGCGAGCGGTGGTATGGAAACTACGGGCCCCGCGCAGACCGGTTGCCCGCTGGCGGTTGCTCCGTGCAGCTATTCTTGGCCAATGGCCCTAAAACGTGAAAGAATAGATGCAGTTCGTTTAAAATGTGAGTGCCTATACAAGGCGTCACACTCAATCAAGCACATCGTGTCCAAGCACTGGTCCTTCTCGATTATTCGCACCTCCGCTGCCGCAGAGCACCGGGGGCGAATTACGTTGGGCGATTAGCCCCACCTTCGACCTCGACCTCCCAAGGCAGCGACTCACCCTCGCTGCCTTTTTGCTTTTCTGGACCCGAATCATGTACCACCTCAATCTCTTCAAGTCCTCGTTCGAACTCCCGCAACTGCATGCGGACAAAGCACCCTACCTCGCCCTCTGGGGCGCGCCGGCGACCGTGGACGCCTTGCATCGCAATCCTGTTGGCAAACCGCTCTTCCTGCTGCACGACGGACCTCCGTACGCCAACGGCGGCTTGCACCTCGGCCACTTTGTGAACAAGACCCTCAAGGACGCGCTCGTCAAGTTCAAGCGCCTGGACGGCTACTTCGCGCCCTTCGTTCCTGGCTTCGACTGCCACGGCCTGCCCGTGGAGCTCGAGGTCGAGAAGCTTGGCGTCTCAAAGGACGACCCCCGAGCCTTCGTCGAGGCCTGCCGAGCCTACGCGGAAGGCCAGGTCGCCAACCAGACCGCGGAGTTCCGCACCTTCGGGGTCGCTGCCGACTGGGAGCAGCCGTATCGCACGCTCGACCCGGAGTTCGAGGCCGGCGCAGCGCGCCTCTTCAGCGAGCTCCCCAACGTCGCCAAGCGGCTGCGGCCGGTGCACTGGTGCCCCGACTGCGCGTCGCCCCTGGCTGAAGCAGAGGTGGAGTACAAGGAGCGGGCTTCCGACAGCCTGGTCGTGCTGTTCCCCGTCGAGGGGCTGGAGAACACGTTCTTGCAGGTCTGGACCACGACGCCCTACACCCTGCCTGCCAACAAAGGCGTTGCCTACAGCCCGGCGCTCGACTACGTGGCGGTGGCGGACGGCGCGCGCACCCTGGTGCGAGCCCGGGCTCCGGAAGACGCCGCTGATACGCCTACGTTCGACCTGGCTGGCCGCCGCGCCTACAGCCCCTACACCGGAGAACTGGTTCCCTTGCTGCCTGCGGACTACGTGACGAGCAGCGGCACCGGCCTGGTGCACCTGGCGCCGGCGTTCGGAATGGACGACTTCCGGGTGGGAGAGGCACACGGCCTGGCGGTCGAGCACTACGTCGACGAGCGCGGCCGCTTCCTCCACGGCGAGATGGCCGGGATGAGCCTGCGGGAAGGCACGGCCCACGTGCTTGAGCGCGTCGCACCGCTCGTTTTCTCGCACGAGAACGTTCAGCACGAGTACCCGCATTGCTGGCGTCACAAGCGCCCCGTCTTCTTCCGCGCGTCGTCCGAGTTCTTCATGGAGTTAGCGGACGTCGGTCCCCGCGCGCTCGATGCGCTGCAGCACGTTCATTTCGTGCCGGAGGGGTCGCGGGAGCGGCTCAGCAGCATGCTGCGCTCGCGCACGTCCTGGTGCCTCTCCCGCTCCAGACTTTGGGGGACACCCCTGGTCGACGCGTCCGACCCCGAGGACCGCGCCCTGGCGGCCCGAGTTGCAGGGGAGGGCGTCGAGGCATGGCATTCTGCAGGTCCACGTCGTACCCTCGATGTCTGGTTCGACAGCGGCGCCACGCATGAGCTCGTCATGAAGAAGCGCTTCGGGCGGACAGCGGACGTCTACCTGGAAGGTACTGACCAGCACCGAGGCTGGTTTCAATCTTCGTTGTTGACAGCGGTGGCCGCCGGCGGCCCGGCGCCGTACAAGGCCTTGCTCACCCACGGCATGGTGGTCGACGAGCATGGCCGCAAGTACTCGAAATCCAGCAAGAACTACCTGCCGCTGGACGAGCTCTTCAAGCGTTACAGCCCCGACGTGCTACGCCTCTGGGCCCTACAGCAGGATTTCACCAAGGAGCTCAAGCTGTCGCCAAAATCGCTGGACCAGACGGTGGAGCGCTACCGCAAGGTGCGCAACACACTCCGGTTCTGCTTGCAAAACCTGGTCGACTTCGATTTCGACTTCGCGCTGGCGGAACTCACCCACTCGCAGAACCGCCTGCAGGTCCTCGAGCTCCGGGAGCTGGTGACCGGCGTGCAGGAGGCCGCCGGCTTGTACGACTTCGCAGCGGCGACCGCGCTGCTCTTGAAGTATGCGGATGCGGTCTCCAGCGACTACTTCACTGCTGTCAAGGATGCGCTTTACTGCGAAGCTGCAGGCTCGGAGCGCCGGCGCGAGGTCCAGTACGTCCTGGCCTGCGTGCTCAACACCCTTCTGCGCCTGCTGGCCCCCGTTTTGCCGTTCACCGCAGAAGAGGTCTTCCAGTCGGTTCGTGATGCGCTGCGTCGTGAGGAGGCATCTGTGCTCCTGCTGACGCTGGGAGACCTGGCGCTTCCCTCTGTCGACACCGCGGACGAGCTTCTGGCCACCTACGACCAGCTGAAAGCGCTCAAGCGCGAGGTCAACCAGTACGTCGACGCGCACCGGCAGGACGGCCTGAAGTCGGCAAGCTCGCTTGAGCTGGCGGTGGTCGTGCCCGACACCCCTGCGGCACTCCTGGTCAGCGAGGCGGAGATGGTCGACTTCTTCGGCTGTGCCGAGGTGCGGCTCGGCCGCGGAAATGGGTACGGCGTACGCGCAGTCAGCTCCGAACGCGGGCTGTGTCCCCGGTGTCGCAGGCACAGTCGCACGGGGCTGTTTCTGGACCTGTGTGCACGCTGTGATGACGTGGAGGGCACGGCAGCGGCGCTGGGGGCCGCTGCGGCCTGAACGGAGCACCCGGCCTCAGGCCAGGCCGTGCCATTCGCCAAGCAGTTCGACCAGGCGGCGGTCCGAGAGCTGCCTGCTTGCGCAGGCCGCGACCAGCGCCTGTACCGCGGCTTGTTGCAACGGAGACAGCGAGGACAATGGGGTGCCAGCAGCAGACGCTTCAGGAGCCTGTCTGCGGTGCCCCACCTTGCTCGGCGCTCCTTCGGGCTGCCTGAGGTCCTCAATGGTCACGCCCAGAATACTGGCGAGCTTCTCGAGCGTGGAAAGCCTGTCGAGCCCTTCCCCCGCTCGCTCCATCTGAGACACCCGGGCCTTGCCGACGCCTAACTCCTTGCCGAGCGCAGTCTGCGTCAGGCCTGCGGCGATACGCAGTTCCCTTAATCTTGAAGGTGCAATGATTGTCATCAGGGAAAGAATAACTGTACTTTGGTACATCTATTCTAAACTACTCGGGCCAGGGCCGGAGGGCCCTTCTGGACATTTTCTTGAGCGGCGGAGAGATTTCCAGGTCGTACGCCGAAATCTGAAGGAACTCTTGCCATGGCGCAGGCCGCAAGCGTCGGCTCCGCACGAAAAAAGCCGCCCGGGAGGGGCGGCTGAAGAAGGGGGATGCGCTTAATTGCCCGAGTAGGCCTGGGCGGCGCGGCGGCAGAACATGTGACCAACGTCCGGTTCAAGCCGAGGGCGGAAGCACGTAGCCCAGGTTCAGCAGCAAGCCATCGCACCAAGCCTGGGATTCTGCGTCCCAGCCGTCGTCGCCTTTGGAGCCCGGATGCCAGTTGCGGTAGTCGGTGTGCAGGTCGGTGAAGGGCGCATTGCGCACACGCGGCGTCTTTTCGATGAATGCCACGCGGTTCGCGACCTCGTTGATGTCTGTTCCTTCGATGCAGCGCATCGAACAGTGATGAGCGCCGGGTACGGCAAGCCAGGCAGTGAGGCGCTGACCGGCCGCGGGAGGCGATTGGAGTTTCTGCATACAGGTCCTTGAGAGTTGTCCTTTTACCTGTAGCCACCGCGGCCGCTGCCGCCAGGGGCGTTGGCCTAAAAGCGCCGCGTCGCCTGACTGCGTTCGGCGAGCAGATGTCCAGCTTTCTGGACAATTCCGGCCCCTTTTGCCCGGCCCGTTGGACAAATGGCCGGAGGTCTTAAGCCTGCAAGACCGCAGGAGTCGCTATAGGCGGTACGGGTTCCATTGCCCATCCGCCTGCGCCCTTCGGGGTATGGAAAAGCAATGTTTTCAAGGCACTGTGCCCATCCATCCGATTCACCGGAAGGTTGCGCTCAGCAAGGCAGGCACTGACAACAAGCTACGCGACCTTCCAGGTCAAAAGGACAAACCATGCAGTTTTTTATCGGACGCCTCCGCGTCACTGACGCCAATGACAGCCACGCAGTCAACTGCTGCGCCAGCGCAAAGGACCGGCACGAAGCCGAGGAGCTCTTCGCTCGCCGCGCTCGTACCTATGGGTGGGGGCCGTTCACCGTGAGCGCCGACGGCTCTTTCTCCTTCAAGGAGGACCGCGGCCGCAACGTTCGCGTGGAAGAGGTGCTCGAGGTCAGCGCCGTGACGTTCCAAGAGCTCGCGCAATCGAAGTGGTTCGACGTCTGCGACTCCGGTCCGGCGGCCGTGCTCGAGTGTGAGGAGCCCAGCGAGCGCGTGAGAACGCTGTCGCGGCGCATCGGCCGGCAGCTGACCAAAATGGACGCCAAGGTTGCTCACAGCAAGCTTTTGCATGCAGTGGCTGCCAGCATCGGCGAGACGGACTGGCAAGTACTCGTGCACCAAAGGACCCCCACTGTCTGCAGCGCGCCCGACCAGGCGCCGCATTCGCAGACGGAGATTCCGGGAACTGGCTTCTTGTACCGGGTTCCGGTGTCAGTCGACACGAGCATGACCGCTATCGTGCTGGCGCGAGGCGATACCCCGGAGGACGCCATCGAGGCCGCCCGGCAGTTTGCAGCTGACGGCAAGGCACGCTTCGAGGTCGACGACGGCAACTACCGCGGCTTGGCCGACCACTACTGCCCAGATACGAGCGAGGACGGGGTTTACCAAGTGGACGAGCCGGAGCCAGCTCGTCAGGACCCGAACCTTGGCGGCGCCGTCTACGGCCCCTACGCCGTAGAGCTCACCAGCCTTGGCGGCTGCGACGACGAGCTGTTGTGGGCAGACCTGAGGGTCCTCACGGCAGACCGGTCGGTGGCAGACACCGAATCGTGCTTGTCCGCATGCCCAGTCAGCGCCACCCAGGCTGAGCGGGTCAAGTTCTGTGACAGAGTGGCTGCGCTCATGTACCGGTGCGCACCAGACCTCAGCAAGGTCAACCCCGACGACGTTCGCGGCCTGTTCGTGCGTGCTGTGCAAGGTGACCAGAGCGACGCTGCGTTTACCCAGATTGAACAAGAGGGCCTCCCTCCCAAGAAACCATAACCGGCTGGTCGTGCGATAGCGCACATCATTCCTGCGGCTCACCTTGGTGGGCCGCTTTTTTCTTGGTTCGCCGTGGCGGTCCGCTGCTAGCATCGGCTGCCATGCCGCATGCCCACCCTCCCGACCCCACATCGACGAGCGTCGCGCGCGCCGCAGTCCATACGCGGCTGAGCGACTTGGCGGACGTAGGCCTTAATGTGGCTCTCGCGCCCTGGCGCCTCGTGCGCATCCTGCTGTCGACCGCAGCGCCGCGGCTGCGAATCCTGGCCCTTCTGGCACTGGTTCTTGCTTGCGCTTTGGCCGTCTGGCTCATGTCCCCCAGTGGCATCCTTGCCGCAGCCTTGGCCATCGCGTTCAAGTGGGACCTGCTGCGTGGTCTCGTCTACGCGGCAGGCATGTTCCTCAGCCCCGCGCTCCGTGCCGCCGTGGGCGCCGCTGCCTTCGTGACCCTGTCGGCCATTTTTCTTCACGCCATCAGGCGGGCCAGCGTCGACCAGACGCAAGAACGCGTTTCGCCTAGATGACTTCGGAGGTCCGCCTAGCGCTCAAGAAACTCGCCATCGAGTTCGGCGAGCTGCTGGACGACCAGGGGTTCCCGCTCGGGCGACTGCAGGAACTCGACTGCATCGCCATCCTGGCCGGCGCGAGTGACTGGGCGGCTTTCAAGGTCGACCCTTTGCGATACCGAGGCGGCCCGGACTGCAAGCAGTTGCGGGCAGCGGCGGTGTTCGAGCACCTCAACCGACGCCCGAACGTCCGGGCTGTGCCGCCGGCAACGTTCCTGGACGTGCTCGGGAAGCTCAACCTCCCAGTAAGGTGGCAGCGGGGGATAAGTGCTGAGACCTAGACGGTGCATTCCCCTTTCTCAGCCCCTGACCCGCCAGCACCATGAAACCCGAACTCGACCAAGCCCTTTGTGAGAAGTACCCCCTTGTCTTCAAGGACCGACGCGGTGACCCGAGCCGCACGCTGATGTGCTTCGGCTTCGAGGTGGGAGATGGCTGGTACTCGCTCCTTGACGCTCTCGGCAGCCTCCTGGAGGCGGACCATCGGGCTGCCGTGCGCGAGTATGAGCACAAGCGGAGTATCGAGGGAACGGTGCCCTACAAGGGAGCAGAGCGAGTGAGCGCGGTCGACGTCGAACGTGCACGCCTGGCCATGTCCGCCGCGGCCGACCGCGTCCCTGTCGCGGTCCAGGTGAAGGAAAAGTTCGGCACCCTGCGCTTCTACGTCTCCGGCGCCAGCGACGTGCAGTACGCCTACATCGCATTTGCCGAGGCGATGAGCGCACGCACCTGCGAGGTTTGCGGCGCGCCGGGCGAACTTCGCAATTCCGGATGGATTAGGACGCTCTGCGACGTGCACGACACTGAGTAGCCTGGCTTCCGGCGCAAGCAATGCATCGCGACATCGAGCCGTAAGCTCGTAGTGCTCGGCCAATCAGGTCAGGCCTCTGATGGCCGGGCTTAGCGCAGGCTGTCCGTTTCGCAACGCCAGCTCGCGCTTGCTGTAGGCACAGACCCGCTTCATGGCTATACGCCCTATCAATCGTTCAAGAACGTGCTAGCTCACCTTAGTGTGCGGGCCGAAAAGGAGGAAATATGGAAGATTTGGTCACGAAGGTCACTAGGGTCATGCCGAGGCGCGATGGGTCGGAAGTCAAACTCGTGGCGCAGGCGTACTTTGGCGCTGGCCTACACCGCTCGACGGGAGTTGACGTGTATCGCCGAGCCAGCCCCCATCAAAACTGGCAGTTGTGCAGCGACCAGCCCCACCCCGATTGGCGAACCCTGTCCGTCGACGCGTACTGCAAGCAGGGCCGGTCAGAGAAATTGCAAGCGGCCTCTCTGGGGGAAATCCTGGCCGTCGCCGCCCTGATTGGAAAACCGCTCCACAGCCTGCCTTCCGGTATCGAGCTTCAGTAACCGTCATTCCCGCCCACCGTGCGCTACTGCGCGCCGTGGGCGTCTTTTTTCTGCGCACTCCAGCCAGGTGCCGATTTCCCCTGAATGACGGAAAAAGCCCCGACCGAGAGTGGTCAGGGCTCTGAAGGAGGTTAGGGGCGGTTGTCCTTACCGCAACGCTGGCACGCGCTACCGTAGTAGTTTCCGACGGTCATGAAGACGCCGCAGCCGTGGCATCGATAGCGCTCAGGCGCCTGCCGCTCGGGCTTGACCAACAGCGCTCGAAGCCACGGGTCGCTGAGTGCCTTCTTGTGGTCAACCGCACCTGCAGCCACCGCTGGGCGACGCTGGGCTTCGACCAGAGCTCGGGGCCAGGCAACGCCCGGGATGCCGTCCAGCTCGTCGGCGCGGAACAGGCCTGCCAGACCCAAGTTGGTCGTCGAGCTACCGTCACGCGTGCGAAAACAGATATCGTTTCCGATGTAGCGACGATTGGCGTCCTGCACGTAGAAGAGGCCGCTTGCTTGTATCGCCTCGGAGGGGATTTCCTCGTGACGCGGCAGGTATTGCATGTCTACAACCGGGCGGGCGTGGTCGCGCAGGTAACCGGTCGGCCATGGGATGTCGGACTCGCGTGACGCGTGCTGCTTGAATGCGTCGAACTCGGAGAAGGGTTCAGCCTTAGACAAATCCGAGGTGTAGCCGCCACCGATGGCCCACCACATCAGGTTGTCGCCAACGTTGCCGCGGCTGTCCTGCAGGTGGAACGAAGGTGCGTCTGGGGAATTTCTCATTGTTGCTCCGTAGGTTTTCCTGGCTCCTATAGCGAGTGCCGCGGCGTTTGGTAGTGGGGCCCCCTAAAATAAATCCCTCGCCGCAGTTCTAAAAAGAAGACGCTCCAATGGCAAAGTCGAAATCACGCAAGTCTCGTAACCCCCGCGCGCAGGCGCCCGCGTCTGCGCCAACGGCCGCGGCCGCTGCCGCTGCCGAGCATCCATCCCCAGGACGGCGGCCCTTTTCGGAGCTCCGGGCGCGCGCGGAACAGGCTCGCGCTGCACAGGACTTCGACACGTTGCTTGCGCTGGGTACGTTGCCCCCGGCGGAAATCGACGTAGAGCCGGGCAGCAATCTTCAGGCGTGGCTGGCCTTGCAGGAGGTTCGCGGGCTTGCCGGTGACGAGTCTCTGGACGCCTACGACCGCGTCAGGCAATCGGACAAGCCCCGGCTGACGGCGGCGCTGGCTCGCCTGAGCGAGCACGACCCGGACTTTGCAGTTCGACCCGAATTCGACGTGTACCTGCGGACGCTTGGCTACGACCTCAAGGACGCCTTGGAGGGTATGCGATGGCTGACCACCGCATGCCGCGCACAGCCAAGCCGCCTCGACCTTCTCGAGAACCTCCGCGGGCGCGTGCTCCGCATCATGCTTCGGGATGACTACCAGGAGCACGACGAAACCTGGACGCAGGAGGTGGAGGTCCGCGCGAACGCGGCCGGAGAGGTCGACCTCATCCTGCGCGAAGCACTCGAGCGCGCCTGGACCTCCGAGCTGGACGACTACGGTCGGTTGCTTGTCACCGCTCTGCGAGCCGACCTGGACATGCGCGTCGCTCAACCGTGGGAGGCTGAAACCGCTCTCGCGTGGGCAGGGAAGCTGGAGACCCCCGCGACTGCTCCGTATGAGGAAGGTGCGTCCAGGTCGGCTCGGGACGCGCTCACCCCTCAAATCTGGGCCCTTCTGTGGGAGTTCCAAAACACTCCGGTCAAGCATTTGGATTCCGTTTTCAGCCGGTACCCCGAAGGCCTGGGGCCGCGGTGTGATGGGCTGCGCAAGGTCGTGACGAGCTTGACTGCTAACGGCAGCGACCAGGAAAACCTCTTCTTTGAAGGCATGGCGCTCCTTGCGAGCGTGGCGGACCAGGAGGATGGCATGTTCGGCCAGGCCCTCACCGTGCAGCACAAGGGCAGCGTAGAGGTGTTGCCCGTGGGCTGGAACTCGTTCCTCGCGCCCAGCCTTAGTGAAAGCCTTGCCCGGCTCATGGACGAGGCCGAGCGCATTCGCTTTCAATGGCGTGACGAACTGGCTTTGGCAGCTGTGATTTGGACGGCCCTCGCGCAATACGCGGTCGTAGACAGGGAACTGCCTGGGGATGATTCCAGCTTCGCTTGGCTTGGCGACAAGGTGCCGCTCTTCGCATTCCAGGCGGCGCATGTCCATGCCCTGCCAGCGCAACGCCTGTTGTTGATGCTCCGAGCACTGCACGGCTGGCTGAAGCGGGGGCAGTTGCCGCCGACCACCCACGTCTGGGCTGACTTGGAGGCTATCCTGTTGAGCGCGGAGGAGCGAGCCGAAGTGCGGGCGCTACTTGGGAAGCTCGCGGTCGCGGACATGGCCGAACCCATATGGGAGGTCTGGCTGCAGGTCGTGGGCCCCGCCTTTGTGGCTCTGTGCAATGGCTTCGAGACCCAAGAGCACGCTGGCGTGCTCGCTCTCGCGCGGCAGTTCCGGGATGACCTTGAGAAAGGGGAGGGTGGCTTCCGGCTTGGGTATCTGGAGCAGCTGGCGGGCTCTTCCAGCCTGTCCCTGGAGAGCTACCTCTCGGTGCTGGCGGATGAGCAGAAGGCGTCGTTCGAAAAGTCCACGCTCGGCAACCTGCGGATATTGCTTGACAAGGAAAAGAGCGAAGCTGCGGCCGCGGCTGCCGTGACGCGCCTTACCGAGGCCGCATTGCCTGAACGCGTCGCTGAGGCGCGTGGCGAGCTTCTGAAGCTGGCAAAGGCCCGGCTCGCGGCACTGAAGAAGGAGGCTCAGTACGAGAAGACCGCGGTCAATCGTTGGCCCTCCATCGGAGCTCCCGCCAGAAAGCTCCTGGGCGTCCTCGCCCAGATTCAAACCTACAGCAGCATGGACGAGCTCGCCGACTACGCCCACATGGAGGTGAAGTGGGTTCGATTCCACTACGAAAAGCTCGTCGATACCGGCATGATTTTCGAGAGTGCCGGCAAGTATCGAATCAACCCGCACATCGCTCCGCTCGTCGAGCAGGAGGACCAGCACAAGCTTGTTGGCCGAATCATCCGCGCGCAGGGGACGAGCACCGTCAAGCAGGTCTTCAACAGCGGGCTCGAGTTCCGCATCTATCAAATCATGACACAGCTGTGCCCGAACCACCTGGTGTTCCCGAACTGCGCGTTGCAGAGCTTCATGAAGTACGAGTTGGTGAAGGAACTCGTGACACCCGAGGACTTCAACTACTACCTGTTGGCAAGCGTGGACCTGCTTGTGGTCAATTCGACAACCTATATGCCGATGCTCGCCATCGAGGTCGACAGCATCTATCACGACACGGAGCGCCAGCAGAAGAACGACGGGAAGAAGGACCGGTTGTTCGCAACAGCCGGGGTCCCGTTCCTGCGCCTGCGCCCGGTCGGTAGCCCCTCCGAGCAGGTCGTGCGCGGCCAGGTGGCGGAGCACCTCGACGAACTGGTCCGCACCCTGCGGCCGGAGATTCCAGGCTACGCGCAGGCCCGCATGCTCCTCGAAGACCTGTCCGGCGGAAAACTCGTTCCTTGAACGAGTCGCGCCGCGAGTCAACTGGTCAAGGCTTGGTGAGCGCTACGCCCGACTAGGCCGGCTCGACGCCAGGCGGGCGGCCAGCCCCGCGACGGGCTCACGTTCTTGGCCTCATGGCCGGCCGGATTTAAACGGTCGTTGGCTATACGCGAAAAGCCCGTCTCAATGCGCTTCCATGCGCTCTCCTTTTCGCTTCTCGATGAACGTTTTTACCATGCGGCGCTCTGGCGCCGCCCTCGTCCTTGCAACAGTGCTGGGCTTCGCCGGCGCCGCAACCGCCGCACCAACCCTTGTCTTCAAGGTGCCTGCCACGGGGCTTACTGTTTTGGGAGCGCCTCCGGTCGGCGGTCCGCGGTCCGAGACGCCGAGCGACTCCGCGTTCAAGGCGGCAAGCGCGAGGTTGGTGAATCTCCAAGCATCCGGCGCCCTTACGGTCGGAAGCACTGTCGAGCTGGTGGCCGACGTCGTCGATGCCGAGGGAGCGAAGGCCCCCGACGGTGTGGAGGTCCGATGGGCCGCAGACGTGGGCTTCCTGTCCGCGCCAACCACCTATACGGCCGGAGGAAGGGCCCGCGTCACCCTTGAAGCCCCCACGTTGGCCCAAACGATTCGCGTGACTGGAACGACGCCAAGCAGCGCAGCGTCAACGTCTCTCGAGGTGGCGGCCCGGCCCGACTACGGGCGCGCCACCGTGCTCTACGTCTTCGCAGCGCCCTCCACGATTTCCGCGGGCGGCCAGACCACTCTGCGCGCGCTGGTTGCCGACCCGCACGGGAATGGCGTCAGCGACGGAGCAACCGTGCAATGGGAGAGCACGAGCGGAACGCTCAGCGCCGCAACGAGCCGGACCGCTGGCTACGGCGAAGCCACCAACATCTTGACGGCAGGGGACAGCCCGGGCATTGCCATGGTGACCGCAAAGGGGTCGGCCTCCGACCCCGGCAAGTCCATCAACATCACGGTCAACCGCCGGCCCGGGGTTTACTTCGCTTCGCCAGTGCCGACCACGGCCGAGGGAGACAGCGCGGCCGGCTCGACTTTCAACGTGAACGTGTTTGCGAGCAACACCGCGAGCGTTCCAATGCCGCGCGCCGACTTTGGCTGGGACGGCCAAGGTCCGATGCCTGACATCAGCAGTGGCTGCGCCGCGATGATTCCGGCCTACAGCAACTGCATGGCGACGTACAAGTTCAGCACTGCCCAGCGAGGCACCTACTCCGGCACGCTTCAACTGAAGCTCGATGGCCAGGTCGTCGACGCGGCTCCCCTGACATACACGGTCTACACCAACATCTCACTCACCTCTCCGCAGACCGACGGGCTCATGACCCTGCTATTCCAGGCACCGTCGCGCACGTCCGGCGACCCGGACGTCTTCACCTTCAACGCGACCTTGACGAATCCCGCTTCGTCGCATGAAGCGGTGTCGGTCGCCGGCGTGCGCGTCTCGGGCATCACCAACGGGACGAGCGTGGACCTCGGCACCTGTGGGGCTGCCCTCGAGCCCGGGCAAAGCTGCGCGATTCAGGTGGCCTTCGTTCGCCCCTCGAGCTTCGTGGCTGCGACGAACTTTTCCGTTTTCGTGGCGAAGCGCAGCCCGGAAGGGCGAGTGGCGGAGCAGCTCTTCATGTTGAGGGTCAGTCCAACCAACTGATAAGGGCTCAAGGCCTGGTCATGGGGGGACGGTAGCCCAAAGACAAGCGACGCCGAAGCGCCGCTTGCTGCCTGCAGTCGATATGCATGGTGCTAGATGCTCTCGTCCTGGTCATTGGCACACCCGAAGGTGACGCAAACGCCCGGCTATACCGAGCGCGCGAGAACATCATAGGCCCAGTCGCGCCGCGGCGCGATGCCGTCAGTCGGCACTTTCAGCGACGGTGCGCGGTCATGGGCCGGCGGCGATGCGCTCCATATGCTCCTCGAGCAGCTTGAACCGGTCCGTCAACTTGTCCATGCGCTGCACATTGCAGTGAAAGCAGAGGAGCGGGCCCCACGCCGTGCCGGCGGGCCGGCCGCAGCGCCACAGGCAGAGCTTGCCCGTGTGGTGTTCTGCGGAATTTCCGGGGTGGTGAGGGTCTTGGTAGGGGAGCATGCGAAGGTATAGGACCGCGATGTCCCTATCGGCAGCGCGCCGCACACGACCAAGAAAAAGCCGCCCGGGTGGGCGGCTGGAAGGAGGTGTAGGGGGCGCCCTGGAGCACCAATGTTCCTGAGGAGGCGCGCGAACGTTGCGGCGCGCCAGGCTGTCCTACTTGGTGGCAGGCGGAAAAATGCTGGCTCGCAACGCTTTCGACGCTCTTGGGCTGAGTGCCAGGCCGGCCTCGCGCGCATCGCTCAGGATGCATTGCAGGGGCTCTGCTGCGGCGTTGACCGCATCCGCCAGGGCAAGCTCCAGGAACGCACGCTCGGCGGGCGAGCCCTCCTTGCATTCAAGCGCTTGCCCTGAGACGTTGCAAACGCCCATACCGCTACCAGTCTCGTAGCGCGTGTAGAACGTCAGGCCGTCCCGGCGCTCGATTCGATACTTGCGGTCATCGTCCATTTCGCCGAACAAGAGGTTCGTCTCGAAGACGGGCTTCTTGGTGAACCCCTGGAAATCAGGGTTCGGGTCGTCGCTGTAAAACATCACCGCCTTGGGATGGAAGCGGTGCTCGAAGTCGGCTTCGACCACGGCCAGGTCCGGATGGCGCCCCGTGACATATTTTTCCACGAGGGACTTGACCTTGGAGAGGGTAGATTGGGTTTGCTTTGGCATGGATGGCCTTTGATGTAGTGGTCCTCTCGTGTGTAGCGCTTGGCTCCCCCGCGCCCTAAAACACCAAAGACACCCGGGTCGATGTTGACGCAGGGCTCGGAAGTGACTGGGGCCGAAGGAGCCTTAGCTGGCTGGGGCTAAGTTCAGGCGTCCAAAGAAAAACCACACCGGTGAGGGTGTGGTTTCGAAGCAGAACAGAAGTTCGACTTGGGCGTCTTGCAGTTGCCTGCAATGGCCAGGTTACCAGCCGGCCGGAATTCGGAGGGTTTCGACGGACGGGCGGCGTTGGGAGACGCGCTTGCGAACGACGGTGACCTCCTTGAACCGGGTCGGAGCAGGGACGTTTTCAAGCAGGAACTGCGGAATTTTCAGCTCGAGGAACGTGCGCGCCTTGGGGGCAGGCATCTTCAGGAGCTGGAAGTCCTCACGGATGTCGTCCAAGCTACGACTTGCGAGTTCGGCGTTCAAAGCGTGGCGGGACTTCCGACGCTCGTTGCGCTTCAGCATTGCCGTGAGGGCAGCACCATCGAACATAGAGCGGCGACCGCTCAGTTCGTAGCTTGCCCAGCTGTTGGGGACGATGGCAGCGTTGACAGTTTTCATGGAGAGAGTTACCTCGTAAAAAAGTTGACCTACTCCGTGTAGCGACGTCGGCGACGCCGCCCCTTGGCACGGCCAGGCGGCGGCGGGGCGCCCCGCCCTGCTCCGGACCTAATTGCGCCGCGCGGGTCAGGCCTCCGCGACCTCTTCCAGCGAGATGAGCGCTTCCAGCTGAAGACGGTTTGCCTTTATGATGCCGCCGACTTCGCCTTGCTCCGCCCCAAACTCCAAGCCGTTGCACGGCAGGCATCGCACGAAGCTGTCGCGCAGCGCCAGCTCGAACGCCTCCTGGCTGAGTGCCCCGCCAATGACCTCGTGCACCGACTTGCCGCTTCCCTTGCCAACAAGCTGGAGCTGTGAAGTTCCTCCGCACTTGGAACAGGTGCAGCCTGCCAGGTAGGCGTCCCGCTGGGCGACGTAGCTGGCGCGAACGACCTTCTTGCGGACAGCGGAGCGGTCGACGTAGTCCTGCTTGTTGCCGGCGTAGTGGCTCTTCGAGTAGTTGCGCGTGCATTCCTTGCACTTGGATTGCAGCAGCCCGGTTTGGCGGTTCTTCACTGAAAAATCAGTTTTTGGCTTGCACACTTTGCAGCAGCCGCATGTTTTCATTTCCATCACAGATGTCCTAAAGAGAAAGCCGGCTAGGCGCCGGCGAGTGAGTTCTTCAGGGTGTAGCAAGCTGCGGTAGGAAATGGCCGCGCCTAAAGCGGATGGCCCACCCCTGGGGTTGCATTTAGGTGGCGTGCTAGCCGACTGAATTGAAAAGAGCCGACGAATGGCAAATGTCTGCGGCTCGCCAGGTCGTCATCAAATTGGTGTAGCCAAAAGTTAACGTTTCTGGTCCACTTGGACCCCATTGTTGGCAAGGCTGGAGGAGCGTTCGATGCAGAAGTTTGTGAATGTCCAAACCGTGAACCTTCGCAGTGCGCCCAGCACCGAGGGGAACGAGCCCATCGGCCAGCTCTCGCTCGGCCAGTCGGTCGAGCTGCTGGACGGCGGTCAGCCAGGCTGGCATCGGGTCAAGACTCAGGTTGACGGCAAGGACGTCGAGGGCTTCTGCGTCGAAGGCCTGACGGACGGCCGAATCTCCTGGACCACGGCCAAACAGCCTACCTTGAGGGACCCCGCGTCGCCGGCGCGCGAAACCCTGGCCGCGACGGCCGCGGAGCAGTGGCTGCTCTTCAGGAAAGGCGAAGGCAAGGAGAACGTCGAGCCATTCAGCAGCATGGTCGGGAAGATGTGGAAGGCGTTCAACAAGAATTTGACGGGCAAGGACCAGGGCATGCCCTGGTCCGCCGTGGCCATCTCCCTGATGGTGCGAAACGCCGCGAAGTCCGTTCCGGGGTACAAGGCCTTTCCTGAATCTATCGGGCACTCGAAGTACATGTGGGATTCCATCCGGAAGGCTGCCAGCGGCGACACCGCGGCCCCCTTCTGGGGCGTTGCCCTCGACAAGGCCAAGCCCCAGGTGGGCGACATCATCGGCAGCTGGCGCAACACGCCGTTCAGCTTCCAGCAGTTCCAGGCTGCGACCAGGAACCCTGAGACCCCTTGCCATTCGGACATCGTGGTTGCGGTCGGCCCGGACCTCGTGCTCGCCATTGGCGGCAACATCAAGCATTCGGTCTACGCCACCGGCTACCAGGTGACCTCGGACGGATTTTTAACTCCAAACCGTCGCATCGACGTCGGCGGCAAAGTCGTCGGAGAGGCCGTCGTTTTGATGGCCAACCGGGTCTAGCCCAATCTTCGACGCGTGCAGCCTACCCGGCTGCGGCCCCCCTTTTTCCTAAACTGACCTGAAATACGAATCCCATGTTGACATCCTCCCCGCCCTAAAGCACGGGGATTCCCACCGCTGGACGGCCATGCCCGGCCGCGGCACCTAGCCCTAAAGGGCCAGGTGCCTTATTCACTGCGGCCGCACTCTTTGTCGAGCTCGAATCCGCAGCGGAAAACGTCTTCTCAAGCCACACCAGCCCGCGCGCAAGGATGTTGCGCGCCGCGTTCACGTCCCGGTCATGATGCGTGCTGCAGCAGGGGCAGGTCCACTGCCGCACGGCTAGCCCGGCTCGGCCCTTGGGGCCGGCTCGCGTGCCGCAGACGTTGCAGTCCTGAGTGGAGAAGGATTCGTCGACCTCCGCGAACCAAGCACTTGCGTCATCGCACTTGTACTTGAGCATGGTTCGGTAGCTGCTCCAGCCTGCATCGAGCACCGACTTCGCAAGTCGTGTCTTCGCGAGGGAAGCGGCGTTGACGTTGCCGACGAAGACCGCCGCATGGCCGCAGGCCTGGGCGGTGGAGAGCTTGTGCAGGAAATCCTTCCTGCGATTGGCGACCTTGGCGTGCAGCGCCCGCACCCGGTGCTTCTTGCCAGCGCGCTGCGCGCTGGCAATCTTCGGCTCAAGGTCGCGATAGAAGCGCTGGGCGTCCACCGAGGTCCCCGATGAGTCGGTCATATGGCTCTTGAGCCCCAGGTCGGCACCAATGGCACCTTTGAGGCCCTCGGGCGACGGCTTTGCCTTCGGCTGCACCTTGACCGTGACGTTCAGGTACCAGCGCCCGCGCGCGTCCTCGCTGATGCTGCCCGCCCCGAGTTCGTGGCCGGCGAGACCGTAGCTGTCCCAAAGACTCAGAAGATGGCCCTGGAAGGCCACCTGCCCGCCCTTGTAGCGCAGCGAGCGAGCTTTGAAAGGAATCCACCCCAGGCTCCGGTTCGCGCGCTTAGGGTCGGAGACGCGCCAGCGCAGGCGCGCCTTCTTGAACTGCCGCCGGCGCGTGGCGAACTCCTCGGCGACCTGCTGGAACACCGCAGAGCCCACGAGTAGGCCCTCCTTGCTTGCGCCGTTGAGGTACTTCTGAAAGTCGAACCCGCTCATGAAGCGGCCCTCGCGGCGCAGCACCTGCTGGCCGAGGTCGTTGCAGTAGTTCCAGACCTGGTTGACGTCGCGCGCCATCGCGCGCAGCACGGCCGCATGCTTGTCCTTCAGCCGAAGCCGAAGGACACGGGTCGAGAGCGGGGGAGAGCTGGGAAGGGACACCGCGGCACTGTTGTTTCATACAGTGTATCGGCGCGTTTTAGATAGAGCAACGCCTTCGGCTGCAAACAACCGCGATTCACTCCCCGCCCTAAAGGGACGGGGCTTCTCTCGCGTTGGCTTCTGGTGAAAGTAGTCGACCGGCAAACGTTTGAGCGCACCTGCGGAAGGGTAATGCCCGTGCTACGAAATATGGCAACATTCAACGGAGACAGCTTTAAGTGCGGCTGCGGCGGCGAGCACACCTTTGACACCGCCTATGTCCCCGTGCTGCTCGAAGGATTCAATGGCCGCTTCGTGGTCGCCTGCCCAAGGAACAATGAACTCATCAGCCTTATCAAGACGAAGATGAAGTTCGGCATTCTGTACAAAGGGTTGGAGCTTCTCGCCGCCCATGACCCGGGAGCTGAGCCGGGGCAGCGCCGCGTCGCCTAGAGGGCCAGGCTAACACGCCGAAAGCGTACGGAGCTGGGCCAACAGTTCCGACCGCAAGAGCTCGGCAGCTCCATGGAGAACAATCGTTGCGACCTCGTCGAGCTCGATTGGCTCCATGTTCACCGCGATGATGCTCGCACCGCGCCTTCCGCCCAAGGTATGGCCGGAAGGCGCTGGATGCGCACCTGCTGTCAGCGGCACGCGATGCCGCCGTGGCTTGCGACGCCTTCCTGGCTGTCGGCAGCACGGCTGCGGTCTTCCTGGCCAACGCATTGCCGCTCGGACATCCGGTCGCGCCGGTTCGCCGCATGGCTCGGACCTTCGACAACGCCGCTGCTGGCCTCCCTCGACCTAGAACCTTGACAAGCCTATTCGGCTTATCGACACTGCGCCCTGGACGCTGAAATCGACAACTCCAACAAACGGGTCCCGCGGAAGCGCACGTCGAAAATGGCCGGGACTGGTCAAAGCGTGCGCGCCTTCGCATGTCGACCTGACTGGAGGCTCGAATGAACGGCTTGGCAAAAACGAACGAAGTCACTTTGCGTTTCCCGGAACAGGGAAAACCGGTTAAAAGGGAGCACCTCTACGAGTTGTACAGTGATGTCATAGGGGTTCTGCAAAAGGACCATGACTGGTACATCCCGAGGAAGCGCGCTTACTACTTGCTCTCGCGGGTCACGCTAGTTGGGTCGACCGCATTGCTGGGCTTTGCAGCCTTTCTTGCTTTCACCGACCAAAGCTGGACCCCGAGCTTCCTCGGCCTGACGTTCGCCAATCCGGCTCAATTCGCCTTGGCACTTGCGGCTTTAGCGGCCTTCCTTCTGGCTGCGAACCAAGTCCTGATGTTTACGGGTACTTGGGTGCGGTATACGGAGGCCGCCATGAAGCTGAACTCACAGATGCTCGCTGCCCAATTCGACTGGAGGCTGTGCACGATTGGCTGGGAGGCCAATGACGGCAACGCGTCCGCGGACCAACAGGTGAAGGCGCTGACTCTGCTCAAGACCATGGTCGCAAACTCGCGCGCGGTCATGGAGTCTGAGACGTCGAAATGGAGTAGTGAGCTTGTAAAGGCGGTCGACCAGCTAAAGGCGCTCACTACCAGTCAAACGACCGCTACCCAAAGCCTCATCACTGCAGCAGGGAAGGCAGCAGTAGCCGCGTCCCCCGCAACCCTAAAGGTTAATTTCGCGGGCGCGCCGGACCGTCTAAAGGGACGCGAGGTTGTCGTCACCGTAGGGGACCACACCGAAAAGCGCACCGGCGTCGATTCAAGCGTGGTCTTCCCGAGCGTCGCACCTGGTACTTACAAGGTCGGGCTTGTAGGCACTGATGAGAAAAACGTCGAGGTCCGGGTGGATGGCATTGTGCAGGTTGAGGGCGGCTCGACTAAAGACATCACGCTTAGTGTGCCGAAGGGTTAGCGCAGCCCTTTCCCCGCCAGCTCTCTAGTTGCAGTAAGTTTGGTCGCCGATTTGCTGGCACGTCCGCCCGTTGGGGCCATAGGTGGTGTCACCAATCTGCTGCCAGGTCTGTCCGTTCGGCCCGTAGGTGGTGTCCCCAATCTGCTGGTACGTCTGGCCATTGGGCCCGTATGTCGTATCGCCTATCTGCTGATAGGTCTGCCCCTGCGGCCCGTACGTGGTGTCGCCGATTCGCTGCCACGTCTGGCCGTTGGGGCCATAGGTCGTGTCGCCGATTTGTTGGTAGGAGCGGGTCTGGGCCACTGCCGGCAAGGCAAGCAGGCTTAGGACGACTACGAGTGCAAGTTTCATAGAAATAGTTGTTTAGGGGCGGTTGACGCCTTCTGGGGCTCCCAGCGTTGAGTTTATGGAGAAACGCAACTACGGAGCAGGAACTCCGTCACGCATGCCTCAAGCCTATATCTCCCTTGCAGGGTAATCCCTAGCCTGTCTGCTAGACTACCTGTACTCCAGGGGCCGGAACACTCCGGCCCTTTCCTATGAACGCCACTTACCTCATCAACGCCACGGGCTTGGTCGCACTTGCGCTGACTGTTTTCAGCCTGGTCGGCACCAACGACAGGATTCTTCGCAAGTCCACGGGCATCGCATCCGCCATCTGGGCGGTGAACAACCTCCTGCTTGGAGCTCACACGGCGGCCGCGCTGAGCGCGGTCTCCGTCGGCCGCCAAGCCTCCGCGGAAGCGGTGCAAACACGCAGCTCGAGGACGAGGTTGCTCGCCTGCCTCAGCTTTGTCGCCATTACCGTTGTCGCCAGCGCGCTGACCTGGAAGGGCTGGACCTCGCTGGCAACCGCAGCCGGTTCGCTGCTGGGCACTTGGGCCATGTTCTACCTTCGCGGGGTCGGCCTGCGCTTGGTGATGGTGCTGGTCGCAGCGCTGTGGATGTACAACGCCTGGGCTTACAACTCGTGGTGGCAGATGGTGGGCACTTCTGCCTCAGGCGCTGCCGCGTTGTACGGCGCTTGGCGCACCCGCGCGGTGGACGGCGGCGGCGCGGCCTGAGCCCGTACCTGCCGATGAAAAGCACAAGCGAATAGGCCAGGCGAGCACTACGGCACGCAGCAGGGTTCGGCCCTCAAGCGGAACCGCTCTGGCTGCCGCCAGCCGAGTTAGAGTTCAGGCATGGCAACAATTCCTTGGCACGAAAGTTTGAGCAAGCAAGCTCAGGCTGACCTTTATCGGCTTTATGAAGTGCTATTCGAGGTACGTGACCTCCCGGCGCCAAACAAGCAGCGCGCGTTTGAGGCAGCGGCGGTCGGCAAGCACACTTGGCCAATAGTAGGCATCACCATGGACGCGCTGAAGCACCTCTGCACGAAGGGGACGTGCGACGGATTGCGTAGGGCCCATCGCGTCAAGCGCATCGACCGCGCGGCCGCCATGTTCGTCCGCGCGGAACGAATGACGCCCGACGAGCTGTTCAAGCACTTCTTCGAACTCGACGAGGTCGTCCTGGCGACCGTTAAAGAGAACGGCCGCCATGGGATGACGCATTGGGCCGAGGTCATCGACGTGCCCGTCGAGTACTTCACGCGCACCGGCATGAAGGCCGTCGCAACTGATGAGGACCTCGCTTGGGCCAACGGCGCGCTTCGGTCACGCGGCATCGCCGTTGTGCCTGAGTTCACCCCAAAGAAGCGCCGGCGCAAGGGGCCGGCGAAGAAGAAATCCCACTAGGCGCCCGAAGATTTTGGGTAGCCGGCCTGGTGCGCATGTCGTGACTTGATTGCCGTGCGGTTCCCGCCCGCGTCCCGCCCTGCAAATGCCCCAGGCGAGAAGCAGACCGCCCAGAGTGGGCGGGTTCGCGGGCGGGACGAATTTACTGACGAGGTCCGGAAGTCGTGCTCGTTCGTACCCGTGCCACGCCCCCCGCGCGCTAGGCGGCCCGCCGGTCGGGAAACTCTTCTGCAATCCGAGCTACGCGCTTCAGGGCCCGAACCTGGCGCAGCACCTCGATTCGGGCGGGGTCGACGCCGTCCAACAAGTCTCGAACGGAGCACTGCGGTGCGGCCGCCAAGAGCATCAGTTCTGACGGGTCCGGCAAGGCCTCGCCCTTAAATGCACGCAGGAACCGATACTCGCCACGTGCATCATGGACCGTGCCTCCGCTCGCTCCCAGACAGCTTCTAATCACGCTCACGCGGGTGAGCCCCAGTGCAGCTGTGCGCTCGCGCAGTTGCTGCGATACGCCCCATGCAACGCGCTCACCTTCCTTGACGGCAGCCAGCTCGTCGGCTTCACGTAGTCTCTTGCTCGACGTGCGGGCGTAGCCGGACACGGACGACCGAGCTGATGATGGCTTGGAAGCAGGACCGCTTGACCGGTCGCGGGCGGCAAGGTCGCTCATGGGCTACTGATGGAGGAGGGCCGCCGGCGCAAGGTCGACGCGCGATGCGGACTGAAGGCCGCGGGGACTGCGCGGTCGATTTTACGGGCTAACCCGAGCCCGAACCTTTAGGCCGGAATTTGGCCCTGGCCTCAGGTGGGCTCAGCACCCCCGGACGGCCCGCAGGACGCCCTCCCAGTAACTCTTTAGGTTGCCTTTGGAGAGGTGCGCGGACCGCTGACTCGCGGTGCGCGCGAGCTTGGCGCCGGCGAGCTCCGGTACCAGTTCGAACCAAGCCGCCACGCTGCGAACAAGTACGAAATGGCTGCCCGCGGCGAGCTGGTGCAAGGCGAGCTCTCGCGTGTAGGCCCTCGACGGGAGCTTCAGTTTCGGGGCGAAGTTCTCCGAGGCCCACGGGCACAGCTGCAGCGCCAGCACGTTGTTGCTCACAAGCTCGGGCCCCAGAGCCTCCCGGAGCTCGCGCAGGCGCTGCCAGGTCCATTGGCCATACCCGTTGCGGTACGCTGGCGCCAAGCTCTGCAGAGGCCAGCCGTCCACCACGGGGGGAGGGTGGTTGAACCCGTAGCCAGGGGTGGTCACATAGCTTGGGTTCGAAAGCAGCCAAGTGACCGGAGCGCCCAGGCGCCCCTCGTACAGCAGCGGAGCCACCTCCGAGCGCAGCCGGTACTCAGACCCCGGCGCAAGGCGCGCGTTGTAGGCGTCTAGGAAGGGAAGGTCAGCACTGAAGTCGAAGGTTGCACTCGTCATCGTCGGCACACTTTCCGGGCGAGGGAGCTCAACGCTCGGCCGCCTTGGCGGAGGTTACTTGGCGCAGTCAGCGGCCCGCACTTCGATGTCTGTCATTTTCCGGTCCGGACCGAAGTAAAGGCTCCGAAGCGTGATGCCCCGCTTCATGAAAGCAGAAAGGTTGGGCGATGCGCACTGCTGTTTCACAAGCGCCGCGCGCTGGGCCTTCTCGTTCATCGGAAACGTGGTCTCGTAGCGATACATGTACACCTTGTTGAAGGAGGTGTACGAGACGCTTTGCAAGATGGTTGTCGCGTTTACTCGACTCGGAAGGTCCTTGTTGAAAGTGTCGACGCCGGCTTTGGTCTCGGCGGCCAGCTCGCTCTCGGACATTTGAAGGATGCTGGCGGAGTTGTCGGCTGCGCCCGCAACGCCAGCAAGTAGAAGAACGAAAGGTGCGATGAGGGCGCGCATAGATACTTCATTTTGTAAGCAACGAGGTTCAATTGTGCCCGACGACGCTGAGGCTGGGCTAGGCTGTATCGGCAGCGTCGGGGCCGGGGCCTATACGAAGGAGGTCAACTCAAAACACTAAACCGTGAAATCTGCACAAACCATCTCCCGCTTCGCCCTCCGCGACAAGACCACCGGCCAGCTGGTGCGCTACTACGTTGAGGACAAGAAAGGGGCATACGCATCGGAGCCCGTCGCCCATTTCCTGGCCTGCGGCCAAATGGATTCGGAGCTCCCGGTCTACGAGCAGCCAACCGCGCGAAAGCTTCACCGTGTGCTCCAGTCCGACACGCCGTCGTACAACGCGACGTACGACAGCCCGGGCCACGGCGAACTCGAGGCAGCCACCCTGGAAATCGTGCGCCGCACCGTCACGGAAGAGGTGGAGGCCTATGCTTACACGCCCCCGCCTCCTCTGAGGTCGCGCCTTCAACAGGACAAGCCGCTGCTGATGCTGAGGCGCTACGCGGGCAATCCGAACCTGGACGCGACCGCTCGGACCTTCGAGGTCTTCAACATGCCCGAGGGCGAAACCCTCGCGAGCATGCAAGCCCGTGCGCGAAACGCGGAGGCCTTCCTGGTCAACGACTTCCGCTTCGTGGAAATGCTTGCTGTGTTCGAAGTCCCTGAGGACTACGTTCCGGACTTGGGCGGGAAGGATGGCTTCGCTTCCATCACCCGCGCGGTTGTCGAACCGACCGAGCAGAAGGTGCCGGAGCCGGTGGAGCTGTGCGCATACGACGAGAACTCGCCGATGCCCGTGTCCGCGGCCTGGCCCCTGCGCGAGGAGCTGTGGCGCCCCTTTGTGGACAAGGACGTGCTCGTGACCTTCATCGCGGTCGTGCCCTTGCAAACATTGGTTTTCCCGTCCCCGCTCGAGGACTACCTGGTCGAGGCCTTTGACCGCCAGGTCGATGTCTCGGACGCCGAGTTCCGTGCGGTCGGTGCGCAGTACGACGGCTGGGATGACAAATTCGCCGGCGACGTCGAGCTCCAGGTCACCTGTCGGCTCATCAGCGTCGACGCATAGCGTGAACGTTTGATTTTTCAAGGCCTCTGAGTTCAACCTCAGGGGCCTTCCTCTCGCAGGCCTAAGCCGAGTGCCGGGCAAGTTTCCCAGGGCCGAGTAAAAGAAAAACGCCAGACCCGAAGGTCTGGCGAAATCAGCAGGGCGGGCACGGGAGGGAACCGCCCCTGCGATTTCAGCGGGGCGGTGCCGGCTGGGCGGGCGGGCTCGGCGTGGGGCATTCAATGAGCATGACGCCCGAGCAACGACCCCAGTCGCGCCAGAGGCCGAGCCCGCTCGCAAGAATCGTAGCGAGAGCGAACACGCCCCAAGCGATGAAGGTGACGCGAGTGCGCCTGCCTTTGCCTAGTCGCTCGAAATAGGACTCCCATCGTCCATGCTGAAGCTCCTCGGCTGACGGCTTGGCTGTTGGCTTGGCTGGCGCCTCGGCAATCTTCGCGCTATCCATGGGATAGGCCTCCAGTTCGAGGAGACGAAGATAGCCGCCAAGCAGCTTAAGATGGGAGTAGATGGCGTGCGACTTCCAGATGCCGTAGGCTACGACAAGGAAGGGCGTTATCCAAACCAGCGCTCCAAAGCCGAACCGGTACTCTGCGCTTGCAAGCCACGCAAAGATGGCTACGACGCCCAGGACGCAGGCCCTCTCCGTAAGCGCGAGTTCGGCCATGCACCCTTCGACTTCCTTGCGCAGGGCGATGTACTCTTCCTTCGGTAGCCAAGGTTCCGCCATAGTCCCTCCGTCGCAATGGACCGAACTGTGGCAGTGAACGAGCCAGAGGGCAAGCGTCGCACCGAAGCACCTTAGTGGCAGCCGTCCGCCAGCGCTCGCCGCTGTCGTACGTCCCGGGCATCGGCCGATTGTTTGCGACAATCAGGCTGGGATAGCAGCAGACGGTCGGGGAGCCTGGGGCCTGGCTACACGAATCGCACCCAACAACGAAAGGCCATTTGTGACCACTTCAAATATCCTTTCCGCCTCCATCAGTGCCATGCCGCGCCTCATGCCCGAAGGCATGTTCGACCCCATGCCGAAGGTTTCGGCGAAGTTGTCGACCGGCGAGGAAGTTTCCCTTTCCAGTTCTACCCCGACGAGCTCGCCTTCACCGAAGCGGAGTTTGTGGGCCTGACTGTGGAAGGGCACGGAAGCTCCATCAGCGCAAGGACGTCGCGTACCTGCGGAGCTGATTGCACAACCACTATTCAAAGGGCCGGAGACCTTTTCCGGCCCTTCTTTCGTCCAACGCGTTCGTTATCAGCTCCTATGCACACAAGTCAGCTCCTTACGCGCCTCGGGGTCTTAGCCGCCCTGTCGACCCTCGGCCTTGCGGTAGTGCTCACCGGATGTGACCGGAAAGCGAAAGCGCCGCCCATCGCGCCCGTGGCGTCGCGTCCGCTTGCGGACCCGCTGGGCCTGTTTCAAGAGATTCTGCGACCGTGCCAGGCAGTGCTGGGAGCTTCAGCAGAACGTGTTTGGCAAGCGCCAACGGGGAAGTGGGTTCGCAACAAGTTCATCCCGAAATCGCTAAGCTTCGACGTGAAAAAGACCGACTCCTTGGTATCCCCGTACGTGGCATACATCGATGTCAGGTACTTTGAGGCGACGGACATTGACAACTCCGAGCAGGCCGTCAAAGCCCTGACAGTTCCAAACAAGCTGAGCAGCAACGTCGACCAACATTGGGCGCTGAAGTACGCCTTCAGGGACGGCAAATGGCAGCAGGTCGAAGTTGACTACTCCTTCGCGTTTCCTGATTTGAACATCGCCGAATCAGCGCCCAAGCCGCTACGCTTCGAGGACCTGGTCGAAGTCAGGCCAGACGCCACCGCTTGCGCAGTTCCGGCAACCTGAACACCTGCGGCGCTCTCCCGACCTGCGGGGTCAGCGGCGACACTCACTGGGTAGCAAGCTCGGCCTCATGTCCACAGGCTTGCAGACCCAGGTCACCCGGCCAGCGGCGTCCGCCGACGGGATGAGCTGGAAGGTGCGCCCATTCGCGGGGCCTGACGCAAGGACGAACTGCAGGACACCGTTGGACGTGTTCAGCTGCACGTCCTTAAGCTCATATGGCGGGCGCGTGTCGGAGAGCACCTCGGCCAGGCTGCCTGGCAGCCGCCCCTGTGCTTCGTAGAAGGACCCGACCTCTGCCGCTACCGTTTTGCCGTACATCAAGGCACTCGTCGCCTTGGCGCGCGTCGTGTAGTCCTGGTATGCCGGCAAGGCAATCGCGGCCAGGATGCCAATACCGGCCACCACGCCCATCACCACGGCGAGGATGAGCGCGATGTTGCTCGTGCCACCCTTGCTTGCGACCAGCACGACCTGGGCCTGCGGATTGCTGCTCGTGGCCCGTGCCTTCGCGACGAGGCGCTGGCAGTGTCGGTAGTAGCCACCATTTGAGATGAGCGGCGGCACGATGAAGATTCCAAGGAGGTACACGACGTAGCCCAGGCCTCCCGCAGTCGGCGAAACCGCGGCAAGCCCGCCGAGCGCAATGGCCAAGAGGTACGGCAGGAAGAAGTAGAGTGCCGCCTTGCCCCACATCTTCCGGTACAGCAGCCACCAGAACGTACAGAAGAAGGCCGGCCAGTGCCAACCGACCGAGGTTGTGCCCGCCCGGTCGAAAGCTTCAAAGCGGCGCAAGTAGTAGTCTCGATTCTTGTCGCCAATGGCCAGGCCGTACAGCTCGGCTTCGTTCTCGAGGGCCTGCGCCTTCGCGGCCGCAGGGCCCTCGGGGCCTTTGCCAACATCGAGGGAGGGCTCTTGACGGCCAGGTGTGGTTGCCGGAACGGGTTTTCCGCAGCCAGCGCAAAAGTTCGCGTAGCCCGGGTTGAGGGTTCCGCAGTCAGTGCAATTCATGTGCAGGTCGGTCTTTCACAAGGGATTTGCCTGCGCAGGGCTGCACCCGGCGGCAGGGGCTCGAACTAAGGGAAGGGGCGGGCTCAGGAGGTGACCTGATACACACGCACCAGCTGCGCCTCGTCGGGGCTGAATACGCACGACCACTGCTTCTTGCCGGTGTATCCGCCGTAGCTGTTCTTGGCGTTGATTTCGAGCCCATACGAAACGCCTGGATAGGTCTTGCCGGCGTGGTAGTCGTAGGCGGGGCCAAGCCGCTGCGTCTCCGACATGCGGGCGCTGTCTGGGTCCTTGAGCATGTCGCGCGCGGCCGCGCTGCACTTCGCCTTGTTGGCAGCCAGCAGCTCCGGCGTGGGCGGATTGGTGTCAGGAATCTTGGCGGCAAGCTTGCGCTTGGTCTCGTCCAGGTTGGCCAGGATGTCTGCGTAGCCGCTGTTCGAATTCACGCCATTGGCCTTCGAGTAGACCGACGTTTGTCCCTCGCCGCAGGGCACCTGGCTAAAGGTGTTGCCGCATCGATAGACGGTTTGGCCGTGCACGGTGGCTCCGCATAGGAGCAGCGCCAGCGCTGCGATAGTTTTCATTCATTCTTCTCCTCGCCCGCGGTTGTACCGGCAAAACGAAGGCAAAGCGAGGGAGCGGTCCCGAAACGTCGGTTCCTCGCCACCCTTAGCGGGCAAACTTCACGCTTCGTGCGAGCTAGAGCGTCGGGCCTGCGCGCAACAATCTCTTGAGAAGCGCTCTTCCGCCGGCGCTGTTCATGGTTAACGAAGCAGAGGTCCCCTGGGCCTTGTCGTACACCACGAGGTTCTCTCCGCTATCGGCCGAGCCCTGGTAGCCCCAGGCGTCGATGTGCCTGGTCACGATGACCAGCTTCTCGCCTTCGAGCACCAGGTTGCGCGCGAGCTCCATAGCCTCTTGCACGCTTGGCAAGCTTTTCAGGCTTGGCGTCGCGGTGAAATCCTTCGACCGGTAGGGACACCACTCGAGCACGGCGACTTTGTGAGCAAGTACTCGGTGCACCTCCTCCAGTGGTACCTTCCAGTTTTGCCCGAGCTCAGTGGCCACACCACGAAGCTTGGCCATCTGCCGCTGCTTTACTGCCAGCTCTGCGCCACCCTTCCAATAGGCGACCCCAGGGTGCGTGCGAAAGGCCGGATTGAAGTCGTAGAACGGATAGCCGCCTGGCGTGTGCTGCTGCTGGATATTGGCGCTCTGTGCTGCAGTCATCGCCTCGTGTTCTTTCGGCCAAGCCTTGCGCCAAGCTTCATCGTTGTCGCCATAGCCTGCGTTAAGCGTCAGGATGACGGCCTCCGCCGTCCGCAGGTTCCCCAGCACGGGAATCGGCAGGACCTGGAGCTGGAACTGCGGATGCTTTGTAGGGTCGAGATGGGGCTCGTCCTTGGGGTGGACATACAAGGACTTTGGTGACAAGTCCAGCTCTCGCCAAAATCGTTCGAAACGCTCAATGCCTTTGCTCATCCTCGACTCCGTCTTGCTGCGCCCGCTCGCTGGCGCGATTCGGGGAATGGTACGGAAGGAGCGATATAAAGCGAAGCTCAATTCCGGGTGCGTTGCGCAAGTCTCACGACCGCGGACAGGGGCTTGACTTATATTCGCGGGTTTCGCAGCCGCGCCGCCGCCCCGAGGTCAGGAGAACCGCTCCGCAGGGCCTGCTCGTCGCCTTCGTCCGCTGCAAGCCACGCTCGGACCGATTCGATATGCCGGTTCAGTTCGGCTTGGTCGCCAGCCCGGTATCGGTCCCGCAGCGACGTGAGAGGCTCGATGATGATTTCTGGCCAGCCGAACTGGTCAGCTGTGATGTCCGCCACCGTCGGCTCGCCGGCGATTTCCAGCTCGACCCAGTAGTGTCCTCGCCAGTTGCCGGAGACGTCTCGAACGCCATCGTTGTCGCCACCACCGCCGCGGATGACACTGCGGTGCGGTGTGAACTTGTGAAAGGCGTCCAGCAGCAAAATGCTCCCGAGCGCGCAGACGCCATCGGTGCGCTGATGCTTCAGCGTCATATCGAGCGTCTGGACGAGAAGTCGACGCATCGTGGCGGCAATCTCGAGCGGAGGGGGCAGGGCGGACTCCTGTTGGTGCGAACGTTGCAAGTGTGTCATCGCCGGGGAGCCTGCTGCACCGGGTTTCGGCGCTAGACGGCCCGGCCAGTGTTGGTGATGGCCGCGCGCTGCCAGCCTTGGCCGGGCACCAGGAACGAGTACGGGCCGTCGGTATCGATGGTGTCGGCAGCGAAGGCATCACCGCAGAGCCGGACCGCTGTGCGCCCCAGAAGCTTGTTGGCAACGAGTACATACTGCTCAGGCTCGTCGATATCCGGCTCAGAGATGCCAGCAACCAGTCCACGCGAAGGGTGGTGGATGGCAGCTCGAGTAGAGGTCTTGCCAGAAGCCCGGTCGGTTAGCACCGCGACGTAGGCGCTCAGCTCGGACTCGTCGGTGTACGTCGCGTCCGCCACGCGCTTCATCGCGACCGAGAGGGTGTGCGCCTGCTTGATGTGATAGACGCTGCGCAACACGGGCCAGGGGCTGCCAACCATCAGGCACGAGTGGGTAACAGACAACGGCGGCCGGCTGGCCACACCGTCAGAGTACTCCGCAGCGAAGCTGAGGGGACTTGCCTGCAGCTTCTCCAGGTCTTCAGGCGTGCCGTCCTTGACTCGCACGAGCAGCATCGTCTCGTCGTAAAAAGGCGTCTCGTCGATTTCGCGCCAGCAATTGGGCTCCGCTTCCTGCACGTGGCCGTCCTTCAGCTGCGCGCAAATCTGGAAGGCGAGGGTGGGCGACAAGCCAAACGCTTTGGCGGCATTCAGGTGCCCCGGCAAGACGTCAAGCCGCTCAGGCGAGATGCCCGACGCCTTCGAAAGGTCCGCTGCGACGGCTCGCGGGTCGCTCAAGCGATTGAGCGTGACGCCCCGCGGGCGCGCAAAGACCGTGGCCAGGGCGGCCAGCGCGTAGCCGCTGGAGTAGTTGTTCCCGCCTCCACGAAGCGGCTGGAACATCGACGAGCTCAGCATCCCGTCGAGCTCTTCGAGCGCACCGTCGTTGCCCGGCCGGGCCGCCTCTGCGCCCAGCGTCATCATCCTGGTGCTCTCGTTGCGAGCCAAGAGCCGGAAAATCTCTCGCCCGACAGGCCCTCGAAGGGCCGACGCACCTTGGGCGATTGCGTTGAGGCTCCTGATAAGCTCTTTGTCGTTCATTGGGCGGTCGGCGCGGAATTGGCGCTTATTTTAAGTAATTTGGGACGCGGATTTTAGCAAAGATTGTTTTAGGCCACCAGCATTATATTAGACTGGTTTAGGTCCGCGAGAAGCGAAACGCCCTTCGAAGACCCAAGAGGTCCGCGAAGGGCGTGCGAAAAAGGAGTTCTCTATGACTCGGCGGCGTCCATGAACTTGGTAGTTGCCCACAAGCCGCGCTTGAACTGCTTGATTTGGCCTTTGGCTACCAATTCCCGGCGAACTGCGTCCAACACTCGACTGGCGATGATGGCATGGTTGGCGGGGAGGGGGTTCGTCCGTTGGAGCCATAGGCCGCCGTGCTTCAGCAGGTGCTGTCGCACTTCATCTGGTGTAGATGTCGCGTTCCCGAGGAGGCGCTCTCGAGCGAGGTCGAAGAGCTGCTCGGGGATTGGAGTAGTGCCGAATTTCATTGGTCGAAGGTATTGGTCCGGAGTTTAAGGGAGGCCTGTACCCGGTATAGGAAACGGTCGCAGGCCCGGGAGCTCGACCGTGCCGTCAAAGCTGAATAGGCCGGCCTTGGCCGAGGGGGCCGCGCGCTCACCCTGCATCGGGCGAAGCGCCTCGCGCCAGGCCTAAAAGTCCAATCCGTTCGTCCCGAACACGTTCCCGTGAACGGCGAGCCCAGAGCCATGGACCATTGGCAAACCGTTTGATGGAGTGACGGAGCCGAACGGGTCGGCGACGTACCAATCATCCCGGAGTCGACCGCGGCACGGGAGTTCGCAGAACGCCAGTGGAGGCTGACAGGAAAAAGCCTGCTCGCATCGCTGCAGCAGGCTTTCGGTAGAGGGTGACAGAAATCGCGGTGCCTAAAGTTCGAAGTGTGAGTTAGAAGGAAGGCGACCACATGGCTGTCGAATGGTAAGACTGGAATTCCGGAGCCTAAGTTTCAACCAAGAGAATTTAGAAGGAAGGCTGTCAGGTAGCAGTCGTGCAAGCATTATAGCATCAGGTTTTATATTTTTCGGACCCTGCGCGAGAAATAGTTTAGGGTTAGCCTCGATGGTCGTGCAAAAGGCGACCGATTTCGCCAACGGTCATGGTGCCAAGCCGCTCCATGCTCACAAACTCGCCGTGGAGGACCTCCTGCCTAGCCGATTCTACGGCGCGGCTGCGCGCATCGACAATCTCCTGCCGGCGCTCCTCGTTCGACTGCAGTGCGGCCGCGCGCAAGCACCGGTGGGAGTCGATAAGTTGCTGCAGGCTCAAGGCGCTCGTAAGGCCTGTCTCCTCGCCGTAGCGCCGCAGCTGCTCCCAAACTTCTTCGATTAGCACGGTAGTTCTCTCTTGCTCGAGGGCGGCATGCTTCCACGCCGCCCTCATTTGTTTACAGCCAGTCCGCCACGACCTCGTCGAGCTCATTGAGCTTGCGCTCGTCCAGGACCAGGTCGGCCTCTTCGCGCGTCGAGACAAGCTCCCCGCGCGCCTGACCATGGAGTTCGAAGAGCTCCTTGAGGCTCACCCGCTGGTCCTGCATGGCGATGACCGCCTTCAGCTGCTTCACCGCCCGGCCGCCGGCCGACTCCACGGTGTTGTACATGTTGCGTCCCTTGAGGGACAAGTCCGCCCACACCACCTGGCAGGTCGCCAGGTCAACGACCATCGGCACCATGATGACCATCGCTCCGTTCACGGAAAACTTGTGCTTCACAGCCTTCGGCTCGAAGTTGGCACCCTTGGCGGCATCCTCACGCTCCATGAACCCGGCGAAGCACGGGAAGGTGTCGAAGCTCTGCCCCGTGTACGAGAACACCGTAACCGCGGCGTAGCGCACGCCTTGCACCTTGAGCGCCGCCAGGTCCAGGTCAATGAACTCGCAAGCCCCTTCCGGCCCGGAACCGGAGCGCAGGTCACCGGAGTGGGCGCTACGGCCGTACGACCGCACGTTGGTCCAGGACAGGTGGTCCTTCTTGTTCCAGTGCTCATCGTAGAGCGCGCAGGACAGGTCGACGTCGATGTGCGGGCCCGCCCAGTGCATGAACAGGCGCACGATTCCCTTGGACGAATCCAGCGCGATACGCGAGCCGCGGGTCATCGGGGACATGCCGGACGACGCGCTGCGCTGGGAAAACGGCACCAGCACTGCTTCCAGAGCCTCGTCCACGAAAACCTTCCCGAGCGCCTTGCGCTCAGCAAAGCGACGACGCAGCTCCTTGTCGACAAGGTCCAGCACGGCGAAGCGCGCCTCCGCGGCCAACGGCTTGCGTCCATCGCCATCGACGATGTACATCTTGGCCACGGAGCCCTTCGGCATGAAGGCCCGGAACTCCGACTTGGCCGCACGCTGGCGGAAGTGCGCCAGGAGCGTCAACAGGATGGTCGTGCTGACGGACTCCACGCGGAGTGCGCCAAGCACCTCCTCGAACGGCAGGCCGCGGCTGAGCAGCGCGTCAAGCTTGCGAGCAAGCTCACCCGGGCGCTGCGCCAGCGTTTCGAGCAGGGCGAAGCGCGCCTCCTGCTTGTACAGGTTCGAGCGCACGAGCAGCTTCTCCACCCGCGACGCGTGAGTCGTGATGTCGTCCTCGCGATTGCGCAGGGCGTCAAAGCACGCCCACGCCTTCGGGAAACGCGCCTTGAACTGGCCGATGTGCAGCACTTCACCCAGGCGCAGCCAGCGGCCGCGGTAGCCGAGCATCTCCTCGAGCACGTACGCATCGGCTTGCTTGAGCGCATTGAACGCTGCCATCAAGAACTGGCGCTGACCGTTGTTCAGCTTGAAGCGCGTCACTTCCTTGAGCGACACGTCGCCCCCGCACAGCGCGACCGCCAGGCGGAGCACGTCCGTCGGGGTCTTCAGCAAGCGCAGCAGGTGGGCACGCTCCACACCCTGCTTCAGCAGGCCCGCGGTCACGAAGGTCGCGGTCTCCTTGAATGCCATTTCATCCGGCAACCGGCGTACGACGGCGTCAGCCTGCAGCTCGATGACCGCCGACACGAAGCCTTTGTACGACTCGGAAAGGGACGTGCGCGACCGTACGACGTTGTCGAACGCCTGGAAAACGTGTTCTTCGGTAGCCAGGCCGAGGAGCTTCAGCGGGGTGAGCTCGTCCAGCGGCACGACGTTCGTCTGCTCGACGTTGATTTCCGGCACCTGATGCTGGCAAATCGGGCACGCACCGAACTTCTCCAGGTCGAACAGCCGGTGGTTCACCAGGTGACCGCAAGAGAGCGCCGTGTACTGGCCACCCAGAATCGGGCCCAGGGCCGACTCGGCGTAGCCCATGAACCGACGGACGAAGTAGTCGAACGTGTCCGGCACGTCATGCGGGAAGTTCTTGAAGAGCGGGCGGTACTTCACCTGCGCGCCGACTGCCTCGCGGAGGATAGCCACCAGGCGACCATGGAACGCCTTCAGGCCTGCGACATCAAGCTTGCGCAGCAGTGCGCACAGCTCACCGTCCAGGGTGAAGCCCAGCTGGCCCACATCTGCCAGCACTGCCGGGATGAGCGTAACCGCGCTGCCGTTCAGAGCGGCAGCATCGACAGACAGGAACACCTTGCGCTTCTCGCGCAGCAGGAAGGATTGGACGACAGTGTTGTTGGCAAAGGAATTCATAGCTTGCTCGGTGTGTTGTGAAGGCTGCACTGAGGGCTGCCCTATATCCGATTCATTGCAATGCCCGTGCCAGCACGCCCCGCGAACGGCCTAAACAACACTAAGCCTTTGATGTCATTGCGCTTTCTCTATAAAACCTTAAATCTAAAATGCTTGTGGAAAACTATCCATTAGGATATAATCTATCCATGCAGACTGAACATCTATCTAAAACATGACCTGGAAGCTAGCTCGGACCCGGCAGTGCGCAAAGTGCCCCTGGCGCACTGACGTTGACCCGCGCGACATCCCCAATGGCTACTCGGAGGAACGGCACCGCGCCCTGGCGAGAACCATCGCCAAGCCGGCCGATTTCACGAGCATGGATGCGCCGCTGCACATGATGGCATGCCATGAGACGGAGAACGCGCACTGCATCGGGTGGCTCGCGAACCAGGTCGGCCCTGGCAACAACATCCCGCTGCGCATGCGACTGCGAGATTGCGAGAACGCCCACCGCATACAGACCGTAGGTGAGCAGCACCCCACCTTCGAAGACACCCTCCCGAAAGACACGCCCAAGTGAAAACGCTCCGGTTCTACGGCCAGTCCGACGACCAGTTCAACCTGGATATCAACGGACGCTATGTCGCGCAGGTCAACGCAAGCCAGCGGCTCGCGCACTACCGGATTGAGTCGCCCGAGGGCGAGTTCATTGTGCACGCCACCTTTGCCCCCGAGCAGCTGCCCAGCGATACATGGGCCATTGGCGTCGCAGCCGGCTCGGCTGGCAAGCGCCTGCCTGCTTGGCCGATGCGATTTGAGCAGGATGCTTCCCTCGTCATCGAGGCCCCCGATGAAGCTGTTGTCATCCACGGCGACCACGCGCTCTTCGGGCGCTACGTCTAAACGATTTCTCCGCCCCCATGACCAAGAAGTTCATCGTCACCTACCGCCCGCCGGAGCACGCCGGCAAGCTCATCGCCGTCGAGCATGAGGCGGCCGAAACGCTACTTGAAACGCTCCTGCCGGCAGCCGTCTCCGCCCTCCAAGCGGACAACGGTCCGTTCGAACTGTTTGGACAGCGGTTCGACGTGGAGGCCTTGATGGTCTGTGTGCCTGACGACCCAGTCCGCCACGCCTACGACGAGCGCAGGGCGAAGCTGGAAGGGCGGCCGGCACCGGTGCGGTACGAGGACAGCCGCGGCCTGATGCGCCGCTACGTGGCTCCGAAGGTGGAGGCACTCGACGACTGGTTCGACCGAATCGCCAATGCGGGCGGCGCCCGTAGATACGAGCTCGAGCGGGAAAACTCGGAACTCATGCGGGCGGAGGCCTGAGCCATGAGCAGAACCGTTGTCCTTGGCTTTCTCGGCAGTCAGCTCGACTCCGGCCTCACGGCCAAGCGGTGGGAGCGCTGGCGCCCAACCGTGAGCCTGGCCGCGCAAGGTGAGATTCCCGTCGACCGCATTGAGCTGTTCACGTTCAAGGCCGCTGAATCCGCCTTGGCCGAAGTCGTCAAATCCGACATGGAGACCCTCAGCCCGGACCTCCAGGTGACCGTGCACGACCTCGCCATCAACGACCCGTGGAACTTCCCGTCCGTCTACGCCGCGCTGCACGAGTTTGCCCGGGGCTATGAGTTCCAGGAGGACACCAACTACTACGTCCACCTGAGCACAGGCACGCACGTGGCGCAAATCTGCCTCTTCTTGCTGACAGAGGCGCGCTACTTCCCGGGCAAGCTCCTCGGCACCCGAAAGGGCACCCCTGACGGCAAGCCGTGGGAAGGCCGGGCGGAGGTCATCGACCTCGACCTGTCGACCTACGACCAGCTCTCCTCGCGCTTCCGACGAGAGCAGGACGACGACCTGAGCCTTCTCAAAGGCGGCATCGTCACGCGCAACGCTGCTTTCAACCAACTGATTGCTCGCATCGAGAAGGTGAGCCTGCGGTCGACCGCGCCCATCCTGCTGACAGGCCCGACCGGTGCCGGCAAGAGCCAGCTGGCAGCTCGCATCCACGCGCTGCGTGCCCGCAAGCGCATGGCCCAGGGCGCCTTCGTGGAGGTGAACTGCGCGACCCTGCGTGGCGAGAACGCGATGAGCACGCTCTTTGGCCACAAAAAGGGGGCTTACACCGGAGCGACCTCTGACCGCGCTGGCCTTTTGCGCTCGGCCGACGGGGGCATCCTCTTCCTCGACGAGATTGGGGAGCTGGCGCTCGATGAGCAAGCCATGCTGCTGCGCGCGCTTGAGCACAAGCGATTCATGCCCCTGGGCGCCGACACGGAGGTCGAGAGCCGGTTTCAGCTGCTCGCAGGTACCAACAAGGACCTGGCCGTCGAGGTGTCGAAGGGCACGTTCCGCGCCGACCTGCTTGCTCGCATCAACATGTGGACGTTTGAGCTTCCGGGCCTTGCTGCACGGCCGGAGGATATCGAGCCGAACCTGGACTTCGAGCTTGAGTGCGCAACCGAAGAGCTTGGCACCAAGGTCTCCATGAACAGCGAGGCGCGCGAGGCCTATCTCGACTTTGCCGGCAAGGCACCCTGGCCTGGCAACTTCCGGGACTTCAAGGCTTCAATCGCCCGGATGGCCACCCTTTGCACCGGCGGCCGGATTCGTCTGAGCGACGTCACGGACGAATGCGCCGTCCTCGCTCGGCAGAACCGGTTTTCCGAACCTGCGCGAACCCGGCCGCACCCGGCGGGCGACTTGGGCGATAGCCTCACCGGCGCGGTGGACCGGGTGCTGGGGTCGCGCGCGAGCCAATACGACCCCTTCGACCTGGCACAGCTCGAGACAGTGCTGCGGGCGGTTGCCACCGCCCGCAGTCTTGCCGAAGCGGGCCGTCATCTGTTCTCGGTCTCTCGACAAGGCAAGGCGAAGAGCAACGACTCGGACCGGCTTAAAAAGTACCTGGCCCGGTTTGCCCTTGAGTTTCTTGAAATCAAGCAGCAGCTGGGCGGTAGTCCGGGGGCGCTGACGGCGTAACCAAATCCCGCGCCGCTCGCAACGCGGCTCCCTCAGTTCGACGGTGCCCTGGGGGCGCAAGGCGACGGCGAACGCACATGCACGGCGCAACCGTGCCATTGTTCGCAAAGTCCCAACAAATGTGTCGACATGCAACAGCATTTAAAATAGACTGGCGTTCTCCCTTCGTCCTAAAACGAAGGGAGAACATAAACACAAATGATTCGAAGGACAGTCATCTAATGCGTTTCCGTATCGCGCTCTGCGCAGGATTTCTGATGGCCTTGGCTGGGTGCCAAGCGAAGCTGGACGCATCCAGCCCCGAGGCGCTCGATGCCTCCATCCCGAAAGTCGTGGACTCTGTGCCGGAATCCCAGCGGGCTGAACTCTCCGGGTACATCAAGAATTTGGTTCGTCCCGTCGGTGCCGCCCTGATAGTGGGCACTGCCGACAAGAACGTCGGAAATGCGATGTTCAATGAGGCCGCAAAGCATCTGGACGGACTCACGGCTGAGCAGATTTTCACAATGGCGCGCGAGTCCGAGGTTGCTGCCAAGAAGGCGCAGCAGGAGCGCGCGAGGTCCGATGCAGCAAGGCTGGTGAAGGAGGCTCAGGACAAGGTCGACCTTTTGCTTGCGGGCCAGGCTGCCTTCACCAAGGTGACCGTCACGCACGCAAAGCAGCCCGTTCAACAAGCCGGTGCCGGAATGGGCTCCTTCGTGGTTTTTGACGTGCTCAACGGGAGCGACTCGGCGGTGGAACGCGCCACCTGGGAAGTGACGTACGTCCGGACCACCGCCCAGCGTGTAGCCGGGGGCAAGTTCGTGCGGCAGTCCGCCCTCAACGAAGCGGGCTTTGCTGGAGTACCTGCAGGCCAAACGGTTCAGGTCCGACTGCCGGAATCCGCCGGGGCCTTCGGTGGCGAGGCCAAGGACTACCTGGAGACCGAAATCACATCGGTGAAGCTGATGAACTTCCAATCGGCAAATGGCGCCTTCGCGTCGGCCGACAATGAGCAACTCATCGGGCCAGCTCAGGCACGGCTGAAGGAAGCGCAGGAGACACAGGCCCGCGTCCTGCGCGACATCGACGAAGAGAACTCCATCAAGGGCTGAAAGAGCGACCGGGCGCTCACCGCGCGACGTCTCGTGCGTCGCACCGGCCGCGCGAGAGCCCCTGCGCCTGCAGTCGCGACCACGCACACTCCAAGAGCTATGAACCTCGTATCCCTCTCCGAAGCCAAGCCAGAAATCAAATGCGCAGAGCTGGAGCTTGCCCCCGACACCAAAGTGATGTTCTCGTACGGGCGTCCGGCGGCGGCACTGCTCCCAGACCGTGGCTACGTCCGTGTCGACCAGGTCATCTCCAAGACGACCGAGCGGCATATCGCCGAATGGGTCGGCGCCGAGGCATCCGAGCAGGTCTCACAGGACTTCTTGGATGGTCTCCTTGCCGGTACGGCGAGGTGCTGACCAAGTGTTGAGGGTGAAGACTATTGCAGCAGCATCTGCGCTCGCGCTGTGCTGCGCGAGTGCTTTCGCAGACAAGCCAACGGTAATCGTCCCAGGGGACTGTGGGCTCTGGGTCAAAACCAAGTCGCCTGCCTACCGTGACACGATGTCCGGATGGCTGCTGGGGTACCTGTCCGGGCTGAGCATGAGGCACGAGCCTCCGAACGACCCACTCGCGGACCTATCGCCCGAGCAGGCGAACCTTTGGATGGACAAGTTCTGCCGAGAAAACCCGCTGAGTAATCTGCAGATTGGCGGAAGTCGACTTTTCAGCGAACTCGACCGGCTAGGGCCCCGCACAAAATAGGGGACTGTCCCTTCCTGCTCAGCTTCAGTACCGCGAGGGGAGGACGATGCTGTTGGCAACTTGCTGGCAGAGGGGCTTCACGCCGGTGTAACCGCTCGCCGCCTTTCTTGCGTCGCCCTTCGTCGCACCGGCCATGCACTGCAGGCTGATGAAGTAGTCCCCGTAGAAGATGCCGTACATCTCAGCCCGCATGGCCAAGTCGATGCCCGCTCGGTCCTGAGCCGAGTCGTACTCGACAACGAATGCCGGCTGGCCTTCGACGGTGACAGCCTTCGCGGCGATGAACGTCCCGCCCTCGGGAATCATGGCCTTGACCTCACCGTTGCGCAGCGACTCCGCGACGTCTGCCTTGGTCACGCGTTCGCCGCCAATCGTTTTCACCAGCAGGAGGATGGTCTCCATGCCGGTGCCGTTGGCACTCGTCCATTTCCGAACGATGTTCGGCCGATAGCCCTCCTCGCCCTTCCATGACTTCGGCATCTGCATGTCCAGGCGCAACCCTTTGGCCTTTGGGTGGCCGGTTGCGCTGTAGGACTGCCTGAAGCCGTTTACGAACTCACGAGCTGGCGTTTCCTCGTACTGCGCTGCCAAAATGAACTCGAGCTCCGGGCTTGGAATCTTACCTGCGGCGCGGTCATTGACGAGCTCCAGAAAATCGGTTGCCTGCTGCCGCGTGATGCCTTCAATCTGCTTCGCGAGCATCGGGTCGAGCTTGCTACGCAAGGCGGCGGGCTTTCCAATCGAGGCCATGGCCTTCTCCAGGCGCTCTTCGAGGCGGGGGAACTTCGCCGAAAAGTTCAAGCCTGCCAGCTGTACCTGCTGGTGCAGCTCGGGAAACACTCGGTCAATGTATTCGAGGCTCAGCCGTTGGCCATACACGAAGCCATACGACCGGCCGAAGCCCTTGGAGGCCTCGTCGTTCATGTTGAGCGCAGAGGCAGTCGGGCTCAAGAGCAGGGCGCACAGCAGCTGTGCTGCAACAGCGAGGGAAGGTCTGACGCGGGGCACTGGTTCTCCTCGTTGGCGGCCGTCCGCGGTGGCTCTGCGGCGCGGCCATTCTTGTTAAAGGGCGAGTGCACTCTACAGCGCGCGGCCCGCCATGAAGCCCTTGCGGCGAAAAATTCCCCCTATTCGTGCCGTGCCTCACGGTTCGCGCGCTGCCCGGTTCGCCCGGCTGCGCCAGCCTTGCTGGCCTCCCATCTCTCGACCACCTCTTCTCCAAACTGGTGTGACGCAAGGAAACTCATGCGGCAGAAGTGGCTCGGCGCTGGTACAACAAGGCCAGGCCATCCCCGTCGCTCAAAATACTCCCGCGCCTTTCGCCCATGGGGGACGATGACCTCCGGCTGAATGCAATCCAGCAGAAACTCAAACAACGACGTGTCCCGGTCCGAACTTGAGAGTCGGCGCGCATCAGGGGAAGGAATGTTGTGCAGGTTGGTGACAAGGCAGCCTTTGCCGACCACTTCAAGCAACGGCTCCATCCGGCTGCGCGTCGCGCTCATCGCCGTTCGCTTGCCGGCGGACCGACGGTAAGCGCGGTAGTCCTCGAGCCACTTGCTTTCCAGGAACCCATGGCCGGACTTCCAGTGCTCCCAGAACGGCGTGGCCATCGACGTCGCTGGATTGAAGCCAACGACGAACCATTTGCATTCGACGGGGTTTCCGTCGCAAGTAAAGGGACGCGCGGTGGAGTTGCGAGGGAGCCGGCGCAGCAGCCGCCGCTCGAAGTCGTTCAAGCGTGCGATGTCAACGGCAGAATTTGCGCGGAGCCGTGAGCGTATGGACATGCCCGGCAGTATCTCGCAGCGCCCAACTGACGACAAGGAGTGCCCGCCCGAGCCGCTGGCAGTAGGCGAAGCCATACGGGCGAATGAAGCCCTTCGTCGCGGCATCGCTCGTGTTGAGGGGCGGGAGGGCTTCCCAAGCTCTGACGCCAAAGAAAAGCGCCCGACTGTGTCGGGCGCGGAAGGATGCGCCGGTCCAGTGCCAGTCAAAGGCCGGTGGAGACGACGGAGCTCGAGGTGTCGAACGACCAGCCGCATCCCGCGCAAGCGTAGCCTGCGACGTTCGTACGACCAGAGCGGCCGCTGTAGGGGTTCATTTCGAGGTCGCACTCGTCACAAATCGGATTGCCGCTGAGGCTCTCGAGGCCATACGGCCCCTGACGAGTCGCTGCGGGAGCGGGGGATGCGGGGGTGGTCGCTTGAGTCATGAGAGATGTCATGTTGAGTGGTCCTGCCTCCTATAGCGAACGTAGCGTCACCTAGCACTATAGGGGACCTGTTGTTCCGCCTGGCTCCGCGAGTGGCGACCCGCGGAGCTTCAAGAAGCCGCCCGCGCTTCAAGCAGGCTGCTGGCTGCGCTGAAATCCCCTTCCGATTTCTCCGACAAGGTCGTACAGCGTAGACAACTCCTCGCCGATGAAGGGGATACCGCAGGCTGCAGAACCCCAGTCACCGCAGACCACCGCGACGCAGCGATTCTTGATGAACACCGGGACAAGAACCAGAGACTTGGTGTCAGGGAAGGCCTCGCGGTACCAGCGCGGGACGCGGTGAGCAATCTCAGGGCGATGTGAGTCCTCCAGGTGCGTCGGTCGCTGGGCGGTCGTCGCAAAGTGGAAAACGTCCGGCACAAAGCCTTCCTCGAAGGACAAGCCAGCGAGCCGCTCCCGCATGCCCGGCCCGAAACCGATGCGCGCGCTGAAGCGCTTCGCCTGGGGGTTCAGGAGCATCAGAAAGCAGTGCGTGAAGTTCATTGCCCCCATGGTCGATTCAATGACGAGCGGCACCAGTTCGGAGACCGGATGGTCCGTGGCCGCAGCCTGGACTTCCTTGAGGTTCCGCAGTAGCCGGCAGTGCGCGTCGAGCGGCTTGCCCGGCGCGTGGCGTCGCTCGACTTCCGCTGCAGCCTCGTCCTCGTGACGCGCCTCCCTCAAGTTTTCTACCTTGAGCCTTGCTGCCTCGACGGCCTGCTCCTGGAGGCCGAGGGCTTCCGCGTGCCGCCCGAGCAGCTCCGCCACCTCGTCCGCGTCCCCGCCACGGGTCACCAGCGCGGCGGCCTGCGCCGACACCTCAGCCATCGCGCCGAGCCAATTCGTGTGGGACCGAGACACCGTCTCAGCGTCCGTGGCGTTTTGCGTCATGGTGGCCGTGATGAGCGGTGGCATGCGCCACTTCTGCGCCGCGGCGCGCGCAATCTCCTCGAGCGTCACGCCCAGCACGTGATGGCATGCCATGCTCTCGCTCTCGGAGACCCCACCGGACATGGCCTGAATGCGCGCCCATTCCTCCGGGTAATAGAAGACGAGCAACAGCCGGCTGAGGTGATGCATGAGCGTGCACACGACGAGCTCTTCGCCTTGGTTGATGCCTTGTGAGGCGCTGAGGGTGCGCGCGAACTCGCCCGCGAGAATCGCCCGCTCGAGCTCCTGCGCGGTGTCTGGACGCCGAGCCGCAGCGCCGGCGAAGTTGTCGAGCAGCTGAAGGCCCAGGGCCAGGTGCCCGACGGCATCGACTCCCAACACCATGATGGCGCGGGACACCGTCGTCACCCCGCCACCGAATGGCGCATACATGGCGGAATTTGCCAGCCGAATGACCTTCTGCGCCAGCGAGAAATCGGTCAGCACGCTCTCTGCCAACGTGCCGACGTTGGCGTCGGCGCCCAGCGCTGGAAGCAGGTTGTCGAGCGAAACCTGAAGGGTCGGAAAGTCGCCCTGCTGCTGCATGCGGGCCCAAAGCGTCTCGAAGAAACGCGCCTTGGTGAGTTTTGTCATGCTTGGTGGTCCTTCGAATCCTGACGGCAAGCGTGGAGCTTTAATGCGCCCGATGTGATGGCTTGTTCGAGTTGCGCGGCCGGCAGGGCCTTGGAGTGGTGCCAGCCTTGGCTGAAGTCGCATCCGTGTTCCGAGAGCAGCGCGCACTGTTGGGCCGTCTCAACGCCTTCTGCGACCGACATGAGCCCGAGCTCCCGGGCGAGCGACAGAATGGCGAAGACGATGGTCCTGCTGGGGCCCGACTGGAGCATCTCGGCGACGAAGCTTCGGTCAATCTTGAGGGCCTGCAGCGGAAACTGCTGCAGGTAGGCCAGGCTCGAGTAGCCCGTGCCGAAGTCGTCGACCGCAAACCGCACCCCGGCCTGCCGAAGTTCGCTTAGCAGCCGCCCGGCATGCTCCGGGTCGGCCATGAGCGCGCCCTCCGTGATTTCAATGACCAGCCGCCGGGCATCGACGCCCGACAGCGCGATGGCACGTTTGACGCTTTCGACGAACGCGGGATGCTGAAACTGCACTGGGGACACGTTGACCGAGATGTACTTGAAGTGCAGGCCCATCGAGTCCCAGTGGACAAGCTGGGCGCAGGCGCACCGAAGCGCCCAGTCACCCAGGAAATTGATGAGGCCGTTGTGTTCCGCCAGTGGAATGAACGTCGACGGCGGAATCAAGCCATCGGGTCGCTCCCAGCGCATCAGGGCTTCGAGGCCCCAGACCTCGCCGGTGGACGGCGCACAGATAGGCTGGTACTGCAGCGAAAATTCGCCGTTCTGTACGGCGTCGAACATGTTTTGCTCGAGCGCGAACTGCACCTGCTGCTTCCGGTCCATCTCAGGGGTGAACACTGCGACCCGGTTCTTCCCCTGGGCCTTCGCCTGGTACATCGCGATGTCCGCGCGTTTCATGAGCGAGGACTCTGTCAGGTCCGGGTCGTCGCCGGAGAGGGTCAACCCCAGGCTCGTGGTCACCCGCAGCTGGCAGCCGGCCAAGTGAAATGGCTTGCGCAGCGTAGCGACGACGCGCTCCGCGAGCTCGATAGCGACCTTGGCCTCGCCGGCGCCAGGCAACAACAGGACGAACTCATCTCCGCCCAGGCGTGCCACGATGTCCGAGGTGCGGACTGCCGCCTTCAGTCGCGTCGCGACTTCCCTCAGCAGGCCGTCGCCCACGTCGTGCCCCAGCGAGTCGTTGATTTTCTTGAACCCATCCAGGCCGAGAATGGCAACGGCGAACTGGCTCCTGTTTCGAACCGCCGTCAGGATGTGCTCAGAGATGGCCTTGCGCATCAGCGCCCGATTACCGAGGCCGGTGAGCGGGTCCGCCATGGACTCCTCCTTGAGGCTCTCCTCGGCCAAAACCCATCCCGAAACGTTGTAGCCGAACAGAATGAAGCGCTTGAGGCCGTCCGGCGTGGGGTCCGGGCGTATGGTGACCTCGAGCCAGACGCTCTCGGGCAATCCGCCGGTGAACCGAAGCCGTGCGTGCTCATCCGTCGAGCGCGCCCAGGCGTTTCGCAGCAAGCCCGACAAGATGTCTCGGTGGTCAGGCGCCACGATGTCCGAAAGCGACGCGCGCAGCAGGTGCTCTTTCGGATAGGCGAGCAGTTCGGCCGAGGCGTCGCTCGCATGGAGGATGCGCCCACCCGAATCGATGTAGATGGCTAGCGCCCCTGAGGCGTTCAGAATTGCTTTCAGGTCTCGCGCGTCGCACTCTGCCTGAGGTTCGGGCTCAGGCGCGACAACGCGGCCGAAGTTCGCCGATAAGGCGGCTTCGATATCCAAAAACATCGGGTTCTTTTTGCTTCTGTGCATAGAGGTCTTGTGTCCTGTACTCAAGTCGCCCCAAGGCGCGGGAGGCACTCTGGTGGCGGTCAAGACCTGTAGTGAAGAGCCACGTTTTATTAGCGTATAGGTAGAAAGTGCCGGGTTTAGGCGTGTGCGCACCTGCCGCGAAGGGGCTGCAGAACACGGGCCGATGCCAAGAATCTCGGTGTTGGCGACAGCGGAAGGCGCGCCCTCCTCCCCACACGGCACGCGGGGCGTGGGACGTCGTTCCAAGAGCGCGCGTCCCTGCTGGCAGCTGCGTCGCCGGCCTGGGGTCTCAATGAAAACGCCCCGAGGTAACCGGGGCGTTGTGAAATCAGGCTAGGCGATGTGATACCGAAGGTGGTGAGGCAACGCCTCTACGGCTTCCCAGTACCTGTTGCTTCCGCCGAGGAGTTCCTTGATGGCGTTTTGCTCGCTCTCTTCGTCCGGAAGCACAAGATAGTCGTCTCCGTGGTAGTCTCCGAAGATGAGCTTGACGCCGGCGGCGGCCGCTAGGTCGCGGACGAAGCTACCAGGTGCTATGGCGCCCTTGCTGAGCGAGGCGGGGAGGCTGAAGCGAATGAAGCCAGGCACGGTTCTCCTGTTGGCGCTGTGCGCAGTTGGACTATTCGGTATAGCCCTCTGACGGCGCGAAGGTCTTAAGCGCAGACCAGGTGCGTTGTGTAAAGTGCACGCGACCCGCTTCTTTTAGGGCGCCTGGCCATGCGAATGAGTACGTTCGGGTTACCATTCGCTTATAAGTCGGAGGTGCACCATGAATATCTACCCCACCCGCAGGCAGGCGACAGGCGTGGCTCGCAATTTCAGCAAGACAGCGCGCTGCGTAGTCGTCGTCTACAAAACGCCTGAAAACAAGTACGCCGCGGCGAGGTCAACCGAGCCCGTTGCCGGGCAAATCGACATCGTCTTTCGAGACGGGTACGAGGTGCGGTCGCTTCTCACGCTCTCCGGACAAGCGGCAGCCGCGCTTCGACGGTAGGCGCGAGCTCGCCGCCAGCAGAAAAAGGCCCCTTCGGGGGCTTCTTTTTTGGAGGGCCGGCAACGCCTGGCCAAAAGAGGAGCCCGCGTTCCGAAGAATGCGGGCTCGAAAGAAGATTGTCAGGGTCTCAGAGCTTTAGGCCTGAGGCCGAAAGGTCGGCTTCAGCCAAGGTTCCCTCGAAGCTCCTCGAGGTCGTCGTCAAGTACCTGCCAAGCCGTCACGTCGTTGGCCTTCACCTGGCGCACCTCAAGCCATTCGGAGTCAAGAAGCTCGCTTTCGATGCGAACTCGGACTGTGGCGCTTCCTACGTCGGCTGGCACCTCGCCGATGGCCTTTACCAAGCCGGTGGAGAGGTTCACGGCCGCTTCGACCGAGTCGCCGTCTTCGTCTGGATAGACCCAGCTGAGGGTGACCCAGGCCGAAGTGGCCTTGCCTTCCGCGGCGGTTGTTTCCGACTCGACGCCCTGCTGGATGAACCGCATGCACCAGTCAGCCTGATGAGCACGCGACATCGCCTGCATGTTCGCTCCGTAGTGTTGCCCCACCCATTCGGCGATGGTGTCCCAGACCCCTGGGTTATCGTCGATAACCGCCAGCACCAAGCGGTGCCATTCCACATCTGGCATCCGCACGCCGAGCTCACAGGTGTCGCCAGAGTCGTCGCGCGTATCGACCGTCTCAGCGGAGTAGGCCTTGGCTTGGCTCAGGAGGAAGCGGTTGCGGTAGAACACTTCGGGCTCCTGGAGGTACACGGGGATGCCGTACTTCTGGATGCGAGGAATGCGGGCCTTCTGGGAGACGAGTTCAGCGCTCGGCGCGAAGTCGAAGCTGTTGGGCAGCTGATATTCGCCGGCCTCGTCCAGTGCAAGTCGTTCGAGGCATCCGATGTCGTCCTCGACCAGGTACAGCGTCCGCGTCGCCCACTTCGTGGTGACCGGTGCCGCCGGAGCCTGTTGCGATGCCTCGCTCTTCTGCGACTTGGCGAAAGCGTGCGGGTGCTTGCCCTGCGCCTTCAGGTAGCTGGCGCGCAGCGCTGCATGGGGCACCTTGATGCCATGGTCCACGTCGAGCGCGCGCTTGATTGCCTGGACCACTTGGGTCACTTGTTGGTTGTCTGTCGTCATTGCGATTTCCTTTGGATTTGCGCCTGGGCGCCGAAAGTCTCCGAAGAGACCTGATTTCCGCTTTGTCCTTCGACGTCCTTTGGCGCGAGCCTTAGGAAACGTGGTTCGAAAGTTCGTTGCCGAAGCAACGCCTTGTCTTCTCCCGCCGGTGAGGGCGACCCGTTGTGGGCGCGGAGAGATAGGCGCAAGGTGGCCTAGAACGCGTATAGGTAGCCTGCGGTGGGCTGCAGCCCTATTTAATGTTGCCGACATCGCGTTGCGGGTTGTGGCGGTGACGCCGCCGCCCGCCCGATAGCACCATGGGCTGGGCCGCGCCTTACATCGAGAAGCTTCGAGCAGGCGAGGTCGTATCTTTCCGGCCGCGCGGCCACTCGATGCGGCCCCACATGCGAAGTGGCCAGCTCGTCACCCTCGAGCCCATCCTAGCGGGCAGCGCGCCTGGCGTTGGGGACATCGTGCTCGCGCGTGTACGCGGGGCCGACTACCTGCATTTCATCGGCGCCGTGCGGGACGGGCAGGTGCTCATTGCCAATGCCCATGGGCACGAGAACGGCTGGACGGCCCGAGAACGCGTTCTCGGCAAGGTCTGCGCCGTCGTCGAGTAGCGCACAGCGAACGGCAAACGAACCGGAAGGTTTGGCGGCACGGGCGAGGCTCCAGTCGGCATCAAGCCGTTGATTTCATTGCGCTTTCTTGCCCAGTGGGACCGACCAACGAACCGGCAACCCGAACGCGCGAAAGTAGGCCGCGTCCTGGCCGTCCACGGGATTCGCTAGACGGCTTAGGACCTCACCACGCAACAGGAGCGACATGCCAACACCTACCAAATCTCAGCGCCTCTTCAGCGAGCTCGCAACTGACAACAACTGGTCCGCCGAGCTGCAGGGCCAGGTCGCACTGGCTTTTCTCCACCAGGACCCCGAAGCCATGGACCGGTTCTCCGCCTACGTTCTGGAGCAAGTCAACATCGCCCTGGTTCCAGACGACTTCAGCCACGAGGCGCTCAGTGTTCAAGGCTACCGAGTGCAGCTCGGCGCCAACGGCTACACCTGGATGCGCCTCGGCGACGCCCAGTGGCAGTCGAACTACAGCTACCCGAGCGAAGACATCGCCTGGCGCAGTGCCCACGTCGACGCTGTCGCCGAAGGCCTGGTTTCCGCCTAGGCTCACCGCGCATCTCTGATTTCACCAGCCCCGTCCATTTGGACGGGGCTTTCTCTTCGCCGGTCGGGTCAACGGCACAAGGAAAAAAAAAGACCGCCGGCGAGGGCGGTCTTCAGAAGTAGTTTTTAACGTGCCAGCCCAGGGATACGTCCCGTGCGGGGGCACGCCTCGAACTGGTTCGGGGTGGTGCGGATGCCCTTGTGCTTCTTGGGTCCGTAGGCCTCGATGCCGAGAGCGGCACAAGCCTTTGGCGTCCTCAGGGCCACGAACCCCACCATGCCGACAAGGTCGGTTGGTGCGTAGTCCGTTTCTTCGAACTGGCGCTTGCCGTTGAGCAACGCATGTGGCTGTGCCGGGTCGAACACAACCACGGTGCCTGGCTTAAATGGCACCTCGATGTCCATCTCGCCAAAACGCACCGTCCGCTCGGGCGGTCCTTCGATGCACCAGGCGCCGAAGATACCGTTCGAGTAGGGCATGTCGTGGTGGTAGGGCAAGCCGCCGCCGACGATAGCCCCGTAGTCTGTTGACAGGTAACGGATGCTGCGCTCGCCGAGGACTGGTTGGAGCACCGAACGCAAGAGGTTGCGGATGACAAGGCTGTTGGTTTCGCCGAGGTCCTCCAGTTCGAACTCGCTGACCTTGCTCAAGCCGAGCTTCTGGACGAGCCGTGCGGCGCGCCCGTTTGCCCAGTTGCCAACGAGTGACGGCGGAGCCTCTCCGACCAGGACGTTTCTGGCGGCAAGGTACTTGGGCGTGGAGGTATCCGACCTGTTGCTGCTCCAGAGGTAGCGGAAGGACGGGTGTGCTGAAGTCAAGGTTTGCATGAGATGAAATGTCGGTTGGCCTGATGGGTGTAGCCATCTGCCGTCAAGCTCATCTCCGACCGTTGTACATTGCACAGCAGCCGCTGTAGATTCCACAACAGCGCAGCCGTGGCCGCTTCGGCCAGGACATCAGGGCTTCGCCGAGGAGCCACGCTCTTTCTTACCGGGCACCGCCGAGGGGCAAAAAGAACCGCCTGGAGTGTTAGCTCCAGGCGGGAATCAGCGGATATCCGCTCAGGCAGTTATGCCCAGCATTGCTGGACTCGCCACGCTCAGCTCGGGGAAGCGATGCGGGTGGGCCTGCATCAGAGCGAGACGCTCTAGAGCGTCGACTTCATCGATGCACCACTCGAGCACACCGCTGCTGCCTTGCTTGTCCTTTCCCTCGACAGCCCATGTCGCCGAGGCACAATCGCAGCCCAGCCCTCGGTACACGTAGTCTGGGTAGTCGAACAACGCCGTGGCGTTGCGAGACACTGCGAACTCTTGGAGCGTGTCGTTGAGGACCAGCACCAGATGCACCAGGTGGCGCATCTCACGCACTGAGGCAGTGTCAATGTCCAGCTGCACGATGTACACGTTCGCGACCGAACCGAAGTCGTCGTCACGGGCGCAGCCGACTTTCTGAATCACGACGTCCGCGGGGAAAAACGTCGCATTCAGCTCGTCGATTGTTTTGGCGTAGCGCTCGACGGCCGCGAGTTGCTCAGGGGAGTAGCCGTCTTCGAAGCAGAAAGATTGCACGAAGACGATTTGTCCGTTGACGCAGCCGCCGTGCCGTCGGATGAACCGGCGAATCGCGCGACCGTTGTTGCCTTGCTTGTTATCAAGAAGCTTGTAGGCCTCGCGAACGACGCCAGCGACCTCGAAGAGCAGATTGGAACGAGAAGAGAGTGCCATGGATGGCTCCTATAAGAGTTGACCTACCTCGTGTAGAACCAGCCCCCGTGCCGCCACCCCGCGTGGCGAAGTGAGTGTGCTGCGCTCTTAGAACCCGAAGGCCTCTGCTCACAAGCCTGGTCAGCAGGAAGCGGCTTCGCCTTCCCCATCCGACGGATTTCCGCCAACGGACCCCTTGTGGCTGCGCCCGCGTCCAGGGTTCTGGCGCAGGGAAGAAAGACCCGCACAAGGCGGGTCTCGAGGGAGGGGAGGGACTAGCTCTGGGGGTCCGCGCCGTCGACTTGGTCACCGGACGGGCGTCCGTCTGGCGCGACTTCTTCAGGCGCAGCTTGCGGCGACTCTGCGCGAGAAGTCAGGCCGCCAGGTTTCGCGGAGCAGTCTGCAGGCGGAGTGGAACAGGTCTTGGCGCACGAACCTGCGACGGCGCAGGCAGCAACGGCCGACGCGATTGCGATGGTCCGGGTAGGCAGAGCAGATGGTTGGCACATAGTTGGGAGCGGGTTGGTTGTCCTCCTGCGTATAGCCAGCCAATCTCGCTCCCGTGCGCGCTTGTGTACCAGAGGGCCCCCGGGCTCGCAAAGCCGTTGGCCCTATCTCCCGCGTTCCGTTTTCGGCTATGCCGCCTTCAGCTCGCGTGCGAGGTCACGCTGTTGGTCACGTTGACGAACCGTATCGCGCTTGTCGTGCAGCTTCTTGCCCTTGGCCAAGCCGATGTTCAGCTTCAGCTTGCGTGTGTACGTCAGGGCGAGCGGCACAACGGTGTAGCCGCGCTCGTCCACGCGGCGCTCGAGCTTGCGCAGCTCAGCCTTGTTGAGCAACAGCTGCCGAGGGCGGGTGGGTTCCAGCTCTTCCAGCAGACCCTTGCGTGCTTGTGCCAGGGGGGTGATGGTGAGCGACTCGACGAAGGCCTCTCCGTCCTTGAGGCGGATGAAGGCGGAGCCGCCATTGAACGTGGCCTGGCCGGCCAGGATGGCCTTGACCTCCCAGCCGCGCAGCATGAGGCCGGCTTCGAAGGTGTCTTCGATGAAGTAGAGGTGTCGCGCCTGGCGGTTGTCCACGACCGTCCGAGTTTCGCGCTGTCGAGGTCCGCTTTGTGCGGGGTTTGGTGCAGTCACGATGGAATCCTTGAGAGGAGGGCGGCGCGTGAGCGCGCCAGAGGGTCAAACGCCCCGATGCACGTGAGTACATCGAGGCGCCGGCAAGCCGCATTGCTGCGGCTCACAAAGGCTTAGGTTACAGGGTGCCTTTAGACCCCGGCCTGCTTAAGCAGCGAGGCGGAAATTGCTTTCGTTGGCAATTGTCATGTCGTTCTGTTCTACAAGACCTAAGCCTTGCCGGGTAGTCCCAACCCGCGTTGCCGCCTGCACTTCCGCCCGTCTTCGAATCCAGGTCACCCCCATCAACAAACGCCTCATCTAAAGCGTTTCTTGGTGGAAGTGTGGGGAATCGAACCCCATTTAGACACGTTTCCGATTCAGAGGATATACAACGATGTCGTCAGTATAGCACATCGCCACAAGCGCAGCAAGCAGCTGAGGCTTTTAAACTCGACGTTTCGTTGGTTCAGCATATAGGCGACGCGACCAAGTCAGAGCGCTAGGGCGCGGAACGCTATTGGCAGCCAAGAGCTCGCGCACGCGGCGTGGGTCGTCGCGGTCTCAAGCCCATATTTTGGCGAGTCGTCGCCTGCTGCCAGCGTCGCAACAGGATGAACCTGCCGCCCGTCGAGCGCGGCTTTCATTTTAGCGGGGCGCGTGCCTCGCCCCTTGGTGCCAGGTCCGTTCCTACACGAGGGAGGACCACTTCACACAGGACACTCACATGAAGAAGACCAAGACGCTCGGGCTCACCGTGCTCCGCAAAGGCGACCGCGAGCTGATGGCAAAAGGCGTTGAAAAACTCGTTCGCGACTGCGGCGCAACCTCCACCCGGCGCGAAGGCGGCGAGTACCCCGGCCCGCGTGGAATTCACGTTGAAATCGACACGCCTCGCGGCCTGCAGGTGACCGTCTACTTCAACGGCTACTCCAGCCAACCGGACGTCTACGTGCTCTCCTGGCACATGGACCTCGAATCGGATGACACGCTGAGCCCGGCTATCTTTGGCGGCAACGTGAACCCCCACCATTTCCGCAAGGCCACCTACGTGGCGCACGGCTACGACGACCTCTGCGAGAAGCTCAGGAAGGGCCTCGACATGGCCATTTCCGGCGTTGCGTTCCGCGAACGCGAGCTCGAACCGGCGTAACGCTCGGCTCCGCTGACCTCCTTCAGGCCTCTTCCAATTTGGAGGAGGCCTTTCCTTTTCTTGAGCTCCCGGCCGGCACTAGCGAAGGCTGAGGTCGCCCGACCACGCGGACAACGCGTTGCAGCAGTCACCCAGCGTTGTCGTCGAGGCAAAGCCCAGGTATGTCAGCAGGGCGCCTGAAGCGGGGTCCGCGTCTGAAACGGTGAGCCGCGGCGCGTAGGCCTCCAGCCACGCGACGTTCAGCTCCCACAGTTGGCGCGAGAGGCGGTTGCATGCCTCAGCGGGAATCTTGGCCCTAAAGACCAGGTTGACGAAAGGAAGCATGTAGGGCGCGCGGGCTGTCTCCCCTGTTGGCAATTCGATGACGAGCCCGCCGTCCCTCGCTCCCAGCAGAAAGTCCCTCGCATCCACGATGTCGAGCACTTCGCGCTCCGCCAGCTCGGTTCCCCGCAGGTAGGCCTCATTCAGGTAGGTGAAGCCGGCCACCTGGACGCCTTCTGCCGTCAGGAGGGCGTGCACGGAATGCTCCGTGTCCCCCGTGGCCTTGTCATCATCCAGCACACGCCACTTCCGGGACCGGTCGAGGCTGGCCAGTTGCAGCGCGAGGGCCGCGGCCCCGGGTCTCGGTACGCGCTGTGACGAGAACACTTGGCCACCTCCGACGTCAAAGAGCCGGCTCACACGCAGCTGCGCATCGCCCAGAACGCACGCGTCCAGGCTCAGCATCGACGTCTCGGGTTCGCGCGCTGCAGTTGCCAACTCGATTTGCGCCGCCAGCGGGATGCCGTGAACCACGCCGGCGGCGCCGAGGCTCGAAGCGAGAACGTCCATGAGCGACTCCTCGAACTCGGCCTGGGCCGCAGCGTCGACCCCCCAGTTGGACGTCGCATGGGCCAGGTCGCGACGAACGAGGTATGCCGGTGTCATCGTCGGGGCCTGGCTCGGCGGCTGCACGAGCGCCCGGTACCGCGCACGCGCTGCCTCGGGGATAAGGGAGAGGTTGCCGCTACGCACCTTGGTAGACGATGCGGTCTCGGCCCGCGTCGCGCGCGTAGCGGGCATCATGTGAAGGCGATGCTCACGGCCGCCAAGGAGCGCATGGGTTTCGCGCAGCGCTTCAGTGGTCATTTCGCCTCGAACACCGCAAAACGCCAGGCCGCGTTCTGCGAAAGCCGCCAGGAACCCCAGGTTGTCGCTGCCAAAGACGTATCCCAACTCAATTGCGTCAACGTGCCTGGCCAGGTAGGCCGCTAGGCGGTCGAGCACATCCGTGAAGTTGAGGGCTTCCGGCGCATGCCGTGCCTCCCACGGGCAGATGGAGAGCCAGTCGCTGTGGCGGACGGCCTCCTCGGCGAGCGCGATTCGTTGCTCTGCATGCAGCGCCGCCGTACCGCCGTTCTTCACGCTGACGTAGGCGTCATGGGAAGGGGACATATAGCCGCCTACGACCGTGTATCCGAGCTCCTGCGCGTGCGTCCGGGCTCGCTCCATGAGGGCGATGTGCCCTTCGTGCATCGGGGAGTAGCTGCCCGTCGACAGGAGAACGAGTTTTCGGGCGTCTTCCGGCGACTGGGCGAGTGCTCGTCGCACCTTCATCAAGGGCGTCGTGAGCATCGCCGGCGACCAGCAAGGGTGCGCCCGAACGCTGCCGTCCAGGAGGTCGTCAATGAAACCGGCGGCTCGGAGCGTCTCGTGGCTCGCGCCGGCGGCGGCGAGCGGCGCATAGTAGGGGTCCAATAGCGCCTTGGCGACAAAGCGGTCAGGGCGGGGGTGGCGTTCCGTCAAGTGGGCGCCCCCGTTCGCTCGAAGACCAGGTCTGTTCTCAAAATCAGCTTCTCCTGCCCGAGGACCGGAGCTCCGTCATGAAGCATTCGGTGCTCGAACAACAGGGCATCGCCCTTTAGGGGCGTCACTGCCAGCAGCACCTCGTCGGCATTGGCATTTCGGGACCAGTCACTGAAATCTCGGGCTGCGAAGGGGAGCGGGTCCTGCGCGTCACGCAGAAACCTCGTCTCACCGCTTTCGTTGTCGCTCAGGTACACGACCAGGCTGAAAAGCGTCCTGCGAGCTTCGCTCTCGATGTACGGAGCGTCGTAGTGACCCACCAGATGGCCACTGCCGGGCTCGTAACGAATGAATCGATGCAAGGCGTTGACGCCAACCGGGTTCCAGAGCGAATGGCCGTCGTGGTCTGCTCGGTCGTGCTCACTGAACGCGCGTGGCTCGAGCAGGGAGGAGGGAAGGCAGGACCAGAGATGGCTCGCCAACTCCGCGCTGAAGCTGCTGCTACGCCAGGAGGCTGGGTGGGTTCCAGGCTTGAAGTTGCTGAGGATGCCGTCAGGCCCGACTGGCACGCTCGGCGCCGACAGGACCTCTCGGCGCATGGCCTCGACAAGCTCGGGTTGAATCAGGCCCCGGATATGCCAAGCTTCGCCCGGCACGGGGAGCCTTCGTGCGCGAGCGCCGGGCCCGCGCGCGGACGGCAGGGCGCTCATCGTGAACAAGGAGGCAATGGGGGCGCTTGCCTCGGTCTTCATTGCCTGGCTTCCCTGGCCACGTGGTAGTCCCACCCACCCTCGATTCGGCAATCCCAAAGGTCGAAGTGCACCGCCGGCGACTTACCCAGATACTTATGGTGGTTGTAGCGGTGAAGGTCCTCCAACGCCGCGCGCTGGCTCGCAAATCGGTCGCTCCGGCCATCTGCCATACCAACTGCCGCAATTCGCCGGGCGACATCGGTACAGGCCTTCTCGCGAAGGAAGAGCTCCACAGCGTCATAGCTGGCGCCAAAGACTTCTTCGTCCGTGCGGCCGTCGTACATGTCTCCGGTCGGCGTCGCCTCGAGGATGGAGGACGGCACCCCCAGGTGCCGGGCAACCTCATAGACCTGGGACTTGTACAGGTCCGAGATGAGCTGTGCGTCCACGAGGCCGTCCGAGGCTTTGCCGAAGTAGCCCAGGTACGCACCCTCGTCGCGATTCGTCGTGCCAATCAACATGCCGGGCGTGCCGGCCTGGGTCAGAAGGCTGGTGACGTAGTAAAGCGCCGGAGTTCGCTGATAAGCCACCAGCTGGCCCGAGGCCCAGCCTTCGCCTAACGTCGACAACGCGTTGTCGACGAGCGTCTTCGTCGCCAGGTGCGCCTTCGACAGGTCGATAACGACAGGCAGCAGTTCAAGCGCGCCGCAGAGCTCCACGCCGCGTGACGTTGCAAGGTCCTGGTTGGTGGCAGCGCCATCGGTGAAGACCGGCAGGAGCACGGGAACGATGCGCTGAATCGGCGAGCCGGGCTGTTGGCTGGCCGCCTTGACCAGCGCCAGCACCAAGGCGGAGTCCACGCCCCCGCTCACGGCCACCACGGCGGCCCGGAGCCCCGATGCGCGAAGGTAGGCGTTCAGCGCATTGCCCTTACGCCAAACGTAGTCAGGTGCGGAAAACGCATCCTCCAGACGAAGCTGGGCAAGCAGCTCGGTGAGGCCGCTCGGAAGGGCGTGCTTGGCAGGAGGGGGATAGTGATTCATGTTGAGGCTTGGAAGGAGGCCCGAAATAGCGCCTGCGCACGGTCAGCCGTGGCGCGCACCAGGCAATTCATGGTGTCGAGCACCCGTTCATCGGGTTCGAGCTGCGCGCACGACAGTTCTGTGCAGGCAATGCGCACCTCGGCGACGCCGCGGCGCAGCTGCTCGGAGATGAGCGCCTGCAGTAGGCAAGCTGAGGGAGCCTGACCCGCCATCCCCTGCTCGATGAGCAGTTGAACTGCGGCTTGGGCGGCGTCGCTCGGGAAAATCAATTCTGGGTAGCGCGCGGAGAGATACGCCCTCATGCTCTTGGAACACAGCACCGCCGTGGACGCGGGCTGTCGCATGGCGGGTGCCGAGTTCCATGGGGTGAACACCTCAAGACCGAGGGTGCCCGTGCAGTTGGTCAGGACCTCGCCCAGGCTGTTGCAAGGCGCAGCGACGAAGGCGGCACCCGCTTCTTTCAACAGCGACACACCGCGCGCAAGCGAAGCGGCGGCCCTACGGCGGCATTCCACGCCGTCGGCGCCGAGTCCTTGCAAGGCCTCACTGAGGTGGATGATTGCGGGGTAGTGCTCGTCTTGGAGGCACGCGCCGGACATCTGACGCGCCCAGGCCTGGACCAGCCGAACCTGGAACACCGCACTCGCGAAGGGCCCCGCGCCGCCCAAGATGCCGATGCGGGCCGGTGCTGTCTCAGCTCGCATGCTCTGAAAGCAGGTAGAGCTGCTCGTCGTGCGTCCCGGTCGCGCGGGGGTCCTGCCCCAGGAAGATGATGTCGCTGCCCGCGGTCCACGGGTGCAGGTCCTGCGGCCGGACGCGGTCGATGTGCGCTCGCAGCGACTCGACGGCGTCCACGGCGTCCATCACCAGCTGCGGCGGCAGCTTCTCGGAGACCGGATAGTCGTACTGGAGCGGGAAGGGCGCCATGGCAATTTTGCTGACACGACGGCGCAAACCACCCAGAGCCAGCGGGAGCAACTCCTTCAGCAGCTCGGCCCCGAGCCCCTGACCGCGCAGGTCGTGCCGGACCTCGAATGCTTCCAGGAACAGGAGGCCCTTGCCGTCATAAAAGCTATCAGGGAGCCGCTGATGCTGCTCGAGCACATGGAGGCTGGTCCCAAGCTTGAGGCCAGCTTCGTCATAGGCGTCGAGCGTCCACAGCGCCTTGGCGGCAGATTGGCCGCGTCGAAGGTAGACGATTCGAGCGTCGAAGGTGGCCACGGGCCGGCCCTTGGCATCAGAGACCAAGGCAGCGATGTCGTAGAGCTTCTCGCCGTCCTCGGCATAGCGGTGCAGGCCGGCACGCCACATCGACAGCACGAGGCCTTCCCCCGCCGCCAGAGGCAGGTTGTCGGCGAGGCGGGCGACCCCGTTCTTGTCGACCCTTCCCCCGAAGTAGTTCTGAAGGGTCACGTCGAGCTCGTCGGACACCATGCTCGCGTACCCGCCGATGAATCCGGTCGCGCCCGGCCGGTACTGCAGAAGCTCCGTGACGCTCGTGCCCAGGACGGGTGCCAGCAGCGGCGTCGCAAGCGCGATGCACGCGTCCAGCTGCCGGCCGGGGGGCTCCCAGTTGTCATCGACCAGGCCTTCGTGCCAAAGCAGGGGTGCGATGGCGTCCATGCAGGCCCGGCCGGCTACCGTTTCGGGCGTAACGATTTCTCCGCCGAGCGCTTCGACTCGGACCATGAAGTCGCAGAGCAGCTGCCCAACTGTCAGGCGTTCGAGCACGGGCCAGCGGGTCGGTGCGCCACTGCGGTCATGCGGCGCGCCGCTCAGGATGGCGACCACGAGGGCCGTCGCTCCGATGCTGGTGCGGTCAAGGTAGGGGCGCAGTTGCGCAGTCGAGAAGTAGGTAGATGCCATCGCGGTCGTCCTTGGCAGCAGCGCTGCGGTCAAGACAGAAAAGCGACACGGTTTATGGCACCTATAGAAGAACGTGGGAGCAAGGTTGATTTACGGACCGCGGAAACCGTATAAACTAAATGCACATGCAATCTAAACTACAAGTCGCCAGAGGCCTGTGCGCCCCCGCTTCCTCTGGAAAACCAATTCCTACGCAACGGTGGCGGGACGGCAAGTCGTCCTTCCGTGTCGACAGGGACGAAGGATTTAGGAAGGGGGACTTCGCTGTGGACCTCATCACGGAGGGCGTCGCAAGAAAGTTCGTGGAGGCCCACCACTACAGCCGGTCGTTCGTAGCGTCCGTCGTACGCGTGGGCCTGTTTGGTCCCAAAGCGGAGCTGATGGGCGTCGCGGTGTTCTCCGTGCCCATGAACCAACGGGTGATTCCGAAGTACTGCTCTGTGCCCCCGAGCGAAGGCTTGGAGCTAGGCCGCCTGGTGCTGCTTGACGCCGCTCCCTACTGCAGCGAGACCTATTTCCTGGGTCGCGCGTTCGACCTGCTCAAGAAGGTGAAGCCGGCGATGAAGGCCGTCGTCTCGTACTCCGACCCAGTGCCCAGGCGAGACGAGGACGGGGGACTGACGATGCCTGGGCATGTCGGCATTTGCTACCAGGCATTCAACGGGCGGTACCTGGGGCGAGGGACCCCTCGAACGCATCACGTCACGGCGTCTGGGCGCGTGGTCAGTCCCCGCTCGCTCTCAAAGATTCGTCTTCTGGAGTCGGGACACGAGGCGGCCGAGCGCGCGCTGGTTCACCTTGGTGCACCGGCACGGCCGTTCGGCCAGGAGCCAGCCCAGTGGCTCGACGGAGTTCTTCGAAGCGGCCTCCTGCGGCCTGTGAAGCATCCGGGCAATCATGTCTACGCCTGGCCGCTGGGACGCACCGGCGAGAAGGCGATTGTGATGTCGGGCTTTCAGCCTCCGCAGCCGTACCCTAAGCAGTCCGATTCGCACCGGCGGGTTGCGCTGATACCGAGCACCTGAGCGAAAGGCTCTCCGCTCATGCCTTTCCGACGTTGCTTGCAACCCAGGTCTTGTCGTGGGCCTTCTTTACTACATACGCCAGATTTGCGTCCACGTAGTCCACGTTTTGGGAGATGCGCTCAATCCTGCCACGGCTGTGAGGGGGAATTTTGCCGCCATAGGTCGCCTGGACCCACAGGAGCCGCTTCGGTAGCCCGCGGATTTGCTGGAACTCCGCGCTTGCGGCAATTTCCGAGCTAAGCCGCTCAATTCGCTCTGCCTCCAGCGTGTGCAACTGCTCCTGCAATACGGCCTCGTCATCGAAACGTTGTTCGATGAAATCGGAAATCTTCTCCGCGATTTCATTGGCCCAGGTCAGTAATACGCTGGAGGTACGGAACGCGCCATCCTTTGTGTACATCGCCAAGATGAAATAGGGCTGGCCGCTGAAGCGCTCGACCAAGGCCAGGTCTGCGGCGACGTGCGCACTAGTCTCGGCCGGCGTTGGCCAGCGACCTCTGCGGCTCATCTCAAATACGGGCTTCCAACCCTCTTCCTCCATGCATTCCTGGACGTAGTCCTCTGGCACAAAGCATTGTTTTTGCCAAAAGACGGCGCTTGGTTTTTCAGCGGCGACTGCCTTCAGGAAATCCTCCCACGCGAACCGCAACCTCGGAGTCGCATCGAGGTCGCTGGCGGTGGCCGGTATTAGCGCACTCCCATGCTTCGCACAGTCATTGCCGAGCGCCTCCAGGAGGTCTTCGATAGTTAAAGTTGGGGTCATGTTTGGCGAATGAAGAGCCTCCTCCGTAGGAGACGGCCCAAATCATCGCATGCGCACTAGCCGAACGGTGACCGAAGTGCTTCGCCATGAAGAAGCCCCTCGCTGCGCAGGGCAGGAGGGGCGAAGAGTTTCAGTCGCGAGCGACGGTGACCGCTTTGACCTGATGCAGCCGTGCCGCGTAGGTCTGTGAGATGACTTGGTCCGCATTTACGGCAAATTTCCGTGCGAGCAGCCGTACCGCGTCTTCATCGGCGCCTTCAGGGATGAGCGTGCCGTGAGGCTCTAGGGCATTGCGGCCCTCGCTTTGGTAGTCGCCTGAGAGCGTAACGTTGTACCCGTCGCCACGGCTCACGTACGCGTGAGCGACCTTGGGCCCGACGGCGGTTTGGAATACCTTGCTTGCAACGCCGGTGCCGCTCTCTTTCTTCCAGCCTGCTGCAGCCAGTTGGCCTTTGATGGTCTGGATGAGCTGGGCGTGTTGGGCTGAGTCCATGTGGTTCCTTGTTTTCAGTGTCCTGCCACGTGTAGCCTCGCGGCGATTTCGCAGTACAGCCTGGCAAGGATAGCGTTCCTCAGTGGTCCCAGGCCTTTCGGCCCTTGTGTTGGGACTTCCAGGACCGCTCGACGCCGCGCGGGCGGCCGTCCCAGGAGTGGAACAGGTAGGCGTCGCGTCTGGTCGCGCGGCATTCCACCTCGCCTTCCTCAGGGTGCCAGGCTGCGTTTTGGCGGCGCTGCGCCATGGTCGCGCAGTTGCGGTAGGTCGGTCCGCCACGCCATTTGCGGATGCCGTACACGGAGCCGCGCCGGTTGCTGTAGCCGCGGGAAGGGTACCGGCCGGAGTCGTACCAGGCGGGGCGTGCATTGGCGTACAGCGTAGGCACGTCCAGGGCCTTGCCGCGCGGGCTGTAGGCACGCAGGTGCGTCTCCGGCCATGCGACGGTGTGCCCGGTGTGGGCTCGAGTCGGCGGAGCCAGTCGTCGTGGTTGTGCCAGGCGCCTTTCAGAGCCTGGGACAGCGCGGTGAGCGTGTCGAAGTACTGGGTTTGCGTGCTGCCGTTGGCAGCGACGATGTCCAGTTGGTAAGGGGTGCCCTTACGCGGGCGTGCGGGGGTGGGGAAAGTCAATCGAGGTCTCCAGTCTTGCTAAGGTGCAAGAGTGGAAAGACGCTCGGTGCTTAAAGTGATGGCGGGGCATTGGCCCAGTACAGGGATTGCGTTTAAACGCCGTTCCGCGCAAGCGCAACCAGGCGCGCCGGTACGGGTCAGGCTCCTTGTCTAACGGCCTGGCGCGGCGCGAAACCGCCGATACAGGTCGTTAGCGGTGCCCGTTTCATCGTCACTGGCGACAAACCCATCTTGCTCGAGCCCGGCGAGCACCCGGCCGGCCTCCATTGGTGTCAACCTTCCGCCCAAGGCCTTGGCGACCTGGTAGGCCTCGAGCGGCTCCGGTGATGCTTGCAGGTGCAGAAGGACCTCGCCAGGGAGGGCCCGCAGTTCAGCGGCACGCTGCGCAACAAAGGCCCGAACGACGTCGATGCCGACCAGCTTCGCGTCCTCCCATTCGGTATCAGAAAAGCGCACCCCTCGAGCCTTCCTGCGAAGCCCGTCAGGTGCCCCCGGCTTGCGACCCTGATTGCGGCCAGCACCGCCGCGGTTCGACGCGGGCTTGCTCTCAGCGGCAAGCTTGCGCGCCCAGGCCTGACCAGCTTGGAAGCAGGCGGAGCTGAAGGTGCCTGGCACGACGTTGGCCGACCGAGTTGCGCCGTTAAGCGTGTACTTTCCGGAGAAGCCATCCCAGAACGCCGCCCGGTGCCCCGCGCCGCGACGAGGCTGGCCCTCGTGATAGAGCTCACTGTTCTTGTCGGCAGCCGCGGCGAGCATTCCGTCGTACAGCTTCTGCAGGTGCGCATCTTTGAACTTCGCCATGGACTCCCTTTCGTTTTAGGTGTGCTTGATGTTTGATATTGTATAGACACATTCAATCGTCGGCAAGTCCGAGGCACTACGCTCCGGCGCAGCATCGCATCGCGCCGTGCGAGAAAAGTCGCTCCGTGACATCCTGCCTCGCTTGGTCGCCGTCTCGCTGCCCATAATGCTGGCCAACAAATAGAAAGAGGAAGACCAATGCAAGTAGAGTTACTGACGGACAGCAAACAAACGACGAATACGCTCGTCGACCTGATGGCAAAATGCGACCTCGCCGCTTGGGCGGTGGCTTGGGCCACGGACAACCAGGTTCTCGAGGCGGCGTTTGAGCACCGCGCCAAATTCCGCCACCTCGTCGTCGGCACGCACGGATACGTGACCGCGCCGTCGGTCATTGAACGCTTCCAGGAGATGCCGAATTTCAAGGTCATGCTTCCGGAGGGTCCGCTCTTCCACCCCAAGGTCTACCTGTTCCGAAGCAAGGAGGACTGGACCGCCGTGGTGGGCAGTCACAACCTGACGAATCGAGCTTTCACGACGAACATTGAAGCCAGCACCCTGATGCGCGGCAACGCGACCGACGCCGGACTCCAGAAGCTCTTTGCCTTCGTTGCCCAGTCGTGGGGCGCTGGGGTCGATGTCACCCCCGAGTGGCTTTACAGCTACCAGGCCAATCACCGCCGCGCCAAGGCCGCGCATGACGAGCTTGCGCGGTGGGTGCCTGTAAAAAAGTCCAAGGCGGAAGACGACATTCCCGGACCACAGGACCTGGCGTGGCAGGAATTCGTTGCCCGGGTCAAAATTGAAAACCCGAACTCGGACCATACGCTTGAGGGAAGGCTGCAGGTGCTGGAACAACTGGGCGCAATGTTCCGTTCCAAGCCCACATACGCCGAGCTCGATGTAGACGTCCGCAAGCGCATTGCTGGCACGATGGGCGGGACACAAGCCAAGAAGGACGGCCATGAGTGGGCCTGGTTTGGCGCGATGGGTGCCAGTGGCTCGTTCAGCACCACTGTCATCAATAAGCCGGAGGGGCTGTCGCGCGCGCTGGACTTCATCCCGCAAACCGGCCCCGTAAACCTGGAACACTACGAGCTGTTCCGAGAAGAGTTCATGGGCGCGCTGAGCGAAGACCTACGCGCCTCGGGCGGCATCGCAACCGGAACGCGCCTGCTCGCAATGAAGCGGCCGGACCAGTTCGTTTGCATCAGCAGGCCAAACAAGAAGGGCATCGCAGAGCACTTTGCCGTTGCGAACAACACCTCTCTCGACAACTACTGGGAGCGAATCGTACTTCGGATTCGCAGCTCGCCCTGGTGGCTCGCGCCCGAGCCCACGGACCCGCTGGAGAAGCGGATTTGGGCCGGGCGTGCCGCGTTGCTGGATGCCATCTACTACGACCCCGCCACGCGCTGACTATTCCCTCGTGATGGCCAGACGCAGGTCTGTTCAATCGCGGGCATGCAGCAGAATGCGGGCATGAAACTCCTCCTTACCCTCGCGTGCGCATTGGCTGCATTTCATGTTGCTAGTGCTTCCGCGGCCGACGAAGCGTCTGAATTGAAGGCGCTGGTCGAGCGGCAGAACAGTCAGTGTCGTGGGGGCTCCGGCGGCGACCCAAAGACGATGGCGGCCTGCGACGACCGCACGGCAACCATGGCGAAGCTGAAGCGACTTGGGTGGTGCTGGGTAGCCCGGGGCAGGCGGCATACCAGATGAGCTGGGAGCGTTGCTCCGCGACAGCTCAGCCAAGCCCGCAAGGGACAAGAGGTCAACAGGCGGCACGGCCGCAAAGTGCAGATGACGCGGTGCTGGAATCTTGCGGCAAGCAAGCTGTGTTGCTGGCCGATGTTGCCAAGAGGCGAGACCAGGGGTGCCAAGCAGCAACGGCCAGGCGTTTCAGCGTGTCCAAGCCAGGGCAGCATACCTCGAACTTCCGAAACCTTTCGTCGATGCGCTGCCCGGGCTCTACGGCGACATCTACTTTGGCCGGATGCTGGGGCTGACCCCGAACGAAATCCGCGCGCGGACTACTCGATGAAGTGCCGAAACCGCCAGCAAACTAGCACCAGGAGGTAGCCGTATCCGAAGAAGGCTGCAAACGTCGTCAGACCAAGCTGCGCAGGGCCAACTTGCGCGTTCGTCAGCTTCACCAGAAGCCAACGCGAGAGAAGCCCATCCTTTAGGGCGGGGAGTGAATCGCGGGTTGTTTGCAGCCGAAGGCATTGCTCTATCTAAAATGCAGCGATACACTGGATGAAACAACAGTTGAAACAACAACGCCTCGGTGTCCCTTCCCAGTTGCCCCCCGCTCTCGACGCGTGTCCTTCGGCTTCGGCTGAAGGACAAGCACGCGGCCGTGCTGCGCGCGATGGCGCGCGACGTGAACCAGGTCTGGAACTACTGCAACGACCTCGGCCAGCAGGTGCTGCGCCGCGAGGGCCGCTTCATGAGCGGGTTCGACTTTCAGAAGTACCTCAACGGCGCAAGCAAAGCGGGCCTGCTCGTGGGCTCTGCGGTGTTCCAGCAGGTTGCCGAGGAGTTCGCCACGCGCCGGCGGCAGTTCAAGAAGGCGCGCCTGCGCTGGCGCGTCTCCGACCCTAAGCGCGCGAACCGGAGCCTGGGGTGGATTCCATTCAAGGCTCGCTCGCTGCGCTACAAGGGCGGGCAGGTGGCTTTCCAGGGCCATCTTCTGAGCCTTTGGGACAGCTACGGTCTCGCCGACCGCGAGCTCGGCGCGGGCAGCATCAGCGAGGACGTGCGCGGACGCTGGTTCCTGAACGTCACGGTCAAGGTGCAGCCGAAGGCCAAGCCGTCGCCCAAGGGCCTCAAAGGGGCCATTGGTGCCGACCTGGGGCTCAAGAGCCATATGACCGACTCTGCGGGGACCTCGGTGGACGCCCAGCGCTTCTATCGCGACCTCGAGTCGAAGATTGCCACCGCGCAGCGCGCTGGCAAGGCGCACCGGGTGCGT
>NZ_LMTS01000026.1:3503-110634 GCF_001541225.1 Variovorax sp. WDL1 | reverse complement strand
CCAAGGTCGCCAATCGCAGGAAGGATTTCCTGCACAAGCTGTCCACCGTTCAGGCATACAGCCATGCGGCGGTCTTCGTCGGCAACGTCAATGCCGCTTCCCTCGCGAAGACCCGAATGGCGAAATCGGTGCTCGACGCGGGCTGGAGCAGCTACCGAACCATGCTCAAGTACAAGTGCGATGACGCAAGTGCTTGGTTCGCGGAGGTCGACGAATCCTTCTCCACTCAGGAGTGCAACGTCTGCGGCACGCGAGCCGGCCCCAAGGGTCGAGCTGGGCTCGCCGTACGGCAATGGACCTGTCCGTGTTGCGGCACGTCCCACGACCGCGATGTGAACGCGGCGCGCAACATCCTTGCGCGTGGGCTGGTGTGGTTGGAGAACACGTTTTCCGCTGCGGATTCGCGCTCGACGAAGAGTGCGGCCGCAGTGAATAAGGTACCAGGCCCTTCAGGGCTGGGTGCCGCGGCCGGGCATGGCCGTCCAGCAGTGGGAATCCCCGTCCTTTAGGGCGGGGAGGATGTCAATGAGCGGTGCCGGTGGCCTCGACAGTCGGGCTTGACAGGAAGTCCGGCAAGCACCTCTGCGCCACCCGCGGTTGGCGCTCGAACGCCCTTGCTCACATGGCGTGCGAGCAATTCTTCGATTTGCAGCAGTCGCATGAGCGGGCATTGGAGCTCCGACGACTGCCGGCTTGCGTACTCTCTCAATTCCCGCATTGCTGAGTAGAACGCGTCGTTCACCACGCACTCCAACTCGACCTGCCTAGCTTCGAAAATCTGCCTCTTTACTTCGGTCAAGTGTCCTAACTGGTTGTATCGGGGGTCCCCTTGGCTGTCCTTGACAATTGGGCTCCAGAGCATGAAGTGGTGCTCGTACTCCCCCAGGTACTTCCGAGCGTAAGCGATGTCGCGGGAGAACTTCTCAACGAGCTTGTTGACATTGTTTGGTCGCTTGTCCTTGACATACTGGAGGCCAGTCGTGAGGTGAACAGCAACCTCGCACACGTACACCTTTCGCTCCTTGAGATTGATGCCCACGACGTCAATCTCACCCTGCACGTCGACCGTGTACAAGTTCGTCTGGATGAAATCGCACTTTCTGATGTACCGAAGGTACGAGGAAACCAGCTGCTCGCCAACGTTCATGATGCCCCTCTTGTTTTGGTGATTATCCACACGGCGCCCGCAAAACCCATTCGGGGCGGGCCTCCGAGGGCCGTGCCGGGCGCATCGCCTTGCGCGCCGAAAGGTGCCGAATGACCAGGTCGTCAGCTGCGCTCTCCCGCGCGACCGGTCTCCGCTGCTGCACTACCAGGTAGCGGCGCAACAGCAGTGCGATGGCGGGGCTGAGGCCACGACGCCATCGGCGCCTGGCATGAAATCGCCAGCAAGCGGCCCATTCGGTCCCGATTCCATCGCGCTTGCCCGCCAGGAGGCGCAGGGTATACCTTGGGAATTCCCGAGGGACGTTGGAAATGTTTTTCAGGAAACGTGGTGGGGTGTTGTCGCTACACGTGGAAAGAACCACTTTCCCGAAGGACGCCAATGCACCGACCAAGGTTCGGCAGACATTTCACGGCCGACTGGCCGTATGACCCGCATGATGGAGTAGGGCTGGAGTTCGTCGGCGCTCCGACTGCCCGCAAGGCCTTCCTCGACGTGCTCCGCGCCGCCGGTTGCAGCTCACCCGCGGCATGCCGCATTCTCCAACTGCTCGAGGAGGGCGGCACAAAGCGCACAACTGTACGTTCGACGCTCAGATTCGACCGCATCGGCGACCGGCTCGCCGCCCTCGGCGTAGCGATGACAGTCATCCCGCCAGCCAAGCCGACAGACCCGCCTGTTGCAACGTGCCCCTGATTCCCACGCCCCGCCCTCGTCGAGCGGGGCTTTCTTTTGCCTATGGCATCCCCGCCCGCCGTGCCGGGAGGGCAGTGCTCGTTGCCCTCTACTACGACTCAAGACGAAGGCGCAAGTCCTCAGCTTGCCGCGCGCCGGCGCTCAAGCTCGCCTCGTAAGAAACACTCCGGTGGCCGCGGCCGCTCTGCGCGTAGACTTTTCCTGTCGCCAAAATTGGGAAGCAGCAGATGTCGTTCGCAGTTCGCAAGCCGAAGATTGCCGAGGTCCTGGACATGGTGTCGGGCCGCGTTCTCTCAGCCAATCAGGCGATTGGCGCTGACTACGACGCAGCCGTCGTTCTTCGCAGCACGCTCAAGGAGCGTCAGTTCGAAGGTCGCCCGCTGTACGCCTGCCCCCCCTGTGGGGTAGGGGTCCAGCTCAATTGCATGGACAAGCAGAAGCAGTTCTACTTTCGGCATGTGCACGAGCTTGGGGGCTGCCCCATCGACACCGGCGCTCACCTTACGCGTGACGAAATAGACGCCATCCGCTACAACGGTGCCAAGGAAAGTGAGCTGCATCACCAGATGAAGCAGTGGATAGCGCAGTGCACCGAAGTCGACCCGGCATTCACGAACACTGAGGTTGAGTCGTCCTGGAAGGGAAAGCTCACGGGGGAGATGCGTCGCCCTGACGTTCGAGCGGAGCACAAAGGCATGCGCGTTGCGTTTGAGGTCCAGTTGTCATCAACCTACCTGGACGTCATCGTCGGGCGCCGGTTGTTCTACCGTAAGGAAGGCGCGCTGCTTGTCTGGGTGTTCGCAAACTTCGACGAAGGCATCCGCAAGATGACCCAAGACGACATCTACTTCAACAACAATCAGAACGCCCTAGTCGTTACTGCCGAAACAGTCGAAGCGTCTAAAAAGCATGGCAAGTTCATGCTCGATTGCGTCTGGCGGTATCCGCTTTCCGCGACCGACAGCTCCGCCGTCTCCGACCTCCAGCGCAAGCTCGTGAGCTTCGACGAGTTGACGCTCGACCTCGCCTCGCAGACGGCCTTCTACTTCGACTTCGAGGGCGCGCGGGAGAAGCTGCGCGCGGCCGAGCGTGCAGCAGGGCCCAACCCCTATTTCGCACCGGTCGAACAACCGTGGTGGTACGACACCGATGAGGCTGAGGCCCTTCGTGAGCGCTTCCGAGACACGTGGCTGCGCGCTATAGGGGACGGAAAAGTGCCAGGCGAGGAGTGGGAAGAACTCGGGTTTCGCTTCGAGGAGGCGGACCTGAAACTGCCGGCGTACCCGCATCTGCTGCCAGAGACCGTCCTCAAGGTTCTCTACTCCTTCCAGGCGGGGCGTCCGGTCGGCTACAAGTTCAGCAGCCTCATCCAGGTCCTGCACGAGACGCTCCCTCGCAGTGACCGCACGCGTGTCATGCCGTACCTCGAGTACGTGGGGAAGGCGCTACGCGTCTACGGCCTGGTGCCTCAACTGCGCAAAGCTCGGAACTACGCCGCCTGGGAAACCAAGGCCGCTGAACACCGCGCCCGCGAGGCAGAGCGCATCGTGGACCCCAAGCCAGAGCTGGCCACGGTCCGGCTCATCGAGTTCCTGTTCCCAAGGCTCGCCGGCGCAACCGCCAAGCTTGCCGCGTCGCTCTAGGCCACGGGCCTGAAGGAGGCCGAGGGGTCGCTCAGACCATCGAGCTCGTCTTCCTTGACCGCAAGTCCGTCCGCAGCCAGCTTTTCCAAGGCCCTGCCGGCCTGGAGCGGGCTCACCCTTGCGGCCTTGGCGATGCCGTAGCCGTCTATTGGCCCAGCCGCCCTACGCAGAGCCTCCAAAACGGCTTCCCGCGTGCTCTCACCATCACGAACCCCTGGTTTTGCTGCCAAATGCGCCCCTCCGGCTTAGCTGTCGGTCGCGTCAGCTTAGCGGCGTCCGGCGCGCTTGAACACCAACCAAAGGGCGCGTTGTGGGCCTCGACCAACGCACCTGGGCTCATTTTCGGAGGCGGCTGCCCACTCCGACTACTTTCGTACTCAGGCGCAAACGGATGAACCAACGAACCTAGGCCGCAGCGAGCGCAGCAGTCTCGGACTCTGCCTCCAGGAACTCGTCGAAGCTGACGGTCGGCGGCTCTTTGAGGCCGCGGTACTCGGCCAACGCGCGCAGCTCCTCTTCGATGAGAGGAGGGAAGGGAATCCGGAAAGCCCGCTGCGGGTTGAGCAATGCCTTGAAGCATTCGCGAATCAGCTTTTCACTGTTCCAGCGCAGGGACAACGTGTTCGCGATGCGCGGGAACCGCACTTGGATGTGGCGCGGTCGTACGCCGAATGGCAAGCTTTGAAGCCAAGCCTGGGCGGCCAGGTTGAGCGCGTTGTCCTCGGGGGCCGGGACGCCGCCAGCAGGGTTCCGGTCAATTTTTGAAACTATGGGCTGACGGTCTAGGCGGCCTGTTTCAGGGCCTTTGGCGTTCATCGCAAATCCTTCTAGGCGCGCGGTAGGGGAGGGCACGATTTTAGCCGGGGCATACGCGCCGGAGCCTGCTGCCGGAGCCAAACAAAGCCGTTCAGGCGTCGACTTCTGCACGCTCCGCGCCGGCAAGGCGCAGGCCCAGCACATCCAGCGCAAGGGCCGCCTCTTGCGGCGAGTAGGCCGCTCCGGGTGTTGCCTTGGCCTTGTGCCAGGCCCACATCCGGTTGGCCTGGGAGAAGGTCGGCTCGAACACGAAGTGCAGCACGTAGTGGGCCGGGTAGCTGTTGGCCCTCGAGAAGCATTGCACCCGGGGCTCGCCACCGCCTTGCGGGTGGAAGTGGACGCGCGGGTTGCGCTTCAGCACTTCCAGGTCGAGCTCCAGGTCAAAGAACTCGGTTGTCATCATGGAGGCGGGGTCACCGAACCTGACGCCCGTCTGGATGACCTCGCCGGCGAGCGTGAAGAGCATTTTGGCGTCCGGGTCGACCACGCACAGGTGGTCCGCGTCGCACTCACCCTGCGTGACGCTCGTGAACGGCGTGAGTGCACGATGCAGCTCGCAGTCACCCAGGGCTTCGAACCCTTCGCGACCTGCTGCAGCCTGCTTGTCGGCATCCAGGAAGAACACGTTCTCCATGGCTACAAGGGCTGCGCCATGTTCCAGGTGAGCGCGGATGTCCTCTAGCCGTGCGACGCCTTCGGCAGCGCTCTTGGCAGGGATGTGCGGGGCCAGCCCCGCAGACAACTGAGGCACGCCGGCGCAGTTGAACTCGTCGCGGAACGCGAAGAAGCCGGGGGCCACCCGGCAGTATTGCAGCGTGCGATGGGAGTCGAGCGTTTGGACTTGCGTCAGGGTTTGGATTTCCATGGTGGCCTCAAGGGGAGTCGGCCACCGTCTATCGACCCTCTTTAGCCACGCCTCGCCCTAAAGCACTTCGCTTCCCAACCATGCGCAAAAGAGGGGAGGTCACCGGTGGGGAGGGCGCCGCCGGGAATTACTCAAGATTATCTGAAATCTGATAATTGGCCGAAGCCCCCTGGTGCGCCGTCCAGGATGCGAAGCACCTCGTCGAGGGAGCGGCCCACGTTCAGGTCGCGGAACGCCCAGCATGTCCTCGGCGGACACTCCCATATTTTCTGGGTTCCGGCCTGAGAAATGAAAGACCGCACCGAGCGTGAGCTGGTGCGGTCTTGGAATGACGCTGCGACGGCTAGCGTCGCGCTTGTCGAGCGAACTTCGCTTCGTTCTTCAACGCTTTTGCAAGGCGACGGTTGGTGGTCTTGTCGAGCACTCCGCCTTCATCTCGCCTAGCGGTCACTACTTCCGCGATGAAGCGACGGCGCCCTGCACCTCGAATTGCCTTGTCCCGTGCGGTCAAGCTCATCGCTGCAGTTCCTCAGTCGTATACGCCGGCGTACGTGTCGAATCGCGCCGCTCCTGCCTTGCGCAGTCCGAGCAGGTCAAGGACAAAGATTGCCTCGTGCTCTTCGCCGGCCGCGCGCTTCGTGTCGCGCGCGAGGTGCCAGTCCCGAATCCGCACCGCCTCTTCGACCGTCGGCTCGAAGATGAACTCCAAGCATTGCGTCCGGCCGTCTTCAGCGTTGTACGACGGAATGTTCTGAAGCTTGCGACCGGACCGGTCGGTCTCGAAGTGCACCCGAGGATTGGCCTCAAGCAGGTGCAGCGCGAGCTCGAGGTCGTAGGACCGGTTGTCCATCATGCCAACGATGTAGTCGAAGTGAATCCCCATCGGTCGCGGGAGACCGTCCATTGTGAACACCTGGTGGCTCCCCATTTCGATGCGCACGAGGTGCCTGGAGTTGGCGTCGCCCGACACAAAGCACGAGTAGGGCTTCGTGAGCCGCGCCGTCTTCTGCAGTGCTTCCAGCATGCCGGAGAAGCCCTTCACCGCGCCTGCTCGCAGGACTTCATCGTCCACAAAGCAGGCTGAAGAAAAATCCTTGAGCGGTGCACCGGTGTTGAGATGGTCAAGCAGGTTCGCCTCGCGCGCGAAGCCTTCCGTAGTGGTGTTGAACTCAAAGCCTGCCTTGAACGACGGGTCCGCCGGCGGCTGGGCCGCGCAGATGCGATGGTCCTTGTAGACCACGATGCCGTGGGCAACATCGCGGTAGTTCACCTCGCGACGGGCCTGAAGCACCTGGGTCTTGAAAACCGTTTGGGTTTGAGTAGCCATTTGTTCCTCTGAGGGTTGTTGTCCTGCGTTGTCTAGGGAAACGACAACGGCCAGGCCGCTGCCAAATGCCGGCCGCGGGTTAACAGGCATTTCTATGCCCCTTATCCCGCCTTTTAACCGCTAGCAGCCACTCTTGTGCCGGTTAAGGCCGGCCCGCACCGGCTGGCGCCGGGCGCCAGGCCGAGCCCGTCGGCATCGAGAGGGGCGCTGCGGCCCGACCAAGAAAAAAGCGCCAGATGAGCTGGCGCTTTTCGGGAATGGTCAAAACTTATAAGGTTCGTCCGTTCGCAGGACATCGGAGAAGTCGTCCTTTGCTCGGGCGGCATCGTTCGTGTGGGTCCAGTAGCGCTGGTAGGCCTCATCCAACAACTCGCGGCGTTCCTCGTCGAGAACGTTAAACGGGAACACGTCCGAAGGGCTGTACCTGCCTGCGAGCACTAAGCGGTGACCGAACTCGGTCGGCTTGGCAGTCTCGAGGCCCGAGTAGATGTCGTTGATGCTCTCCAAAGCTTTCGGGTTGTAGTAGAAGAACGGCTTCGGCGAAAACAGCTCCGAACAGCCGATGGCGTCCTCTGCGGGAGAGAGCGTGAAGCCGGCGTCGATGAGTTGCTGAACAGTCCGCATGGCGGTTTCCTTTGGTGGTTGTCCTTTGGGTAAATCTTGTAGTCACCGCGTCCGGACCAGGTGACCGACGCTAGTGCCTAGCTGTTCGACTCCACGCGAGAAAGTCACCTGTTGTGCGCGGCGCGCACAGGCATCGGGAATCACTGGTTTTTGCGTGATACAAGAGCATCTGGACATTTTTCCAAGCGCCGCCCTGCTTACAAGGACTTTGGACGTATGAAAAGAATGATGGCCTATCGGGCCGTGGCCGTCGCCGTGCTCGGTGCAGCGCTTTCGATATCCGCAACCGCAGAGGTCTTGGCTAGCGAGTACCAGGCGGCGATGCAATCGGCTCGAGACAAGCCAGCGATGCTGCTCTACATATCTGGTGTTGGAACCGGCTTTGGCTGGGCAAACGAGACAAACACCTACAACAAGGTGCGACCGCTGTACTGCCAGCCAGAGACGCTATCGATGAACGCACAGAATTTCACGCAAATTCTCGACGCGCGCTTGGCAAAGGTTACAGCGGAGAATCGCGCAATCGGCAAATCGACGGATATGACGAAATTGCACGCCGAGTTTGAGCTACTCCGCGGTCTTGAACAAACGTTTCCATGCCAATAGCGCAGTCCCGGCAGCCAGCGCAAAGAGAAGCCCCCAAAGAACAGGTTCTTTAGGGGCGAGAATCAGCTCGGGCTAAGGGCTAGAGCATGTCGTGCAGGCGGCGCGCGTCGCGCAGCTGACGGATGAGCTCGAGCACGACCTGCGGCTGTGCAGCGGCGATGTAAGCGACGTCGGCATCCCGGGTCGAGTACTGCGTCTCGTCCTCACCGAGCACCTCGATGTCGTAGCCGTGACGCGGGTTCTCGCGCGGTGCCGAGACAAAGCTCAGAAGTCCCGGGGAGCTGCGGACCTTCCAGGGCCCTTTGGTGGCAGCGTTGGCTAGGTTCTCGAGAGCTTCGAGGTCGAGTGGGGCGCCGGCGCCGCGGCAGGGGTTGGTATCAGGCATGGTGTTTCCTTCGTTAAGCGAGTGCTGCGCGGAGCAGCGGCCTGCCTTCTGTAGCAACCGGACCGGCCACGCTGCTTAACGCGCCTTCTGGAGAGGGATGGGCCGCCCGGCCTGGTCGAACCGCTCCGGGAACAGCACCTGCAGCTTGTAGCCAGGCTTCACGACCTGGAACCGGTCATCGAGCTCCAGGAAGAATTCCTTGACGTCACGGCGCGAGACGTGGCCATCCGTCGGACCGGCGAAGCACAGCTGCGCTGCCGACAAATCCGAGCCCGGGCGCCACATGATGCGAAAGGCGTCCAGAAGCATCTGCTTGGGAACAAGGAAGCAGTCGAAGCGCAGCACGCAACCGACGCGGGCCTGATGCGCGGCCTCGAGCCAGGCCGCTGCGGCGTCTCGATGAGCCGCCTCATCTCCGGCATCGTGCAGTCGTCGGGCCTCACGAAGTAGTTTTTCGAGCCCTTCAGGGCTGGTATCGGGCGCCCGCTCGTTCAAGGCTTCCACCTGGCTGCGCAGCTCCGCTTTAAGGGCAGCTGGCGCGATGCCGGCCGCATGGTAGCGGCGCACGAGCGCCTCGAGTTCCCGGGAGATTCGGCTTTGAGCTTCTTCGGATAGGGCGGGGGACACGGTTGTCTTTCGGAGGCTGAAACCCCCGTGTAGCAACGGCCGTATAAAAGGTTGCGTCCAGCGTAACCAGGGGTCCGCTTGGTCGCAGCCTCGGCGGAGCTGTGTGGTTTTCTCGCCAGAACTACACGTGGCATTGCTCCGACTTTCCGAGGGGACCATGCCATACCTTGTCGACATTGATTGCTCCTATCAGCGCCGAGACCCCTGGGAGGGGTTCCGGACGGCACACGATTTCGCCCTGCTCGACGCCTTCCGAAAAGGCGCAACGCTGCATTTGGCGCTGCATGAATCCCCATGGCGCTGGTTTCTCCGGCCTGAGCAGGGGGATGAGGTCCTGGTGTGGAGCGGAGCACCTCAGGGCCCAAAGGGGCAGCCCGAACTCCGTCCCACCATGCCTCTACTGTTGAAGGAGCTCGCCCAGCCGGTGGCGGCATCGGAGGGAGAGCTGGTTGGTATCGAGCTCGGAGGCTGGCGCTTTGATGCTGAGGGATTTGCCCGGCGCGAGCGGGAGTGGTCGGAGGTGGTCGCCTGGCGCGAGGCGCGCAGGCAGAACCCCACGCTGTACAACCCTGAGCTCGGGCGCCTGAGTGCGGCCGCGTTGGCGACGCTGCGGCTGCTGAAGACTGGTCAGGTCGTGTACCCGTACCCCGAACTGGAAGCGCCGCTCCTGGAGCTGGATGCGCAGGGGCTGCTGAACATGCCCAGCGGCGCAGCGTTCAGCCTGGTTCCGCCGGCGCGCCGTCTGCAGGTGCCCCGCGGACCGACGCTCAAGCTCAACTTCGCGGGCTGACGCGACCGCGCCAAGAGATGGCGGGAGCCGCCGGCTTCGCGACCCCTAGGCCCTGGCTAGCAGCAGCCGTCTCCTCGGTGCCTATACGAGAAGAAAAACTTCCCTTCGAGCGCGCTGTTCAGTTGGCGCTGCGCCCAGGGCGAAAAGACCGTCCCGAGGCGGTCTTTTCTTATCCGTTCGGCCAGCACATGTGCGGTGATTGGTGGGGCGGGCCCGAGCCCGCGAGTAGGGAGCGGCCGCTAGCCGCTGGTCGAAAGTAACGCGCGCGCCTTGGCCAAGCGCGCCGGCAATTCGCGGTACCAGGGACTCTGCCGGACGTCAGCTTGCTCCAAAGAAGAAGTTTCTTGGTAGTACTGCTCAATCGCGCCTGCGTACCGCTCGCACATCTCGACCTCTTCTTTGTAGCGCTTGGCTTTGCGCAAGAGAATCGCCACCCGCTCGAAGTAGAACGGGGCGGCGACCACGCCATGGTCTGCCATGTTGCGCAGTTCAGCTTCGCAACATTGCAGCATCAGCGGGAGGTTCTGCGCACTGTCGCGTGCCAGGGTCCAGGTGGGTTTGCCGCCAACCGTGGCGGTGCTGGGTGCCCATGTCGTAGAAGGCTTGTCGGACGCCCGGCTCATCACACGGGCCTATCGCCGCCGCGGCAGCATGTTGGAAGCGCCAGAAGTTTCATGTCCGCATTTTCGCGCATGACGGTCACCGGAGCTGCCGCCAAGCTGGACCGTAGAGCACGGACGCGCCCCGAACGACTGTTGCGCCGGTAACCGGCGGTCAGCGACCCGCTACTTTTTGGGGGCCATCACGCCCATGGCCAGCTGTGTATTCAGGGAGGCTATTTGCTGCACAAGCCCCCATTGCCGCGTCATCAGCTCCAAAAACTCAGGGTTGGGCGGCATCGCCTTGGCCGAAAGCGCGAGCTGCGACATCGCTTGGGCGATGTCCTGCTGCTCCGCATAGATTTTCTTCGCGGCTTCCGAGTATTCGTCCAGCGTCATGCCATATCTCCTGGTCGTGGTGCGAAATCTTAGCGTTCCTGGGAGGCGAGGTCGAGCGCCACCGGAGCCGAGCGGGGGCACTCGCTACAGGAAGAAGACCTCTTGTTCAACCTCAGGCGCCAGCACCCGCAGGCGCATCCAAGGACTCCCATGACCCACACCCTCCAGTGCAGGTTCGCGCACACAGCGCTTGCCAAAGGTGCGACCACGCTTTCCGACACGCTTCTCGTCTTCCTGCCGGGCGCGTTCCTCCCGCCGGAGGAGTTCGAACGCCAAGGCATCATCGCTGCTGTCAAGGAGCGGAACCTCGCGGTCGATGCCCTCCTGGTGGACGCCAACGTCGCGTTCTACTACGACCAGAGCTTCGTCGAGAGGCTGCATCTGGACGTCATCCGGCCGCAGCGCGAGGCAGGCTACAAGTCCATCTGGCTCGTCGGTGTCTCCATCGGAGGCTTTGGCGCGCTGATTCATGAACTGGCCTACCCGGGCGCGGTCGACGGCATCGTCACGATTGCCCCGTACCTCGGCCGGCGCCCTATCGCCGCGGCAATCCAAGCCGCCGGTGGCCTGCGGAGCTGGCAAGTGCCCGAAGGGCCTCCACCTGACCAGGAAGTCGACCGCAAGCTGTGGCCATTGCTCAAGCGGTACACCCAAGCAGACGCTTCCAGCGGCCTGCCTCCGGTGTATCTCGGCTACGGCTTGGACGACCGCTTTGCAAGCAACCATCGGGTGCTCGCGGACGCGCTGCCGGAAGGCCGTGTGTTCACGACACCAGGGGGCCATGCCTGGCCGCAATGGTCGCAGCTCTGGCGCGAGGTGCTCGAGGTGCTGCCCCTGCCCATGGCTGAAAAGGCTGCGGCCGCTACGGTTTAGGCCTTACTCTCAAGCTTGTCCTCATTTGATTGGCCCCCGGAAACGGTGGGCCAATTTTTTGTATGCGGACAATCGGCGGAGTACGTGTCGCGGCGCTGAACGGGGAGCTACTGCCTTGCAACCGCCGAGTTCTCGGCTCAAAATTACTCGTTACACGCGTCGCAATCGACGGAGGTGTGCCATGGATTCATGCCGAAGCAGAGGGCCACTGGCGTGCACGCTCGTTTTGGCACTTCTGCCCCTCCCGTCTCTCGCAGACGTTGGTGGCCGTTCCGAGGCTGATGACACGGTGAAGCTCTACCGTGTTATCGAGCGCACGGCTATGCCGCAGGGGCCCATTCGCAGCTTTCATTCACAGTCCGTGTGCGAGTACGCGGGTCAACCTTTGCCCGGACCCAACCAAGCGCTTAGAGCGACCACGATAGCGGCGGTCGGGGATGACGAAGAGTACTTGTCCGTCGAAAGCTATGCGAAGTGCGCGCTGAAGGACCAACAGCCCTACTGCTTCTCCGTAATCCATCCGGGCGTTTGGACCTGGACCGAAGTTAGCATCTTGGACATCGCAGAGCGGCGCGAAGTGGTCCGCAGTGCCAGGTTTCCTGAGAATGTCTTCGAGCCTGTGCTAACCGCCCTGGAGGCATTAGTGCTCGAGAACATCGAGCGCCGCCTGCAGCAGCAACCAACGTTGCATACCGATGCGGGCCTGACAATACTGTATACGAGTGACGACCGCCGATTTGCGCGGAGGCAATGGCTGGCGCTCGAGAGGACTTTTGCTTTGCGCTGGGCGGGGCATCTAAATTCGCTTCCTCCCGGAGAGCAACGCGAGCTTCCTATCTATGCATTTCATTACGGCTGCCTAGCTGCGGGGGGTTCAGATTACCAGGTTACCTCGGACCCGCCGGGCGCAAGCATTCGCCTCATCAGTGACTTTGATTGGCAGGTCTGCAGGGCGCGGAACGCCGACCCTTGGAACCCTGACAAATGTGCAGGCTGGAGTATCCTCGTCCAGCCTTCCGCGCTATTGATAGGCACATACCGCTATCACGCTACTTGGCCCAGTGGAAAGGAGTCTCGGAACGTCTTCAAAGTGGAGTACATGAAGCACGAGGCCGGCATCACCCTTCGTTAGCTAATGCAGGGTGCTGGGTTGGCCTCTAAGAAAATCAGATGCAGAAGGGGCCGACCGGCGCAAGTGCGCGGGTCGGCCCCTGGCTGCGGTGCGAGCTATGCCGCTGCCGATTACTTCGACGCGATGTTCGTATGGTTGAAGGTCGAGACGACCTTACTGTTCACACGCGAGCTGGGCTTCACATTCTGGTCCGGAGCGTGAGCGGCGGCCACGGCCTGGGCGCGCACGGCTTCCTTGCTGGCAACCGATGCGACGGTCAGCACGCCGCGGCCGGGCTCGGCAGCCAGGTCGATGGACTTGGCTTCAACGACGGCTTCGATGTTCACTTCAGCGCGGTTCTTGCTCGAGGCGGACACATGCACGCCGTCGTAGGTTTCGGCGTGGACGCCCAGCGAAAGACCGAAGGCGGCGATAGCGGCGAGGGCGAGGAGAGACTTCTTCATGAGGGATTCCGGTAGGTGGATAGGTTTTAGGAAAGGTCCGTTTGTATAGGTCTGCAAATCTTATAGGTACTTACCCGGGGATTTAGTAGCCCTATAATCGAAACAGTGCGTCTCCGTGGTAGCTACAATGCACCTGACGGCGCCGTTGCCTACGGGTTTTCCATTATAACACAACCGCTCTCTGTGGGTCTATAGAGCAACCGGAGAGGTTGCGTTATAGGTTGATTGCCACCAAGGAAAAGCGAGACCCGAGGGGTCTCGCTGAATGATGGCAGACGCCGGCTATGCGCGCTTTCTGACGTGTCCGGGTGCTGGTGCGAACTGGCGCTCCGCCCAGACGTTGAGCCTGAACAGGTCTTCCAGGGGCATGTCGCCGAAGTCGAGCGTTGAAAGGCCTCCGTTGGCGCAGTCGACAATCACGCCGCCCTGCACGAAGCCCATGAACTCCTTGACGACAAAGCCGCCGCGGAGGACGAATGTCTGGAAGCTCGCCAAGCCAGGCGAGCCTTTGCCGCGCGGAACCCAGGCCTTCACCGGCTTGCTGCGGCCGATGGGGCCTTCCCGGAACCCGGTCTCGATGAGGTGGGCGCGCAGCAGGCGGTTGAGGGAGGCCGAAAGCCGGCGACGTTCGTTGCGATATTCCGTTGGGGTCATGAAGAGCTCCTTTTGTATTTCCTGCTTTCGTATAGCTGGCGCACGTCGGGGCCCTAGGCATTGGCTACACGGAAGCAGGACCACACTGGAGAGACTTCAAATGAATATCCTGCGCGCGGAAGCCTACCTGGCCCGCTTTGCCAATTCGGAACGCCTGTCCGACATCTACGACGACGACGGCATGCTGCAGGCAGCGCTCGCCGTGCTGTTCCCAGGCTTCGAATACCCCGACTTCTCCCATCTCACGATGGCTGAGATTCGCAAACGCTATGCAGCCAACCCGCAGAATCTGCTGCCGACATAGCCTGCTTGCCTCATTCCAAGACCTCTCCGGAGGTCTTTTTCACGTCCGTGGGGACGAAAAAAGGCGCCAGCCGGTGAGGGCTGGCGCAGGGAATAACTTCAGTCGAAGATACAGGTGGGCGCAGGGCCCGAGCGAGTGTCCTTGAGGTTCACGGCGTGCTTTGAGGCCAGGAACATCCAACAATAGTGGTGACCGTCACGGCGCATCTCCTTGACGCCAATCTCCCGTGCGGCGGTGACCGCCTCTTCAGGGCCCTCGGCGAGATTCCAGGGTTCACCGAAGCCCACACCTCCATGGATGAAGCGCCAAGCCCATGAGCTCTTGCGCTCGTACACCTGAGGGTCCGGACGGTATTCGGTGGCTTCCGGCAGCTTGAACTCCATGGAGAGCAAACCCCCGCCGGTTTTGGCCAGCGTCACCGTCTCGAAGGCCCCGCGTCCATCCGGGCGGCGAGGACCGCATCCCCAGACGACTAACTCATCGAAGCGGACCTGGAGCTCCCAGCCTCCGCAACCATCCTTCGGCGCCGGGCCGCGATAGACTTCTGCCAGCAGCTTGGGCATGACCATCGAATAGCGCTCGCCCGGGTACTTTGCCTGCAGCTCGAGGATTTGCGCAGATGAGAAGCGGCCGGCCTCGTCGACGTCCACCGTCGCGGTCTCGCCATCCGCCTTGAGCCATGCGCTCTGAGGGATGTGCCAGACAACCGCCATGTGCGCATCCTCGTCGACCCGCTCGACCTTGCCGGAGCCCATAACGCTGGACCAGCCCATTGCGGCACCTTTCGGCCCCGCCGGGTTGCACCAGTGAGGGTTCTGCTCCCGCATGGCCACCCAGAGTGCCTCCTCGAAGGCGGCCAAGTTGTCATCATCGTAGGGGATGTCCGTTTGCAGCAGCACGTCGGAGGACTGCTTCAGTGGGGGCCGAAAGCCCCAGTTTGTTCGTTCGAAGGTGGCGCGATACAGCGGCATGTTCTCTTTCGTTCAGGTTAGTGTCCTGAGGCGTCTAGAGACGTCACGCCGCCACGCTTGCGGATTTTTCCCCCACGCAGACCGGCGCAAGATGGTGGGTAAGGGCCTTTAGCGAAGTTGGCTGAGGCCGTGCCGCCGCCGCAGGGGCCCACGCGGCGGTACAGAGCTCGCCGTAGGCCCGGCCCAAGGCCATTTGGTTACTTGGCTACCTGTTCGGACTGGCGAGGAGCTTGTCTTTGGCGGCGTTGTACTGGTCGAGGGTGACGTGGCCATCGTCCTTTAGCTTGCTCCACTTGATGAGCTCGTCGGCGACAGAGTAGGACGGCGACAGCCCTCCCCCATGAACGATATTCACGTCGGCCTGCTTGGCAGCTGGCACGGCGGCCTTCGACTTCGAAGTGAAGATGCCGTTGGCCTCAATCCACCTCTCATGGCCTCGCATCGGATTCAGGAAGAGCACCTTTACGAGGGTGAAGTAGCCGAACGCTATAGACGCGGCGACCCCCCAGGCAAAGGCCGATTCAACGGCGTAGCTGCGGTCCCATTTGTCCAGATTGCCTTCCCATACCCTGAGCACATTTCCCGCCGCGAACAGCGCGCAGCCGGCGAACACGATAAACCAGTAGCCCCGGAAATTTCGAACCGCAGTCTCCATGTGAGAGAAGTCCGCGTTCTTTTTTAGCATCCAGACTCCGAAGGCGAGGAAGAGAACCGGGATGATGCCGACAAAAAACAAGCTAGGCACCAGCAGCAGACCGAAGATGAAAATCTTGCTCTGGTCCGAGCTCGTTAAAGGTTGGCTGTATGTTGAAGAGGACATTGGGCTCATTGAATGTGCCGAGGCATTGTAAGCATTTATTGCTAATGAGGTTGGCCTGGCTGGTACAAGTGCCGACCCTGCCTATAGATTTGTGCATTTCTCCCTCGGTACCGTCCGCCCTTTTACCCTTTCGGCTGGCGGTACCCAGGCAAGAAAAAGCCCGTCGCAAGGACGGGCTCGTGAAGTGACGGGAGGAGGCCTATTGATGGAGAAGCGGCTCCGCCCGGTCGATGTCGTCAGCTGAGATGTGCGGTATCGCAAGCACCAGCTCCTGAAGTTGGGCAAATCCTTCGTCCTCTGGGTCTTCGGGCCAGCGAGTCGGGACGCTCAGAACTTCCTTGGATACGCCGGCCGCGGTGTCCACGGCGACGCTCCCACCGAGCTGAGCGACAACCGCCAGCGCCAGCGCAAGCCAACGTGCGTCGAACGGAAGCAGCATGCCGCGTTCCCCCTTCTTGCCGAACTCGAAGTGGTACGACGCCGCGAGGATGTCGCCGGTGCCAGTACGCAGCTCCACGTGTGCCATCCCGACGCAGTCCGGACGGACGCTGACGCGAAGGCTCGGCACGCGGGGGTAGCGCGCGCCCGCAGCTTCGCTGAGGTGAAAAGGCGAGCCTGCCGATATCGCGAATGCCGCCCCGATGGCATCGATACGCGCTTCGGGCGGGAATGTGACGGTGATGCTTGCAGCCATGGTTTCCTTTTGGTGTTTCCTGCCCCGTATAGCTTCGCCCCCGCACGACCCTTCAAGGGCCAAGCTGCGCTTCCGCCCGTGTGGCGAGGTCCTCAGCCATCGCAAACAGCACCATCTCGGCCCGCGCGAGAGCAAGCGGCCCCTTAAGCCCCGCAGCCGCATGTTGCAGCAGGGCAAGATAGGTCGGGAACACTTGGCTTTCCGCAAGCGGGCTCCACCCGCCTGCCAACCCGTGCTCCTTGAGCTGAGGGCCGGTCCGCTTGATGACGCCGTTTTGGCTGGCAAGAACCGGGAACGCCAAACCTCTTGCCGGGCCGGCGAGCACCTGGAGAGCGTTCAGCGAGACCGCCACCCGCGCGTCGAATATGGCGGCCGCTTCGGGGTCGGCGGCGGCTGCAACCTTGGACCACGATGCGATGCCCTTGAAGTCCGGCACCTTCCCCTTTGCGATGGTCTGGACGTACGCGGGAACGGTGCCTGGAAGGTTTCGCTTGATGCCGCCCCACACCCGCACGTAGTAGTCGCCGATGGCGTCATGCTGTCCCGGGTTGGCCTTCCATTCACGGGTCAGCTGGCTTTTCAGGTCAAGATTCCGCGTATACGCGTTGCTTCCGGCGACCCGAAGACCCAGGTGCTTCAACAGCGTGTCGTCTCGAAACTGCCACGTGTAAGTGACAGGTAGCCTCGGCTCCTCCTGTGCTACGTACTGGGACACGACGGATACGAGAGCGTGTGGAAGAGCTATCGAAGAGCGCATTGTGTAGAGGCTAGGGTTGTGAGCGGGACCGAAAGGGATACGCGGCTTGAATCTGGCGGCATGCGGGGCGATGCTACGCGGCGAGTGACGCGAGCCGCTTCGTTGCCCTCCGGAGGAGGCTCACCCGCTCGGTCGGCACTTCGGCCTTGGTGTCTCCAAGAGCGACGATTTCGAACGAGGATTTGCTGGCAAGCTTGCGCGTGAGCGCGTCCCGCGGTCCCAGGCCGCGGAATTCGCCGTGCGACAGTACGTGAACCTGCAACTGGCGCGAGATGGCCTTCACGACTTTCTGCAAGGCCGCGGCCAGCGCGGCCTGGTCGGGTGCGACTTTGCCGTGAACAATCAAGAGCTCGAGGGTGCCGGCCGCGCCGGCCTCACCCAGGATGAAAGCACGAAGAACCGACTCTTTGAACTTCGAGCGCAGCATCGCACGAAGGGGCTCGGCTGCAGCGAATGACTTCAGCGCGATGGTGCGCAGCTCTTGGTAAAACACGAACGAGACGTTGGCCGTGACTTGCTCGGCCTGGCCCTCCGCTGGCTTGCACTTCGTCAGCACGCCGCTGCTAAGCAAGTGGCCGAGCGTGCCCTCCAGCTCGTCGGTGTCGAGCTTGCAGGTCTTGGCGAGTTCAAGAGGGGAGAACTGTTGGCCCGGATGGGCGTAAAGGACGGTCAGGAGCTTCTGAACTCCAGGGGACAGCAGGAAATCGGCGGCGCTCATCAGAGGGGGCGGGGCTCAGAACAAAGGTCCGCATTATGAAGAACGCCCGGGCGCCCGTCGCTACACATTGGTTTGGACACCTTAGGAAATCGCATGACCAATCGGGACGCCCCCATCGTCGTTGAGCTGGACAATGCCAGCGCGGCCGCCTCCGTCGCCTCCCGGTGCTTCCTGCACCTGAAGGACCAGGCAGCACCGCTGGACACCCAAATCGTCGAACACGCTACGCAGGCCCTCGCGTCGCAGGAGCGCGGTGAAATCCGTGTTTTGGTCGTCGGCGACCTTCACGACTCAACGCACGTCGAGCGGATTCGACGGGCACTCGAGGCCAGCTCCGTAGACGGGGCGCACATCTCCGTCCTTGCCGGCGCCCCGCGCACGCGCTGCCGCACCCTTGTGGTCGACGACGCCTTTCTGGTTCAACGCCAATTGGCAGAGGCCATCAAAGCCATCGAAGTGCCGCGCCTGGAACTCTACGCCCCCGAAGCCGAGAACAAGCCCTGGTACCGGCAGCACGCACAGCGCGGTCGCCGCCGCGCCTACTGAAACCATCTTCCCCGGTCCCTGAGCTTCGCAGTTCAGGGACTTTTCCTTTTAGCGCGCTGGGGGCAAGGAACCTTGCTGTACCTACAGGATGCAGGAAATTTAACAAGGATAGCCCGTGAAAATCAAGATTGAGTTCAACGAAGCGCAGGTACACCTGACGATTCCTCCCGTGGCGAAGTTCTCGCCATTGCACAACGCCTTGAACGGCGGCTACCCGGTCATGGTGCTGGAAGACCCCTGGCTCCTGATTTCGGAGACCGAGGCGACGACGTTCGAGATTCCGTTCACCAGCTGGCGCCACTTCCTGCGTGGCGTTCAGCATACTTTCGACTACTTCGCGAAGGTCGAGGCAAAGGAAGGCGAGCCGGACAAGCTGGTGTTCGAGGTCGCAGGCGTCGAGTACGACCGCCCCCGCTCCATTCCCCTCCAAGACGAGTTCGTGCGCGATGTTGGGGGCTTCATGCTCTCCGACACACGGATGCATGTGAGCGACCCCTGCTACAAGAAAGCGTCTGACGGCACCTCCCTTGGTGCCGTGGATGGAGCCTGGAAGGCGCGCGTCGTGTTTCGAGACGGCTTCAACGGCTTCTGCTGCGCTGAAATCACCGTGATGCACGAAGACTTCGAGGCGCAGGCTGCCGACAAAGCGCTCTTTCATCAGTGCGCAGCCATCGGCGTCGACAGCGGACAGGTCGGATTCTTTGACGGAGCCCGCTACCCTACGGCACCCGAAGAGTTCGCGTACGAGGAAGGCACCTTTTACAGCCGCTGTACCGACGCGACGGAGTGCCTGGCGGATTCTTGGGAGCACAAGAACCCTTACCCCATGGGCCAGGTTCCTGGCGCCATCGGATTTGTCACGCGCACGTTCGACGGCGACGGCACTTACCCCCTGTCGGTCGTCACTGAGCCGCAACTCGGCAAGGTCGTCGCTGCGCGTGTGGTCTTTGCAGACCGCATGTCGAAGATGTTCGGCTGATAGCTGTCACAGCTGACCGCGCGACCTGATTGAACGCACCCCACTAGCTACGGCTGGCGGGGTGCTTTTTCGTCCGGTCGCGGTGCTCGCGCTTGGCATTTGCGCCGCTCGCAGAAGTCCGGGAAGGGTTGCGCCTGCGGGCGCTTTCCTTTCTTGGGCGTACGGTCGGCCTGGCAGCCGCCTCGCGCTAGAAAGGAAGTGCCTGGGCAGGCCGCCCGTACGCCCCTCAAGGAATGGACGAGGTCCGGAAGCATTCCGAGTGCGTACCCCGTCCCACGGCGGCTCAGGATGGACCTCTCGACGACCTCAGCTTCACGTGCATCAGTGCGCCGGCAGCGCCCTCTGGCTCACGGCGATTTCCGCGGCCACCCGGGTTGCCACGGCAGCGAATGTCTTGGCGAGGACGGGGAGAGGAGGGCGGTTCTCCCACTCAATCCACTCGCGCGCTTCAGGCTGCTCGGGGTCCACGGAGATGACGCCGCCTGTCTTGTGCTCAAGCGCTTTCCGTACCGCGGTCTCCGTACGGGTCCAGTCGTAGCAGAGCGCCGCCTCGACGAGCTGCACGCGCCGCGCACCTTGCCTGCCGGACAGCTGCTCGACGAGGCCCACCAGGTCCTTGGTCATCCCGACCTTGGCGACGTTGGGAGCCTCAGGGCGCACGATGAGGTAGATGAAGCGCGCCTTGTCCGCCGCCTCGGACCCCATTGTTTCCACCATGCGCTCCTTCTGAGCCTCCAGGAAAGGGAAGGTCTCCAGCAGTACGGAGAGGGCACTGATAGCGGGTGCCACCAGAGCGTCGTAGGCCGGCCGGTCGTCGCGGTGCACGTTCCTGGCCATCTCGAAGACTGAGCGCGCCTCTTCGCTGGTCCCAAAGGTTGCTGTGACCAAAGCGAGCTCCGGAGGTTTGGACAGCCCACGGGCGAGCTCGAGCTCACGCTTCGCCCGCAAGGAGAGCGCCCGAGCACCAATTTTCTGGTCCCTTGCCTTCGCACGGCAGGCCATCTCGCAGCACAGCTGAAAAAAGAGAGCCAGCTCCTCTCGCAGGAGCGGGTTCAAGAGGGTCTCCTTCAGGGTGACCAAGCGCCGCTGCTGGAGAACGCCCTCAGCGGTCGGGGTCCATTTCTCGAGCGCGGCCATCACACTGCCGGGCAGAGCGCCGGTGCGACCGGGCAGCCCCAGGAACCCCGCAAGCAGCCCTCGCGGCGCGCCAGTGACTGGAAGGCCGGGAAGACCGTAAGGGGCTACGCTGGCCGAGGCCAGAGCCGATTTGGGGATGCCCATCAGGCCCTTGAAGCCGCCCCGCCGCGCCCGGCCCTGCTGCGCCTCGAAGTCGGCCTCCGAATTGGCAACAGATTTGGCCAATGCGCGAAGCCCCGCGCGGAGCCAGTTGCGGGTTCGCTCAATGCCGTGGCTCGGGCCTGGGAGCATGGACGAATCCACCCCGTTTGCCGCACTCCACCGGGGCAGCTCTGCTTTTGCGCGTGCCGCTCCCCCCGTGTACCAGACACACGCTTCCTCCTGACTGGTTCCGCGATGTTTGTCGTCATGGCCGTTGTGCATGAAGTACGGCGCGCCGTTCGCCCGCTTTGCAAGGACGACGCGACTCGAACAGCGGCCGCATTGCGGGTTGCGCTGTTCACTCTGAAGCGCATACAGCCCCAGCGCGCGCTGGTAGTCAGCGTGCTCCGATGCCGGCGCTTCCGGCGCAGGCTTGGTGAGCTCCTTCGCGGAGACTTCGAGCTCACCAAAAAAGACGTACTCGATGGTCATCGCTCATTTTCCTGTGTGTCCTTCAAGGCGCTAGCAAGTGGTTAGTGGTTGCTAGACGGATTGTCGGACTAGCTATCTGGCACTGACCCGCAGTGCCAGATTCACATCTGGCATGAGGGCTTTCTTAAACGTTTAGGAGAGTTTCTTTGAATATAGACCACGCACAAAGCGCGCTCGCGCGCCTCAACATCTACCTGCCGACGCTCAACAGTCGTGCGCTGGAGGACGTTGTGTACGGCCGGGGGACACCTTCCCAGTCCCTTGTCACCATGCACACCGCTGCCATGGCGCTTCTGAGGAGCAAGCTGCGAAGCAAGGCTCGACAGCTGGCGGTGGAAGCTTGCGGCGCTCTGCGTCTCAAGTCTCTCCAAGGGGATGTCATTGCGCGGTCGTACCTCGCAGAGCTCTCCTCCCGGAACCCAAAATCAGTTCACTGATTCCAAGGCCCACCCTAAGCGGTGGGCCTTTTTTCGTGTTCCGCTCCGATAGCCTATTGGGCCGACTCATCCGAAGCCTTCTCCGTACGCGGGCTGGGCCAATCGGCGCGCCCTGTGTTCATCGCGACGTCGCCCCCGCAACGCCGGCACAGGCCGCCTTCCTTGGCGCAGGGGATGCAGAGCACCGAAGTGGCGCGGCTGCCGTACACCTGGTCCATCTGGCAACACATGCACGCTTGGACCGTCATAGCGGCCCCCGCAAGCCGAGTTCGGTAGAAGCACGCCCGGCACTCCTGCCGCGCAAGTCGCTCGGCTTGCTGCGAATCGAGCTCGATGTCCCGCGCCGCTCGAAGCAAGTCGTCCACGCGTTGCCTGGCGTGCCGGGTGGCGCGTGCCATTTCGGCCGGCGTCATGTCAGCAGGCGGCTGGTTCATCAACTGTTCTAGGGTTGGGAGGCGACGCGGCGGGCGCTGAACAACTCGACAACGTTGCTCGGAACGGCCTCTATTTTGTTGGCAATCTTCGCCAGGCCCGTCGCGAACGACTCGAAGTCTCCCTCGATGTAGTGGCTCCAAACGGCCTTCTCCTCGGGGGAGAGGTCGCCGCTCGCGATAAGCGCCAGCAAGCGGTCTGCGCGCAGGAGCCCGCTTTCGCGATTGATGAACATGACGGTCTTCACGAAGCCCTCGGCGTCGCTGTCGTCAAGGCGAAAGCCGAAGCGCTTGAACCAGCGCTCGTAGTAGGCACGTCCCTCCGGGGTGAGCTCCATCGTGCCCTCGGCGTCGTCGAACGCCACGTAGGCATCGACGAACTCGATTTGTGTGTCATCTGCGAGAGCTTCGCGACGGGGAAGGGGGATGGCGGTCATGCTGTTGTACTCGATGGACGAGATAGATTATAGCATAGTGCGCCTAAAATTACTCATTCGTTTTAGGTCCGGGTCCGACAGGAATGCGCGCAGCGATGGCGAGCGAGCCGAGCCTGCCTGCTAAAATGGCGTAAGGAAACCGTTTAAGGAGTATCGAGGAATGCGGACAATATATCGGGCAACTGCTCTCTGGTTCGCTGCCCTGGCGGGCAGCGCGTCGGCCCAGTCGAGTGGCGGCGGCCAGTTCCGACCACTCATGCAGCTTGAGGGACGAATAGTCTTCGCGCGTGTGCTTGAGGGTGGTCTCCAAGGGGGGCGCTACGTCGGTGTTCAATCGATATCACAAGACACCGGCAGGGGTGCAAGCGGCCTGAATACGCAGAGCTACACAACCTTTTTTGACTGCAACCAGCCTCGGCGCATGAGCCTGGTTGCTGTAGGCATGAACAAGGAACCGGACGTCAACGCACCTCCCAAGTGGGAGTGGATGCAGGTCGAGGGGTCGGAGATGGAATTCAAGCCGCAGCAGCTGACATACGAATCGATTGCCGACCACGAGCGCGCAGCGCAGGCAGACCTCGCCGCGAAAGGTCTCGGTGGCAGAAAGGTCCCGAGCTCATATCAGGCTCAAGCCTCCTTCGGCTGCGAGGTAGCCCGCGAGCCCGCGAAGGAAGAGCAGGTTGCGAAGCGCTTGATGCGGACCGCGGACGTCCCAGCACTAACCGAGCTTGACTGCGAGGGCAAGCGGCGCAGCGGGGAAGACTACCCTGTTGGCGTGCGATTCTCACAGCGTGAGGGGGTTGTGCAGATGAATGACCGTTGGATAGGAAACTCGCAGGTGACTGAGGAGGACGTTCGTGCCCAGACCTCTACCTACCGGGTGGTGGTGAACCGGAAGACGGGCAAGTTCGAGCTGCGGGCGATGCACGGCACGGAGCCGGGGAACGTTCTGGCCACCGGCAGCTGCGAGGTCGCGACGGCACAGAAGAACAAGTTCTGACGCCGGCGGCCGCGGTGACGCCCGCCCAAGTTTGCCGGGCCAGCCGTCCTGGGGTTCCACTTCAGCCGCCGTCGTCGTAGCATGCGCTCCTCTAACAGGGCTGGAGGCGGAGATGACGGCAGAGAACGACGTTTTCATGAACTCGGCCGGCGCGGTGGCGCTAGCGCTCACCTTGGGGCTATCGCCCGCTTTCGGCGCCGATTGCGAGGGGTCGCAGCGAACAGACCTGGGCAACGTCCCGCGCTCCTGGGTGCTGACGGATGGCGGCATCGCAGCCTTTGCCAAAATGAACATCAACATCGACGGGTACGCGAGGGCCTACCATCCAAAGAACGCCGCTGCGGGTGCGCTTATTCACCTCTGCAATGCCGGACGGCCCTACCTCCCAGACGGCACGTCGTACAACGCCTCTGAGGACAATCAAACCTGCACCGGGCGGTTCATGCAGGACTTCGAGCGCATCGGCGCTGCCGGCTGGAAGTCCCCGTCTGTCGGTGCCATCAACTGGTTCGGCATCCTCGGAACCGGCTCAGTCAAGGTCGGCAAGAACGCCGTGTCCGCGGTCGTGCCGGTCAAGCAGAAAGACGGCTCAGGCTTCTACGTGTCGCCGACGGCGCTTGCGGACGAAACCATCGCGGACAAGACCGAACAGTCTCGATATGTGAACCCGCTGCGCGTTCCTGCAGGTGTCGTGCCAAAGACCGTTATCGCCGAGGGCGTGAAGATGGGCAGCTTCGGTGTGGCCTACAACGTGAACCGGCGCATTGCCGTGCCCTTTGTCGTCGGGGACGCCGGCCCACGAATCGGCGAGGCCAGCGTCGCGCTGGCGCGGCTCGCAGCAGGACTCCCCCTGAAGGACGACATCAAGCGCAGCGAACGTTACGCCGGCCAGGTCGACACCCGGGACGTGCTGTGGGTGTACTTCAAGGACGCGTCTGTGGCCTATGACCACAAGAACGAGGCCGCCACGGTCGAGAAGGCCAAGGCTGCCTACCAAGCATGGGGCGGGGACGAGCGCTTGGCACTCTGCGTCCAGCGCGTGCCGCGGAACTAGCGCGAGTTCCCGCCGGGCGCCAGCCCAGGCGGGCGCGCCAAGGGCGCGGTGCTAGACTGAATTAGAGGCCCCGACCCTCTTGCCGCTCTCACCCTCACGGGCACGGCTCAAGCTCGGCTAGCAGGACATCAGTCCAGACCCACTTTTGCTTTTCGCGAAGGCGCCGGTCGGTAACGAGAGCAACCCCACCACATCCTGCGCGCCTTTGCGCAGACAAAAGGACAACTCATGGTTAGAAAACCGCAACCGAAGGACGCGGCGCGCAAGCTCGCCTCGTTTCTGACGAACGAAGGCGTCACGCTCGACAACCGCAAGCTGCTCGACATGGTCGCTATCGTCGAGGGCCACAAGGACTGGCAGACGATGTCAGCCAGTCTCAAGGGCACAGAAAATGCGCCGACGAGCAAGGCGGCCGGCCGCCAGACTCCCCGCGTTCGCGACTACACGAGGGCCTGGGCGCAAGTCGAGGCCCAGTGCCGCAGCACCTTGATGGAGCTCCGAGATATGCTCGAGCGCGCACTAGGTGACAGTTCATACAGCATTTCGGTGCCGCAACCCGATACCAACTCTGATGACTTCAGCGTTGGAATCACCGTGCTCGAAAATCCCATGCAACCTGGTCCGGTCGAGGACCGCATCCAGGTCACCTTGGAGCTCCGCCAGGCCGAGGACGACGAACAACCGACCGAGGACCTCGCTAACATAGCACCGAGTCGGTGTCTGAAGTTCGGGCATGGAATGCTGTTGAATGTTGTCGACGCGCGGCTTGGAGACACCGTGGCCACTCAGGTTCCGCTCAACTACAGCTCCGAGGTCTGGACCTGGGATATTGAAGAGTTGCGCGGCCGCGCTTCGTCCGACGTTATGGACCTTGCCGGCGTCGTCTCCTCCATCGTCGCTCGATTGGACGTCTGATTTCGAGAGCCCGCATCTGCGGGCTCTTTTCTTTGCCCCTGGCAGCAATCGTGGCTGTCTCGCACCCCTAACCAGGCATGAAGAAGCCTTCTCGCTCAACACAGGCCCCAGCTGCGGGAAAGTTGCTGTGCCAATTCCCCGTGCGCAGCGCGCAGTCGCCGACAGCGGCCCTCAGCGCGCCAACAGCCGGTCCTAGCACTGAACGTGGGCAGGTGGCGCGGCATCTGAAGGTGTAACCCCCACCCCGGCAGGCAAGGCCGAATCGTGGATAAACAAAGGTTTGACCCCATCTGTGCAGTGACGGCAATCTGTTCCGGCGACTGAGGAGGCCCAATGCAGCACACAGTTACAGTTCAGACTCGCGGCCGCGTGACCATTCCGACCGCGATTCGCGACGCTCTCCATCTGCGCCAGGGGGATGAGCTGCTGTTCGTCGAGGAGGCCCCCGGCAAGTTCGAGCTCAAGGTCGAGCCGAAACGAGCTGCTTTGCTCGGTAGGAGACGCTCGAGTAGGATTTCAATGACACCTCCTACGCGGTCGCCGCAACTCGAGCTCAACCTCGGAGCCGTCGAAGGGTCCCGCCCAATCCGGCCACGCAGCGCCTAGTCAATCCTCCGGGTACCTCAGAACAGCGACCCCGTATCGGCCGGCGGCGTGACTTGCTTCTGCCTAGAACTTGTTTTCCGAGGCGGCGCCGGGAGCGCCCTCGCTGCCAAGTCTTCGGCCGGCTGGACTTGCAGCACGGCCAGGGCCTCCTCGTTGGTGCCAAACAGCCAGGTCTTCCACGCGCTCTTCGGCAGGGCGACCACCGCGCGCTTGTCCTGCTTGTCCAGGGGACGCCTAGGGTCAGGTCGGTGGAAGCGTGCCAGCAGGGGGTGCCCGTCGACGTTGACGGTTGGCATCGTGAAGTTGGGAACAAGTTCTCCCGACTCGGGGTCCGTCCACTCTGACCACAGGCCGGCAAGCGCCAGGGGCTCGGTCTCCTTGGGGTTGCTGACCTGCCACCACTGGTTCTGCCCCGACTCCCAGTTTGGCTCGTCGTACCCCCAAACAGGGATGAGGCAGCGCTGCCCGTTTTTCCATGCATCTCGGAAGGTTGGGAGCCGCGCCATGGTCTCACTGCGGGCGTTGTTGGTCATTGAGGGGCGACCGTCCTCTGCCAGTTCGAAGCGGGTAGCGGAGCCGGGGCGAATCATTCCCCACTGCCCCTCCACTTCGACGACAGCATCCGAACCTGGGCCTGGGCGCAGGAATCGACCTTGCCCTCGCGGTCCGATGGTCACGCGGACCGGCTCGAGCAGGTCGGAGGAGACTGCAAGCATGGTCGCAAAAGCATGGTGGCGGCCTGTGGCCGGCGTGTAGCGGTTGCACATGTCGGTAAGTTACCGCATTGCGGCACGGGCAAGGTCGCCGAGGGCTTTCCCCGGAAGTCGGGACGCATAGCCGCGATGGCATGATGAGGCATGACCCTCGCCAATGCCCGACCCTCCGTAGAGGAGCACCCTGAAATCCCTCATGCGAAGCGGTACGAGTGCCGCTGGCGCGACGACCCTGCGAGGCCAGGCCGCCAGGTCCATTATTGGGTGGATAACGCCCCTACTCAACCGCACTGGCCGGAGAGTGCGGTCATGCGCTGGGACTTGCGGCAAAGCGATTGGCACCTGATATGGCCCGAGCTCATCGACCATCCCTGCGCCAAGCTGTTCGCTCCAACCCATCCTGACCGGAAGGGCCCTAGGCGGTTCCGCGACTGGGTCGAGTCCTGGCCCGAGGGATTTGCTTGGCGCTCGGAACTTCCTGGCCACCTTCATCCGGCCATCGAGAAGGCCCTGAAAGAGCTTTCCGAGGGATTGGCGCCGGAGGGCGACCCGGTCGGTGCCACGCCTGCCCTACAGGGCCCTCAATCTTCGGGCGATGCCGCCGCCGCATTGCGACCTGCTGGCCTTGACGTGCCCGGCTTGGTGGAGAGCCTGGCCGTCGCGCTGCACGAGGTGAACGATGGGGACCGCCCGGCAATCGCGCAAGCGCTTTCAACCCTGGCAATGGCTCCCGACAGCGGGCGCACGCTCGAGGCGTTGAAGAATCTCTTGAGGCCGTGAGTGCACGAATTGCGAGCAACCGAGAAATTGGCCACAGACAAAAGCGAGGCCCCGCCCCTAAGCTCAAAGACCCTAATCCCCCTGGCGGCGTCCCATGCACCTGAGAACACGTTTCCTGCTTCCGCTCGCCCTGGTGGCATTCCTTGCCGCCTGTTCACAGCCGAAGGACGCCATCATCCCAGCGGATTCCGCGACCTGGGAGAAGGACCTGCTGCCAAAGATTCAGAAGCTTTCAGACGATGACCGCGCGGCCCTAGCGGCCTATCTGGTGCGCGCCAAGATGGGCGAGGCATTCGGCGGCAAGACGATGCCCCTCGGCACCACGGTCGGCCAGGCCATCGACCAGCAAAAGGCTTTTGCGGCTCAGCAGGCGGTAAAGGCGGCTGAGGAGCAGGCGCTCAAGGAGAAGCTGCGCAAGGAACAGGAAGAGGCTGCGGCTGCGCTCAACAGGATTGTCACGGTGACGCTTCTCGAAAAGAAAGAGCTCGCACCAAACTACGAGCAGCGCCGATACAGCCAGGAGCAAGTCTTCAAGATTGGCATTCGCAATGGCGGCGACAAGCCAATCAGAGGCGTGAAGGGCGTGCTCGAGTTTGTTGACATCTTCGGCAAGCGTGTTGGCTCCGTCGCCTTCGCTGTGGCCGAGAACATTGCGCCCAGCCAGGCGCTCGTATGGGAGGGCAGCCGCGACTACAACCAGTTCCTCGATGAACACAAGGCGGTCTGGAACCTGGAGGAGGGGAAATTCACGACCCGCTTCGTACCGGAGCAGGTAGTTTTTGCCGATGGCACCAAGCTGGGTGCTAGCCAATAGCGCAGCGATGGCTCACGGCTTTGTAAAACAAATCGCCGCTCCGAAAGGTACGGAGCGGCGATTCGGGCGAAATTGATTCTGCCCTTTCGGCCGATGGCCGCCATCAGGCGGCGTGACGGTCATACCGGGTGGAGTAGCTTCGCCGGCACATCCCAGAAACCCTGGCGCGTCGCGGCGCGTACCACGTTGGCGCGCTTGCGGAACTGCGGGTCGATGGCAATCAGCTCGGCGCGCGGCACACTCAGCACATTGGCCATGCGTTCGAGGCAATGCGCATCCACGTTGGGCATCGCTGCACGCTCCACGCGGCTGATTTTACAATGTGAAATTTTGTAATCGAATGCGGCCTGTGCGACCTGCAGTTGGGTCACTCGCGCGCGGATGCGGGCGTTGCGGAACAGCCGCGCGAACTTCTTCAGTTGCGGCTTGGTGAACTTGAGCTTCTTGACGATTGCCATGGCATTTCCTGTGAGGTTGACGGGTGGTTTTTGCCGGGCGGACCCCAGACATGCCTCTGTGAAGCAACCACGTTTATCCGCCCGCATCACCTAAAAGGAACCCGCCGACAGCGTGCGCTGCAGGCGGGTTTCAGGAAATCAGGTCGGAGACCTCAGCCACGGGCGCAGGCCCAGGGGCTCGAAATACTCGAAGGCGGCATTGCGCACGCCCGCGAGCTCGCTGTATTGCCAGGCTGTGCCCAGCTGCATGATGGTCGCGTAGCGGGCGTCGAAGGGGTCCGGGTAGACGTGCAGCTGGCGCTTGTCACCAGTAAGAAGCACGCCGCGCGTCGGGCCGTTGACCACCTTGGCTGGCTTGGTGAGGCTCGCGCCGAGGCACGGGATGAGCCTGCCCGAGCGCAAGCCGTCGAGGAAAGTCAAAGCGCGGCCCTCGAATTCGGTGGTCGCCTGCTGGTACCCAGGGTGGCCGCCTTGAGCGTGAACCTGAACCTGTTCTGCGAGCAAGTCCTTGCCGACAACGCCGAAGGCAGCCATCGCGACCAGGACGTCAAGAAGTTGTGCATACGGCATCTTCTCGAAGTAGAGGTAGTCGCCGACGGTGGCTTGCACCATCAGGTTTGCGCAGGGGAGCGCCTTGACTGCATTCAGCAGGTCGTCATCACGGCAAGTGAACGAGCCACTCAGCACTCCAGAGATTTTTTGGGCCGTGGTTGCGTACAGATGCGCATCCTTACCATTGACGGTGGTGCCTCCGACCTTGACGAGGGCGAAACTGTGACCGAAAACGGCCGCGGGATTGAAGATTCGAGAGCTCATTGTCCTTGCAAGGTGGGTTTGTCCTATTTCGTATAGGCGATGCGTCCCGGCTATAGAAAACCCCTTCGGTGCGCGCACAGAAGGGGCTGGAGGAATGAAGGCCCGAGGCTATGACGGCAGACCGTCAGTCCATCCGGATGGCTTCCCAGTCGATGGCGCCCGGCTCGGCGGTTGTGGGCGCGACGCCCGGTACGGCACCGACCCACTCGGGGGCAGAACCCTCGGGCAGCTCGAAGTGCTGCGTCCAGAACGCCACGGCCTGCGCCTTGTCCGGGGCGACGACCAGCAGGTCCAGGTTCTCGCCGTCGGGGTTGTTGTCGCGGATGTAAAAAAGGTGATTTCCTTGGGGCATCGTTGATTCCTTTAGCCTTGACGGCCGCAATTGATAAAGTCCGTCCGGTCGAGTCCTTGCGACTCGAGGTAGGCGGTTTTGCTGGCAACGGCGCGTTCGAACTCCTCGGGGTCACCCGCGGTGCATTCGATGACGAAGTCGAGCTGGCGAAGCCGCTCGGTCTGTTGCGACGTCAGTACTCGGTGAGACAAGGCGCTCGTCCTCAGTTGGGCGTCATGCGATGGCCTTGCATGAAGGCAATCCACTTGTCGGCCTTGGCGTCGGACTTGAAGCTGGCTTGCAGCTCACCGTCGACGCTGACCGATGCGGCGTAGCCAGGCTCCTTCGAGGCGTGGCGCACCAAGTTCGGAACCCGATAGGCTGGGTGCCGGTACAGCTCCTGCTTGCTTGCAACGTCGATGATGCGGACGATGCATGCCGTCAGGATGGCGCCTCCGCCGTGGGAATTCCGCCGGCTAATCAGCAGTGGCGCCCGGATGGGGCCCATGGACCGGCCGACCGTTCCGATAACGTCGTGCTCCTCGAGCCAGTCTCGTCCTGTCAACGCGTCGCCCATGAACAGCCGCAGGCGGCCGCCATGCTGCCGGTACGCCTCCAGCACCGCCTGGACCTTCACCGGGGTGTCCGGGTCGAACAGGGTTGTGGTTGGCTTGGTGGCAATGTAGGCGCTTTGAGCGGCCTCGTACAGCTGGTACTGTGCGAGGGTGCCGATGTCGGCCTCGTTCGGGGAGGCCAGGCCAAGCAGGCTGGCGAACTGGCGCAAGCGCTTGAACGTGACGTCGAACCCGAGGCAACTGAAGCCGCGGCCGCTTGGCAACACGAAGAGTCGCTGGGAAGCGTTGATGGTGATGGTGCTCATGGCAGATGTCCTCTGTGGAAAGAAATGGTTCTTTCCGGTATAGGACCCGGGCGCACAGGGCCGCCTCCGGCCCCCGGCCTCTAAACACCGCCAAGCCGGTCATGCCCAGGTACCTCAGAACCTCACACGAAAAACCCGCCGAGCGAAAGCTGCGGCGGGTGCGGATTCGAATCAGAGGAGTTCGTAGACGGAAGAGCGAGTTTCCACTCGAGAACCATCGATAGTGAGGATGTTGGTGGTGGCCACCTCGGTACCTGGCGGGTGAATCGGGTGTTCAAAGACTTCGCGAGTTTGCCTTGCCGCCAAAGCCCCGAAGGTCACATCGTCCGAACGCGATTCGTTCGCTGCCTCGTCCGTGTGGCGCGTGACATCCGTGTAGTCGATGTCCAGGTCGACATGGCCGGTGCGCTTCTTCAGGTGCGCGGGTCGTAAAGCCCGCCTTCACCATCCCGGGGTAGCTGCTGCTTCTCGCGAGGTAGATGTGTCCTTCGGCCACGTGTGCTCCAAACACGCGTCTAGCCGAACTATTTAGCCCGCGCTGCCTGCGGCTCTAAACAGCAATTACATCGAAATCTAAATTGCAGTGGGCGCGCTTCGTGCTAAAATGCTTCTTACAAGAGGACCCTCCAAGACATGCACGTCATCATCACCGGCACCATCGGCTCAGGGAAGTCGACGGTTGCCGCGCAGCTTTGCAAGGCGCTGCCCCAATACAAGCTGCTGGATTTCGACAAGGAAGTTGACGGGCTCTACCGGGACGACCACTTTCTTGCGTTCCTGGACAAGGAATTCGGCACGACCGACCGCAAGCAAGTCTCCGACATCGTTTTCGCCCAGCCCGAGCTTCGCCGGCAGCTCGAGGCCCGGTCCATCCCCGCCCTACAGGAACGGCTCACCGATGCCCTGCAGGCGCACCCGAACCTTCTTATCGAGTTCCCCCTCTACTTCGAGGCAGCGTGGCCACTGGGGCACGTCGACCTCTGCGTCACGGTGCACTGTGACCAGGAGACCCAGGTTAAGCGCGTAGCTGCCCGGGATAAGGCCTCAGCCGGCAAGATTGCTGCCATCCGGGCCGCCCAGCTGAGCACTGCCGCCAAGGTTGCCCTGGCCGACCAGGCCGTCGATACGGGGCGCGACGACGTACCCGAACAACTGGCGCGCCTCGTCGAGGCCATCCGCATCGGTGACCTCCGGGACCGCGCGCTTTGCGACCTGGGCGTAGCCGATGCCTGGCCGGAGCTGGTCGCAGCCTACTCTCAGCCCCATCGCCGCTATCACACCCTGGCGCATCTGCATGCCATGTTCGAACGCCTGGACCAGGTTGGCTCCAATGTGTCCCATCCCAAGGCGCTCGCGCTCGCCATCTGGTTCCACGACTACGTGTACGAGGTCGACGACCGGTATGGCGACAACGAGGCCCGTAGCGTGAAGGCCATGAGCGACGTGCTTCGGCGCAGCGGCAGCCCGCTCCTCTACGAGCACGAGCAGCGGTCGAGCGTGGTCGCCCTCGCCGCCGAGTTCATCCTCGCCACCAAAGGCCATCAGCCCGCTTCGGGCTACCTCCAGTCGCGTCCAGCCGCATTGGCCGACGCGCAGCTCTTCCTGGACATCGACCTAACCATCCTGGGCAAAGGCCCGGCCGCAGCCGAGCAGTTCGACCAGGCCATCCGACATGAGTTCTCGCGATACGGCGACCAGGAGTTCGCCCGTGGCCGCGTTCAAGCGCTGACGACCTTCCTGGAGCGGGACCAGGTCTACTTCACCCCCACGTTCGCGCATCTTGAAGAAGCTGCGCGCGCAAACCTCAACTCTCTCATCTGCCGCTGGAAATCAGTGGCTCCCGCCCAATGACTCGCATCGCTGTTTACGCCGGTACCTTCGACCCCCTGACCAAGGGGCACCTGTGGGTGATTCGGGAGGCCCTTCGGCTGACCGACAAGCTCTATGTCGCCATCGGCGTGAATCCGGACAAGAAAACTTATTTCTCGCTCACCGAGCGCCTCGAGCTCATCCGGGCTGTGCTGTCGTCAAAGCTCACGCCGGCCGACTACGCCCGCATCGAGGTGGTTTCGTATGAAAGCGAGCTGCTGGTGAACTTTGCCGGCAGGGTAGGGGCGACCCACATCATCCGCGGCATCCGGAACAGCAACGACTTTCACTACGAATTCGGTATCAACCAATTTAATCGAACGATTGACCCGAGAATCGAGACCATATTCCTCATCACGCCTGACCGCCTGGCGCAGACGAGCTCGTCGTTCGTCAAGGGTCTGGTGGGCGTCGGAGACTGGGAAACCTTGCTGACAAGGATGGCCCACCCGGCGGTCATCGCTGCCTTCAAGGCCAAGAGGGCCGCGACCGCCTGAGCCGGCGGGCCCGCAGCGCCGTCTAGCCCTTGAGCCAGCCCGCCAAGGCAACAAGGGCTGCGCCGAGACTCGCCCCCAGGCCAACGACCGCCCAGGGGAACCAAGGCCGCTGGTCGATTGCATTGCGGGAACGTTGGTGTTCGCAGAAGACCCGCCAGCTTTCCGCGCGGTAGGCTTCCATCTGCTCCTCGAAGGACGGCATCGGTGGAATCGGGTCTTTACGTCGCATGCGCATATCGTAGCGAAGCTTCGGCGAATTGGAAGGAGCCATCTCGAGGCCCGACCCGCGGGCCGGTGCGGGTCCAGCCAAGGTGTTGGCCAGCTTAGCGGATGCGCGTGGGCTGCTAGTCATAGCTTACAACTGGGCTGACGGCGGCGAAATTGCAAGCCAAAGCTGACATTTTTGAGAGGGCGTCCAGCCCTCGTGCTCTCGCTAGACGGTTGCAGGACAACCTCACAGGAGAAGTTTTTTGAACGCAAACGACACCGCCGCGGAAGCCCCCTATCGGCTCGACGAAATCGAGGGCATCCTGCGGGAGGCAGGCCTTCCGTACAGCCGAATCGGCAACCACCTGCGCGCCGAGCTCTATGCCTTGGACGCCTTCTACGGCATCGCGTACATTGTGGCTGCCGAGGAGGTGTTTTCCTTTGCTGGCAGCCAGGGGGAGGTCGAATACGCACGCAGCCAGCTCTGGGAGCACGTGTGCGGCAAGGACCATTTCGAGTACAGCCCGAAGAAGAACCTGTACCTGTTCGTCGTCGGGCCGTCGGAACTCATCGACCAACCGGAGTACCTGGTGGCGCGGGCCCACATCGTCAACGACGACCGGAACTACGCCATGAAGCGGGTGGTCACGCCTGCGCAGGCACAGCTTTTGCTGCAAAACCCCTTTCAGCCCTTGGTCGGCGCCGCCCGTGCGGCAGAACGGCCGGAATTGCACCTGGTGCGGGAGCCGTACGAACAGCTGGGGACGACGCCCGAACAGCTCGAGGCGTCGGCCGGCCTCACGGTTGGGCCCATCCTAGATTACCGCGAGGCGGAGCGTCGGTACGACAGCCCGGCCCTCGTGTCCCGAGGCGACGAGTTCACGGACGAGGTCTGGGACCACGTGGAGGTCATCTTCCGGCGCCTTATGGGCCTGGATTACGGGCTGAGGCGCACGGTGCTGGGACTCTGCGTCACCCATCGTGGCAACCCGCACGGCGCGTTCATGTGGCAAGCGAGCAGGGGAGAGCGCATGGCGTTCGCCTTCGCCCAATTCCTGGCTGAAGCCGCAAAGGACGTGAAGCCTGGTCTTTGCCTGGGCGTGCACGACGTTCTCGCGGCGTTCGATACATTGCGGCAGCTCGTCGCGCTCGACTTGCTGCGTGACTTTGCCGTCGCTACTGGCGCCAGCATCCAGCTCAGGTCCGCCAAACAGGACTTCAAGCGCCTCGCCGAGGCAAAGTTCAACTTGCTCAAGGCCCTGCCGGCCTGACCGAATGATTTACCGCCCGCTTCCTCTCGAGGAGGCGGGCTTTTTCGATTCGGGAAGGACGGCCCGCAAGCTGGTCAGGGCGGTGGCTTTTTCGCGAACGCGTCGTACGCAAGCACGGCACGGCGCATGTACGGCCATCGCTCGACCATTCGTTCCTTGCCGTCCTTGGGGCAAATTTCGTCGTCAGCGTAGGCCTCGAGTTCCTTTTGGATGCGAGCGGCGGTACCCGTCGCCCCTTTTGCGTGGCCGAAGGCGCACCTGGCGCCCCTTGGGCTGGAATTCCAGATGCGTGCGAGGATGAACGCCTCCCGCACGTCGTGTTTGCCGTCGGTCACCACCAGCCGATAGGCCGAGGCCCATTCGTTGTTTGCAAAATCCCGCATGATGCGGAACTGCACGTCCTCGCGACGCAGTGCCTCGCGCATGCCGTGCCGAAACACCTGCCAGTCCTTTGGACTCAACGTGCTCCGGAAATAGTCCCTGCAGTACTTCTTGCCGGCAAATCTTGGGTGTTCATCGTGCTGGAACGCTGCACCCGCGAGGTCCGTCTTGACTTCGGTGAGGGGCGACGTGCAGTGGCCGCCGCTGGCATAGAGCCTGTCGAAGTTGACGCCCTTGAGCTTGAAGAATTCATTCTTGTTCGCAGCCGGCACGACGTCCGGATGGTTTTTCTCAAGGTACCCCATGAGCTTTTCCAAGCCGCCCGAGTCCTGGTGCATGACGCCAATGCCGCCCTTGGAATAGCTCATGAGGTGCTTGCCGTCCCCGGTGCTCTCGACCGCCTCCCAGTTTCTCCGCGCTGGGTCTTTCGGGAGGCCTGTCGTCGGCGAAACGCCCCATTCGGCGACCGCCAGGGCGAGGGGAATGAGCGACAGATTGGCGATTGCGGTCGCGTCTGTCGGATTCGTCTCGTAGGCCTCGACCAGCGTCTTGATGAAGTCGGCCTGCAGCAACTCCCCGCTGATGTTGTCATCAGCCGTGGTGCTCCATTTGCCCTGGGCAAGGAAGGCGCGCATAGCCTCCTCCGAGGGACCGCGGGGCGCCGTCGGTGCCGGCTGGGCCGTCGCAAGAGCTGCGGACGCCACAAGCGCTAGGCATCCGGCGGCCCGATGAAATGGCATCACGGTTCCGAACAAATGCATCGAGCTTCTCCTCGCTGTGGCGGGCACCCTCCTGCCCCGAGGTTCCAGCGTAAGGGATTCAGCCCGCGATTGGAAGGCCGCTTGTGTGGTCCTTAAGCGGGCTCAGCGACTTGGGCCGGCGGGACGGAAGTGGAGTCCAGCCAAACACCGCGGCTGCGAAGTACCGGCCCCCATTCGTCCCAGGGAAAATACGCGCTGGGGTGGCGGACGAAAAAGAGCTCCAGCTCCCGTCCCCCGTGCACGAGCCGCATGTGCAGCGGGCGGGTGTCGACAATCGCAGGTAGGCGCTCCTGCACGAGTATCTGCACGTCAGGCATTGCGCGAAGCGCGGCAATCTTCTTTGGCTCTGTGCCATAGACGATGCAACGCTCAGCCTCTAGCGCGGCCGCCACTGGAAAAAACTGGTTCCAGCCGGCCACGAAGTCCTCGTCCTTCGGCCGATGCGTGCGGGAATTCAGCAGCCGTGGCACCAAGTTGAGGTAGGCGACCTCGGACCACAGCCTCTGCCGCTCCGCGGCGGAGGGCCGTGTCTTCAGGAACACGGCTCGCTCGAAATTCGCGAGGAATGCGCGCTTGCGGCTGCCCTTTGGAAAGCTGTCCGACAGGCCCATCCTCAGGTGCCGCCAGCGCATGCTGTCAACGACCGAAATTTTCTCGCGGTTCCTCTCGTACTCCTCAGCCGAGCCCCAGACATAGAGGCTTTCGCCCAGCACGATGGTCCTTTTGGCGGACGTTCGGAAGGCCGAGCCTACCCAAGGCAGCAAAGGAAGGCGCAACGCCTCGAAGGCCGTGTCGAACGACCTGTCCAAAAATCCCCTGTACTTGTCTTCGCCTTCTTCCATGGTGCCTCTGTTCAACGTTCTGTCGAAGTTATCACGCTGCTTGCGCGAACCCGGCCGCCTGCTGCGCCAGGCGCCGCTTCAGCCATGCCTTCTGCGACAAAATGCCGAGCCCGGCGAGCGGGACGTGCACGTCGCCAAACCTCGTGGACAGGAATCTCATCAAGTCATCTCGGTAGGCCCGCCCCGCGAGGACGACGCAGGCCTCTCCTCGGAGGCTGGCCGATTGCATCTGGCGTTCCACTTCCCGGGCCCACGCCTTGCGACCAGCCGCACTGAGGTCGTTCAAAGACTGGTCGTAGGGCGATAGAAGCTCGTCCGGGTGCACGAGCCCATGCTTTGCGGACAGGATGTACCAGCTCCCGGTCTGCCGCTCAGTCCAGGCGCGCGCCTTCCTGAACAGGTCCGAGCAGTACAAGTCCCTCGCCGGTGCAGCCGATTTCAACTTTTGCGAGCAGCAGGCAACGAAGACGGTGGGCGAGTGCAGCCCCGTGGTCCTTGCTGTCAAGCCAAGGCCGACTGGATGCCCACACGCGCCGCGCGCCGGCGTGGACGCCCGGTCTCCTTAAGGCTGCGCACCAGGTGGTTGGCCAAGATGGATACGTCGCGACCCGCGTTCTGGACTTGGTTCCAAGGGCGAACGTCGTCCACCGAAAACCGCCAGGAGCCGTGCGTCCAGGCGCATTCGTTGGCGATGCGCTCCAGCCCGGCCCTGAACTGTTGCCTGGTTCGGGCGCCCTCGACGCCGTGCAAGTAGTCCATGGCGAAGCCGAGCGCCATGATGCCGGCGCTGTGGACCAGCCGGGAGGTCCGAGGGGTCTGCTCGTCCCAGGCGCAGGGCCAGGTGTCCCGGACGGCCCAGAAGAAGTCGCTGACCAGGTCAGCCGAGCGCGCGACCGCGGTCTCCGCCGGCGCTTCCCGAAGCGCGCCGTCAGAGCGGGAGCACATGACGAGCTTCTGAAGCGCCGTGTCCCGCACAACGCCTTTGGGATTGGTGTGCTGGCTCACCGCGCGGCGCAACGACGAGTCGGCGCGATAGTTGAGCTGCTCGACAACCTGGGAGCCGAACGACCGGGAGCTCATGCGCTTGGGCAACGACGACACTGTTGGCAAAAGCTCGTAGACCAGCTGCTTGGGTAGAGGCCGAGTGTTGTTGATGAGCACGAACTGCCGCCGCAGCTCGGCGTAGTCCTCGCAGATGAGGACCGAGCAGAAGACCTCGAAGTCTGTTCGACCGCTCGCCACGAGCGCCTCGAGACGCTGCTGGCCGTCGACCACGAAGCCGGGCCCGTCGCCGTCACGGAGCGTGACCACCAGCTCATGGAGCTTGCCGGCAACTTGCTCAACCCGCGCGCCCTTGACGAAGGCAATCACGACCGGGTTTGGCAGGATGGCATGCCCTTCCTGAAGGTACTCACTGATTTCTCGGATGTGCTTGGCAACAAGGTGACGCTGGAAACCCCGCAGCTTCCCGTCCTCTTCACGACCCACGCGTTCGACCCGGGCTATGGCACGCAGTTGGCCGGGCAGCGCCGTCACGCTCAGCACCTTGTGCCGCCGGGACTGTTGGGCGAGCAAACCTTGCAGACGAATCTCTTGCACTAGCGTCCTTCGATTTATACGGGACACATACTTTACTCTATAAAGCTATAACCTTCAATTGCGTTTAAGGGCCGGACTTTGTAGAACGTAGTGTATGCCGAGCGAGGTTTAGCAACCATCTCGCGTAAACCCACCGTCTTCAGGCCGGGGATATTAGGCGGACGCCATGGTCGCACGATAGGAGCCCGCAGCTCTTGCCAGGCGCCCGAGCACCCAACTTGCGCGGCTGATACGACCACCACGCTGGACAGGTGCACGCTCAGCGCCTGGCCTAAAACGTAGGAATCCCCCCGCCTTGGCGGGGGGAGGAATGTCACCCTGAGCTGGCCTCGCAACGAACAATGCGCCGCCAGGTCGAGCAGGACTGAAGGGGCATCGAGAAATTAACGCCAGACAGACTACGCGCCGCGCCATTGCTGCGGCGAACGGTCTCGCTGCGTCACTTGAAATCCCGCGAGCTTGTCCTCAACAGCCCTAGCAGTGGCGTCAAGTCCTTCAGCCGTTCTGCGACCAGGCTCCGCGGCTCCCCGTCGGCTCTGCCCGCGCAAGGGTTACTTCGGTGCGGAAAGCAGCATCAAGCCACAGCCGGCGAACTTCGCCTTACCGTATCCCGTGGCTAGCTTCGTGAGGAAACGAGCGGGGTCTTGCACCTCGAGGGTACCGGTGATGTCCAGGTAGGAAAGCTTGGTCATGTGCTGGCCCCGCTTCGTCACGTCGAAGCGTCGGTAGTTTCCCGCAGAGCAGTCCACGACCCGAAAACCCGAGCTTTCCTCGCGGCGTTCGAGCCAATCGGCCGCTACCCCCTGCGCGATAGTCTGAACGTCGACCTCGCCGCCAGCGGCCTGATATCGGTCCATCACCATGTCGACCCGCTTGCTGCGAGCATTGAGCCCCTGGGCTTTATCCTCCGTCGGACTGACCCGAAGTGAGAAGCCCACCAGTTGGCCAGCCCGTACCTTGGGCGCGTATTCGCGCGTTCGGGCGCGCCATGGACCCTCGGGCGAGAGCGCTTTCGGCGACAAAACGTAGACCTCGAGACCGTCATCCGTGATTTCAGTGCGGTAGAGGAACTCCCGGGAGGCATCCGGTCGAGCCTGGAGCATGGACCAGAGCGCCTGGTGCTCCACGTATTTGTTCGCAACCAGGCGGGAATAGGCGGCGACCGATTCGCGGGTACGGGGGAGGGTGAGGTGGGTGAGCTGCATGAAAATCAAAGGGTCAAATGACCCTCCCGCTCAACGCGGGAGGAAAAACTGTTTCTCGAGAGCGCAGTACGTCGGTCGTTTCGCCGATGGACGACAAGCGGCTCGACCGCCGTTGGCAGGTCGGCTTCCCAGAAGAACTCGCGCTCACACGGATGGCCGGTGCCTCCGACACGACGGCTCCACTCGCGCATTGCGTCCTCCGCCGTCTCGGCGGCAAACACGAGTGGTGCGGTAAAGGCTGACAGCGCACAACTCTTGCGGCCGAGGTAAAGCGGGAACGCGGGCGCGCACAGTGCATCGGCAATGGTGCGCAGAACGGATTCCTCCCCTCCAAGGACCACTAACCAGTGGCCGCTTTGCAGGTACTCACGACGGGTCACCATCGAATTCGGCTCGCCGGTGGCCAGCTGCTCTCTGCGGGTGCGACCGATTTGCTTTGCAGGTGCCTGCACGGTATGGAAGTCGACCAGCACAGTTGGCGTGCGAAGTACCACATACCCTAGCGACAGCGCGTTGGACAGGGCGAGAAAGCGGCTGTCTTCCGAACGTTGAATGCCTAGCGCAGCCGCGAGCAAGCCCACCACCGCGGCGCGGCGAGGCCGACCATCAGTGCCTCGTTGCTCGCCCGACGTGCTCCCGAAGGAGGCTAACGGCGCCTTCAGTTGCAGAACAAGGTAGTGCACGGTCTGCCCTTAAGCCGCCACTGCCTCTGCCACCAGGGCCTGCACTTCAGGAAGGGAGCCTTGACGGGCAGCGACGAACATTTCGCGATACTCGGTACGCTGCGAGGGGAAGCATTGAAAGGCTGCTTCACGGTTCGCACGCAGCGCTGCAACGGCGCCGCCCGTAATGTCGTCGCCCTTCACCGGAGCGGCGAAGGCATCCGCATAGGAGCGAGGCTGTGCATTCCCGACCTCGACCGCCAGGTAGAAAGCGTACGAGCGCGCCGCGAACGTATTCTGTTTGCCACCGGGCGCCACGGTCGCGACGGCCTCAATGAAGGCTTCGATTGCTCGTGCCGCCAGCGCCTTGTCACCGTTAAGATTCTTCAGCAGTACGTCGACGTCCACGTTGAAGTAGGAGTAGTACACCCCTGCGCCAAAACCGTTCGAACCCATGTGGCCCGAGCCCTCGTCTGGCGAAATGTCGTCGACAGCGGTGAAGAAGTCATCGTCAGCAGTCGCTTTGTGAACAGTGAACGCGTGAGCGGCCTGCACCCCGCCTTCGACGGAGAGGGGCTTGTTGCCGGCAACCATGCGACCGAACATCGCCACGTCGACGCTCATGAGCAGGTCCAGAATCTGGCCCTCGACCACCTTCTGCTCGATAGGAGCGCCCTTGGTGGAGCCGCTGGGGTTGAGCGAGTCGGCCAGTACGGTCTTGATGAACTCGACCTCCGATTTGCTGGCGTAAAACAGGTTCCCCTTGAGCTCCGCCAAGGTAGCGGGGAGGGGCGCAGCGCCCTTCTTCTTCTTGCCGCCCTTGCCCTTCTTCGCCTCGGACGGCGGCGTTTCAGAATCCGCGTCGTCCGTCCCGGATTCTTCGTCCTTAGGAGCGGCGCTCTTGCTACCCTCGAACGCGTCGCGAACAGGCACGATGTGCGCGATTACGGCCGCTTCAGGGTGACCAAGGGCGACTTGCTCCGAGGCAAGCGTGAACCACAGGTCGCGGCTGCGCGTGCCGGTCATGATGTCGGCCATAACTTCGCTCGTGCGGTAAGCCCGTTTCAAGCACTGCGAGGACAGGCGAAGACGAGGAACTCCGCAGAACACTTCGCTCTTCGGACGCGACAACTCGTCGCGGTTGAGGTTGTTGGCGCCGTACGCGGTCAGTGCGTGGATTTGAATGAACTTCTTGGTCATAAGAGATGCCGATTGGATTGGATGAAAACGGAGACGGAGTGGGTGCGACGCGGCTCAGGCGGCTGTGAGCTTCACGGAGTGATAGTCCGCAACGAGCCGCTTGCGCAGGACGTCCGCGTAACCCTCAGTCCAGTTCAGCGCGAGGTCGGCGATGCTGAAGGGCGACACTTGGCCCTCAACGAAGCGGATGGCACGATGAACATGCGTAAACAGCTCTTCCGGGCCCTCGGCGGTAACGAGCTGCTGGAAACGGAGCGCGGAGTAGGGGTGCTTCTTGTCCCCAAGAGCCTGCCCCAGGCTCGCCTTGCCTTGCCCGACGTGCGGAAGCAGAAGCAGCGCGCATGCAAGGTTCTCGTCACGCACGCGGTGACCCGCAGCGGAGAGTGCCTGCCGTGTCTGGGGGAAAGTGGGTTCGAACATTGCGTGGAGCGCTTCGCTGCCTCGGCGCAACCTGAAGTACTCCGGATTCCGGGAAGCCTTCAGGGCGAAGATGGCGCTGACCACAATGTTGGCGGCGGACAGGGAAGGGTTTGGCGGAGTCATGCGGCGATAGCGTCCTGGTTGGAGGCCGGCTTGGCCTTGGGGTAAATCAGTGAGTACGTTTTGGCGCTCAGCAGAACGAGCTTGTGGCTCAAGGTCTCATTCGCGAAGTCGATGACTAGCGCTCTGTTGAACAGCGATACTGCCGCCTTGCGCAACTGACTGCAAAATTGCTCGTAGTCATCCTGCGTGAGGCTGCCGCCGGCTCCGTCGACTTTCGCCAGTGCACGGCTGATGAGTGAGCGTGCGCGGCCGGCAAGTTCGGATTCGAGTTGCCCGGGACTGCTGGAAAGCGGCACCGCAAGGGGTCGCTTCTTGCTACCGAGGTTCTTCCGGGCGGCCGTCCGGACGATGACGAGGACCCGCTGCGCTTCGGCAACCAGCTTCTCGGCCTCTGCTCGCAATTGACGAAGGTGCTCCGCGTCAGCTGCGGCCAATAGTGGCCCCGCCTCGTCGAACCAGGTCAGGAACGTGGCGGTGGCGTAGCGCGGACCGAAGACGCGAAGGGTAGCGCGCGCGGCCTCTGCGCGGGACAGGTGTGCCATCGCGGGCAGGCCGGCCAAGATTCGGCGGGTCGGGGTTTGTGCGCCCAGCGTCAGCGCGAGCCAGTCCCCGAGCATGTAGCCTTCCGACGGAACCATGACCGCGGCCTCAACGTCCACCTTGGTCTTGACGCCGTCTATCTCCTTCTCGTTCTTGAGCATGCACCACGCCGTGTGAGGGTGGCGGAGCCCCTCAGGCGGACGGGCGGCCGTCTTGTCACGGCTCGCGGTTCGAATATGCGTGGGGTGAACTTCTCCGCAGGTGGAGCATGAGGTGCCGTCCGCGTTCGCGCTTTCATGGAGTCGCAGGGCACGGGGCATCCACCAGAGCGCCGCGTGCGCACCCAGCTCCCTTGGCCCGATTGCCTCCTTGCTGAAGACCTTCAGGCCCGTCGTCCAGGGGAAATCCTCTTCCGCTCCACCCTCGAGGCAGTAGCGGTCGGTGTACGTGTCGCGGTCCAGTAGATTGAGGCAGATGGTCTCCCACAAGGTGGGTGCCTCGATGAGCGCGGCCAGGGCGCTTCCCCCGCGCAGGGCAACCTTGTAGCCGGAACCTCCTTGGCCCGCATGCGCCTGGTTGCCAAAGAGGGCCGCCGGGGCGCAATGTGGGCACATTGAGTCGAGTGCCGAGCGGTGAACGAAAAGGTCGGTGTTTTTGGCAACAGCGTTCGCACCGGGCCCCTCTGGTACCAGGCCACGCACAGGGATTTCTCCGCCAATAGCTTCTGGCGACTGCAGGAATCGTGCACCGTCACCAAAGATTTCAAACGCAGGCGCGGCAGTTCGAAACGCCTTGTCCAGCAATGCAAGGTCGGGGGCCCGCACCAGAGCTCGTCGCGCAATCCTGTCGTGCGGCGCCGCAAGGGTCTGGTAAACGCACACCGCCAGCTCAGTGATGAGCGCTGAGTAGTCGGCTCGGGCATGCTCCACACGAAGCGCACCGGAGGTAGGGATGTCCACCATGCGCTGCTTGGCCACAGTACCGTCTGGCAGCAGGAGGGGGACCCAAGGGTCTAAGAGTACGTTCATGCGCACAGCGAAATAGTGAAATTATGCCGCCTTGCTTGATGACGTAGGCGACGAATGCTAAAGCGTCACTCATTGTATCACAAAGGACACTGATAGCGCAATGCGCTCGAGTATAGGTTACAGCCTTAAAAGCTGAGGCCAGGCTCCACGCCGCAGCACAAGAGCCTGGCACGGGCTGTCCGTTGGCGGTCGACCGAGACTTCCAATCCCCGCGCAAGCGGGGGTGACGTGCTCATTGGCGTGAACTTGGCCATCAAGGGCGAGCTATCCCCGCTTGGGCGGGGGAGACCTCAGCAAATGCTCATCGCCCGCAGCCCGTACCGAGCTATCCCCGCTTGCGCGGGGGAGACACGCGTGAGCAAATCGAGGACGACCAATTTCACGAGCTATCCCCGCTTGCGCGGGGGAGACGTGTCCACCGGCATCGACCACTTCGAAGAGGGCGAGCTATCCCCGCTTGCGCGGGGGAGACTCAATGCAGCGCGCTTGCCAGGTGATAGCGCACGAGCTATCCCCGCTTGCGCGGGGGAGACCCCTCGGCGTCCTCGAGGCCAATCACCAGCCGCGAGCTATCCCCGCTTGCGCGGGGGAGACGTCTACGGATGTCTGGGTGGCTTCCTCGTCGGCGAGCTATCCCCGCTTGCGCGGGGGAGACGGCTCCTGGATGGCGATGCTCTCGATGGTCGACGAGCTATCCCCGCTTGCGCGGGGGAGACGAAGCCCCCTTCTTTGCATGCAACAAGCCTCGCGAGCTATCCCCGCTTGCGCGGGGGAGACAGGGGCACGATGTCGAACGCGGTGGACGCCGGCGAGCTATCCCCGCTTGCGCGGGGGAGACTACTCGACGTCTCGAGATGGAAGCAAAGACTGCGAGCTATCCCCGCTTGCGCGGGGGAGACAGCAGCTGCGCGGTACGCGCGCCCCAGCACGGCGAGCTATCCCCGCTTGCGCGGGGGAGACGCGTGCGGCTCACCTTGGTGCGAACGGATTTACGAGCTATCCCCGCTTGCGCGGGGGAGACGACGTTGCAGCGGCCGTCAGCGCCCCACAAGACGAGCTATCCCCGCTTGCGCGGGGGAGACGCGCACGCAGCACGCCAAAGCCTGACGCTGCGCGAGCTATCCCCGCTTGCGCGGGGGAGACTCTTCCCCTAACCCGTTGATTTAGCGAAACATTTTAGTTGTCACACTGTCCACCGGGGAAAACCACCTCCGCTAGACCTGCTAAATCCATAATGGACTCAGGGACCTCGTCTGTGCTCAACCGAGGGAAATCCACCAGCTGCAGCCCATCGACTTCGACCGCCCGGCGCCGATTCACGCCTACCGTCCGGAACGAGACGCCGCAAACCTCAGTTTGGTCTGGCCACACAATCAGGGCGTCGCCATCCTCGATGTTGCCGCAAGTCAACGCCCATAGTTCTTCACGCAGTTTCTGTGTCGCGTGCCCGGTATAGACGCCAGCCCGCACCTCAAGCAGTATCGTTGATAGCCGGCCTCTTAAGCGAGGTGGCGCACCAGTCAGGACGAGGACGAGCATCATGCGGTCGACTCTTCGAACAGGCCTTTGAGGTCATCCACGACCCGCGCAACAAATCGCGTTTGCTTAAAGTGGTCACGCAGGTGCCGCCTTACTTGAGTCTCCACCGCGAATGCCGAGCTCCCCGCGGCAGCCCTGAACGCAAGAGGTGCGCAAATCTCCAACTTATAGAGGTCTGCAATGTCGTATACAAAACTTTTGGCCCCTCCGTCGTGGACAAACCCTATCGTGGGCTGTATCCGCAGGCGAGAATAACAGCCACCGCATTCGCTGCGGACAGGGCCCGGTTGACGCTATCGGCAGCGTCCCACTCTCCTTGCTCGTAGGTTCGGCCTTTCCAGTCCACTCCGAACTGTCGAGCCAGCAATTTGTAGGACTCGCGGACCCGCACCCCCTCGATGCCTCGAAGTTGCTCAATACTGCGTCGGGCCGGAATCGCCTCGCCGAACCTAATCTCGAACATCTTGCGGGCCACCTGAAGCCTCCGGGCTTCGTCGGCATATGCCAAGACCTGCACTTTAAGGTTGGTAGGGTTTCCGTCGGAAGGGCGCCCGACAGAGTATGTACGGCACGCTTGCTCGCCAACGAAGCAAATGAGAGTGTGACACTGGGCCGCGAGCTGGAAGGCAGCGTGGGTCACGCTCGTCCCGGGCTCAAGAAACAAGACATTGAAAGCAGCCACTGGCATCTGCACGCGAGTTCCATTCGCATCCTCCAGTACAAATGCGCCGTCCTTGACGTCAAGGCGGCCGTAGCTCAGGAAAATGAAGGGTATCCGTTCCTTCTGAAGGCGATAGATAGGCTTTAGCGGGGCGTTCATACCCAGGTGTAGCGCTGCGTTACCACCAGGTCTTCTGCTGACGCGGAGAGCAAATATCCCGCCGAATGAGGGCGCCTTGACGTGACCCGGCGATTCCCGCTTGCGAGCACGACGGCAATCGTTTCGAGTGTCCCCGCTTGCGCCGGGGGGACATGCCCCATCCAGAACATTTCCTGTGGGCGAGCGAGCTGTCCCCGCTTGCGGGGGAGACCCATGGTTCTCGCCACTGCACGAGCAATCGCACGAACTACCCCCGCTCGCGCGGGAGAGACTCTGATGCGCGGCCGGACGTTCTGGTGGGGGGGCGAGCTATCCCCGCTCGCGCGGGGCCGACGACGCAAATGAGAGCGACTACTTGCTGCTTCCCGAGATATCCCCGCTTGCGCGGGGGAGACGAGGGCGGCGGCGTGCACGACGTCCTACAGAACGAGCTATGCCCGCTTGCGCGGAGGGGACGCAGGAGACAAGCAAATGGCAGCCCTCAAGTCCGAGATATCCCCGCTTGCGCAGGGAGACGCCTGATACTGCTCGCGCTCGCGGTTCCAGCCTGAGCTATCCCCGCGTGCGCGGGGAAGTCTCAACGCCACCGCAAGTGATGATGCGACAACCCGAGCTATCCCCGCGTAGGCGGGGGAGACCGGTCACCCCGAAAGAGGACGGCATCGCAGACCGAGCTATCCCCGCTAGCGCGGGGGGGGGGAGCCGTTCGGTGCGATATCAGTGAACGAGACCGGCCGAGCTATCCCCGCTTGCGCTGGTGGGGGGGGAGCCGGCTTGCGGCCTCCGTATCCGGTGCGCATCATCCCGCTTGTGCGGGATAAACGATGGCGACGGTTGGCATCGGTCCGATGCTCCTGAGCTATCCCCGCTTGCGCGGGGAGAGACGCACGCGTCGTTCGACACCCGAAACTACGGCGAGCTATCCCCGCTTGCGCGGTCAACGTCTTTCGCACCTGCATTTTTTAGCCACCGGCTTTATCCGTTCATTGGCGCACGTACGTGCGCCGCGGCTCTCATCTCCGCCGCTGTGGTGGGCCCACCGAAAACCCACGGGTCCGACTGTAGCGGACCAATCGCTCCTTGCTCGCATGGTCGACCGCCAACATCTCCCACTCACCCGAGCCGGCTGCGCCCATCCTCAACTTTGCGTGCCCGGTGTCGTCGACCTCGAGAGCAAGTAGGCTTGCTCGTAGGCTTAGGCGGGACAACTCCATGCTGCCAAACAAGGGGGCGCCGCCTTGGTCGCAAAGCACTACCCGGACCGACTTCTCCCCCAGCCGGGTCACTGCTTGCTCAGGCGCCACGTCTGCAATCAACTGGGAGTAGCCCACGGTCAGATTCAGTCGAACGTTTTTAGCCGCTCGCTTGGCTGCTTCAATCTTCCCTTCTGACCGCTCTTCCGCAAACGCCAGAAATGCTGGCGCCTCGGCCTCTTCGTCGTACGCGAACTCGACGGCTTCCCGAACGCCTGCGGGAATCTGCAAGCCACCGCGCTCCTCAACCAACTGTGCCGTGCGAAAGAGCACCACAGGAAGGGGATAGACGAACATCGTGTTCGCAGGGAGCTCCGCAAGGAAGTCGACATTGCCGTGAGTCTCGGGCGCGACTACGTACACCAGGCCTTCCCCGCGCGCATCGTCGCCTGCCATCGCCATCTTCCCGTCGGCGTCCCGAACGTGCCGGCGCCAGCGGCCGATACGCTGCAGCAAGGCGTCGATTGGGGCCAAGTCGGTGATGAGCTCGTCGAAGTCCACGTCGAGTGACTGCTCCGCCACCTGGGTAGCGATGACCAGCTGTCCTTTGCGAGTAGCGGATGTCGAGCGCTTGCCGAACTGCTCCAGCAGGTTGCGGTCATTTTCCGAGCGATGCTTGCCGACAAACTTCGCGTGCGCCAGCTGCACCTGGCCTGGCAACAGGGCGAAGAACGTGTCGAAGTCCGCCTGGGCACGGCCGACTGTGTTGCGCAGCAAGAGAACACACTTGCCTGCTGCAAGTAGCCTCAGGACGAGGGCTTCGGTTGCGCTATCCCCGATTCGCTGAATGCGGGTGAACCTGCTCACACGTCGTGCGGCAATCGGCGTCTCAACCATGCCGCCCGAAGAGGCGACAGTGGCAAGAGGGTAGTCGGTGGAGACAGGGACGGCCTGCGCGCCAGTCCAACGGGCGCCCTTCCGAAAGGCAGCGACAAGGGCGGCCTTGTGCTTCCGCGGTAGCGTTGCCGACAGCAGGATGGCGCTACCGCCGCGCATGGCATGTGCCTCGAGCGCTGTTTCAAGAAGCTTGAGCATGTAGGCGTCGCATGCGTGAGCCTCGTCAACAACCAGGACCTTTTGCCCGATGCCCAGTTGCCGTAAGCAAAAGTGCTTCACCGGCAGGATAGACAGCGCGACCTGGTCGATGGTGCACACCCCGACGTCCGAAAGCAGGGCAGTCTTGCTGCTGTCCTGGGCCCAGCTGTCGAGGTCGGCACAAATCGACCCAGCTTCGAGATGCTCCGAGCGCAGCCGCGCCAGCGACAGAGACGCACTTCCGTGTGCCAGCGAGAACGACGGAACTCCGCCTTCTGCCTCAAAAAACATGTTGGCCAAAGGCAGCAGCCGCCCGCAAAGAGCATCGGCGGTGGCCTGTGTCGGTAGGCTGACGAGCACCCCGGTGCCTCTTCCGGCCTGAAGCAGCCGCGAAGCAAGGGTCAGCGCGGCCTCGGTCTTGCCGGCACCGGTCTCATCCTCCAGGATGAACAGGGAAGGGCCGGCGCGGTCCAACTCGACGCTATCAGCAAATCGCTGTAGCGGTGTGGCACTCGCCGTGAACGCAGGGAATAGGTGCGAGAGCCCGGCTTTGGCGCTTGGGCGCTTTTCCGCCAGGCTGAGCTCAACCAGCGCGGTACGCGCTTGGTCTTGTGCCTCGACGAAATAGCACTTCAAGGACATCGTCGGTGCTCGATAGGGAAAGAACCTCTGCATGGAGCCGACCCAGTCGCAGAGGGTCAGCACGCCGGCGAGCAAGGATGACGCCTGGCGGTAGCCGCCTCCGTCCCAAAGGTCGACGAAACTGTCGAGCCCCAATACGTCGGCAACGGCATCAAGGTAGGCGTGGGCTGCCGCAGTCGTGCGCTTCCCCACCCCTGTCGAGTTTGAGAGGTCAACTGGCCTGCCGTGGTGCCCGCAAGAAGCGTTCAGAAGGGGCTCTAGCGCTAATTCCGCGTCTTCGAGGGAATCGGGGTACCACCGGGCCGACACCCAGTCGAGTAAGGTGGAAATGCCGGCCTGGGAGTGGTGCTGTGCAGCTTGAGAGGGAACCGGTTGGTCCGGCTGCAGCTGAGCAAACAGCTCCTCGACCTTCGCTTGAAACGGGCCGAACTTGCCAACATCATGGCTGCCTGCCAGGAACATGGCCACCTTGATTGCAGCGTCCTCGGCCATCCCCAGGAGTCGAGCCAGCGTCGAGCTGAGCGAAGGATTGACCCGCAGGTACTCGCCAACGACCGCAGCGACGTCCAAGCTGTGATACGCAAGGGGGTGCCAAGCGACAGTTGTGCCGGGCAATGGGTGCGCCTTGCCCCAATAGGTTAGAAAATCTGCAGTCAAACGAAGCTCCTGGTGGAGCTCCGTCTAGAGTGAGTATTTAGCGGTCTAAACTGATTGCGCGCCCAGGTGCGGCTTGGGCCGTCCTAAAACGCCGGAACGGCGACAAACGTCGTTCGCTGGCGCGGCCGAGCCAACACTTCGAATACAGTTTGGAGATGGACAACCTCCCGAAAAGAATCATCACTAGTCGCGAGAGGCTCGGAATGACGCAGAAGGAGCTAGCTGCCCTCGTGGGCGTCACGCTGCAGGCCGTGCGCAAGATGGAGTCAGACGCCGGCGGGGTATCAGCAGTCAATGCATTTGCAGTGGCAGACGCCCTTCAGGTGAGTGCGCGCTGGCTCGTTACTGGCGTTGACGCAGCAGGAGAGCCTCCTAAAGTCCCCCCAAGCTCGAGCGCATCGCGATGCACCTGGCCGCACTGCCAGAGAATCGCTTGGACGCCTTGGCGACGGTGATAGGCATCAAGCTATAAGCCCGAACGTCCCGGAACCCGACACCCAGGGGCGTTGAGTTGGGCGGGCTATGCCCAAGCACATCCCCGCTCTCGCGGGGCAGACAAGCTCATCGTAGAGCTGCAGGACGAGCACTACGAGCTATCCCTGCTTACGCTGGAGGAACGTTGCGGCTATGAACTCCGTTGGGTGATGGCACGAGGTATCCCCGCCGACGCGGGAGGTGCCCTCAATACGCCGAGCTGCGGTGCCTCTCGAACGAGCTATCCCCGCTTACGCGGGGCTTCTCCGAATGCGTTCCCCAACATCGCGGATTGCGCTCGAGCTATTCCCGCGGGTGCGGATGTCCCTATCGATATAGCTCAGCGGTTTAGCCGTGGCATTGAGAAATCAATGGAAGTCCCTGGAAGTGGTTCGCAGTCGACCAAGTAATGGTGTCAGGTCCTTCAACCGCTCTGCGACTAGGCTCCGGAGCTCACCTTCGCGCTGCCAAGTGCCCTTGACGGCAAGTAGTCGGGCGTTCAGCAGCTCCTGCCTCTGCGCCTCCTTGATGCTGCGCCAGGCAATCACCTGCACCACGCCGGTCTCATCCACGAGCGATACGAAGATGACGCCGTTCGCCGTCTCAGGCTGCTGCCGCAGAGTGACCAGTCCGCAATAGCGCACCTCCGCCCCGTTCTCAACGTCCTGCAGGTCGGCGGCCGTGGCCAGCCCCCGTTTTGCGAGCAACGGTCGAAGCAGCGCGAGTGGATGGCTGCGCAACGTCAAGCCCGTCGCAGCGTAGTCGAACATCACCTCTTCACCCTCGGGCGCCGGCGCCAGCTCCAGGACGTCTTCGTCGACGCGCGCCTCCTGCAGGAGCTCGGGCACAGAGCGGAGAGCCGCGGCGTCCCAGACCGCGACCCGCCGGTGGCCGCTCAGCGACATCAAGGCATCTGCGCTTGCGAGCAACTTCATCTCAGCCAGCTCGAGCCGCGCCCTCCTGGCAAGGTCCTCAGCATTGTCGAACGGCCCTCGCGCGCGTTCATCGACGATGCGCTGCGCGGATTCCCACCGCAGCCCTGCGAGAAGCCGAAGTCCAAGTCGCACCGCCGGCGCATGCGGGAGGTCTTCAAGCGTGCAGTCCAGGTTGCTGTGCATGACGTCGGGCGGCCGGACGACGACTCCATGCCGCTTGGCATCCTGTACCAGTTGGCTTGGGCTGTAAAACCCCAATGGCTGGGAGTTCAGCATTGCGGTCAGGAACTCTGCCGGGTGGTGCCGTTTAATCCACGAGCTCGCATAGACGAGGAGGGCGAACGACGCCGCGTGGCTTTCGGGAAATCCGTACTCGCTAAAGCCCTTGATTTGCTCGAAAATCTGCTCGGCGAACGCCTTTTCATAGCCCCGCGTCGTCATGCCCTCGACGATTTTGGAATGGTACTTTTCCAGACCGCCTTTGCGCTTCCAGGCAGCCATTGCTCGGCGGAGCCCGTCCGCCTCCCCGGCGGTGAACCCCGCGGCAAGCATCGCAATCTGCATTACTTGCTCCTGAAATACGGGCACGCCCAACGTGCGGCCAAGCGCCTCCTTGAGCGCTTCACTTGGATACGTCACGGGCTCGAGCCCCTGCCGACGCCGCAGATACGGGTGCACCATTCCGCCGACGATGGGCCCGGGGCGCACGAGCGCGACTTCGACCACCAAGTCGTAGAAACACCGAGGCTTCAACCGCGGCAGCATGCTCATCTGCGCGCGGCTCTCAATTTGGAAGACTCCGACGGTGTCCGCGCGCGAAATCATCTCGTACGTCTCGGGGTCCTCCGCCGGGATGTCCTGCATCGCGAATACGAACCCCTTACGCTGACCGATGAAATCCAGGCATTTGCGGATGGCGGTCAGCATGCCCAGAGCCAGGCAGTCGACCTTGAGAAACCCCAAAGCGTCAAGGTCATCCTTGTCCCACTCCAGGACCGTTCGGTCCTTCATCGAGGCGTTCTCGATTGGAATCAGCCGAGACAACGCCGTCCTTGTGAGCACGAACCCGCCGGTGTGCTGGCTGAGGTGCCTTGGGAACCCTAGCAGTTGCCCTGTAAGCAACATCAGCTGGCGCACCTTCAGGTCATCAAGCGACAGGCCTAGTTCCACTAAACGCTCCGGCATGACCGCCTTGCCGTCAAACCACTGATGATTCTTGGCAAGCTGGTCTACCACCTCAAGGTCAAATCCCAGCGCCTTGCCCACGTCCCTCACCGCACTCTTGGGCCGATAGCTGGTCACCACACCGGTGATGGCGGCACGGTCGCGTCCGTAACGCCGGTACAGGTACTGGAGAACTTCTTCTCTACGCTCGTGCTCAAAATCGATGTCGATATCCGGCGGCTCATTCCTTTCCTTGGAAATGAAACGCTCAAAAAGGACGCTCATGCGCGCTGGGTCGACCTCAGTGACGCCCACGCAATAGCAGACGACGGAATTGGCGGCACTCCCGCGCCCTTGGCACAGGATGTTGCGAGACCTCGCGAACTGGACGATGTCAGCGACGGTCAAGAAGTAATGCTCGTACCGGAGCTCCTGAATCAATGTCAGCTCGTGCTCAATCTGTAGCTGGACCTTCGCCGGCACCCCTTCTGGCCACCGTCGGCCGGCGCCCTCGTAGGTCAGGCGCCGCAAATAGGAGGAGGGCGTCTCCCCGTCCGGCACCACTTCGTCGGGGTACTGGTATCGAAGCTCCTCGAGGCTGAATTGGCAGCGCGCGGCCACGTTGAGCGTCTCTGCAAGCAAATCCTCCGGGTAGGTTTGCGCCAGCCGAAGACGCGTTCTTAGGTGCCGCTCTGCGTTTGGCTGAAGGTCGAGGCCGCACTCCGTCAGCGGGCGGCCAACTCGCGTAGCGGTCAGTACGTCCTGGAGTGGTTTCCTGGAGCGAACATGAAAATGAACGTCGCCGGCGGCTACCAAGGGAATTGCCGTCAGCTCGCTCACCTGGCGGAGTCGGTACAACCACATCTCGTCGTCGATGAGGCGCAGAAGGTCGACGCCGAACCAGCAACGCCCCCGGAACTCTGACAGGAGCCAGCGTCCTGTTGTCTCCAGCTGTTCCGGGGTCGACATCCGCTTCGGGCAGGCGACGACGACGCAGTCCTCAAGGGCCGCGGCGGTCAGGTCTGCGAACTGCAGTTCGTATTTTCCCTTCTCTGAGCCACGCCGAAGCTTGGTGATGAATTCACAAAGGTTCCCGTACCCGTTCAGGTTGCACGCAAGGACGAGCAACGTGAAGGGGTGGCCGCAAGCAACCTGGACCTGGGTTCCGACCAGAAGCTTGAGGCCGTGCTCCTTGGCAGCAACGTGCGCGCGCACGATGCCCGCCAGGCTGCACTCGTCAGCGATTGCGAGAGCGGAATAGCCAAGCTGCGAAGCGCGCTCCACCAGCTCCTCCGGTTGGCTGGCGCCGCGCAGGTAGGTGTGATTGGAGACGCAGCGCAGCTCGGCGTAAGCGGGAAGGGCGGACATTGCCGGCGGCCAGGATACTGGATGGCCGTACAGTATCGCACAGCTTGCAGGCCTGCGACATCGGACCGGGACCGCGCCTGCGCGGCCTGCACGGGCGGTTCGACGGGCGCGATGGCGGCAATCAGATTGGGCCATATCGGGCCTGAGAAAAACCAGGTGGCGCCGGCGCCACTACGGTGCAGCTAAATCTAAAATGCTTGCATCTGATACTGATGGTGCTCGTTCAAGCACTGTCGTACAATAACCCCAAGCGCCGCAACCGCAGCGCATTAAATTCAATGTAGTTTCGAGGACCCAATGCCCGCCACCGCCAACCAGGTCGATGCAACCTCCCGCAAGCGTAAGCTTGACCTCGCCGACCGCCTAGAGCTGGGCGCGCGTCTGCGAAAGCTGCGCGAAGCGACTGGCAAAACCACGCTCGAAATTGCCGAGGAGGTCTTGGGCTATCAGGGCAGCCATGCCGCTGTTTCCCGCCTCGAGCGAGGCGTCTTCTCCGTTGTCAACCTCGACCACCTCGACAAGCTCGCGTCCCGCTACGCCACGGACTCGGCCACTCTGCTCAAGGGCACTGGCGATGTCGAAACCGCGGCACTGCCTGAGGTCACAGGGGAATGGTCCTTCGACGACATCGCGCCTGGTATCCATTTCCGCCTGCGAGACCTTCGGCAAGCGCTCGGCCTTTCCAGGGCGCAGATGGCGACGCGCCTCGGCCACAGCACCGCGACAGTCCTGAAGGGGTGGGAAGAGCGCCTCGCCACCCCTCGTCCCGACACGATTCTCCGTATTGCCACCGAGTTCGGCGTTTCGGGTAGTTGGCTCATTCTTGGCGCCAAGGGAAAGGCCCCGCGGCCGACTCAATCGATGCGCCTGCGCGCACTTCGTCATGCTTCCGACGTCTCCCGCAACCAGCTTGCGATGAAGGTCGAGCCGCTCGATTTTCAGGGACTGCGCACTGCTATCAGCCACGCAGAATCCGGCGTGCGCGGCTTGCCGAGCGACCGCCTGCAGAGCATTGCAAAGGCCTTTGACGTGCCGGCTGACTGGCTTGACCCCGAAGGCCTGCGCTACGCGCCAGCTACCCCCATTGACGCCCCGGCGCAATCCGAAGCGGACTACCTCGCGGGCCTGCCTGCCACGGTCAGAAGTCTTGTCAACAATCTCGTTGCCATGTTCACAACCGGCTTGCTCGACAGTGGCGACGTCGCCTCTGTCAACAAGGAGCTGTCGCGTCGTGCCTGGAAGCGCGCAACGCCCTCAACGGCGCCAGTCAGCGGCGCGCAAGTCGGGGACGTGCGGCGCTCCCGCATCGTGACCGCCTAAGGCCCCTACCGACTTCAGGCACAGGCGGCCACCGACCTCCGGAAGGCCCAAGGTCGCCGCAACGGCCCCTAACACCCTGTGGGGCGAGGTCTTGGCACCGCGCGCTTCAGTACCGCCGCCAACTCCTCGCCAAGAGCTCGTCGCGCGTGCGCAGGCCGCCCCGAACGAGGGACGCGGCTGTGCCCTCTCTGCGCGCCGCGGATGGGCCTGAAAAGAAGGGGCCTAAAACCCCGCACTAGACGGTCCCTGGCTATAGGCCCAAAGCCCCCGGAATCCGTCAGGGGGCCGCTGTCCGAACTGTCTAGAAAAATGCGTCCGTCCTTCAAGCGCTTCGTCTGCGCGCTCCTCAGTGCAACCATTGTCCTCCAGCCCGCGCTCAGCGCAGCCGCGTCCGATTTCCGGTATCGCATTCCAATCGACATCAAGCTGACGGGCCAGGCTGACCTGGAGATTCAGCCCGAGCTCACCGATTTTGGGGACGTGGCTCGCACCCAAATGCGGACCTTGCCCGTCAAGGTCGTCAACCACGGGGGCGGCGCCGCCACGGACGTGACCGCGGTCGCCACGGCTCCTTTCGCCGTGGAGAAGACCTGCTCAACCGTGCCGGCACATGGCGAGTGCACCATGCTGGTCAGCTTCATGCCACAAGAGGCCGGCCCACAATTCGGAAGCCTGGTGCTCCAGGGCTCGAACAGCCGCGCCGAGGGCTCTCTCATCGGCAACGCCGTACGTCTCCTCACGGACCTAGAAATCTCGGAAAACGGCTGGAACTTCGGCACCTGGAAGCTCGGCACGACGAGCACGGTCAAGCAGCTTGCAGTCAAGAACGTCGGGAATGTCCCTGCCATCATCAGCCAGATGTACTTCCTGGACGGGGGTTCCGACTTCAAGGTGAGCCACAACTGCAGCACCAGCCTCAGCCCAGGCGCCGCATGTATTGTTGCCGTGAACTTCATACCGACCGCCATGGGGCAGCGCGTGGGCGCGCTCCGCGTGAAGAGTGGGGACGGCAGCATCCGTGACGTTGGGATGCTCGGCTTCGGCGGCGACCACACGGACCCCAGCGAAGGTGCCGTGGACGGCCGCTTGTCAGCCCCCGACTCCGTCTCGCTTGGCGACGTCGTTGTCGGTGAAGCGCCGGCGACGAAGACCATCACCTTGGCCAACGCCGGAACCAAGGAGCTCACGCTGGGTTCGCCCACCTTGGGTGGCCCAGACGCGGCTTTGTTTTCGTCCAGCTCGACCTGCGGGGCAACTCTTCCCGCGTACGCTACCTGCCAGCTCGCCCTCGCGTTCTCGCCTGCCGTGGTCGGAACATTCAGCGCTCAACTGGCCATCCCGACGGGCGCCGGACAGACCACGCTCACCAAAACTGTCGCTTTGTCTGGCAAGGGCGTCTCGTCTGCCGCCAAGGGCCAACTCAGCACGAACATGTCCGAGGTCGACTTCGGCACGACAACGCTCGGCACAGCGGTGAGCCGCGTCGTGCGCGTGACGAATGCTGGTCCGGACGTCGCGGAGGTCACGCACACGTACGCGACGAACTCGGCGAACTTTGTGGTCACGACCGGCTGCACCGCGCCGCTGGCAGCCGGGGAATACTGCGACCTGACCGTGCAATACACGGCCAGCTCCGTGGAACGGTCCATCGGCGACCTGGTCATCGCCTCCCAGGCCGGGCAGAACCTGCTCGTTCACCTCAAAGGGCATGTGCCTGCACCCGTGCTGGAAGTTGCCCCCGGCTCACTCCAGTTCGAGGCGATGTCGCAGGGGGACACCTCCAACTATCAAGAGGTGACGGTGACGAACGTCGGCTCCGCGCCGCTCGAGGTCACGAACGTCGGCCTCGCCAGCACGGTGGAGTTCAACCAGGAAAACAGTTGCGGGTCGCCGTTAGCCCCTGGCGCATCCTGCGCGGTGCGCGTGCAGTTCACGCCAAACGGGAGTGGCACTCGAGAAACCGAGCTGCTCGTTGTTTCGAATGACCCGGTGAATCCGGCCGCCTCCGTGTCCCTCAGAGGCGTTGGCCTTAGCAGCGAGTTGCAATTCACTCCGTCGCGGCTCGCGTTCGGCTCGGTTTCGATGGGTTCGTCCTCCGCGCCCGAGGACATCACCATCTCCAGCGTGGGAGCCGGCAATGCGCTCATTTCTGGCGTGAACATCCAGGGCTCAGGGTTCTCTCAGGTGAACACGTGTGGCGTAAAACTGCCGAAGGGCGAGAGTTGCACCGTAACCGTGACATACACCCCCACCGCAGCGGCCAGCGAAACTGGTTACCTTCGCGTCTACTCGCCTCAGGGAGTCCAGATGGCTTCCCTGAGCGGGGAGGGGTTGACGGCCGACCAGGCGTTGGTCGTCGACAAGCGGTACCTCAACTTCGGGTCCTTCGAAGTCGGCCAAGGCTCCAGCGCTGATATCCAGGTGTCGAATTCCGGCAGCGAAGCGCTCTCACTCAACGCGCCAAGCTTGAGTGGCGCCGATGCAGCCGCTTTCACGACGTCGACGACCTGTGGCGCGACGCTCGCCTCCTCTGAGAGCTGTGTTGTCAGCGTCGCCTTTTCCGCACAGGCCCTGAAGCCGCATGCTGCGGCATTGACCGTAGCGACGGCCGGCGGCGTCCAGCGCGAGGTCCTGCTCTACGGGAAGGGGGTCGACCATGTGCCCGCGGCCGTGCTGACTGCCTCGCCCAACCCGCTCTCCTTCGGAGCAGCAACGCCGGCCAGCCCTGCTACTGCGGCACTGCGCATCTCCAACGCCGGGCCTGAAGCAGTATCGCTGGTCTCCGTGGACTCCACGGACCCGACAAACTTCACGTCAAGCGAGACCGATTGTCGGGAGCCAATCGCCGCGGGCACCCACTGCGACCTTCCCGTACGATTCCTTGCGGGCAAAGACGGCCTGGTAACGGCACAGCTCAACCTGCGCGCCGAGAATCAGCAGCCCCTTGCCGTTGCCCTGACGGGCCAGGGGCCGACGCCGCGCATCTCGGTCGCCCCCACGGCGCTGGACTTTGGGAGCGTGGACTTCCTCGCCACGGCCCCGCAGCAGACCGTGACCGTCCAAAACACCGGCAACGCTCGCCTGGCCCTGAGTGGTGTCGGCATCAGCGGTGCCTTCACCCAGTCGAACACGTGCGGCCCGGAGCTGGCCCCGTCCGCGACCTGCGAAATCCAAGTGGGATTCAACCCCGTCAGCGGAGGAGCACAAGCGGGCACGTTGGTGATTTCGTCGAACGACCCGACGATGCCCACCTATTCGGTGGCGCTCGCGGGTCTCAGCTTGCTCGGCAGCGTCGCCGCGACGCCCACCGAGCTGGCCTTTGGCCAAGTTGCGATGGGCGAGCACGCCGCGCAGGTCGTGTCGATTTACAACCCGGGCCCGGGTGGCGTGGGAATCTCCAGCATCGCCCTGGACGGACTGAACAAAACCGCTTTTTCGTTCACCAGCGACTGCGGCCCTCAACTTGGCAAAGACAAGGCCTGCTCGGTCACGGTGCGTTTCTCGCCGCAGGCAAGCGGTGCTCACGAGGCAGCCCTCGCGGTGGTGCCACAGACCGGCAATCGGCTGACGATTCCTCTGACAGGCAACGGTCCGACCGCCCGTGCATCGGTTGACTCGAACAGCCTCGCGTTCGGCTCGGTCGTGGTTGGCGAAAGCTCCGCTGCCCAGACCGTCATGCTGACAAACGAGAGCACCGGCCCTCTGAACGTCTACGACATCTCGATGGCTACTGGCGCAGAGAGCTTCGGCGTCTCGTCCGACTGCGTCTCTCCCCTGGCAACAGGTCAATCCTGTCCACTGTACGTGTCCTTCACGCCGGCGTCTGGCGGTGCATTGACGGGCGCGCTCCGCCTGAAGACGGCGAATTCCGGCGGCCCGCTGGATGTCGCGCTGACCGGTACAGGCCTGCTGCCGCAGGCCGCACTGAGCCAACCGAGCGTCGACTTCGGCACGGTCTACGTCGGCGGAACCGCTGAGAGCGTGGTGCAGGTGAAGAACACCGGAGCCTACCCGGTCAAGGTCAACTCCATCGGTATCCCCGACAACACCTGGTTTCAGCAAAACAACGCATGCAGCCAGCCCCTGCGAGCGGGAGAGGCCTGCGACATCGCGCTCAATGTCTTTCCGACCACCGCTGGCCCTCAATCGAGCACGCTGACTGTCCTGACCACCGCAGGGACGCTGACGGCGACGCTCGGCGCCACGGGCCAAGGGGTCAAGCTCACGCGCGTGACGCCCTCGATTGCCGACAGCAACGGCGGCACTCTCGTTTCCGTCCTGGGTGCAGGCTTCACCGCCGCGACAAGGATATTCTTTGGCGACGTTGCTGCATCCACCATCCAGGTACGTGGCAGCACGCAGCTGGACGTCGTGGCCCCTGCCCACGCGACTGGCGTGGTCGACGTCACGATGACGAACGACGCGGGCCTCACCGCAACGCTGCCGCAGGCCCTGCGATACGCCGGTGCCCCTGTCATCGCGAGCACAACTCCTGCAACCGGCTCCGTCGCCGGCGGCTGGCCCACCCTCCTGCAGGGCCGAGATTTCGCCGAGGGCATGAAGGTCCTGGTCGACGGGCAAGCCGCTCAAGTGACGTCCGTCTCGGCAGACGGCTCGAGCGCAACAGTCGTCGTGCCGGCGCGGCTCTCCCCGGAGGCAGGCACTGTCGACGTGGTCGCCACCACCGCCGTCGGCAACGGGACGCTCTCCAAGGGGCTGGCCTATGTCCTGCCACAAGGCAAGCTTAAGCTCCTGGGCCAGGGCGCATTTGGCAACATCGCAGTTGGCGCAACCTATGGCCGCATCTTCACATTGACCAATACAGGAGACCTGCCGACGCAGCTGGTGGGCCTCTCCCCCGAACCGAGCGGAACGTTCTCCATTGGCACCAACGGGACCTGCCCAACGGCACTTCCCGCCCCACTCGCGGTCGGTGCAAGTTGCACGGTCGAGGTGCTTGCCTCCAATGCCGCGCAAGGCACGGTCGCCGGCACCCTCACCGCCTCCACGGGTGGGCCTACGGGCACCCAGGTCTCCGTCAGCCTGTCTGCCTCCTTCGTGCAGGCTGACTACGCGCTCTCTGGCACGGCAGGGTCCATGGCCCTCGTCAGCGGCAACTATCCGACCATCATCGCAATGAGCGAAGAGGGTGGCGCGAATGGAACGCAGCAGAAAATCATCTACCTCAACAACGTCCTGAAGGCCGCAGGCACGCGCATTGACGCGGCTACCGTGACCATCACCGGCGCGGATGCGGGGCAGTTCGCTATCACCGAGGTCCGCAAGTCGAGCAACAGCGGCTCGTACAGCTCGAGCGGGGCAAGCATCTCGGGCGACCGCCTCACGGCCACCGGTGCCACGGTTGACGCGGGTTCGGGCACGTACCCGCACCTCGGCGTTGTGGTGACCTTTGCCCCCAAGGCGAAGGGCACGTTCAATGCTCAGTTGAACATTGACTACAACGGGGGGAGCCGAGCACAGCTGCCACTATTCGGCGTGGCCGAATACTTCAGCTACGCCGCGCTCTCTGGCACGGCGTCCGCAAATCCTGTGGTCGCACCCAATGGTGACTTCGGCACGCTGACGTTCAACGACGGCGCAGGGCTCACGTCCGATGCGCTCAAGCGCAAGTTCTTCCTGGTCAGCACTTCCAATGCTGGGAAGCGTCTGCAAGCAACACATCTTTCAATCATCGGCGCCGACGCCGCGAGTTTTGCCATCACCGGGTACTCCTATCGGGCTACCGCCGACGGCACGCTCCCGGCCCAGGACGTTCGCCCCGCGAACATGCGCCAAGGGTCCGTCGCGGAGGCTCTCCTAGTCGAAATTGCCTTCTCGCCCATGCGCGCAGGAGCCCAGGAGGCGCAGCTTGTTGTGGAGCACAACGGCGACAACGCGCAGCCAGCCGTCGTGAACTTGACAGGCACCGGCGCGTATGACGTCTCCGTTCAGGCCTCGGGCGGTCCATTCATCGCGGACATTCCGCCATTCCCTGTCACGGGCGTGGGCGCGAGTTCGACCCTGGACACCTACGTCCGCAACACCGGCACCTTCGGTCAGGTCACCTGGAAGTCGATTCAAATCGTCGGCTCGCAGGCCTTCTCGGTCAAAGGGGTGAGTCTCACGAACACGGGTAGCACGAGCTCAAGCGCGTTGCAGGCGCAACCGGCCTCGACGCGCTACGTGAACATGAATCTCGTGGGCGCTGACGCCCGCACGATGGGTCTGTCCGACCTGCGTGCCCTGCTCGCGTTCTCTCCCACGACCACCGGGGTGCAAACGGCAACGGTAACGGTGTTTCATGATGGCCCCGGCGGAAAGACCACTTACACCCTGACGGGTGAAGGTCGCCGTGCAGCGGCAGCCCTCTCCTCGACGGCCGCCGCGCCCTATGTGCCCGCCAGCGGCGACCTTGGCGTTGCTGGGTTCAACGCCCCCGGTGATGCGAGCAACGGTTCCGTCTCGAAGACCCTGAATGTGGTCAATTCGAACACGCTGGGGCTGCTCAGGGTGACGCGTCTGCGCATTACGGGCGCCGATGCGTCCGCATTCGCCATCGAGTCGTACCCGAATCAGCCGGGGGGCTACGTCCCATCGCCCGATGTCTCCCCGGCCGCAATGGTCCAGGGCACCGCTTCGGCTTCTCTGCCGTTCAAGGTCAAGTTCTTCCCCGTCAAGCTCGGGGCGCACGAGGCAAAGCTCGAGGTCTACCACGACGGAATGAATATCTCGCCCGTTGTGCTGCCCTTGTCTGGCACGGCCTCGCGTGATGTGATGCTCGCCGTGTCCGAGGGCACGAGCGCGACCATCGTTGAGCCAACGCCGTTTGCCGACACCCTTGTTGGCAACACCTCGAACGAAAGGTCGTTCTACCTCCGGGCAACGGGTTCCGCGGGTGCCGTGACCTACACAGGTGCCTCAATCGAGGGGACAACGGACATTGCACTCACCGGTTCCGGCCTGGTCCGCCAAGGCGGAACGGCTGCCGTTGCATCGGCGTTCTACAGCCGGGTCGCCAGTGCCGAATTCAACTACGTGGGCGCGAACGTCGCTCCTACTGGCGGCTACACGGACCTAGTCTTGAAGTTCACCTTCCAGCCGTCCAGCCTTAGCCAGCAAGTGGCAAAGGTAACGGTGACCCACAACGGGCCTGGCGGCAAGACGACGTTCTTGTTGACCGGCAATGGCGTGCAGCCCATTGCGGCCCTCTCAGCGGCCAGCGCCCTGGCGGCCAATCCCGCGCCACCAATTTCTGACTTTGGCGTGGTGTCGTACAACGCGAGCAATCCGTCACCCACCCCCACCACTCTGACGAACTACGTGGTGAACACCGCCGGCGTCGGTAGCCTGCGGGTGAACCGCATGGTCATCACCGGCCCCGATGCGAGCAGCTTCCAGTTCACGAGTTGGACAGGCCAGGGGACGGCTCCGGCTGCGAACGACGTAACCCCGATAGGCATGGTCCAGACCACCAGCACAGGGCCTCACTTCAAGGTGACGTTCCTCCCTGCACACATGGGCGTGCACACCGCGCAGGTCGCCATTTACCACAACGGGGGCAACACGAATCCCCTGGTCCTGCCAATTTCCGGCACGGCGGCGAGCGATGTTAACGTCACGGTGAGCGACCTCGCCACTTCCGTCCAAGCCCCGGCGCCGTACCCTGTGACAGTTGCTGGAACCACGGCGAGCAAGCTCATCTATCTCCGCGTCACTGGAACGAAGGGCCAAGTGACCTACACGGGCTTCAAGGTTGAGGGCTCTCCAAGCTTTGGGGTGACTAGCTCGTTGAACAAGTACCCCAAGGGCACGACCAGCTATGGCGGCATCGTCAAGAACTACAACCCTGATGTCGTTCGTGAAGATGCGTTCTCGTGGGCGGGCGAGGATATCAGCAAGTCCGGAGCCGTCACGGACCTGGGCATCACGGTGCGTTACGCGCCCACCGAAGTTGGCACTGAGACAGCCAAAGTCACGGTTTTCCATACGGGCCCAGGGGGTAAGACCGAGTTCCTTCTCTCTGGCAGCAGCATTAAGCCCATCGTGCAGTTCTCTGGTACCAATGTTTCGAAGCCTACGGCTGCATCGGGCGACATGGGGGTCGCGACTTACAACGGCCCGACCGGTGCGGCAGCAGGCACGGTGCTGAAGGACCTCTACCTCGTGAACACCAACAAGGTCGGCTACGCGAGCGTGCCACGCATGCGCATCGTCGGCGCAGATGCATCTGCATTCACGTTCGCGACCTGGACAAACTACTCGAGTGCAGAAAACACAGGCCAGGATGTTTCGCCCACCTCGCTGAAGCAGAACAACGTCAGCACCAATCTGAACGTGCGGCTGCAGTTCAAGCCAACCAAAGCAGGGGCACACGCCGCGCAATTGCTCATCGACCACAATGGGGCTAACACGTCGCCCTTGACTTTGGACCTCTCCGGGGCGGGCGAGCGTGACGTGACGGGAGTCTTCGCGACGGTGGACTTTGCTGACAACGGACTCATTCCGGATTTCGCACCACAGGCCAGCATTGCCAACAGTGCGTTCGGTTCCAGCACGAAGCTTGTCAACCTTCGGGTCGCCGGGTCCCGCGGACGCGTCACCTACAGCGGCTTCAAGGTCGAAGGCTCGCCGGCCTTTGCGGTCACGACGGTCTATGCTGTCCATCACACCGGTGCGTCGAAGACGCAGCTCTTCACCTACGCCGCGCCAGGCGTGACGGAAGGCGCCGCGCCGTACGTCGGCGCTGACGTTGCCGGCGGAGCCGTTCTTAGTGACTACGGCCTCAACGTGACCTTCGCCCCGACCACCCTCGGCGCGCATACGGCGACATTGACCGTCTTCCACGACGGGCCTGGGGGCCAGACGTCGTTCCGCGTGAACGGTGCGGCTCAAACAGAGATGCAGCTGTCATCGCGTCCCGACATTGCCGACTATGAGTTTGGTGCCTCGCTGTCGAGCATGGCACAAGTGTCCGCGCCCTTGCCTGTGTACATCCGGCGCACCACCGGCACGACACCTCTCCAAGTGGGTACGGTCGAGCTCAGTGGGCCGGATGCAGACCAGTTCTCCATCTTGTCGGTGGTGAACGTGACGGACAACGCTGGTACGCAGGGTACCAGCCTGTGGAGTGATTCGCAGGGTGCCCAATCAGCAGCCGTGAACGCTTCGCTGGCCGGCGCCACTGGGGCAGTCAACGTGGTGTACCGGCCATCGCGCACGCCAGGCGCAAGCGGGCACACTGCGACGCTGACGGTCAGCAGGGCCGGCTTCGCCTCGCAGAGCGTGCAGCTCACGGGCTCCGTGGCTTCGGACGGCCAAGGCTTTGCCCGCTTCCGTCCCAAGGCCTCGTGGAACCTCTCGCAAGACAATCTGATTGCCACAGCTGTTTCTCCCAACTACGTGGGCATCGGGCCAGCCGGCGGGATTCGCGCCGGCAAATGGTACTTCGAGGTGACGGATGCATCGCCACCGCCTGTGGTCAACCCGACGACGAATGGCGACGGCTCGCGCAACTACTACACCTACGCGACGAATCTGATGCAAGTGGGAGTTGGCATTGGGAGCAGCACGCCTGGCGCTACCAACACCTTGGCACTCGCCCCAGGAGTGTTCTATGACTACCAAAGCGGAACCTCGCGATACTGGACCCAGTTCAGCGCGGGCTACAACACCCCGGCGGGGTACTCGGTCGCCACCGACGCTCGACTGAAACTGGAGACCTACAAGGCATACGGCATTGCCATCGACTACGACAACCGGAGGTTGGACATCTATGTTCAGACCTCTTCAGGTTGTGCGAAGGCGTTGTCGTATTCCCCGAAGCCCGAGGCTTTGGCTGACACTTCGGCGTGGTACCCCGTCATAAACAGTAATGCGACCAAGTCGATGGTGCTGACCAAAGGTGAGGGCGGCACGTTCCGCTGCAAGCCAGCAGGCTACGAGGCGCTTCGGAATTGAAAGCGCGGCCTGCACGGTATGTCGCGGCTGAGGAGGTTCGCTTCTTCGGCCGATGAACAGCGCATGGCTATAGGCCGGCAGGCAACGTCCATCTTTCAGGAACCCCATGAGTCATCTCTTCAGTGTCAAGAACTTCTCTTTGTTCAGTGCTTTGCAGTCAACCGGAACCCTGGCCCGACTGTGCCGAGGGGGCGGGGCGCAGACCCCTAACGACGGCCTGCATCGATTCGTCCTCCGCTCTCCCGAGGTGCAAGCCGCGGTTCGGCGCTCGACTGGCCTGCCCGACTTCCGCATCCGAATTGCCTACCCCGAGGACCCGATAGCAGCGGGCTTCATGGCTGCCGCCAACACGCTGCGGCTCGAGGTTTACACCGTCGAAGGCAAGCCGGTCGGTGAACCACAGCTGCTGCCGAACCTCGACGATGATTTGGCGGTGGCCATCGAGGCGGAACTTTTCCACGAGCTCCTGAAGAGCAAAGGCATCGACATCCCGCTGCTGTAACCATTTCGGCCGCCCTCTCTAGGGCGGCTTTTCCTTGGACCTTCGGGACGCTGCCGGGGCCACCGCTCGGGCCTGCGGCCCGACGCGTCGCGACGCGACTTTCTATACAGGACATGTGCCCCCTCTAGGAAATATCCATGCCTCTTACTTCCGCCCCGACGGTTTCATGGCCGGCATTGACTTTCGGACCCGTAAACCTATGGAGTGCTCCGCCTGCTTGGCGCAGGGTCGGAACACAGCGGGTACCTCAACCCCGCACCTCCACGCCGAGTTGCCGCAGCGCCCCAGGACTCGTACACCCCGGGGTCCGCGCATTGCTGCGCACCCGATGAACTCCTTCCAAGCCCCTCGAGTAGGGGCTTTCTTTTGAGCTCGGATGCATCTCGCAACGGGTGGGTCGTGCGCCCGATTAAGCGAATACGCCATGGAGGAACCATGCGCTTTCTTCGCTCGCAAGGCGGGTTTGGTACACCCATAGCAAGCCAGCATGCTCACTCAGCGCGACGAAATAGTCACGCGCAACGTGACGTGTTTCGACCTGGTCGGAGGTGGCGGCCTTTCCTGGCGACGCCTGGTCAGTCAAGCTCTCACCGACCCGGTCGAACCAACCATGCTCGATGCGATGCGGGCCTATCAAGAACTTAAGGGGGCCTTGGTACAGGGGTTGTGACTCACGGGAGGCCAGGCGCAGTGGTTTGGGCAGGATGAAGGTGGGCTGAGGGCAGTCGAGTAGGCGCGCCACCTGCCTTGGGCGCTTGTCCGGAGCAGGCTGCCAATGGCACATCCATTCCGGCCGGTGGTCCTCCAGGATGACAGGTCGCAAGACCCGCTCTGGCCCCAGCCGCGCGGCGATGCGCTCCAGCACCAATGCCAGGCCTTCGCCGTCCGGTAGCGTCTCAGGCAGCAGCGAAAAACTGTTTTCTTCGAGCGGGCGAACGTCGTCTGCCACCAGTGCGAGGTCCCCCACGGGCGCCAGCAGCTCGACCTTGGCCAGGTTCTCGGCCAGCAATCGGCTCAAGTGCTCGATGTTGCGCGTTGGCTCCGCTGTACGAACCGACAGTTCGCCGCCATCTCCGGCTGCCTTGGCGCGCATCGCGTCGTGACACCACTTCAGCGTGAAAGCTGTCGTCCCGGACCGCCTTGCGGCCAACCAGGCGCACAGCTGGAGCAGGAGCCGACGGGCGCCAAAGAGAAGCGCCGGCGCCATCTCGATGCGAGACATCAGCTCGAGCTTGGCAGCAAAGGTGTCGGGAAGTTGCACCCAGGCATGCGCCTCCGGCTTGAGGCCATAGGCCTGGTCCAAAGCCCCCAACAGTTCCTTGTCAAAGCGCCGGCTCAGCCCGCCACGGGGGAGGGCGCGCACTTGGCCGAGGGTCTGGCATCCGATGCGTTCAAGGATGGCGGCATGCGCCGCGGCGGAAGCCAGAACTTCGACGGGGAGGGCGTCCAGCAGGGCCTGGAGGGGTTTGGAAAACCCGTTCGATTGACCCGTGCGCGCGACCGCCACCGCGGCGAGACTGGTCGGGGCCCAGGCAAGCTGACCCACCCCCATCTCTTCCGCCTCGGTTTTCACCCGCTCGACGAGCTTCCGCTTGCCGCCAAACAGGCGCACGCTCGCCTCCAGCTCCATCACCACCGCAGCAGAAGCGGAAGCCGCATCGATGATGCTGACGCGCGGGGTGAACTGGAGGCACCAGACCGCCAGGCCACGGATTGCTTCAGTGCGCTGGGTGTCGGAGAGCTGGCTGTCGGGAAGTAACGCTGCCCAGAGCATCTGATGGTTCTCCAGCGGTCACGCGAGGCTTGCGCGCGGCGAGGAGCACGCTCGGCTTCGACAGCCGGGGCGTGATGAGCGGCGCCAGGCCGCGGGGAATTGACGGCAGGTGCAGCACGCCGTCATGGGTGCTGCCTTTGCGCTTCAGCAGGTGCACCTGAAGCTCCCAGTCGACGCCATAGCTCACCTGCAGGCGCAGCGGCGCCGCGGAGGGCTCGTGCTGGGCCGCGGCGGGCCGGCACAGGACCACTGGGCTGTCGCATCCCTGGGCGCACACCTGAAGCCGTCGAATCTGCTCCTGACGCGCTTGCGGGAGCCAGGCCACTAGCATTCCGGCTGCGTTCGCCTTCACCAATTGCTCGGTGACCCATAGGCGCTCCGCCGGCGTCGCCGCCTGAATCCAGACCATTCGGCGCTCATCGATGCCCTCATCGCGCAGGCCTGGCAGGTGGGGAGCCTTCGGCGGTCCCACGATGACGATATCCTTGCCATCAGCCACAACCTGGCGCATTGCCGGGGCAAGCAGGCGCCACTCGAGCACGGTCGGCTGGGCCTGGAGCAGTTCGGTCAGGGAGCGGGCCGGCCAACCCCCGCCCGGCAACTCTGCATCGAGTGCGGCGAAGCCGGTGGGAACCACCTTGGTGACAGGCGAGCCAAGCTGGTCGCCGCGCCATAGGGCAGCCTCGACGGAGGCGGGCAACTCGCCCGGCTTCAGGACGGGCTTGACGCGGCGGGACGGCAGGGCCGGCGCGTCGTCATCGTCGGCCCATTCCAGAAGGGCGGCCATGACGGGCTCCGGTACTGTATGGACGTCCAGTTTACGCGCCTTTTCAGGCGCGTACAGCAGCCCCTCCAGGCGAGTCGGGTTTGGCCGGAGCCTTCCAGCCGAGGAGCAAGGGTCTCACTTTCGTGTGTCTGAGCTACGGGAAAGTTGGACATGTGCCCTGTTTCTGTGTGCGGCGCCCCCAGAGGGCGCGGCCCGCCTTGGTGCTACACGAAGGAGGCCAACTCACCCCCTCAATCATGCTGCACCCCCGAATCGACCTCGCGGCTCGCAAAGCCCAGCAACCCGTTCCGCCGAACTTGAAGACCGCCGAGCATCACTGGCTGGAGGTCAAAGACATGGACGGCCATTCCTTCGGCTTGGTCGTTGCGCAATGGAATCCGGGGGCGCGCAAATGGAGCCATTCCGGCAACGTCGGAACAGGCTTGTACCTGAACTCCGACTACTGGCGCTATGTAGCGCCCTGCCCAATGCCGGATTTCCCCGCCTGATTATTTCGCCCCGCCGGCTTTCAAGCCGTCGGGGCGATGCTTCTGGCGTTCTCCGCGCGGAATGCAACTGCGATTACTCACTAAGCGCCACAAGGGGTACTGAACTACCCAGCGAGCTTTATCTATTGGGCCTGAAGCAGCCCAACCTGCTGGAAGTGGCTGGCAATTCGGTCTAGAGCTGCGCGCGCAGACGGCGCAATCTCGGCGGAACGCGACAGCATGAGGTTGAGGCGCTGCCCGAGGCCTTCGACGTGAACCTTCGTGGCGGTTTCGCACTGGCCACCGCGGCCGTCCGATTCGCAGGGAAGAGTGGCGGCTACTCGGGATGCGTAAGTGCCGGCAGGGACGCCGTAGGCAACGACCGGCTTCTTGAGCGCCACAGCGAAGCCCACCTCATAGACGGTTCCGGAATCCGGTTCGGTCCCCCGAAAGTTCACCAGGTTGGCTGCAATGCCGTCCGCGCGCTGGATGAGCTCGATGTTCGCGTCGTAGATTCGCTGGGCGATTTCATCCTCGGTGCCCCCGAACCCGTCCGGCAGGCCGCCATCGGACGGCACTAGGGCAACCATCCCGAGCTGCTCGCAATGGGCCTTCAGCGCCTTGAAAATCTCGGCGCGCTCGGGGAAGAAGACGTCAGGCCCGGCCAGGTAGACGTGCGGGCGTGCTGGTTGCTCTCTCATGGAAACTCAAGAAATTGAAAATGAGGCGCGCCGTAAGGGCGCTCATCTGTTATTGGCGGTGGAATCCGTTCAGTCGTCCAGGCGTATCCGAGGGGCGAAGCGGTCCGGGTACAAGTTGCGCATCCGTGCGCTGGGGCTCACGACCTCAATCGGAGTCAACACGGAGACGCCCTGCTCGCCCGATTCCTTTCTAGGCATGAAAGCGGGAGTCGCCGAACACGGCCCCTGAAACCACATATAGCCCGTCTGCAGGCCGTCGTACTTCATCCACAGGATGCGAAAGCGGTCCACCAGTACCTGGCGCGGCTCCTCCCAGGTGTCCCGGTTAATCTCAACGACATCGCCAATGCGGGCGCCGAATTTTGCGAGCAGCCACGCCTCGCACGTCTCGAGGTGAAGCTTCTTCTTGCCCGCCATCAGGTAGTCGTAGGCGTCCTGCAAGAGTCGATTCAACGGACCCTCGCGCGCTGCTTCCTCGGCGGCGCCCGCCTCGATGTTCATTCGAAAGACGCGGTAGCACAGCGAGGCATGTGCCTCGCCGGCGGAAATCCCAGCTGCCGTGCAACGCTGAATCAGGAGTTCGACTTCCTTCGTGATGTGGTCGTCCACTGCAGCTTTTCTTGCCAGTTCTTGGGTAGCGGGCATAGTCACATCCTGAATTTGTTGTTTGAATGGAGCTCGTTGGGTGCCCGTGGGTACCCGTTCCAGGCTCGCGGGTTCGCGTGCCTAAGAGCCCTAAAAGCCATCATTATAGCAGCTATAAAGCTTTCGAGCTAGAACCGTTTTAGGGTGACTCGCGCAAGAAAACGGACGGCGGTTAGGCGCGTCCGTTTTAGGGAAATCAGAGCAGGTCGCTCAGCAAATGAATCTGGCCCTTCAGCAAGGCCTTGTCCCGCATGCTCAGCCCGCGCACCAGTCGATGTGCCAGGGCCGCTGCGTCTCTCCGGTCTTGCTCCTCACGCATTGCGCTGGGGAAGATTTCACCAGCCAGGTACTGCGCCATCAGGTGGTCGATGCCGCGAATACCTTCTCGGCGTAGGCGGATGATTCGGTCAAGGTCATCGCCCAAGGTCTTCGGCGGCACCTCAGTCGCTCCCTTGGAGAGCGACATCTTGCCCGTGTGCACCAGATTGCCTTCTGAAAGGCGGAAGGCCAGGTCAAAGCCTCGCCGATGGTCCTCAGGCTCCGCCGTCAGGACGATTTTTCCACTTTCGCGCTGGTGCTGGGCGGCCCGGTCTCGCAACGGCCCACGCAGCAGCACGCGCTGACTGCCGAGGTCCATGCCAGCGGGAAGCGCGAGAAGCGCCCGAATCCACGGAGTTGCGGGTTCGCCCGTGGCCTGCCGAAGCTCACCGCGGGCCATCTCCAGCTTGGCGTAGATGCGAGTCAGGTCGCCCTTCCATCGGTAGCGCTGGTCGGCGGTCAGGCTGTCGACTAGAAGCGCCTGCGAAGTCCCGCGCCAGTATTGCCAGTAGTCGAAGCACGCGTGGTGCAATGCACGCGCGCCCGGGGAGGCCTCGGCATCCTGAGGCTCGAGCCTGAGGCCAATTCCGCGGCGGCCGTGGCGTCCGGGTTTGTATTCGAAAGGCTCTATCGTGTGACCGCGGAGGCAGTCGAAGATTTGGAATGCGAGAGTAGTCATTGGGTGCCCTTGAAGTTTGTTTACCTCCTTCGTCTAGCGAACACGCCGCGGTCAAGCGGGAAAAAGCTCCCAGGGCATTGCCGAGGGAGCTAGAAGGAGGGGAGGTTGAAATCAGTCTTGGCTGGAGGGCTTCTTGGCAGCCGGCTTGAACTCCGGATTGCTGCCGGTCTCGACGCGGACTGTGGTGTCCAGCGAGGGGACTTCGAAGTACATGCGAACACCGCCTGTCGTATGCATGCAGGAACCCGCGTGCAGCTTGATGCCCAGCTTCTTGGTTCCAGCGCTCGCCAAGGCGTCCGCCCAGCGGTTGCGGTCTTTGTAGTCGACCGGGCAGGGGTTGCGCTTGTACGCCTTCACGGCTTCTTTGGTCATCACGTCGATTACATCGACGGCCGACACAGGGGCTTGTTGCTTGGCCAGGTAGCGCACGCCCTGCACAACAAGGGGTCGATGCTTCTCGGTCGCATCGCGTATCGTTGACTTCACCGCATCCAGGTGCCGGCTTGCATTTTCGCCTGCCCATTTCGAGAGGGCGCCATACGAGGATGCCGCGGTCAGGTGCAGGTCGAACTCGCTCTTGCCATCAACCGGCTTGTGCGCGTACTGCACCGGAAAGTGCAACGGTCGCTCGAAGCGCGTGCGGTCGGTCAGGATGACTTCGACGGGAACGTCACCGTCGGGGTCCTCTTCGTACTTGACTTCGATGAGGCCCCGCACGATGGCGTACAGGTCCTCCATCTCCTTCGGGTCCACGGGAGCAAAGCCGCCATCGGACTTCTTCTTGGTCTTGAGGAATGCGTCAATGCGCCGCAACAGGGTGGCTTTCGTGGTCATGTGTGTCTTTGTCTTGAGGGGGTCTTCCTCGTCTAGGCAACGGCTGACGCCCGAGCTGGGACGGTCCGCAAAGGCGAGAAGAAATCCCCCGCTGCGGCTCGCGCAGGCAGGGGACCGGAAATCAAGCGCTAGCCGATTTCAATGAACTCGGGCTCGTCCGAGGGTGAGGCTTTGGGGGCAGTCGAGAGCGCCGCGCGAATACGGGTGCCTGCGTTGTGCGCGCCGTTCGCCATGGCTTGGTGGATTTGCTTGCCGAACTCCGTGGCGAACTTGCTCCTCGCGACGCCTCCGTACTCCAGCGCAACCTGGTCACAGAGCGCCCCGGCTTCTTCAAGCACAGCGTCACGGGCAAGGACAGGCGACGGCGGCAGCTCCTCGCGCGGCACAAGGAGTGTGTCCTTATCCTTCTCGTCGCCAGTTACGTCAAACAAGGTGCGGTAGCTCACCGCGGCCGGCGGCGCTTCGCAGGGGTCGGGCAGGTTGGTCCAGGAGTTGATGGTCATGCTTCAGGTCCTTTGTGGTCAATGGTCTGATTCGTCTAGCGATGCCTGATGCGCGCCGCCCGTGCCTAGCAGTCCCGTATAGGCCTGATAGGGCCAAAGCTAGGGGCTCCCGGCAAGAAGAAACCCCCGCCGGATAGCGGGGGCTTGGAATCAGCCTAGGCCGTAGCCTTCAGTTCGCATGAAGCACTCCTTGGTTGGTTGCAGGGCAGGTGGCGCGGATTCATGCGAATCCGTCACCGTCGTGCAGCTTGCGCATCGAGACCTCCTTAATATGCAGTTGAGCCCGTGAAGGGGCGATGGAGTTGGGTTTGGCCTAGCAGCCGCTGCCGCCGCCGTTTTGCTTGCGCATGGTCACCTCCTTGGGTTGCTTGATGCGACGTATAGCGATGGCGACGTGCGATTTACCTGCTCCCGGGCCACTGGTGCGTACCCGGTAGCCCAAAAGAATAGCCGCCCGGGGAAGGGCGGCTTCAGAATGGAAGTGGCGTCGTCGGAGGTCGGAGATTTCAGTCCCGAAGGCGCTCCATGTCCTGGTGATGCCGGTATTCCGCGATGAGCCAGAGCAGGCCGCACACCAGCAGGGTCGATAGGGCTGGGAGCAAGCCCAGTTCCAGCGTCGGGGCCGCGCCTACCCCATCGATATGGCTGCCCACGACGAAGACCAGCATCACAGGCGCGATGAGGCGCATCGTCGGCTGATACAGCAAGCCCCGCGACAACGAGGGAAGGGCAATGATGCAGCCCACGAACGTTCCGATGGCCATTGAGACAACAGTCAGCCGGAAGTTGACTGAACCTGCGTAGAGCAAGAAGCCAGCGCAAGCCAGCAGAGCTGGGTACAGCGCGCGGCGTGCTGTACGCACGAGCGGGACGGAACTGAAGGCGCAACGCCGCATTTGAGCCAGCGCCACGTACTCGCCAAGAAAGGCGATGCCCGCAAAGGCCAGTGCAAGAAGGAGCAGAGAGGGAGCGGTGAGTGTCATTTCGTCATTTCGAGTGGTCCTGCACCGTATAACCGTCTGCTCGACTTTGCCGCGTTGCAGGTGCGCCGAAATGGGCTCCGAAGGGCTATTGCCGCTCAGCCGCAGGGGAATGGCCGAAGGCTTGCCTTACGTCGGGCGGTCCTGCGCGACCAGCACGCGAAAAGGAAAGACCGCCGGGCGTGCCGACGGTCTGAAGTACTGAATCGATAGACTTGGCTCAGTGCACGGCTCGCCGGATGTGCTGATGCTGTTTCCAGCCTTCTTCACACTCCGGCTCCCACGGAAAGTGGCCCTTACGGTCAGGCAGCGCCACCTGGCTGAAGCTGGCCTGACCGCGACTGCGATGAATCGCCCGTCCGACCATGTCGCTCACCTGCTCGGGCGCCACCGGCACCAAGTGAAAGGGCATGGGCCATCTGCCGAGCGTGTGCTTGCCGATTTGTCGTGTCGCGTCGACCGGTTCCTCTTGCTGCCAACGTGCGATGTCGTTCAGCAGCTGGTGGCCGTACTCGAGGGGAAGCCCCATCACGATGAGTTCAGAAAGCCCTCGCTGGTGAAGACCGATGGTGTACGAGAAGAACGGGCCGGGATGCTCCTCTGTCGGGAAGACGCCCTGGACCATCCAGCCTGCACGTGCAATCAGCTCTTCAGCGTGCGGGTCGAGGAAGTCGGGGATATTTTTGATTTCTTCAGGCATTGTTGATTCCATTCGTTGTCCTAGCCTCCCTGTAGCACCCAAGATGCTCGGGATGGTACTGCCGTGGCGACCATGCAGCTATAGGTGGGCGCCGGAGATAACCAGCATGCGCTACAAGTTGGATGTCGGACCTCTTCTCCACCGCCCCAACTCCTCCCCTTGCGGAGCTGCTTCGCCCGACTTGTTTGGATGACGTCGTGGGTCAGCAGCACCTCGTGGGGCAGGGCAAGCCCTTGCGCCTGGCCTTCGAGGCCCGAACCCTGCACTCCTTCATCCTTTGGGGTCCCCCAGGTGTCGGCAAGACGACTTTAGCGCGCCTGACTGCCCGGGTCATGGACTGCGAGTTCATTGCGCTGTCAGCGGTCATGGCCGGCGTGAAGGAGATTCGCGCGGCGGTCGAGCGTGCTGAGCAGGCCTTGAATCACCGTGGCCGCAAGACCATCCTTTTCATCGACGAGATTCATCGCTTCAACAAGGCCCAGCAAGACGCACTCCTCCCATTCGTCGAGGCAGGAACCTTCGTTTTCTTGGGAGCCACGACTGAGAACCCATCTTTTGAGGTCAATTCCGCTCTGCTCTCCCGTGCGCACGTCTACGTTTTGCAGTCCCTGAGCGACGACGAGCTGGCGGCGCTGTTCAAGCGCGCGCAGCCCTCCCTCGGAGGCCTCGAGTTCGACGATGGCGCGCTCGCTGCTGCCATCGGCTTCGCTGACGGGGATGCCCGCCGCTTCCTCAATTTGCTAGAGCAGCTCAGCACCGCGGCAAAGGCCGCCAGGGTGACCAAAGTCACAGAACCATTCGTGCGCGAGGCCTCCCCGGCAGCGCTGCGCCGGTTCGACAAGTTCGGCGATGACCTGTACGACACCGTGTCGGCGCTTCACAAGTCCATCCGGGGCTCAAGCCCCAATGCCGCGCTCTATTGGCTGGCACGCATGCTGGACGGCGGCGCTGACGCGCGCTATGTGGCACGACGCCTTGTTCGCATGGCAAGCGAGGAGGTTGGCAACGCAGACCCTCGGGCTCTGCAACTAGCCCTGAACGCTGCTGAATCCTACGAGCGCCTCGGCTCGCCCGAGGGCGACTTGGCCCTCGCACAGGCGGCCGTGTACATCGCGATGGCGCCGAAGTCGAACGCTGTGTACAAGGCTTGGAACCGTGCCAGGGCGTTCGTGCGAACGGATTCGAATAGGCCTGTCCCCATGCACCTGCGCAATGCGCCCACAGAGCTGATGGCGCAGCTTGGTCACAACAAGGGCTATCGGTACGCGCACGACGAGCCGGACGCCTACGCGGCAGGGGAGAACTACTTTCCGGAAGGCCTACCGGAGATGGACTGGTACCAGCCGGTCTCCCGTGGGCTCGAGGGCAAGATTGGGGAGAAGCTCCAGCACCTCCGCGGGCTCGATGCCGCTGTCCGAACCACACCTCGCGACCCGAAATAGAAACATGATGCTGATATTTCTATCACTATCCTGATAGCCTCACTGCATGAGCAATCCGGTTCCAACCGACCTGAATCGCGAGATTTCCCATCGGCTCCTGGCAGCGATGACGGCGCATCCTTGTCTGAAGACCCAGTTAGCGCTGTTGGAGCACTCAGGCGTCCCCCAGGCGACCATCAGCAAGATTTCGCGAGGCAAGCTCAAGGTCCCCGTCGGCACCTTGCTGACCCTTGCCGAATCGCTCGGCGTTCCTATGCCAGCCCTACAGCCCTTGGACGCTGGGTCGGTAAGCGCGGGGGCGACATCCTCGGTGGAGCAGTCAAGCCTCAGGACCTCGAACGACTTTCGCCCGTGCACAGGGCCTTCATCGACACGGCGCTCCACGTCGCCCTTCGTGGCGGCGTTTCCGAGGTGGAATGCCTGGACCACATGCGCGAATGGGCCGGGCGGCTCGAGCAGGCAGCAACGCACTACGAGGGGTAGGCCGCCTACAGCTTGAACGCTCGAAGTTCCCGTACGATGCCCCGTTCCAAAGGAGTTTCCGAGATGGAGAACGAAGACGACGACCCGGTGGGCGCAGGCATCGATGACCCCGCGTGCCTTGAGGGGCTCACCGAAATGGCGGTGGATTCAGGCTTGGCCCGCGCTGGTGACAAGCTCGACAAGAACTTCCTCGAGTTTGCGATGGACGTGGCAGGCCTTTGCGCAGCCATTGGGGACGCCTACGCGGACGACAAGTCAGGCCTGAGTGCGGGCGACCGCATCCGCGAGCAGTTGTGCTGCGGCGTGCCACGCAGTGCGTACCCGTCCTTCCGCACAGACGGTTCACAGGCGCGCGGACCTGTCTCGCGCTTTACCGAGTTCGCAACACAGCGCGGGCTCATCCGGCCTGGCGACAAGCTCGACCAGAACGTGGTCGACTTCGCGACGCGCGTGGTGGACGCTGCCGCCTCCCTAGGCGACCCGTTTGGCGACAGCGAGGCTGGCGGCAATGCTGGCGAGCACATCCGGGCGGAGTTGTACGAGGGCTAGGTACCCCCCCCTCGGAGCTCGCGCCGTCTTAGCCCGCTTCGAAGAAGAAGGGGCCACGGCAAGCCCGCTGCCCAACTCCAGCCGACGGGGGCAGCCCCTCATTGATGATTTCGGAGGACGCGTGGCCAGGGCTCCGAGGCAGCCTGGTCCAAGGCTCAGTGGTGCTCCGGCGAATAGCTCGGACTTCTTACGTTCGGAGGCACCGACCAACTTCCATGGGGCCTGTCGGCAGCTCCGTGTTTCCAGCCGCCTGCTCTGCGAAGAGCCTTGTGCAAGGCAGCGGTCTCGCCTTCTGCGAACAGCACGAGCACCGTAAACGGTGCGCTGCGACCGTAGCACTGCAGGGGCATGGCTGGTTGCGCAGCTTTATAGATGCCGTCATCGCCTCGAGCCTGGAGGTTGAGCGCCCGGCAGAGGTCGATTGGTGCACCGGTCCGAACCCAGGCCGCCGGGAACCCGGGCCTGACCGTGCGCCACTCCGCCTGGCGACCGAACGCTCTCGGGGGGCTTGGCACCGCGGTGAGAAAGCTCGGCGAGAGGTGGGTGAGAGCGTATGGCCAGCGGCCTTCCTTCAGCGCATAGAGCACCGACGCGCGGGTGAGATGGTTCGCTTGGCTCATCAGCCCGGCGGCCTCAGCGTTGACGCCGTTCGCAGGCTCGGCGGCCTGGGCGATGAGTGCGGCGCCCAGCAAGACCGTGGCTGCGAGCGAGCGGAGGCGGGGGTGCGGCGACATTGGGGCAGCCAAGCGGGTTTGGATGCTCCGTGTAGCGAGAGCGCAGCTCCCCCTGGGCAGAACTGCAGGAGGTGCCGCGGTATGGCAGGAGCCAGGCGGGCGCCCCGGGGCTTCCGAGCGGCTTTCAGACTAGAGCGCGCGTTTGCCAGTCCAGAGTCGTCTCGTGGTCGAGGAGGCCTCGCCGCTGTACGAAGGAACGGTGCAAACGCGCTGGCTTTGGACAGGGGAGTGCTTCCGCCGTCGAAAAGCTGACGGAGCTCCCGCAGCGCGCCGACACAGGCGAGCTACGGTTCGTCGCAATGCGCCTGCTGCGGCCGTTGAACGACGTTGCGGCCGGCGGGACAACTGCGCAGCGGCACGAGGCTCTCAGGACCCTGCGTGAGAACTCAGCCGGCGTGCGGGGTCACTGAAATTTGCCTTCTGGCATGCCGCAGGACGCCGCGGCGAACGCCGCCTATCTCTTTTTCCGCGCGATGGCGAACGTCTCTTCGTCGAAAAGGTCGGGGAAGAAGGTCGTCACGGTGGGCTCCACCTTCGGAAGCGATTCCTGAATGGGCAGCGTTCGAAAGTCGGTCGCAGCGAAGTCCGGCGGCACGTGGACACCCTCGGCGTCCTTGGTGACAAGGCCCCGCCCCTCCAGGTCCCGGATGGTCTTGTTCACCTGCTCGCGGGACAGTCCGGAGTACGAAGCAATCACCGACTGCGTAATGCGTTTGTCGTAGCCGCCTGATGCCGTTGGCGCGAGCTGCGTCAGCTCGTGAAGGATGCGACTTACCAACTTCTCCGACGACTGAGATGCGATGCGGCGCAGTTGCGCACGCAGAACGACCAACCGCTTGCGGGCAAGCTCGAACAGACCCAGCGATATCTCCGGGTACTTCAGACACAGCTCCTTCATGGCCACTATCGGGACCACGTATGCCGTTGTCGGCAAGGCAGCTACCAACGAGGCGTCTGCATGGTACGAGGGCTCCATGAGCGTTGGGCCCATGAAAAAGTCGTCCTGACGAACGAACTCCGTGGTCACCCCCTCCTCGCCGCCCGACGGCACCACCACCCTGGCCAGCCCCGAGGCAATGCAATAGATGTAGCTGGTCTTCTCATCGAAGGCAACGATGACTTCGTTGCGCTTGAACGTACGAAGCTCAGACTTCTTCACGAGAGCGGCCCGTTCGCTCTGCGGAATGCCTGCGATGAGCGGGTGGAGATACATCAACGCCTTTCGGTGGGGAAAATCGAACGCAACGGACCTTAAATCGTTCACTAGCCGTGAATGCTCGAGGGGACTTCTCCTTGTCTGAATCGGCAAAAGCAATGCCCTGGTTCCGCACTGAGGCGAAAACACATGGCGGGCCAGGGGCGGGCCACAGTCTACCAACGATGATTTTCCGCTGCATGACAGGGATTTCCCGTCAGCGAACCTCCACAAGACTTGGCGCAGGCCCTGCGCCTTCTCTCAGCCTATGGTCGGCTTGATGAGCCAACCACCGCCGGACGCGCGCTCATCGGTGAGCCTCGCGTGACGGGGAGGCCCTTCGCACCGCTTTCATTCGGCGCGCGCCAGGCAGTCCCGCATTTTCTCATCAGAAGCAAGGCGGAGGCAGGCTGCCACCGACTGCTTCGTGACGGAACCACGGTTCTGCGGCAGATTTTTGGGCCGCGAAGCGACCGTTCGCGGCGGCTGAACACGCTGAGATGGAGCTACTGGCGGGAGGCCGACCGGCTGCGACGAAGCAGCGGGGGTCGCGGCCGCCGTCGGCGCAACGGGGGCGCTTCGGTCCAGAAGACCCAAACTGAGGACGAGGTAGCCGATGTAGCCGAGCACACCCAGCGCGCCTAGGACAAGCCCGGGGAGCCCCTTGCCACGGCCGCCGCTGGCGGCGGAAGGGGCTGGCGGAGGCGGTGCCGCTGGAGGAAGTGCCGAGGCACGCGCTGCTTTCACCTCGCGCTTCGTTTTGAGAAGCGTCCGCATCGACAGCCAGTACAGCACGGCGACCGCGAGGACATCCAGCACCATGTACGCAGGGTGCCCCATCACAACGCCGACACCCGCCGCCAAGACCGCCGCGACGGTAGTCCACCAGACGCTTCGGGTCGTGCTCGCTACCACGAAGACTGCGACGGCTGGGACGAGCGCGATGAGAAGGACTAGAGCAGACATAGGCAGTTGGTCCGAAAAAGTCCAAAGTCGGCCATTCTGCCCACATCCTGGCCTTCGTGCGCTCCGCTTCAAAGCGCCTGCGGCGCAAATTCGGAAGTGCGTCACACCGCAGATAGCCGCCTTCACGCTTCTCGGCCACACGACACGCCCCTCGTGCCATGAGACGTGGTCATGCGCGACCAAGGCAGAGGGGCGCTCCCTCATCCCGCGTCCGTCCTCTCGCGTAGTCACGCGCCGAACGCGATTTCGGATTACGCCTCGCTCGCTATACCGCTCAGGACAACTACTTTTTAGGAGGGCAGCCGTGCCTATCGTTCGTGAGTTCATCTATAAGGAATGGGATGAGGTTGGAATCATGGGTCTCGAGCCGACCTGGTTTGAGAACGCCAATCCGGCCAGCGGCCTGGCGTGCGCGCACGACATGCTGGAGCACTTCGCGACCCAGACCTCCCCGGTCGAAGGGGAGTGCGAGGCACTCGGCTCCGTTCTGCTGCTGCGCCTGGAGAACGGCTGGGCCATGCGGCACTCTTACGGCCGAGACAACGCTGCGGACCTGGCGCTGAACATCGAGGGGATGCTGCGCGATTGCGTCAACGACGACCTCGAGCTTCCGAAGCTCATCCCCAGCAGAAAGCTGGACTTCTACACCGAGGACTCCATCGTCCGCGGCGTGGCGACCGCCTTTGGCAACTTGGATGAAATCCTTGCCGACACTTCGCTCAGCGAGGAGGAGGTTGCCGAGTACAAGTCACCGACGGTGCAGGCCGCATTCGTCGCCTGGATTCGTCGCGGCTATCGCCGCGCCATGAAACGCTTCTCTGAGTGCGACGGCTACACCGTCGGCATGGTCCTCTTCGAGAAAATCGCGAAGGCTGCTGACAGCCTCATCCGTTCAGAAAGTCTCTGGGAAGGCGCCCGGGTGCGGATTTCCGCTCATCTGCGTCGCTGCGAGGCTGTCATCAAGGTCTTCGACCCCGACACGCGCCGCTGGGTCGACGCAGAACTCTACTGCTAAAAACTGCTTCTTTCGAGCCGCTGGCCTCACAGGTCGGCGGCTTTCCCATTTTAAAGCCCGCCATCGTGCGGCCTGGCTATACACACGTAGAACCCAACCAAAGGACAACATGACAGTTACGAACGTGCAGGAAGTACAAGCCAAGTTCCTGGCCGATGTGGCCAAGAACGGTATCGTCCACACGCTGCAATGGATTGGCACCTGGTACGACCAGGTTGCGGAAGCCGCGGCAGCCGACGAGTTGAAGAACGCGCTTGGCGAATTTGCCGACGATGCAGAAGCTCGCGAGTTGGCGCTGCTCGACCGCCTCCTGCCAGAAGCAGAAGGCATCTCGAACTACAACTCATCCGCCGGACACAACCTGCTCCGCGAAGCGAACATCGCGGCCCGTGCCCGGCTGGTGAACCGACACATGTTCGGCAACACCGGGCCCTCGGGCCGCCGGATGCGATGGGACCAGGTGCGTGAGCGCCTGCAAGCGGAGAAATTCGCCGCTCAAGCGCAGGCAGGCAAGTGATGCCAGAGCAGTCGCAAACTTCGACCCAGCCGCTTTTCGAATATTCGAAGACCTACCCGCCGCGCAACCGAAACCTGCCGGCCCCGGGGCCAGCGGACTACCCGCGCCTTCCTCCGAACAGCGCCTTGAGGACCCCCCAAAGGGCTGAAAGTCGTTCGCGAGTAGATTCGGTTGTAGGCGGCCTTCTTTGGGTTGATGAGCCAGCCCCATCCTCGGGGAGCCTTCAGGCCCAGGCTGTGCCGCACGAAGCGTTTGGGCGACGTACGCGCGCCAATCATCTTGCGTACCGAGGGCTTTCGCATCCCAAACTTCACTGGCGGCTCCTTAAGTCATATCTGGACGAGGTGGCCGTCCGCTCGGTCAGCCGTGCTCATTGCGTATCGACCGAGGCCTTGCGTAGGACTACGAAGCAGGAAAGAAGTCCCGGAGGTCTGCAATCGTCTCGCCGCCGCTTGCTTGCGCGTACACCAACTGAAACTCGCGCGTGTCCACCAAGGGAACTGGAACGGTCACTCCTGGAATCAGGACGCAGAGCCTATCGGATTCATCCAACGAGAGGTGCATCCGGCAGGCAAAAGGGCGGTTGGCGTAGATGCTGCAGCGGTTGTTCCTGAGGAACGTACACGGACGGTGATAGCCATACTCTGTCGACATCTCCTTGCTGGCAGATACGCGCTTCGGCTTGCGACCAATCGCCTCCCCAATGAGGGAGGCCTCTGTTTCGGACACCGACACCGGGATGTGGCAACAATGCGCGCAGCTACCGGCGGCGCAAGCGGTGATTGGCATCAAGGCCTGCCCGAACTTTGTTGCCAAGTCGCGCAGCTTCGTCATGCGAGCTTTTCGCGAAAGGGACGGCCGCAGCACCTCATTCAGCACGCGCTGAATCTCGGCCTCGAAAGCCTTCAGGCGGGCGCGCATCTCAGCCACCTTGCCCTCGGCAACGGCCTGTGCATGCGGCAGGATTCGAATGATGTGTTCGGGAACATCGGCTGCGACGTGCTCGACCATCTCGCGACTGTCGGACGTGAGCATCGCGCGGACTTCGGCAAAGTCGTCGTCGGAGAACTGGGGCACGTGAGGCATTCCGTATTATCCCTCGTTGGACGACGGCCGCATCGCGATGGCTACACGGCGTAGGTCATCAACACGAAGGAATGCCAATGGCACATGGAATTGCAGTATCCCTGGGCACCCCGCCGCTTAACCGCTTTCGCGAAGGTTCACAGCTGTTCCGGCTGCACCCGTCGCTGGGAGAATACGAAGACATCAAGAATATCGTAACCGTCGCGGTGACGGGAGCAGCTGTCGACCACGGCCATCCCGAAACGACCGTCTTCTTCACCGACGAGCAAGGCGATGCTGGCCACTACCTCGGCCTCGGCTTTGCAGAAGCGCTACCGCGCGAACACCGCATTGTGGGCAAGCACGACGTCTACGCCGCCCTGCGCAACCTGCGCTACCTCCCCGTCGGCGCTGACCGCCTCCCAGAGCTGCGCACAAAGGGGCACGAGCTTGCGCTCGCCTTTGCGACCAGCAGCAGCTACCTCGACCCCGAGGACTACGCTGCCAACAACTGGGGCATGTTTGCCGCCAAGTACCTCGTCGAGAACGAGGGCTTGGAGGACCTTCCGCCGGTTGCGAACAAGGTCGACTGGGCTGCAATCGACACCCGTGAGGCGCAAGAGCGCCAAGCGCGTGACGTCCTTTACATCTGAGTAAAAAACTCATTTCTTGACCCCGGCAGCAAGCTGGGGTCATCTCATTTCTGGACGAGTCGTCTTGAGGGAGAACAGGCGCCCCGAGTTCTCGGTGCAGCGTCGCGCCACCTCCTCGAGGGGCAGGCCCTTGAGCAACGCGACCTCGTGCGCCACCCACCGGAGGTTGGCGGGCTCGTTGTACGTGCGTCGGCGTTTGAGGTTCTTCGGGCTGAGGTAGGGCGCATCCGTTTCCAGGTGAAGGCGCTCCAGCGGGATGCCCTTCACCGCCTCGCGCAGGGCGCCACCACGGTTAAGGTCAGTCACCCAGCCTGTGATGCCGATGTCGAGCCCCATGGCGAGAAAGGCCAGCGCTTCGTCATATGTCCCCGTGAAGCAGTGCACGACCCCGCGCACGGCACCCACGCCTGGCTCGGTGACCAGGGCGTGGAACTCCTCGAACGCGTCCCTGCAGTGCAAGAAGAGCGGCTTCTTGAACGCAGCCGCGGCGCGCAGCTGCGCTGAGAAGGCCTTGCGCTGGTTCTCCCGGGAGGAGAAGTTCCGGTTGTAGTCAAGGCCACACTCTCCTATGGCGACGACCTCTGGGCTTTCCCACAAGAGTGCAAAACGCTCGAGGTCCGAAGGGCTCCAGTTGTCTGCAGAATGAGGGTGCACGCCGGCGGTTGCAAACACGAAGCCGCGCTCCGCACGTGCGAGGTGCAGCGCTTGCACGCTGGACTTATGGGAAGTGCCTGTAGCCATCACTGAGACCAAGCCCGCCTCCCTGGCCCGAGCGAGGATGTCCGAGGTGTGGCCGGCGAGCTGGCTGGTGTGGAAGTTGACTCCGATGTCGATGAGGTCCATGGTGTCGATTTCTGAGCGGATGTGAGCTGTGTAGCGTCGTGGATTTGCTTCCGGATAGCCGGCTGATGCTTATGGGGTGTTAACTAAAACGGATGTAGCCCATAGTACCTAAAGCTGACCTTGATAAGATTCATTCTCTCGTCCCCCTCGCTGAGGGGAACCCAAAGCCCGCGCAGCTCGTGCCGCGACGCGCACCGCGCGACCCAACACATGTCCGCAACACCTGCAACCCTCGTCATCGACCAGGCCTTCTCGGCCTATCTCGCATACAGCACCGCTCCGACGGAGGCGGCGCTGTTGGAACTGCTGGCCGAGCTGAAGATGCTCGACGAGACCCTGGCTCTCACCGCGAATCGCAATACCTTTCTGGCGTTCCCAGAGTATCAAGCCCTAAACGCGCTTCTGGACCACGCCAGGTATGTCGGGATGCGCGCAACGTCATCAGACTGCGCTCGCTGCTCGGCACGCCGCTTGAGTCAGAGATTGGCCAAGCTTGCCTGGTATCGAGGACCGATTGCCACGCGGCGCTGCTGAATGTCGGGGCGGCGCACCGGATATGCGCGAAGCGGGCGGTGTTTAAGGCATTTCGTCAGTGGGGGCCCGTCCTGGACATCCATCCCGCGGTCCTGAACTGCATGGTGAAGGCCTTTGAGCTCCTACGTGCCACGGGGCTGAAGGGGGAGGGCACTGCCTTTCAGGTCTTCGAGGAAACCTACGACTACCAGGCCGAACACGATTTGCCGCACCTTGTGCCTGGTGTCGTCGCCTGCAAGGAGTCGGAAGAGCAGAAGCTGCTCGGGCTGATGACGAACCTTTATCTGGCGGAGACGTCGCTCGCAGGCGCCTGACGCGGCCTAAAGCGTTTCTCATTTCATGCAATGTTTCTCGTTCTGGACAAACCGAACGAGAGCCGAAAGACGGGCTTAAGCGCCTTCGAAATCAACCAGTAGACGGGCGGCAAGGGCGCGCAGAACTCCGATATCTTGCGCCGCTTCCATTGCGGCTGTCGAACCATCCGCCGGAATGTCCATCCATTGCGCAGCGCGAATCAATGCGGCACGCTCCGATGTGGCCAGGGTCACCCGGCTGAGCTGGACGCGGTCCACCGCGTCCTCGACGATGGCACGCGCGTAGTCGCGCATCCAGCCCTTGGAGACAGCCAAAGCGTCGACCAGGCCATCAACAGCGGCAGATACGCTCCCCTGCACCGGCCTGTTTGGCGGCGTCTGGCGGCCGGCAGCGAGGTCGCCCAGGTCGAGAATCGCGCGGCCAACCGACACCAGGTAGTCGGCCTTGTTTTCACCCACTGCGCGAGCGAAGCACACGAGGATGTCCAGGTCACTGACGGCCGGCGTCACAGCCGGTGCAGAACGCAGTTCGACCCCGGAGGCCCTGCCTCCGGCGCCGGTGTTCTCTCCTTGCGCCGTCATCGCTGGTTGGCCAGGCCAAGGGCTGGCGCGTCCGTGGTTTGGGGGTTTCCGGACCGCGCCGCGACGCGCTCGGCCTTGCGTTCAGCGAAGGGTCTGCGCGTGCGACTTGGCAGCGGTGGCCAGGCAAGGACCCGCATTTCGACTCCGGCGAACTTGTTGCCAGGGGAGGACTCGAAAATGTCGGGCTGCGATTGGTGGTTCATGAGGGCGGTTCCTGAGGTGATTGGGGCTTGGGCTAGCCCCCGCTATGCAGTTCCGCACAGGCTCGCCGCTGCAGGGAGGCCGCTTCCACGACTTCCTCGTGCCGGGAGGCCTCCTTCATGAGCAGGTAGTCCCGTACGTATAGCTGCCGATGCGACGCAATCACCGAATCGCGTATCTGGCGCGCCCAGCTGCTCCGCTGCACGAGGTCGAGGGCGTCAGTGCAGTACTTCGATTCCGCCAAGGGCGAACAGGCCGAAAGCGCTTCCCCGAAAACGGCTCCTACCCCGACGGACAAGAGCACTCCCACCGGGAGGAAAACCAGGGCCGACGGCGGCGCTTCGTAGCCGTTCCAAGGAATTGCCAGCAGCCCAGCCGCAAACACGAGCCCCAGTGCGTGGCTCGCGAACATAAGTAGCGAGAATAGCTTCTCCCGACTAGCTGCCACCTTGTCCGAGGGCAGTTGGTGTACTGCCATAAGCAGTCGTGTCAGTTCGCACGGCATTCGCGGTCCTCTCGTTTGGTTTTGTTCGCTGCAACCGCGGCCGCTGCAATGGTTCCCGCAACGTCCGCCCACACTTCACGGGTGCGGTCGCTGATGTCGTTCCAGGTCAACGGTTTCCCGAAGGGCGGGGAGACTTCCTGCATGCGCTCGAACGCCAGCCTACCGAAGCAGGCCAGCTCGCCTTGTCTGCCCGTTGAAGCTCGAATCGGCGCGAGTGCATGCCTCGGTTGCACAGCCGCATCCGGGCGGCCCTCCGCGGCTTTCTCTCGCAGGCGGCGCTCATGGAACGGGTCGGTGCCCTGCAGCTGCATAGACGCCAACTTCTCGGGCGACCAGGTTGCGACGGTCGCTTGAGCGCGAGCGACCTGCTCGGCAAGCGAGGAGGGCCGGGCTCCCATCAGCTTTCCTCCTGGCGCAGCTGAAGTTGCTCCCAGACTAGGTCGACGAGGGCATCGTTTAGCTTGTACCGGCCGGTGCCCCGCCACTCCAGGCCGCGCTGCCCGGTCGCGAACTCTCCCATGACCTGCTCGCCAAGGTAGAGCTTTGCGGGGTCCCCGTCACCCGTATGCAAGCGCAGCGTCACAACGCCGTAGTCGTTTGGCTCGTTGTAGTAGACGCCATCGCTGTTGCCCTCCACCTCGAACAGGTCGAGCACAGCACGGATGGTGGGCCTGTCGAATTCTCGAGCTGCGACAGCATCTCCACTGGGCTCTCCAACAGCGGTCGATTCCGCTTCCTCGCGCTCGTGTTGGCCACGCGAAGGCGGGGTTCTGTTCCTAAAGGCGTCAACTGCCGCGTCGAGCTCGTCGCTTGCGATGCAAGTACCAGCGCCGGCGGCCGGTTGCAGGCCTTCAAACTTGAACGCAGGGCCAGCGGCCGTCTCTTCGACCCTCACCCGCTTGCGCAGCTGGACGTAGCGCAGCGCATTATCCTGAAGGCCTCGGGACGGGTACGGTGCGGCTCGCGCCAAGTCACCGCAAACGTCGCACTGCATCCGTTGCCAGCCTAGAGCATCGAGGGCATCCCAGTCGACAGGCTCCTCCTGCGGCGCCTTCGTCTTCGCGGCCAGGGCCTTGAAAAGGGCGTCCGCGAAGGCGAGGGTGTCCGACCAGGGTTCGGTGGACCCTGAAGTCGTCTTTCGCCGTAGCGCGATGACTTCTTCGGGCGTGAGGATGGGATAGGCAGGGGATTGGCTCATAGGCGCCTGGGGAGAGGAGAAAGGCGGGAGCTGTCCCGCGGGCTTCGGCGTTCATTATAGAGCCTTTTAGATGCACTATCAACACCGTCACTGCACATCTAAAGCACAAAAAGCGCCCAAGGGCGCCTTTTTGGAATGTCGCTGTTTAGGCGGCGACGGCGGCCTCCGAACGCTTCCGCGGCCTTCCCACATGCGGGCGGTTCACGAAGTGTCGCTGGATGTGCAGCCCGTCGGCGGCGCCGAACACCTTGACCTTCTCGCTGTCGAAATCGGCAACAGCCGCTGCCGGGACGTAGAGCTTCGGGGTGTTGCCAGTGTGGGTTGTCACCATGTGGGGCCCGCACGCATTCAGCCTGGCCAATCGACGGCTGGGCATCAGAGGATGCGGGACCAGCTCGAATCGCGCCCCTGGCACGAAGCCGTAGTCTGCGAGCCATGCGCCCTGAACCTGAATGCGGCTTTCACCTGGCGGGAGGTCGTACAGCGACGTGTTCTTGCCAGAAGGTGCGTGGAGGGGCACCGTCAGACCGCCTATGGAAGCCGTGGGGGCCTTGGAGCCTTGGACGGCGGCGCCCTCGTGCCTGGAAACAAAGCGCTGAATTCTCAGGGAACCGAGCGGGATGCGTTGTGCCTTCTTGCACTGCCGGCCCAACTCGCTGTCAGGGGTGGTGAGCAAGATTCCGTCGCGCGTCACAATCGCCCGGACAACTTCCGTACTCGCCACGTCGAACAGCGTGGTGCCCACGAATTGACGGGGCATGTCGGACCTTGTTTGGTCGTAGGGGCGCAGCGTCTTCGACGACGTCTCATTCCCGCGCCGAATCATCGTGACGTTGGTGTATCGCGTGAAGGCCAGCGGGTCATTGAGCTCGATGCCTGCGAGCTTCCAGATGAGGCCGGCGAGGATGGCTAGGCGGTTGCCTGTGGCATCCGTTACCTTGCAGTCCTTCCACGCAAGAACAACAGCGTCAGCGGTCGGATACGGCGCGCTGACGAGGTCAACGACGTCATCATCTACGCGAGGGTTGCGCTCGAGCCGGGTAGGCTCGAGACCTCGGGCGAGCTTACGCGCGTCTTCTTCGGTCGTGAGGATGACGTAGCCTGGGCCTTGAACCAGCGCGTGCTTCGCCGGCGTGACTTCAGGGCTCAGTCCAACGTGGTTGACCACAAAGCCTCCTTCCGAGGTGACGGAAAACATGCCGCCGCGGTTGCCGGCCCAGATGAGTGCTCTGCCTTCAAAGGTAGCGATATTGAGGCCTTGGCGGGGTTCGAGCCCGGCCGCACGGAGCGTCCGCATTGGCACTCGCAGGGACGTGCACCCCTGCGAATCGGCCCGCAGGACCACTGCCTCGGGCTTGGCAAGCCTTGGCCAGCTGGCGAGGGCCGGGTACATCAGGCGCACACCGCCGACCGCAACGCTGCCCCGCGACCAACCGTGAGGCGGTTCCTCGCTATCCTCAGCTGGCGTAAACGGTCCAGCGTCGGCAGCCGCCTTCGTTGCCACTGGCACGTTGTCTGCGGCCTCGCGCGCCTCTAGCCCGAAGTCGGAGAGCGGCCGTGACATGCCTACCAAGGCAACGGCACCGTCCATTGCAATCATCCGCACGGCGTCGCCCTCGACGGACGCGGCCCCGATGGGTCCAATTCGGAAGTAGGGATAGGCCTTGCCGCCCGCGGAAGGCCGGTAGGTCAACCGACCGTTGGCGCGCTGCTCCTCCACGCGTTCGATGAGGAGGCCGTCGGCATGGCGGGTGATGCGCGTCGGCGACTGGGGTCCGAACCCGGCGACTTCCCACAGCTTGCCGGAGACCGTCAGGTGCTTGCGCTCTCCGTGCGTCTTGAGCAGGATGTGCCAGGCAAGCCCGCGGCGAGAAGGCACAGGTGCCTTGCTCGTCGCCAGTTCCTGCTTGTTCGGCAGGGGGAGGGTCGGAACGGACTTGAAGTCGGCGACGCCCCGCCGGCTTGGCATCAACAGGAGGTACCCCTTACCAATCAGCAGCAGCGACTGCTCTTGCAGTCCGGCAGGCAGGCGAGAACTGGTCAGACGCACACCAAGCCTGGGCGAGACGGCTACGGAATCGCCGCAAAGAGCCTCCGGGCCGCCGGCCGTGACAAGCGCGATGTCCTGGAACGAGGTGACAAACACCTCGCGCACGTGGGCCATGCTGGCGGCTGCCAGCGCCGCGTTGGGAATGAACAATTGTCTGTAGCCGGCAGGCTGCACGACCTTGGGCACGTGCTGCAGCAAGGGCGCGGTGAGCTCGGGGCAGGTCGGAGAGGCGGGATAGGGGACAGCGCGCACAGGCTTGCTTTCTGGATTGACCGTTGGAAAGCAGGATTGTAGGGTCTTTTAGATGCATTAGCAATACCGCCACTGTTGCCTAAAACGAAAGCGGCGCCTTATAGCACCGCCTTGCTGACCGTCACGTCGCGGTACTAACTCGCGAAGTGCTGCTGGATATGCAGTCCGTCACGGGTACCAATGACCTTGACGGCAGGGCTTCGGAAGTGCGAGACCGTCTCCAGTGGCAAATCGAGCGCCGCGTGCGAGGCGTTGAGAGGAGTCTCCCCGACAAGAAACGCGCCCTCCTTATCCAGGACGGCGAGGACTCGAGAGCGGACAACCGGGTCCTGCTCGAGCGAGTAGCGCTGGCCCGGGTGGAAGCCGTAGTTGGTCAGCCACGCACCCGTGACGATGAGGTTGGGCATCTCCCGGTCAAGGGGCACCACCGTTGTGTTCGCGGGCGAAACCCGCAGCGCCTCTTCCGCGGTCGCCGGAGTGTCATAGTCGCGGCGGTCGTCGGCGATAAGGGCAAAGTCGCGCAGCGACCTGGCCACGCCAACCAATGCGATTGCGCCGTCCATGGCGACAACCCGTACCGTGTCACCTTCGATGGTCGACAAGACCGCCCGGCCGAAGCGTTTGCCGCCGTAGGCACGCTTGCCCCGAGCCATCTTCGAACGCAGCTGGCTATTGGCTTCCTCTGCGGCGACCTGCTCGATGAGGACGCCGTCCATGTAGCGGGTCACCCGCAGCGGCGAGTCAAGCTCGAAGCCTGCGACGCTCCACACATTGCCGGTGACGTCCAGGCACCGCTGTGCGCGACCATAGGCCGCCGTGGTGAGCTCGCGCCACAGCAGGCCCTTGCGCGCGGGCAGGGGCGCGTCGACGTGGGCCACGGTCTCCTCTTTGAGCAAGCCCTCGTTTTTCTCGAACTCCGGCAGGTGCTGGTAGCGGGCGGCTTCCGAGCCAGAAACGACGGCAACGAAGCCTGGGCCTGCTAGCAGGATGGAGTCTCGGTGAAGCACGGAAGGCAGGCGCGACATCGTCAACTGCAGCACGGCGCCGCGCTCCGAGCTTCCGGCAAGCGCACGGCGCTGGCCACCGTGGCGGGAGCTCGCGGTCACAAGGGCGCCGTCCCCGAAGGTGGAGACGAAAACAGCGGCGCGGCCTGAAAGGCCAGCAGCGGCAAGCATGCGGGCAGGGATGACGAGGAAGCGCCGCCCAGCGTTCGGCGCACCGTATTGAAAGGCATCGCATCGGGCGACGGGGTCGGCCAGCTTTGGCCAAGCAGCGAGAGAGGGGTACATGGTTGACAGGAACGAGGGTCAAAATCGAAAAAACGACATCTGCTCGTCCCGGCATTGGGCGCAAAACTAGAGCGCCGCCCGGAACCAAGAAACCACGTATTGAGAGACACGCTTCGGTAGAGGCAGAAAGGAAAAGAGACCGCGCTGCGCCGACTATCGTGAGCCTTAAAAGGTCTCACGTCGCTGGTACAGGCGGTCGTCGGTTTTGCGCAAGGGTCATCGTCGTAAGCTAGACGGCCGCCCTAAGGCAACCGTCGCACTGCGTATAGGCACCCCGGAAAATGATGGGTTAACCCTTAGCATATAGAGGGGCACGTCCATACGCGCGCAGTTCCATTGCCGGGCGGCCGCCCGCCGGCCGCCGCGGAGAACACCAAACGAGAGCCGCCTGGTGCGCAGTGCCGTGACTTGAGTGCCGAGCGGTTCCCGCCCGCGTCCCGCCCTGTAAATGCCCCAGGCGAGAAAGACCGCCCCAAGTGGGCGGGTTCGCGGGCGGGCAAATTGCTTTCCAAAGGTCCGGGAGCTCTGCACGTTCGTACCCGTGCCACGCCGCCCCAACAACCAGCTGCCAAGGCCGGTGAGCCAACGAGTAATGGGAGCCGCTGGCGAAGCGCAGGACGCACGCGCTTTCCCTGCCTTGCGCCATTGGCCTGAACGGGTGGGTCCTACATAATCGCCGGTACGCCTCAGCCAGGGGCAGGAGTGGCCCATGACCTCCATTTTCCCGACGTCTTCCGAGTCTAACGGCCACCTGCCGCCGCCATTGCTGCACATTGCCCAGCCCCGTCCAAGGTGCGCGGCGCGGATGCCATGACGACCCGTTTCCAGTCAACTCTCCTTTCCAATTGGGGAGCTCGCGCTTCGGCACTAAAGGTGGAGCACCGGTCTCTGGCCGAGAGACTCCAGCGACGACATATGTGGCTTGGCATCGTCGCGGTAGCTGCCGCCACCATTGCTGGCAGCTCATTGGTTGCTCAGGTCTCGAAGGACCCAATGGTCTTGCTCGGTCTAGGATGGCTCAGCCTCCTTGGAGCCTTGTGCACTGCCGTGAGCTCCTTCCTGAACTACGGCAAGACAGCTGAAGCGCACCGCTTGGCCGCGGACAGCTATGAGAGCATCCGGCGCAGCGTCGAAGTTATCGCTGCGGGACCCAAAGTCCAAAAATCCGCGCTTCAGCAGGAGCTGATGGAACTGGAAAGGCGCTTCCAGGCTGCCGACAAAATTGCGCCACTCCGGGTTCGAGGGGTGGTCGGCGGCGGCGGGGATGACGACGACGATGACGACGATGGCGACGGCGATGATGATGACGACATCGACGAGGTCGATGACAACGACTTCGAACGAGTTCTTGCACGCCGAAATCGTGGACAAAGGGAAGTGCGCACGCCGCTACGCTAGCAGCGACCCCAATGCTAGGCAATGGTGGCGCCAGCGGCATTGCACGCCCCCGGTGGCTCACTGAATCTGGTCTTCCCGTTGTTCCCTCCGCTGGGCGGCAAGCAATGGTTTTCAAAGTAACCAAGCGCCTTTGGTCGTTCGCTACAGGTCACAGGAAACAACCTAGGACGACCTGTGCCTTTCGACAAAGAAACCTGCCCCTACTGCGCCGACCCTCACTGCGAAGCTGATTTCACAGACGTAGGGGTGGGATACGTTCAGACAGGTCCGTACCACTGCTACGCCTGCGGCGCAACTGAAGTTGGCGGCTTCGACACCTCGACAGCGTCGGCCGGCGAGCTGCGAATCGGCTGGTACGCGCCCAATAGCCCGAACCTGCCCGACACAATCTCCAGCCTGAACGGTCAGTTTGTAGCCGCGGAGACAGCGCTGGCGATTTACCGCCGCGGAGTCGTGGACCGCGTCCCTTTCAAGCTCTCCGTCGAGCCTGCCGAGTTTGCGCGGCTGATGGGCTTCCGTATTCAGCATTCCCGCGGCCATCCATGACTAAACGACAGCCAGTGCAACAACGCTTCGCGGGTCTCAGGCAAGCCATTGCTAACTGGTGGCAACGGGTCGCCTGCCCCTGCAGCCAAACCGTGCTGCTGCATGAAGATAACGCCTGCAGCATGCGCGAATGCACGGCTTGCGGTTCCATCAAGACCTACGGACGGCCGTGAGCCGTCCTCAAAAGGACATCCATGAAAATTGCAATTCCCCGCCTTTACGTAGGCTACGGACCGGTGGGCCACCCAAAGGCTCGAACCTTCGACTTCGGCTTCGACAAGGAAGACTTGGGAAGCGCGCTCTACCGCTACCTGACCCACAACGCCGGCCAAGGCCTCGTGCCTACCGTCTTCTTTGACGAGTGGCTGGGCCTGGAAAAGCAGGGCTACTACATTCTCGAGGTCGTGAACGGAGAAATTCCCGACGCTGTGCTCGAAGGCTTGGAAGCGCCTGCGTGGTTTGCCCCTCGTCCCTTGGGTGAGCCCGGGCGAAAGCTACGGGAGTTCGAAAAGCTGCTTCCAAGCTACGTCCGCCCTGCTAACGTAGAGACATGGGTCGAAGGCGACCCCGCTTGCGACCACGACTTCGGGCTGGAGAGCTACGAGACCGTGGAGCGAGGAGACCAGTTCTTTGACCGAATGAGCTGCACCCGCTGTGGCGCTGTCCACGCGATGCCCCAGGTCGACTGATTCACAACCGACCCGCCAGGTTCTCCTGCGCGGGTCGTTTTCTTGCGATTCTCGGGCCCTTGCAGGCCGGCAGCAGCGCGTCCGACGTTGCGCCGAGCGCCATTGGTGCACTACTGGTCTAGCTGGTACACCTGACTGCCGAGGTGGTACCGGATGGTCGTGTCGCACATGTTGGCCAGGCGGTGGGCCTCCTCTGGCACGTCCAGCTCGTCGTTGTGCCTGGTGTACTGCGCTCGAGCAACCTCCAGTGCCCGCTCCAGCTCTCGACGCAGCCAGGGTCGAAGTTGGCTTTCAGGGGGCAGCCCGTCGATGTACTCCGTCCCGAAAGCTGCAGGCGCTCGCTTGAGACTCGCGCGCAGGGCCAACGCCGCCTGGTCAAGGGCGCGCTGGCCAATCTGCACGTGGAGCAGTTCATGGTCATACACCGCGCGGAATCGGCATCCCTTCACGTCCAGCTCGCGCGCGATGTAGACCACCGCGGTATCAGCCACCAATCGGGCATTGATGTTTGTGGTCGGGCAGCCGTCGCGGTTAGGGCCAGCCTCAAACTTGACGCGGAATCCGAACTGGACATCTGTAAGGCCGTCGGCCGGGCCAGGGCGCTGAGCCTGCGCCACCCGGGTCAGCTCGTCGCGGGCGACCGTGTTGTTGAGCTCAGGCGCGACCTGGGCGGAGGTTACCTCATAGGTCCCGATAACTTCGGGGCAGGCGGCGAGAGCAGCAAGTGGGGAGAGCAGCGCCAGCGCGATAACGCACCGGCCCATGCGTAGTCGGAGAGAATTCACGGCAACGTGGCAGCAGTAGGTCTGCGCACGTGTAGGTCCGGCGTTTAGCCGGCGTCTAGCTGTGAAAGCGAAGAGGCCACCTTTAGGTGGCCTCGGAATTCATGCAGCGCAAAGGTTTACCTTGGGAAGCTCAGGAGCTTCTCCCGGACGGGTGGTCTCGAAGTAGGTGCCGCCCATCAAGCCGGCGATGTCGTCCGACAGGTCCGCGTATGCGGGCTCAATACAAACCAGCTCGAGCTTGGGGTTCAGGAGGCCAATTTCGCGCCAGAGGTCCTGGTACGGGGCAGCCAGGTCGCGCGGTGCCTGGTTGGGCCGCATGCCGTGGGGAATCGCATAGACGCGGCATTGAGCTCGGCCTGGTGCGACGTAGATGGTCTCGGTATGGGTTTGGGGGGAAGCGGTCGTCATTGCGAATCTCGGTGGTTGTCCTGGCTGGTGTAGCAAGCAGGAGTGGGGTATGCACCAAAGATAAAGCCGCTGACACAGGGTCAGCGGCTGGAAATCAGGTTGATGCCCCTGGCGGCTTCCAGGCGGCGACTTCCTTGGGGGCAAGGTTGGCTTGAATGGGAACGAACAGAACCTCGACTTGGTCCTTGCACTGCGCCTCGTACGCGACGCCTTGCACGAGCTCACCTTCGGCTTCACCTTCCGCAATCAGCACCACTTCGGCGCCAACCCGGTAGTCCCCCTCGTCATCGCGCAGGATGGCGGCAAGTTCGGCTCGGTCGTCCGTGAGAGGGTGTATCGCGACGACCCGATGCTTGGGCATCTGCGCGTCTTGCACAATCTGCGCATACAACGACCAGCCCCCCGACACCTGGTAAGGGGCGCCCCGGTCCTTCGTGTTGACCAACAGATGCAGGAAGCCCTGCGCCGTCAGTTCCACATAGACGCTCGACACGAGCGAAATGTCACCGAGAACTTGTACTTTCATGCGCCGAGCACCTCGGCCATCTTGTCAAAGAGGCTGGGGGACTCGACGTGCAGCTGAGTGCCACCGGCGATGTCGTATTCCCGAAGGTTTGCGACCAGGCCATCAATGGCGGCCTTGCGACCGCGCAGGCGTTCACCGTCGTAGGCCCTCAGGCAGCTGACGATTTCATCTTCCGTCGAACCGACCTCCACGAGGCGGTCCCTGACCTTTTCCTTCGTCAAGGACGCCATCTTGTATTCGCCGCAGTTGGTACTGCCGGCAACAAGCTTTTCGCGCATCTCTTCCGTCAGCGTGCAACCCGCGCCCATCAGCAAGACGCCGAGGACCTGGTAGCCGATGGAGCGGTTGTAGCGCTCGCGTTCTTCGTCCCGCTCGCCGAGGCGACCGTCCAGCTTTGCGAACAATTCCGGAATGGCTGCCTCGAGCCGGGCGCGCGTGAGCGGTGTGTTCGCTTCGTCGTTCTCCAGGTCAATCTTGGCGAGTTCCAAGAGGTCGCACTCCCAGTCGAGCGCGTCGTCCGAGCCGATGATGGCGTAGCTCCAGCATCCCATGTCTTTTCCTTTGTGTGATGAATAGGTCCTGAGACCTGTAGCGACCGAGCGGCGCCGCGGCTAAACGGACCGCCTACACGGGCGATGCCTCAGCTTCCTCACCTGGTCTCAATCGCCGCCCTCGAGCGCGCCTTCGACGCCAATGACGCGCCCCGTACCGCAGAACTCGTTCTTTCGGCCCTACGGCAGGGAAAGGGCGATGTGATGCGCTCGTTCACCGCGCACCCGTTCGAGGACGACTGGCGCGACTTCGCGACGAAAGCGGTGCGGGACTACCTCCAAGCGGCGCAAGGGCACGTCTACGTCGTCGGGAATCCCCTTCAGCGGGACTTCCTGAAGGTGGGGAAGACGGGGCGCACGCCCGAGAAGCGCCTGGCCGAACTGAACAACGAAGCCGTGGTCGGCGCATTCATGTTGGTTGCCAGCTGGGAGGTGCTCGACCGCCACTATGTCGAGAAGGCGGCTCACCGCGCCCTGTCCTGCTTCGCCCGGGTCAAAGAGTTCTTCCAGGGCCACTACGAGCCAGTTTGCGCTGCGGTAGCGAAGGCTGTAGAGGAAGACCGAGCCGTTTTGGCCCGGGCAGGCTTCCGCTAATACAGCTCGACCGTCTCGAGCGTGAAATCGCTCGGGTAGCGCTCCCCGAGGAACTGGAAGATGGATTCCGCCTTGGTGTTCGAATCCGGTCTGACCAGCGCAATTCGTCGGGATGCTCGTCCGGGGGCGTGAAACCGAGCCTTGTGAAGCAGCAGCCCTCCGGCGTCCGGGGGAGCGCGGCTAGGAGCGCAGCCGGCACAAAAAAGCAGGTCAGGATTGCTTTGGCGGGCAGACTTGCATTCCATGTGGAAAAGCCCATAATTTGAACGTGCTGCCCATCTACCACCCGGACGCCCGGCTCGAGTTGCTCGACGTCCTCAAGGCGCCCGGCCGGGCGGTGAAACAATGTACTGGGATGATGATTGCTCGCCACCATGCCATGGACCTCGGCCTCGAGCCCCTGGCCCCCAGCGAATACCTGACCTCCGGTGCCGGGGGCTACGCTACGCTGTACGGGGTGGAGTATTCATACAACCTGTTCGGCCGAGTCGAGTGCGTCTATCAGGTCGAGGCTGGCGTAGTGACCCTTCTTGCCATCGACGCCTGGCAGGCTACCGCACGAGTCGGTCTTCCAAAGTCCGCGCCGGATGCGCGTGCACGCGCGTGGGGGCGGTCAACCTGAAGGAGAGAAGACCATGGGACGAATGAACGTAAACGATGCCGCTGCCCAAGCGCGCGAGTCTGAGGAGTTTGAAGCAAGCCTGCTTCAAGACCCAGAAGTCCGGTTCGGGTTCGACAACTACGAAATGCTGAAGCAAATTGGGGCATTCCTCCGGGAGATGCGAAAGGAAGGTGCGCTGTCGCAGGAGGGGCTAGAGGCAGCCAGCGGGATTGGCCAGGCCGAAATCAGCCGCCTAGAGACAGGAGAGATGGAGCGCGGTCCTTCATTGCTGACGCTCGTCCGATTGGCACACGCAGCCGGAAAGCGATTGGTCCTTGGCCTGGAAGACCTGGAAGGCCAAACCAGCGAGCCGCGTCGGGTGATATCTCTTTGAGCGTGCCACGTGTCCCTAGAAACATGGTCTGACGTGTGCGGCCTCGTCAGCGGCATCCTGCTCGTGGTGACGGCTTGGCGCAACGACGGGCTCTATGGATTCGTCGACAACCTTCGAAAGGTTGTCTCAGACGCGAAGGCCAAGTCACGCCCCGAGGACCCGATGGCGCCCGTTGTAATAGCTGCACTCGAAGCCGAACTGTCACGATGGTCCTGGGTAGACCGCTGGAGCTTGCGCGGCGGGGCTGTCTTCCTGGTCGCCGCTTTCCTGTTGAAGCTCTTGGCGCCAGCGAAATAGCAGGTTGAGCTGCTAGCTCGCCACGAACTCGGCGACCGTTTCGAGAACGGCTTTCGCCTTACTGATGTCGAACTCGTTTTCCGTGCGCACACCGGACTCCATGTCCAGCCAGTAAGCTACGCTCAGTTCATCGACTGCTCGCGCCACGGTCGCGACGTTGCCTGGCGAAATGCCCCCCGCGAAACCGAGAAACGCGCTCCCAAGCCCCTTCGGCATGGTCCAGGCATCGGGCTTCACGCCACGGCCCTTTGACTCGTCGAGCAGCACGTGGACGCGCGACCGGTCATCGCCGGCGAGGTGACCGAGGAATAGCTCGATTGCCGCGGTAGTGCCGCCATGGCGCTGGAGGATGAGGTCAGGCCCGAGGTCCAGCGCGCGCCGGTAGAGGTCGAGCGTCTCGCTCACGCTGAATACCACCCCGCGCGCATTGATGTTCAATTGCAGCCGACCAGCCTGCAGGATGTCCGTTGGCAGGGCGCCGGCCTTCAGCTCCGCAAAAGCCTGAAGCCCGCACAGGTGAACGGCCGAACCGCCGGCGGCCCCCGCATCGAAAAAGCGCTCTCGCCAAGCCCTCGTCGGGTTGCGTGCCAGCCGCTCCTTCTCGGGTAGGTAAAGTAGCGCCCATTCGACAAACGGGTAGCGGCGTCCGAGCTCGGCCAACGCATCGACGGAGGTGTTGTCATCCGGGCCTGTCAGCGAGACTCTCTCGAGGCCGCGACGGACAGCCCTTGCGCCGGCGCTCATGCTGCACGCCCCATTTCGAGCCGACCCATGAGGAGAGCTAGCAACTCGTAATCGAAGTCGTGGAAGCTCGCCGAGACCCCCGTTGCCACCAAGATGTGCGTGAGGTAGGGGGCGTACAGGTTGACGTTGTCCGGGGTGATTCCGCTGGCGATAGCGAGCGGGGCCTCACCCAGCGCCGCGCGCATGAGCTTCAGCTTTTCGACGTCTGCCGCCTTGCCGGTCGCCTCCCCGCTCGTGGTTGGAATCATGCCGAACTCAACCGCGCGCTGCGCAGCCAGGCCCGGGTTGGGCTCCGCCGCCTGGTACTTGAACGCCACCCCTCCAAAAAACGCGTGCCCAGGATACTTGCGTAGCTCGGCGGCAATCGGAAGGCCCAGCGCGTCGTCCTCCGTCGTATTCACGCGCGCATTGTCAGCCCAGGTCATGTCCAGCCCGGCTGCGACATTGCGCCTAATGGCCTCTACGGCCGGCAGGGTCAGATAATTGATGCCGACCTGCTTGGTCGGCCAGGCAGCCTTGATTTCAAGCGCAGCGGGCTCGAGCAACGAATCTCGCCCGTCCATCGAGATGAGCCACACCCCGTCGCACCCGGCGTCAAAAGCAACCGCGGCGTTGTGGAAGGCACGGGCCTTTTCAGCAAAGTGGATGACTGGCAGGACAATTGGGCGCATGGTGCTCCTGGGGGCTATGACTCGGAAATCGAAGTTTGAAGGCGGGCTGGCCCGGGGCCTAGTCCTCGTTGGAGGCACGTAGGCGGTCGACGAAGCTCGGTTGCGTGTCCCGCGGCCGCAGCTGCTCATGGTCTTCGCAGTACCAATGGGAAACCTTGTTGGCATCGACGCCGTAGCTGTAATCAGTTGGCGTTGAGCATACGGTGCACGAGGTCGCCGGAAGGAACGCCTTGCCCTTGAACATCCCGCAGTGCTTGCAGAACCCTGCACCGTTCGTGTACCCCCGGCGCTCGAACTCGTGGCCCGGACAAGCTTGATAGCGCTCGAACTTGGCAAATGCGTTTCGCTCCGCGTCCTCTACGTTGGAGCCTTCTCCTCGGATGAACGTCTCGGGGAACGCTTCGAAGTAGGCTGTGATGTATGGCTCGCCGCCGTCTCGGCGCAAGACCAGTCCCTTTGTCCCCCATTGGACGTAGCAATCTGCGGGCCAGGCACAGACCGGCGTATGGCCCGCATGAGCGTGGTGGCCCGGGCGGCAGTGGGCCGCGACGTTGGCCATGGCTCACGCCTCCCACGGTGGCGGAAAATCGCACAAGGTGCCGTCGACCTGCGTGTACGAGTAGGCCCAATGACCGGTGCCTGACCGGTCGTCGAATTGATACTGGTAGACAAGGTGATGCTCCGGCGAGCCCACCCCCATGCGGATGCCCCGGTCGACGCTGGGCCGCTCGGGCAGGGCACCCTTGAAGTCAGGTGTCCGCCCCGCAACCGAGCGGGGACGGATGACCTCGTAGCCCTGCCGGCCCGCTGCCGAGGACACAAACCACCGGCTGGCCAGCCGAGCTGCCATCAGCTGGCGCGCCGCCGCGAGCTGGATGAGGATGGACTTGGCAACAGGACGCTCGCTCTCGCCAAGCAGGGCGACCCTGCCGCCGCCCGCTTCAGCGGCTACCGCGAAATCCTCAGCTGCCTCTAGAAGGCTCTCGTAGCCGACTCGGTCGAACTCGAACGACACCTCCCGCGGCTCCCCCTGGACGAAGCCCCGACTGCGCAGGTAATCGAAGTAGGCCTGCGAGAACGTCCATGAGACCGCTCCCGTCCGTCGGCGGATATGAACCGGCTCAAAGACGCCGGCGCACTCAGGCACACCGCATTCACAATTCAGCAGGAAGAGTTGCGCCCCGCGCAGTCGACCTGCCAGTAGGGTGTTGCCGTCAAGGCGGGGACCGTCGGTGGTCTCATCCTTGGTGGAGGCAAAGGGCTTGCCGTCGACGGTGAGCGTGAGGTGCACGAGCTGGTTGGGTTGGACCGGCTCGCAGACGAAGGGGCGGCTCAGCTCGCCGAGTTCGCAATGGATTTCGAGGGTGTTCATAGTTTGAGGCCAACACGCTTCTCAGCGGAAGCTTTGTATATGGACGGCGCTTATCGCGGCGCCGGAGTCGAAGCACGAAGCCGCCGCCTAAAGCGCATTGTTGCATGATACATTTTAGCATCTCAAAAGTGCGCCGATGCGTTTTAGTTTTAGCTGATTTGGCGAAAGGAGCGGGGATGACTGGAGCGGTCAAGAAATACGAGTTCGCAGACCTTGCGGGGTGCGTCTTGCAGCGCGAAAGCCGCAAAACCGGACACCTTGTGGGTCTGTACTCCGCCGCCCAGGCCGACCTGGATGAAAGCGGAGGTCCCTGGGCAACGATTTGCGAAGCACATGGCCACGTCGTCAACCATCCGACACTCGCGCTGGCCAAGGCACATCTTGGCGACCCCACGGGCTGGTGCGAGACCTGCATGGAGGAAGAGGAGGCGCGCGGCAGGTAGGGGGCGCTCGCGGGCATTGCCCTCGTCGCTAGACGTCGTTAGGACCACTTGAGCACACGACATGGCAGACATTTTTGGACTGGGGATGAAGACCATCCCCCAATCGCGCATCCCGCGGCTGCGTCGCGTATTTGACGAGCGCCTCGCGCGCATTCCGCTGATGCGGCACCCAGGGTTTCACTTCGACCTAGAACAAGAGGGCTACAGGGAATACGTGTTTGGTGGGCGCTACGCCTACTCGTCAGAATTCGGAGCGATTTGCCACGACCTGGCCCACGCAGTCGAGTTCGGCCCGGACAGGTTCGATGAACGCTGCAACCCCTGGGGCGGCTTCACCTTCAACCTGGGCAAAATCGAAATTGCGGGACGCGAGTACGAACACCCTGTCACCGGCCAGGCTACGGAGCGCGAGTGCCGCACCTATGGCATCCAAGCGCGCCTAGCCGACGCCTTCGGCATGAAGCTCAACTTCGAGGCCCATGCAGCTTACTGCGCTCACCTCTGCCGGCATATGCCCGACTGGGTCGCGTACAGCGGCAAAGAGGCTCAGCTGTTGCAGCTCATTGGTGAAAGCCGCGACATGTTCTCCCAAGCTGAAATCTTTCAGCGCCTGGAGGGCTGGTTCGACCTCACAGAACGGCGCCTCAAAGCGGAGCATACCGAGGACCTCTAACGGCCACCTTAGCCTAAACCAACCATTCCGCCCCGACCGCCACAGCGCCGTCGGGGCGCCTTTTCTTGGCGGTGGACTGCCTCAGTCCGAGGAGCAAAGAAAAGCGGACCCAGAGAGGGTCCGCTCGAAATCAAGCCAGAGGCTTATTGCTGGGGAGCGCGCAGTCGAATCGGTGCCGATTCCTTGCCGCTCTTGAAGGTTGCTTCGACACCTTCGGTGATGACAACCTTGTAGTCGTCGAGGTTGATTTTCGGGTAGCCGGCAATGCGCATCCACATACCGCGCCAAAAGGAGCCGAGCTCCTGCTGGTAAACGCGCTTCTTGTCGATGAGCGTAGTCTGGTTGACCTTGAATTCGTCGCGACCGGACTCTACAATTTGCTGAAGCTTCAGGTAGAGCTTTTCCGACACTTGCGGGTTGGTTTCGGTTATTGCCTGGAACACCGCCTTGGAGCCATCAGCGCCATAGCGGCCCTCGATGGCTGCCTTCGTCACCCGCACCAGGTCGTCGCGCATCATGTCTGTGACCTGTGCGGCCTCCAGGACCTTCTGCGAGTACGTCGCCAGGATGTTTTGGTTGTTCTGGTGCGTGGCCTTGATGCCTTGCTCCATGGTGTTGCCGGCGTTGTAGGCCGAGATGTAGCTGACACCGAAGACCGCGCCAATCAGCACGAACAGGGCGACGATTGCGATGAGGATGCCGACAGCGGCCGAGCCGTGTTGATTTTTCTTCATGGGGTGATTTCCTTGGTGATTGATGAACTGGGAGGCAGGGGCGTTTAGCGCCGGCTTTTAGCGTTTCGTGCGAACCGGCGCGGCATGTAGCCGCCCGACGATTCGGAGTTGTTAGCAAGCTTGATTGACGTGACGACGCTGGCGACCAGCGAGAGCACGAACAGCAGGGCAAGCAGCCACGTAGGCGGGGCGATTTCCCATTTCAGGTACTCGAAGTCGGACATTTTCTTGCGCTCGAAGCCCTTCATCGTTTGCTCTGTGAGCAAGGCGATGACGGAATCGGGCGTCACGGTCTTCAGGTCCTGGATGGCATCCTGGAGCTGCACTTTGAAGAGCTGGCTGTCGGACCAGGTCACGACGCGGGCCCATTCGACCTCAGGGTAGCTGGGCGCGCCGATGACCACAATAATGTCGTTCTTCTTTCCGCCCAGCCATTTCTGGCGCAGGGCCTGCGCGTAGTTCGGGTCCGTGTCGGCGGTGAACACCAGGACGGCGTTCGCGTGCTTGGCCGGGCCGAGCTTCTTCAAGGCGCCTGCGAGCTTTGCATTCCATTCGGCTGCGTCCGGCACCTTTGCGCCGACGACCAGAACACGATTCGCGTAGTGGTAGTCATGGATTTCGTCCGGATAGGGAGGCAGGTGGCCGTCGAATTTCGCGTACGCGGCCTTCTCGGCGAGCGTGTTGAACAGCGACTCGGGCGCAGCCTTCACGTAGTTCACGAAGTTGTGGCTTTTCGCCACCGGGTCCCCAACGGCGGCCTTGGTGAAGCGCGGAGGGACTGTGAGCCCTTGACGGTCAACGCGGTCGATGTCGATGTCCCCCACGTTGGTGTACAGCGTGTGGTCGACGTCATGAGTGTGCTCGTAGCAAGTGGAGCAGCTCTTCGTTGTGGTGGTCCGGCCCTGGGAATCGGTGCTGGTTGAGGACGTGCAGTTGCACTCGTAACTGTGCTCGCAGGAGACACGATGGGACTCCTTGCGGAGCACTTCACCGTTGAGCAACTCGACATCGTGCGTCTGGGCATAGCGTCCGCCGGCCCATCCGAGGATGACGATGGCGGCGCCGACGGCCAGGTTGATGGCAATTTCCCGCACGGTCAGCTCATGCTTCCAAATTGCCTTCGCGATGAAGGGCCAGAGGAGCGGCACGACCAGCAGGAGGGCTAGTGTTTCCAAAATTGGTTCCTTGTGAGTTGTCCTAGGCCGTATAGCGAGCAGGCCTCGGGTCATCTAGAGAGTCGGGCGCGCCACTGCGCAAGCGCCCATAAGGAAGCCCGCGGTGAGCGGGCTTCGAAGGGAATGAGGGGAGCTCAGTCGGCCTGCTGTTTGGCCGCGGCCTCGACAGCGGTCACGAGGGCCTTGGCGGCCGAGACGGAGTTGAGGTTGATGCCTTCACAGGCCAGCGCCAGGAGGAGGGCCTCCATGCCGGCGACGATGCCACTGGCCACCCGGTCTTCAGCATGCGCGGCGAAGGGGTGCTTCGCGCCCTGGCTCAACACCTTGTGTTGCTCCAGGGTGGAGAGCTTCACCCACGCTTCCACAGGCATTGCGCCGTGGTTGCCAACAAGCTCCTTGCTGAGGCCGGAGCGCACGATGCGGCCGGCGCCGTCGAGGGTAGTTTCGATTTCGATGTCGAAGGGGAGGGCGTATTTCATGATGTCCTAGGTGGTTTTGTCCTTCGTCTAGCAAACGCCGGGTGACGCAGGGTTTAGAACGAATGGCCGACGAAGTCGGCAACTTCGAGCAGGCAGCTTTGCTCCCAGTCGTCGAAAAGGCCGTCCAGTTCGAGGACGTCAAGGTCGGTGTTCAGGTGCCAAAGGTCGCCGAGCAGCACCTCGCGGGACCAAAATCGAGCTGGTGGCTGAGGGAAAGCGCCAGACCTGTCAGCTAGGCAGGCAGTCACCTCCCAGTCTGAGGCGAGTTGTGTCCGAAACCTCAGGTCAAGGCGAAACTCCGGGGCGGGAAGGGGAGCGGCCCTGTTGTACACGGGCTTCTTGCCGAGGAGGGCAATGGAGCAGCAGGCGTCACAGCCGTCGGCACGCTGAGCTACGGTATGGCCCGTCTCGAGCGCCTGCCAGCGCACGCCCGCGGCATCAAGGCTGTGGCACAGCAGGTTGCCAAGTCGCTCGAGCGTCTCGCGAACAGCCGCGGTTCGACATAGGCGCGCGAGCTCCTTCAGAGGGTCGAGGTCAGCAGGGGCCGTCGCCATCCCCAGGCGATTTTCGTTCCTTCCGCGCATCACTACTTGGTGAAACTCACCTCGATGTCCGCGTTGAGGCTGTAGTTGTTTGCAGCCGGGTCGGCGCCGCCAACACGTAGCGTCGAGCGGTAGGTTCCAGCCGGCTGCCACTGGCTCACCTCCACGGTGAAGGACAGTTCGCAGGTTTGGCCACCGGCAACGCCGATTTGGCAGGTCGAGCTGAGGTTTTTGATTTGCCCCTGTGAGCCGTCCTGGAAGAAGCCAACGCTGTAGACCTGGTAGTTGTTCGTACCGCTGTTGTGGAGCTTCACCTTCCTCGTTAGAACGGTTCCTGCGGGCAAGTAACCCAGGGCGCCACCTTGGTCGAAAGCCAACATGACCGGGCGCGCCGGCGCAGTCACCTGCCCGGTCAGAATCGCCAACGTCTTGTGGCCTGCTGCAGCGGGGTCACCGCAAGCTCCAGCCGCGCAGGCCTCGAACTGCCATTGAAAGAAGAAGCTTTCTGCGTCCTGGTAGGTCCCTGCCGCACCGGCTCCGGGCGCGAACTGGAGGAGCAGCTTGCAGGTGGCGCCGACGGCGAGCGTCCCGCCGACAGCGGGACACCCGGACTCGACCTGTGACGAGAAGGGATAGGCAAGCACGCCGACCGGCAGGTAATTCAGCTGTAGCGTCTTCCCGGTCGTGTTCTGGAACGTCGCGACCAGCGAATCCGTTCGATGAAGCTCGGCTTGTAGGGCACGCGCCACGGTCAGCGTCGGGGTGTCGCTCCAAGGACCCGCTGCGTCTGGCGCAGGGGCAGCTTCCGTCGGGCTGCCGGGAGCGGGGGAGGGATTGGACGTTTGGGGCTGCGCCGGTCGCGCGCCGGGCGGGAGCATTGAGCCAGGGAAGGCGGCGCTGCCGAGAACGGTCAGGTCCCTCATCGGCATGACACCGCCGGCGGCTGCGCTGTGGGTGGTCATCAACAGGCTGGCGGCGGTGGCCAGGGCCTGGGGGAGTCGTTTGAGCATATGGTTCTCTGGGTCGGCAAAGTCGTGGCTTCTGCCCTGAACGCCAGGTGCCTGCCAGCTCAACGGTGCTGGGCCACGTGACACATGTAGCCCCGTGTTTTGTATGCCGACCGGGCTAAGCCGCGCTTGGGATGGCGCCGCGGGGCGCGGTGCGGCCGCCGACCTGGTCGCTATATGGCACATTCGATATCTGCATGGAGCCCCTACGTGCTTACAGCCGTTCCCACCTACTTTCGCCATACCGATGGCGGCATCTACGCTCTCACGTGCTTCGGCAAGCACACCGAGGATGCAAGCAACGTCGTGGTCTACCGCCACGTCTGGCCTTTCGAGCCCGACACCTGGGTTCGTCCGGCGTCGGAATGGCTGTCGCGCTTCAAGCACATCCCGGAAGCCGAGGTCATCAAGGCGCTAAAAGGCGACCGCGAAGCTGCGCAGGCCGCCATCACCGCAGCCAAGGCCAAGCGCAGGGCCGCTGCCGCATCCCAATAGACAAGAGCCAGTGCGTCATTCACCCCCGCCTAGAGCGGGGGTTTTCGTTTCTCCGGCACCGCTCCGGGCTCGAGCACGGGAGCCAAAGAAAAGCACCCCGGCAAAGCGGGGTGCTAGAAGCAGCGAGCGTGCGCTCGTGAGGGCTTATTTCCGGTAAGCCCGCGACTGAGCCGGGCTCAGGACGTAGGCCTTTCGGTCGCCGAGGTCATCCATGTAGGCGCGGATGTAACGGTGGTTGCCGTCACACAGCAGGTAGTCGGCCGTGTCACCTTCGGTCTTGAGAACGCCTTTTCCTTTGCCGACATAGATGAGGATTGCCGGTTGGTCCAGCACCTCTTGTGGCAACTCAAGCGCGTGTTTCGAGCTCACCGCGATGAAGAGCGAACCAATCTGGTCGACATCGCGTTTGGCCTTGTCGATGCCCAGGAAAGTTCGGGCGTAGGTCGCCACGAACTCCGCATCCATGGTCACTTCCTTCGGGCGTAGCTTCTTGCTGGCAATGTCCGCAAGGATGGCGCTAACGTCGATGCGCTTGTTCATCCACACAAAAACCTCTTTCGGTGGTGCCTTGCCCTCCAGCTCCATCTGGGGGAGCCCGTCGGCAGTGAACGTCGAAAAGGCGCCGCCCGCCTGCTTGTGCGAGCGCAGGGCAGAAGCCCATGCCTTGCCTTTCTTGGACAGGTGCAGCACCTCTCCAGGCTCGAGGTCCTGCTCGTTGCACGTGAACAGGCCTTCGGCCGCCAGGTCCAGCAGGCAGGCCCAGTCGTCGTGCCCGTCGACTTCAGAGCCGTCGCGAAGGCGCGTTCCGTGGTGGGAATCGACTGCGTGCGGCCAAGAGCGGGCGCCAGCACGCTTCGGCCGGGGGCATTCGCTCTGCATCACCCGGAGGTTGCGCCGCGTGCTGCGCATGCGCGCGTCCGCGCCAACCTGAAAGCCGGCACAGTCCGTCGCAACTGCTTCCACGTAGGAGAGGGTGGACCAGTGGTCTTTGCCCCAGGCGGACGAAGGGATGATGTCGTCCTTGCTGTAGGTCTTGTCTGCAGTGGGTCGTTCGAGGAGAGCAGCTTCACTCATGTTCATATCCTTGGTAGTAGTTGGCCTTCACGGTGTAGCAACCGCGATGCGCTTTAGGCCACTGCACACAACCGTATCCCTTGACCTACCTGGCTACATCGGTGTATCATGAGACTGCACCCTTATAACGGATAACACATGTCCCAGCTCCACATCACCAAATACCTGCAGCAGCAATTCCTCAACTTCTGGTTTGTTCTGAACGAGTTGCCCGCGTCAGAGGACAGCGAGGGAGGCAGTACCATCTTCGGTACGGGACTGGAATCGGCAAGCTGCCGGTTGCCATCCAGGCCGTCAACGACGGCGGCATCCAGTACGAGGTTCCCGCGTACGACCTGTGCGCCGCTGAGGGCGCTGAGGAGCTTGAGGGAAAGCTCGCGTGGGTCGTTTCACTTCATTCGGAAAACTGTTTCGAAACTCCCACGGCCGCTGCCGTGAAGGCCTTTTTGGTTTGCTGCTTTGCGGAAGCCGCCCGGATGCATGGAGGAACGGCACGGCTCGCTAAGGTCACGTTGCAATCGCACACCATGGTCGTCGAGGAAGAGACTTTGCCGATGGAGGCTCTCTGATGGCAACGAAGGAAGACCTGACCCACGTGGCGCCGCTCGTCAAGAACACGCTCCTGTCACAGCTGGCTAATGCACGTACCGCCATGGGCCTCACCCAGGCCGAACTGGCCAGTCGCGCCGGCGTGAGCCGCATGACCATCCAACGAACTGAGGCGGAGGACGCCGACACCAGCCTGAGCACCTTCGTTCTGCTCGCACTCGCCCTGAATCACACTCCGCGCCTGGTGGCAAAGAGCGACGACGACGATAAAGACCAGTACACGCCCCTGCCGGCCGGCATCGTGCACCGCGGCTACGCATTCAACCGGACGAAGAGCGACCTCGAGTACCGTGACCGCCAGCGCGAGGCGGCGCTTGCCCAGGAATGGGAGGCCGCGAACCAGGACCGGCTCGGGCTGCCCCCTCTCATGCAGACCCTAGTCCCGAACCACACCCAGGAGCAG
>NZ_LMTS01000026.1:0-3459 GCF_001541225.1 Variovorax sp. WDL1 | reverse complement strand
GCGGCGGCGACGGCCATCCAGTGGCTGGGCTCCGAGCAGGGCTTCGAGTTCTTGGTGAGGGTACTGGGCCGTGCCGGCTACGACGTCCTCGTGTCCAGGAAACAGCCGCCCAAGAGCGCCTTCAAAGCTCGAGGCCGCTAAGGGATAGCTGGCGACTATTCTTGCAGCGAGCTGAAAGGCATGGGCGAGGGTGCACGTCATGAACGTGCAGCGGTGGTTGGACAGGTTGGGCAGCCGGACCTCATCCAGGCATCTTCAGCGCGTAATTCACCAGGCCGCCAGCGTTGCTGACGGTCTTTGTCATCCCATCAAGGCTCGTGGGTGCGGAGGAGGGTCTCCCCGGGCACCGCATGCTCCTGCAATCGCAAGTTGCTCGCCTGACTCACAGCCCGGCAGGCCCCCTCGAAGGAGAACGCAGTGCACCCGTGGATAGCTCTTGCCACGGCATCCATTTGAGGGGTTCGCGGGCGCAAATGCGGCGCCGAGCTACGAGGGCGCGGGGGGCTGAGGCGCGAACGGCCGGGCAGGGAGTTTTGGGTCAAGGTGCACCGTATAGCCGTCAGCCCGAAAACCGAAGCCCAGCCAGGAGCCCTCTGCGTTGCAAGCAACGACGTGCCTATCCGTAGGCATGAGCTCCTGCGATACCCCTGCCCACACCGGCTTGACGCCGGCCAATTTCGGCCTCTTCGGCACGTGCGGCCCCAGCAGTTGGAGGCGGGCCTTCCGCACTGCGCTCGAGGCTCGAGGAGTCACCTATTTCGACCCGCAAGTGGAGAGCTGGACGCCCGAGCTCGCGCCCTTGGAAGCATTGCACCTTGCGAACGACCAGTTGGTGGTGTTCGCGGTGACCGAGGAGACGTTTGGGTTCGGCTCCCTGGCAGAAACTGGTTTTCCACTTCACGCGGTGCGCGCGACCAGCGCGCAGCACTTCGTACTTCTGTATATCGCGGAGGACGTCAGCGAGGAGCTGTGGCAGGCATCCCGGCCCAGGCCGAAGCTTCGCGCAGGGCGCGAATACTTGCTCGTGCGCACCTGGACAGGGTCAGCAAGCCGAACGTATTCGTTGCGAAGTCGCTCGAGGACCTTCTGCGCAAGGCCTTGATGCTGGTGGACGCGTTGGAAATCCTAGAGCGGGTGCGCGACTGAAGCGCGGACCCCCGTTTTCCGCCGCCGGAACGTCCCTATACCGAGGCAGGACACCCATCGCTTCGGAAAAGGAATACTCTCTTGATAACCCAACTCACAGCCAGCGGCTTCACCGCTGTCCCGTACTTTGAGACTTCGCTCCTCATGCAGGAGCATCCCAAGGGAATCACGTTTTCGACCAAACGGCCTAATGTCATCGTTGGTCCGAACGGCGCCGGAAAGTCCGCGCTGCTCAAGACTCTGGCGCTCCAGACGCTCTCGTACCAAACAGGTGAGAGCGCTTTCGACGACAACTACACCAGGGGCCTCGACTCGGACGACTACTGGCACCAGGCAGGCTACCGGTGGTCGAGAGACTTCCGTTACCTGAACGGGCTCGAGGTCGCAACCGACGGAGCGCCAGCGCTGTACTACCAGCCAGGCCACATCCCGGGCCACGACAACAGCATCGCCGCATCAATGATGTGCGGGTACTTCGACGAAGCTCGAGCCTACGGCACGCTCATCAAGGACAAATCGTCCGGGCAGCGAAGCCAAGCGTTGCTGGAAAAGCTCAAGGCACTGCTCTCCGGAGACAAACCAACCCTGAGCTACCAGTACGTGAACTGGCATGGCGGCACGCAGCCCCTCGCTGTAGACCGACTCCGCGACGCGTCCGACTGCACGCTCAGAGCCGAGGTGCTCAAGAAGCGATACGGCAACGTCGCCGCCGGCGCGGTGCCCGTCGTCCTGATGGACGAACCGGAGCAGTCGCTCGACGCGAAGGCGGAAGCGCTGCTTTGGCGGCAAATAGCAGATGCCGACATGTCGCGGCTGCAGGTCATCGTTGCGACCCACAGCCTTTACCCAATGATGCACCCAGAGCACTTCCATCTCATCGAGGCGGTGCCTGGCTATGTCGCAGAGGTGCAAAGCCTCCTCTCCTGATTGCAGGCGCCCTGGTCTCATGACCAGGGCGCTTCTCCTTGCAGGTGCTGAGCCAAGAGAAACGCCGAGCACAAGGCCCGGCGTCGAAGAAGGTGTTTTCAGACCTCGTGTTCAGGCGAAGCCGAGGCACGCTCGCTCTCGAGGTGCGGCGTTCCACCGAACGAGCGCAGGTCGTAGATTTGGCGCAGCGTTGCTTCATCCCATGAACGCACGAAGGAGCAGCCAAAGGTCTTGTTGCAGAAAAGCCGACGCTCGACCTTGCCCAGCTCCTCCCACCGGCAGGGCTGGCCGTTGACGTCAGGGACCGCCAGCTTGTTCAGCAGGTAGTCCTCCAGAGCCGACAGGCGTTGCTGGCCGTCCAGCAGGACGTCCGTGAACTTCCGGGCAAACAAAGGCTTCCCGGGTTCCTCGATATAGTCGGCCATGTCGTTGACCAGGTAGGTGCCAACGTCGATGTCCAGCCACAGCGAGGTGATGAACCTGGCCTTCTGCTCCCCGCTCCAGACGAGAGCCCTTTGCCAGTCGGGCAGAGGGTAGCCAAGCACGAACCGGCTGGCCCAGGGGTACAGCTGGCGTTGCTCAGCCTCCTTTGAAGTGAACAGTTCTAGTCGGCCCACCAGCTCGCCGATGGAGCGCGGTGACGTGGATGCGTTGATGGTCGCCCGCGGCATCTTCCGTGCGGGGTCGACGCCTGGCAGGTCGTGTCCGTCGTAGCGATGGAATGGCTTGGCGCTCATGCGGAGGCCCCATTCAAAAGTAGTTTCGTCATGTTTTTCCTTGAGGGCAGTGCCCAGTGGTCCTGCTCCGTGTAGCCAGGTCCAGCGTAGCGCTCAGTGGGCCCGGTGCGGCGCCAGAGCAAACCGCTTAGTTAAAGGCGTACTCGAGCCGGCCAGGTCGATAGCGGCCATTTTCGACGGCGCTGAGGGCGAAGCCGTAGCGGTTCACGAATGCGCGGCTATAGATGTGCAGCATTTCTTCCGCCACAGTGCAATGCGGCCTTTCACATTCGAGCTCGTGAAGCATTCGGTCGATGAGCCTGATACCAACCCCAGACTGGTGGTAGGCGGGCAGCACCCGAACACACCGAAGCTTGGTCTCCTCCTCGCCACGCTTTCCCAATGCCACGCCGACGACGTGGTCCGCTTCCTTTGCGAGCAGGAGGATGTCACTGCCGGCGGCCAGGCCGGGCACGACCTTACCGGCGTACCACCGCTCGAACCCGGGTACAGGGCATCGAGGTCTTTAAGGAAGGGCAGCGCCGCGGCTGCAACGCAGAGGGACTTGGAGCGCTCGAAACGCATGGGCAGGGAGCACGGACAGGTGGACGATGGCCGCTTACGTACGATGCGTATGCGTCTGGCCAAGTCACCTTGCCGCCAAGCGGGC
>NZ_LMTS01000265.1 GCF_001541225.1 Variovorax sp. WDL1 | reverse complement strand
CCGCACGCGCGCCAACTGCGTTTCGCGGAAGTTGGCCGTGATGTAAACCGCATCTAGCGGAACGACGGCCACCAATGGTTTGCCGGCATTCACGAACGATCCGACGCGCACTGACTTCTGGCCGATCACGCCACTGATGGGCGCCGTGATTTGGGTATAGGAGAGCTTCAACTCCGCTGCGGCCTGTGCGGCTTGCGCTTGAGAAAGCGCAGCCTTGGCCTTTTCAAGATCGGCTTTCAGGATG
>NZ_LMTS01000322.1 GCF_001541225.1 Variovorax sp. WDL1 | reverse complement strand
CGGCAGTGGCGGTGGCGGCTTCCAGACCGACGCCGACCTGGCGTCCAACGGGTCGATCTCGGGCACCGGCAGCGTGACCAAGACCGGCGCCGGCACCTTGACCCTCGCCGGCGCCAACACCTACGCTGGGACGACGACCCTCAGCGCAGGCACCCTGCGGGCTGGGGCGGCAAATGCCTTCAACGCCGCCAGCGCGGTGACGCTCGGCGGCGGCGCCACGCTGGACCTGAACAATTTCAGCCAGACCATCGGCAGCCTGGCCGGCTTCGGCTTCGTGACCCTGGGCACCGGCACGCTGACGGCGGGAGGCGACAACACCAGCACCACCTTCAGCGGCG
>NZ_LMTS01000010.1:3687-5028 GCF_001541225.1 Variovorax sp. WDL1 | reverse complement strand
CATCCAGATGCTGCGCACGGCGATGGGGCCGCTGATCGCCACCGCGCTCGAAGACCCGGACGTGATGGAAATCATGCTCAACCCCGATCGCACCCTGTGGGTGGATCGGCTGTCGTCGGGCCGCGCGCCGATGGGCGTGGAGATGCCCGAGGCCGATGGCGAGCGGATCATCCGCCTGGTCGCCGCCCACGTCGGCGCGGAGGTGCATCGCGGCCAGCCGCTGCTGTCGGCGGAACTGCCCGAAACCGGCGAACGCTTCGAGGGCATCTTGCCGCCGGCTGCGCCGGGGCCGGCCTTCGCATTGCGCAAGCGGGCCATCGGTGTGATCCCGCTGGAGCGGTACGTCATCGACGGGATGATGACCAGCGTCCAAGCGGGCTTTCTCGTTCGCGCCGTGCGCGAGCGGCAGAACGTCTTGATCGCCGGTGCCACCAGCAGCGGCAAAACTACACTCGCCAATGCGCTGCTGGCCGAGATCGCCGCCACTGGCGACCGCGTGCTGGTGCTCGAAGACACGGTGGAGCTGCAATGCGCGGCCCGCGACCACGTACCGCTGCGCACGCGCGCAGGTGTGGTGTCCATGACGGAGCTGGTGCGTTCGTCCATGCGCCTGCGCCCGGATCGTGTCGTCGTCGGCGAGGTGCGCGGCGCCGAGGCGCTGGATCTCATCAAGGTGTGGGGCACGGGCCACCCCGGCGGCATCGCAACGATCCACGCCGGCTCCGCGCTCGGCGCACTGCTGCGCCTGGAGCAATTGATTCTCGAAGTGGCGGTGAACCCGCCCCGTGCGCTGATCGCCGAGGCGGTCAACGTGGTGATCCACATCGCCGGGCGCGGACGCAAGCGCCGCATCGAGAGCATCGCGCGCGTCGTCGGCTTCGACGGCGTGGGCTACCAACTGGCGGACGCGCTGGAAACGCCGTTTCCCGAGCTGCCGCCGATCCCCGATGCCGCACCCGCTGCGGCGACTTTCCCATCCCCTGACTCACTTGGAGAACTGCCATGACGCAGACGACCGTTCCTGCTTTCCGTGTTTCCGTAAATCCGCCTTCGCACCTGTTCAACCTGGCGCGGTTGCGCAGCCTGGCCCGCCCTGCGGAGCAAGGGCTGCTGCTGGCCGCGCTGCTGCTGTTCCTGGCCGGAACCGCACAGGCTGCCGGTTCCTCGATGCCGTGGGAAGGCCCGCTGCAATCCATTCTCGAATCCATCCAGGGGCCGGTGGCGCGCATCGTCGCGGTCATCATCATCATCGCCACGGGCCTCGCGCTCGCCTTCGGCGATACGTCGGGCGGCTTCCGCAAGCTGATCCAGATCGTGTTCGGTCTGTCCATCGCGTTCGCA
>NZ_LMTS01000010.1:1237-3677 GCF_001541225.1 Variovorax sp. WDL1 | reverse complement strand
CGAGCTTCTTCCTGTCGTTCTTCAGCTTCTCCGGCGGGGCTGTCGTATGAGTGCCCCCGACACCTTCGCGGACGGCTTCGAGGTGCCGCTGCATCGGTCGCTCACGGAGCCGATCCTGCTTGGCGGTGCGCCGCGCACCGTGGCGATTGCCAACGGCACGCTGGCCGCCGCTGTCGGGCTGGGCCTGCAACTGTGGATTCCGGGTGTGGTGCTCTGGATCGTCGGCCATTCGCTGGCGGTGTGGGGAGCGCGCGTCGATCCGCAGTTCATGGCCGTGTTCGCCCGGCACATCAAGCACCGCCCGCTGCTGGACGTGTGAGGGGACGCCGCCATGCTGAACCTTGCCGAATACCGCCAGCGCCCGGCCTTGCTCGCCGACTGGCTGCCGTGGGCTGGATTGGTTGCGCCGGGCGTCGTCTTGAACAAGGACGGCAGTTTCCAGCGCACGGCCCGGTTTCGCGGGCCTGACCTCGACAGCGCGACGCAAGGCGAGCTGATTGCCACGTCAGCGCGATTGAACAACGCATTGCGCCGCATGGGTTCGGGCTGGGCGCTGTTCATCGAAGCCGAGCGCCGGCTTGCCGCCGACTATCCGCACTCGGAGTTCCCCGAGCCGCTGTCGTGGCTCGTGGAGGAAGAACGCCGGGCCACGTTCGAGGAATCGGGCAGCCACTTCGAGAGCGGCTATCACCTGACGCTGGTGTACCTGCCGCCCGAAGAATCCCGTGCCCGTGCAGCCAAGATGCTCTACGAGAACACGCCGACGAATGGCGTGGACTGGCGCGAGCGGCTGCAAGCCTTCGTCGCGGAGACGGATCGCGTCTTTGACCTGCTCGATGGCGTGATGCCGGAAATCGCCTGGCTCGATGACAGCCAGACGTTGACCTACCTGCACGCCACCATCTCGACGCGACGCTACCGCGTCGGCGTGCCCGAAGTGCCGTTCCACCTCGATGCGTTGCTGACCGATTCCGCCCTGGTCGGCGGGCTGGCGCCCATGCTGGGCGACCAGCACCTGCGCGTGGTGTCGGTGCGGGGCTTCCCGACCTCGACCTGGCCGGGGATTCTGGATGACCTCAACCGCCTCGGCTTTGCCTACCGCTGGAGCACGCGCTTTCTCTGCCTGGACAAAGCCGAGGCGGAACGGGAGTTGGGACGCCTGCGCCGCCAGTGGTTCGCCAAGCGCAAGAACGTCATCGCGCTCCTGCGCGAAACGATCTTCCAGCAAGAAAGCCCGCTGGTCGATACCGACGCCAGCAACAAGGCGGCCGACGCCGACGCAGCCTTGCAGGAGCTGGGCAGCGATCAAGTTGCCTTCGGCTACTTCACCGCCACGGTGACGGTGCTCGATGCCGACCCGGCCGTGGCCGACGAGAAGCTGCGCATGGTGGAGCGTGTCATTCAAGGACGCGGCTTCATCACCATCCCGGAAACGCTCAACGCCGTGGATGCGTGGCTGTCGTCCATTCCGGGCAACGCCTACGCCAACGTGCGTCAGCCCATCGTCTCGACGCTGAACCTGGCGCACATGATGCCCCTGTCGGCGGTATGGGCCGGGCCGGAGAAGAACGACCACCTCGACGGCCCTCCGCTGATCGTTACTCGCACCGATGGCGCGACGCCGTTCCGGCTGGTCACGCACATCGGCGACGTGGGCCACACGCTGGTCGCGGGGCCGACCGGCATGGGCAAGTCGGTTTTTCTCGCCACGCTGGCAATGCAGTTCCGCCGCTATCGCGGCTCGCGCATCTTCGCGTTCGACATGGGCCGCTCGATGCGCGCCACGGTTCTCGGGTTGGGCGGCGAGCACTACGACCTCGGGACGGATGGCGAAATCGCCTTCCAGCCATTGGCACGCATCGACCGCGAAGGCTACCGCACCTGGGCGGCCGAATGGATCGAAGGCCGCTTGCTGCATGAGGGCGTGGCGGTCGGCCCCGACGAGAAGGCGGCTATCTGGTCGGCGTTGGGAAGCCTCGCCGGTGCGCCGTTGGAGCAGCGCACGATGACGGGGCTTTCCGTGCTGCTGCAATCGAACACGCTGCGGCAGGCGCTGTCGCCCTATGTGCTCGGCGGTGCCCACGGCAAGCTGCTGGACGCCGACCATGACCGGCTCGGCATGGCCAACGTGCAGTGCTTCGAGATGGAGGAGCTGATGCACAGCAAGGCCGCCGTCATGGCCGTGCTGCATTACCTCTTTGCGCGTTTCGATGAACGCTTCGACGGGGCGCCCACGCTGCTGATCCTTGATGAAGCGTGGCTGTTCCTCGATGACCCGGTGTTTGCCGCGCGTATCCGGCAATGGCTCAAGACGCTCAGGAAAAAGAACGTCAGCGTCATCTTCTCCACGCAGAGCCTCGCGGACGTCAAGGAATCGAGCATCGCGCCCGCGATCATCGAGAGCTGCGCGAGCCGCATTTTCCTCGCCAACCCGCAGGCG
>NZ_LMTS01000010.1:0-1113 GCF_001541225.1 Variovorax sp. WDL1 | reverse complement strand
ACTACTACTACCAATCCCGCCTCGGCAACCGCCTGTTCGACCTCGACCTGGGGCCGGCGACGCTGGCGTTCGCGGGTGCTTCCACGCCGCAGGATCAGCGCGACATAGACCGCGTGCTGCTGGACGCCGGCGTGCCCGGCTTCGCGGGCGCCTGGCTGCGCCATCGCGGCCTCGATTGGGCGGCCGAGCTGCTGCCCTCGTTCCCCGGCCTTGCGCCGGGTTCCCTCGCTGACCAACCCCTGGAGAACCTGCCATGAAGAAGCGTCTTATCGCCGCCGCCATCGCGGCCATGCTTTGCACCGCCACCGCCCATGCGCAATGGGTCGTAGTCGATCCCACCAACCTCGTGCAGAACACGCTGACCGCGATCCGCACGCTGGAGCAGATCAACAACCAGATCCAGCAGCTCCAGAACGAAGCGCAGATGCTGATGAACCAAGCGCGCAACCTCGCCAGCCTGCCGTCCAGCGTGGCGAACCAGTTGCGCGCCAATCTGGCGACGACCGAGCGACTGATCGCCCAGGCTCGCGGCTTGGCCTACGACGTGACGAATCTGGATCGGGAGTTCGCGCGCCTGTATCCCGAGCAGTACGCCGCCACCGTCAGCGGCGACCAGATGTACCGCGATGCGCAGGAGCGTTGGCGAAACACGCTCAACGGCTTGCAGACCACGATGCAGATGCAGGCGCAGGTGTCGCAGAACCTGGGCGAAGACGAAAGCGTGCTGGCCGACCTCGTGGGCAAGAGCCAGTCGGCCCAAGGCGCGCTGCAAGCGATGCAGGCCATGAACCAACTGCTGGCCTTGCAGGCCAAGCAGTCGATCCAGTTGCAGAGGCTCCAGATCACGCAAGACCGGGCCGCTTCGCTGGAGCTGGCACGTCAGGCGGCGGCCACGGAGCGCGCCCGCGAGGTACGCCGGCGTTTCATGGGCGACGGCACCCCGTACACGCCGCAGCGCGTGGATTTCTACGGCAACTGACGGGAGGCCGCCATGCGATACGTCCTCGCCCTGTGTGCCGCGCTGCTGGCCGCTTGCAGCGAACAGCCGGCCACCAACCTTCCCGATGCCCTGGCCGCCGATCCCGTGCGGCTCAAGGCATTGCGCGCGCAATG
>NZ_LMTS01000286.1 GCF_001541225.1 Variovorax sp. WDL1 | reverse complement strand
GCCGTGCCCGCCGCGGTCTATTGATCAGCGTTTCCCTAGGTGCTTCCCGGTGTTGTGCAGATCCCGGCCCCGGGAAAGCGGAGAGCCGGACAGCGTGAAATGAATGTGCGCTCAGCCCTTGCGCATGACGAGCGCGAGCACCAGCATCGACAGCACGAAGCTGATCCAGATCGAGGGCTCCGCCTCCAGCTCGAGCCATTCCTGGAGCTTGCCTGCGATGCCGATGAAGGCCAGGTTGATGTAGGCAGCGATCAGCAGGCCGATGAAGAGCCGGTCGCCGCGCGTGGTCTCCATCGGCAGCCAGCCGCGGCGCAAGGTGGTGGGCGACTTGACTTCCCACATCGTCATGCCGACGAGCATCAGCGCGATGCAGCTGAAGAAAACCGCCACCGGAGTGGTCCAGACCATCCATTCGAGCATCTCTTGTCTCCTCTAGACCCGGCCCATCGCGAAGCCCTTCGCGATGTAGTGCCGAACGAACCAGATCACGATCGCGCCCGGCACGATCGTCAGCACGCCTGCCGCCGCCAGCGTCGCCCAATCCATGCCGGAAGCGCTCACCGTGCGCGTCATCGTCGCCACGATGGGCTTGGCGTTCACGCTGGTCAGCGTACGCGCGAGCAGCAGCTCGACCCAGCTGAACATGAAGCAGAAGAAGGCCGCGACGCCGACGCCCGCCTTGATCAGCGGCAGGAAGATGGTGAGGAAGAAGCGCGGGAAGGAGTAGCCGTCGATGTAGGCCGTCTCGTCGATCTCGCGCGGAATGCCGCTCATGAAGCCTTCCAGGATCCACACCGCCAGCGGCACGTTGAAGAGCAGGTGTGCCAGCGCCACGCCCAGGTGCGTGTCCATCAGCCCGACGGTGGTGTAGAGCTGGAAGAACGGCAGCAGGAACACGGCCGGCGGCGTCATGCGGTTGGTCAGCAGCCAGAAGAAGACATGCTTGTCGCCGAGGAATGAATAGCGCGAGAACGCATAGGCCGCAGGCAGCGCCACCGTGAGCGAGACGACGGTGTTGATGCCCACGTAGATCAGGCTGTTGATGTAGCCCGAGTACCAACTCTCGTCGGTGAAGATGCGCGCGTAGTTGGCCCAGGTGAACTGCTGCGGGAAGAAGGAGAAACTCGAAAGAATCTCCTCGTTGGTCTTGAAGCTCATGTTGACCATCCAGTAGATGGGCAACAGGGCGAACAGGATGTAGAGCAGCAGGAAGATGCTGCGCTTGCGGAAGCGTCGCTCGTTCATCATTGAAGCCCCCACGCTCTGCCCTTCGTGTCATCGCTGCCCCCCGAGGGGGCGCGAGCTTGCTTGGGGCGGCCCGGCGCGGCGCTCATTTCGGCTCCTCCACCGTCTGCGTGCCCACGCGCTGCATCCAGTTGTAGAGCACGAAGCAGAACAGCAGGATGATCAGGAAGTAGATGAGCGAGAACGCCGCCGCCGGGCCGAGGTCGAACTGGCCCACGGCCTTCTGCGTGAGGTACTGGCTCAGGAATGTGGTGGCGTTGCCCGGCCCGCCGCCGGTGAGCACGAAGGGCTCGGTGTAGATCATGAAGCTGTCCATGAAGCGCAGCAGCACCGCGATCATCAGCACGCCGCGCATCTTGGGCAGCTGGATGTAGCGGAACACGGCGAAGCGGCTGGCGCCGTCGATGCGCGCGGCCTGGTAGTAGGCGTCGGGAATGGAGCGCAGCCCGGCAAAGCACAGCAGCGCCACCAGCGGCGTCCAGTGCCAGACATCCATCACCAGCACCGTGATCCAGGCATCGGTCGCGCTGCCGGTGTAGTTGTAGTCGATGCCCAGCTTTTGCAGCGTCCAGCCGAGAAGGCCGATGTCGGCTCGGCCGTAGATCTGCCAGATGGTGCCGACCACGTTCCACGGGATCAGCAGCGACAGCGCAATGATCACCAGCACGGCCGAGGACCTCCACCCGGTCGCCGGCATCGAGAGCGCCAGGCAGATGCCGAGCGGGATCTCCACCAGGAGCACCGCGAACGAGAAGCCGAGCTGCCGCCAGAGCGCAGCGTGCAGCTCGTCGTCGCGCATCACCGAGGCGAACCATTCGGTGCCCACGAAGACGCGGCGCTCGGGCGAGATGATGTCCTGCACCGAGTAGTTGACCACCGTCATCAGCGGCACGATGGCTGAGAAGGCCACGCACAGCAGCACCGGCAGCACCAGCCACCAGGCCTTCTGGTTGACGGGCTTGTTCACTCCATTCATGCGACCAGCTCCTCGTCACGATAGAAGCAGGTGTGCGCGTCCACCACCTTCAGCCAGACCTGCTCGCCTGCGCCCGGCGCCGGCATGTCGGATGGGAGCCGCGCCTTGATCACGCTCTCCCCCGCCCGCGCCGTCAGCATCTGGTGGGTGCCCACGTCCTGCAGTTGCACGACGGTCGCCGACAGTGCACCGGCGGCGTTCGGCGCGGCCAGCGTGACGTACTCGGGGCGGATGCCCAGCTTGAGCGCGCCCTCGGGCAGCGTGCGCTGCGTCGTGAGCCGCATGCCCGCCACTTCGAGCGACCAGCCGCTGCTGTGCACCGGCAGGAAGTTCATGCCGGGCGATCCGATGAAGTGGCCGACGAAGGTATGGGCCGGGCGTTCGAAGAGCGCATCGGCGCTGCCCACTTGCACCGCCTTGCCGCGTGTCATGACCATCACCTCCTCCGCGAAGGTCAGCGCCTCGACCTGGTCATGCGTCACATAGATCAGCGTGAGCTTGAGCTCGCGGTGGATCTGCTTGAGCTTGCGCCGCAGCTGCCACTTGAGGTTGGGGTCGATCACCGTCAGCGGCTCGTCGAACAGCACGGCCGACACATCGCTGCGCACCAGCCCGCGGCCCAGCGAGATCTTCTGCTTGGCGTCGGCCGCGAGCCCGGCGGCGCGCTGGTTGAGCTGGCCGCTCATGTCCAGCATCTCGGCGATCTCGCCCACGCGCTTGCGGATCTGCTCGGCCGGCATCTTCCGGTTGCGCAGCGGAAAGGCAAGGTTCTCGGCCACGGTCATGGTGTCGTAGATCACGGGGAACTGGAACACCTGCGCGATGTTGCGTTCCTGCGGCGACGCATGCGTGACATCGCGCCCGTCGAAGCTGACGGTGCCGCGCGAAGGCACCAGCAGGCCCGAGATGATGTTGAGCATGGTGGTCTTGCCGCAGCCCGAGGGGCCGAGCAAGGCGTAGGCGCCGCCGTCGCGGAATGTCATGGTGAGCGGCAGCAGCGCATAGTCGCTGTCCTGCGTGGGATTCGGCCGGTAGGCATGGGCCAGGTCGAGGTCGATGCGTGCCACCTTCAGGCTCCTTGTCTGCGCCATGCGGGCGCCAGGGCCAGCCGTTCGGCGGCGTCGAACACATAGGCTTGCGTCGCCGCAAAGTAGAGCGTGATCGCCGCCCCGAGCTCGAAGCGGTGCACGCCCGTCAGCTGGGCCACCAGGTCGCCCACCAGGGTCTTCACATGCACGAAGGTGTCGGAGCCCGAAATCTCCGCCAGCTCGACCTTGCCGGGGATGGCGATATCGCCCTCGCCGGGACGCACGTCCAGCGCACTGGCACGCAGGCCGAGGGTGACCGCGCCATCGACGCCGGCCGGCAACGTCACGGGCACCAGCGGGCCGCCGGCCAGCTGCACGCCGCCGGCCGCCACGCGCCCGGCCAGCAGGTTCATCGGCGGGTCGCTGAAGGCGCGCGCCACGCGCAGCGACTGCGGCGCGTGGAAAACCTCGGCGGTGGGGCCGTACTGCAGCAGCTGGCCGGCATCCATGACCGCCGTGTAGCCACCGAGGAGCAAGGCCTCGCCGGGCTCGGTGGTGGCGTAGATCACGGTCGAGTCGCCGGTGGCGAAGAGCTGCGTAAGCTCCTCGCGCAGGCCTTCGCGCAGCTTGTAGTCGAGGTTGACCAGGGGCTCGTCGAGCAGCACCAGCGGCGCATTCTTGGCCAGCGCGCGCGCCAGCGCTACGCGTTGCTGCTGGCCGCCGGAGAGCTCGGCCGGGTAGCGGTCGAGGAACATGCCGATGCTCAGCTTGTCCGCCAGCTCGCGCACGCGCGCCTCGATGTTCTTCTCGCCGCGCAGCTTCAGCGGCGAGCCGATGTTCTCGGCCACCCGCAGCGAGGGGTAGTTGATGAACTGCTGGTAGACCATCGCCACGTTGCGCTCGCGCACCGGCACGCCGGTCACGTCCTTGCCGTCGACCAGGACCAGGCCCGAGGTGGGCGTGTCGAGCCCGGCCATCAACCGCATCAGGCTGGTCTTGCCGGCTTGCGTGGCGCCGAGCAGCACCGTCACCGCGCCGTGCCTCGGCGCGATGCTCTGCTCGTAGAGCCAGGTCTGCGCCCCCACCTTCTTGGTGACGCGCTCGAGTGTCAGCTGCATGCAACTCCTTCCTGCTGCCTGGGGGTGCGGGCCTGCTGCTGCATCCAGGCACCGACACGTTCTCGTTGTTCCGGCGTGTAGTACAGGCCCAGCTTGGAGCGCCGCCACAGAACGTCGTCTCCGCTGCACGCCCATTCCTCGTCCTGCAGGTAGCGCAGCTCGCGCTCGTGCAGGCCTGGGGCCACGGCCTGGCCCATATCGTTCATCGATTGCGCGTCCCCGATCACCGTGGCAATGCGTGCGCCATAGGCCCGTGCGAGCCGGCGCGCCAGCGCGCCCTCGAGCCAGGGATGCTTCGCGCGGACGGCCGCCACGAAGCGCTCGAAGTCCTCGTCGGGACGGGTGGCGGCGCCGATCCAGCCCGACAGGTCGCCGCCGGCGAGGAAGGCACCCTCGGTCCAGGCGGCACGCGATTCGCCGAGCATGCGGCCCACCTCGTCGGCCGCATCCTCGGAGAGCTTGCGGAAGGTCGTGATCTTGCCGCCCCAGACCGACAGCAGCGGCGCCGCGGTCGTGTTCGATTCGAGCATGTAGTCCCGCGTCACCGCGGAGGGATCGCCAGAAGCGTCGTCGAGCAGCGGCCGCACGCCCGAGTAGGTCCAGGCCACGTCCGCCGGCAAGACCGGCTTCTCGAGATAGCGGCTGGCCTGGGTGCAGAGGTATTCGATCTCGTCCGCCCCGATGCGCGCCGCGCCGGGGTCGTCGCCGCTGAGCTCGATGTCGGTCGTGCCGATCAGCGTGAAGGCGTCCTGGTAGGGGATCGCGAAGATGATCCGCTTGTCGGGGTTCTGGAAGATGTAGGCGTGGTCGTGGGTGAAGAGGCGCGGCACGACGATGTGGCTGCCCTTCACCAGGCGCAGGTGCCGGGTGGCCAGTGCCTCGCCCTGCGAAGGCCGCGCGACGCCGCGCAGGAAGGACTCGGCCCAGGGCCCCGCCGCGTTCACCACCGCGCCGGCGCGCACCGTGCGCCGGCCATCCGGGCCCTCGAGCACGGCGGTCCATCCATCGGCATCGCGCTGCGCGCTCAGGCAGCGCGTGCGCGTCAGCACCTCGGCGCCCTTGTCCCGCGCGTCGAGCGCATTGAGCACCACCAGCCGCGCATCGTCGACCCAGCCGTCCGAATAGACGAATCCGCGCTTGAACTGTGGCTTGAGCGGCGCACCGGCCGCGTGCGCGCGCAGGTCCACCGAGCGCGAACCGGGCAGCACCTCGCGCCGGGCCAGGTGGTCGTACAGGAACAGGCCGAGCCGCACCATCCAGGCCGGCCGCATCGAAGGGTCGTGCGGCATCACGAAGCGCAGCGGCCACATGATGTGCGGCGCGCTGCGCAGCAGTACCTCGCGCTCCTGCAGCGCCTTGCGCACCAGCGAGAACTCGTAGTACTCGAGGTAGCGCAGGCCGCCGTGGATCAGCTTGGTGGAAGAAGATGAGGTGTGCGCCGCGAGGTCGTCCTTCTCGCACAGCAGCACGCGCCAGCCGCGGCCGGCCAGGTCGCGAGCGATGCCACAGCCGTTGATGCCGCCGCCGACGATCAGCACGTCGAAGGCGGCCACGGCGGCTGACGAGGATGAAGGGCTTGCGCTCACGGTCTGGGGTTGGATGGTTCGAATTTCGCCAGGGGCGTTTTCGGTTTTTTTCATTTTGGTTCCTTATGGCGCGATTTTCCTACTCGTTAACCCTTGCGTCCATTCGTTTTCTTTCGTTCTAAAGTAGCGCGCCCTGCGCTCTGTTCCATTCGCGTGAATTCGAATCCCCGACAACTCAAGCTCCTCAACACCGTGCGCACGCGCGGCTCGGTCACGGTCGAACAGCTGGCGGACATGCTCGGCGTGACCCTCCAGACGGTGCGCCGCGACGTGCAGCGCCTGGCCGACGAGGGGCTGCTCAGGCGCTTTCACGGCGGCGTGCGGGTGCCGAGCTCGACCACCGAGAACATCGGCTACCAGCAGCGCGAGAACCTGCATGCCGAAGGCAAGGCGCGCATCGCGCGCGCCGTGGCAGCGCGGGTGCCCAACGACTGTTCGCTGATCCTCAACATCGGCACCACCACCGAGGCCATTGCCAAGGCCTTGCTGCGGCACACCGGGCTGCGCGTGATCACCAACAATCTCAACGTGGCGACCATCCTGAGCGACAACCCGGACTGCGAGGTGATCGTGGCCGGCGGCTCGGTGCGGCTGCGCGACCGCGCGATCGTGGGCGAGGCCACGGTCGACTTCATCCGCCAGTTCAAGGTCGACATCGCGCTGATCGGCGTCTCCAGCATCGAGGCCGATGGCACGCTGCGCGACTTCGACCTGCGCGAGGTGAAGGTGGCGCAGACCATCATTGCGCAGGCACGCGAGGTCTGGCTCGCGGCCGATGCGAGCAAGTTCAACAGGCCGGCGATGATCGAGCTGGCCAAGCTGTCGCAGATCGATTGCCTGTTCACCGATGCCGAGCCGCCGCCGCCTTTCCCCGAACTGCTGGCGCAGGCGCAGGTCCGCTGCGAGATCGCGCGCGACCATTGACCGAGGACATGCCATGACCTACCTGCTCGCCCTCGACCAGGGCACCTCCAGTTCCCGCAGCATCGTGTTCGATCGCGAGGGGCGCATCGTCGCCCTCGCCCAGAAGGAGCTCACGCAGATCTATCCGCAGCCCGGCTGGGTCGAGCACGACCCGATGGAGATCTGGCGCAGCCAGCTGGCCACGGCGCACGAGGTGCTCGCCAAGGCGAAGCTGAAGGCGAGCGACATCCATGCGATCGGCATCACCAACCAGCGCGAGACCACTGTGCTGTGGAACCGCAGGACCGGGCAGCCCGTGCATCACGCCATCGTCTGGCAAGACCGTCGCGCCGAGCCGCTGTGCGCCAGGCTGCGCGAGGACGGCATGAGCGACACCATCCAGCAGAAGACCGGCCTGGTGATCGACGCCTACTTCTCCGGCACCAAGCTGCGCTGGCTGCTCGACAACGTGCCCGGCGTGCGCGCAGCGGCCGAGCGCGGAGAGCTGGCTTTCGGCACCGTCGACAGCTGGCTCATCTGGCAGCTGACCGGCGGCAAGCAGCATGTGAGCGACGTCACCAATGCCTCGCGCACCATGCTCTTCAACGTGCACGCGCACCGGTGGGATGCCGACCTGCTCAAGGCGCTGGACATCCCCGCCTCGCTGATGCCAGAGGTCAAGCCCTCGAGCACGCATTTCGCCGACACCGACGCTGGCCTGTTCGACCGCCCACTGCCCATCGGCGGCGTGGCCGGCGACCAGCAGAGCGCCCTCTTCGGCCAGGCCTGCTTCGAGGCCGGCATGGCCAAGAACACCTACGGCACCGGCTGCTTCCTGCTGATGCACACGGGCGGCGACTTCCAGCCTTCGCACAACGGCCTGCTCGTGACCAGCGCCGCGCAGACGGCCGGCATGCCGCCGCAGTACGCGATGGAGGGCAGCGTCTTCGTCGGCGGCGCGGTGGTGCAGTGGCTGCGCGACGGCTTGAAGGCCATCCAGGGCAGCGCGCAGGTACAGGCGCTGGCCGAGAGCGTGCCCGATGCCGGCGGCGTGATGATGGTGCCCGCCTTCACCGGGCTTGGCGCGCCCTACTGGAACGCAGATGCGCGCGGCACCATCACCGGCCTGACGCGCGGCACCACCGTGGCGCACATTGCGCGCGCGGCGCTGGAGAGCATCGCCTACCAGAGCGCCGCGCTGCTGCAGGCGATGAGCCGCGACGCCGTGGCCGCGGGAGGCACGCCGGTGGCGGAACTACGGGTGGATGGCGGCGCGGCCGTCAACGACCTGCTGATGCAGTTCCAGGCCGACCTGCTGGGCATTCCGGTGGTGCGGCCTGAGGTCATCGAGACCACGGCGCTTGGCGCGGCCTACCTGGCGGGGCTGTCGACGGGGGTGTATCGCGATACCGGGGAGCTGTCGAAGCAATGGCGCATCGAGCGTCGCTTCATCCCGACACTGAGCCGGGAGAAGGCCGAGGAGAAGATGGGGCGCTGGGAATTGGCGGTGCGCAGGGCGACGCTGGTTTGAACGAGCCTCGGGGTTGCGAAGCATGCCAGCGCCGGCGGCTGTCTATCCGGACACGCCGAGGGACACCAGGTTCAGATCCAGCGTGATGGCAAGCGGGGCAGGCTCGGGATCACTCCACCCATTTCCACATGGCATATCCAAGCGCCCCCAGCACCGCTGCAAGGGCGATACCCCACAACAGGATCCGCTCCAGCCACACAAGCTGCCGATGCCGTCGCTCCCCGGCCGCGTCCTCGCCGAGAAACCAAGCCACGACCAGGACCGTCAAGGACACGCTCAGCCATAGGCCAAGGGGAACATCTCGAATATCCATGCTTCTTCTCTCCTTTCGCGTCCTGCACTGCCCCTCACCGCTCCCGCATGCGCTCGTTCGCGCCCGCTGCATCGGGCTCAACAGGCACTCGACGATCCGCCGCTTGCCCGTCTTGACCTCCGCCGTCCGCTCACGGCGCTGCCCTCAGTGTGCGCCGCGAGCTGCTGCACGCGACGGCCACCGAGGCCCTGGTGGGCGGGCTCGATCACTGCGCCTTCAGGCCCAGGTGCCGGGCAGGCGCAAGAGCAGATGGATGTCGGCGCCGTCAGCGGGGCTGATGCCGAGTTGGTGGACGAGCGTCGACGGATCAGCCGCATATGCGGCCTCGTCGATCGGCCGCCATGCGATGAAGGCACTACACCGCGAAGCGCGCAGTGCAACTCCACGAGCCTTGCTCTGTGTGCCGGGGAAGATAGCCCAAGCCTTGGCGGGGCAGCAATGAAGCGCACCCCCTCCAAAAGTCGATGGATGAAAGTCGATAAGACTTGCGCCTTACCGCAGGCGGACCCCCCGCCCGCTCGGGATTAACTCGTTCAGTGTCCCGGCACCAGGAAGTCCTGGCTGATGCGCCAGCCCAGGTCGTTCACCCGGTCGAGGAACTGCGTCAGGTAAGCGTGCAGCCCGGTCGCGAGGATCTCGTCGACCACCGCGTACTGCAGGTCGGCCAGCAGCTTGCCGGCGCGCCGCTGGGTCTCGGCGCTCTGGTCGTTCTGCACCTTCTGGAGATCGTTCACTACCTCGATCAGGCTGGCATGCAGCGAGCGCGGCATGTCGGCGCGAAGGATCAGCAGCTCGGCCACGCGCTCGGGCTTGATCACGTCGCGGTACACCTTGCGGTAGACCTCGAAGGCCGAGACGCTGCGCAGGATCGCGCTCCAGTGATAGAAGTCGTACTCCTGGTCCTCCTCGGTGGCGGTGCCGAAGAACTCGCTGTTGAGCGCATGGAACTTCACGTCGACCAGCCGCGCCGTGTTGTCGGCGCGCTCGATGAAGGTGCCCAGGCGCGAGAAGTGGAAAGCCTCGTCCTGCAGCATGGTGCCCACGGTCACGCCGCGCGACAGGTGCGAGCGGAACTTGACCCATTCGAAGAACTGCCCCGGGTCGCGCTCGAAGTCGCCGGCGCGCAGCATGCGGTTGACCTCGAGCCAGGTGGTGTTCTGCGTCTCCCACGATTCGGTGGTGAGCGCGCCCCGCACGGCCCGCGCGTTCTCGCGAGCGGCGCGCAGGCAGGAGAGGATGGACGAAGGGTTGGACTCGTCCTTGACCATGAACTCCATCACCCGGTCGGGTGTGATCTGGTCGTACTTCTCGTTGAAGGCCGGCAGCAGTTCGCTGATCGACAGCAGGCCCTGCCAGCCGTACTTGGCAACCTCGGCCGATTGCGGCAACAGCGAGGTCTGGTAGTTGACGTCGAGCATGCGGGCGGTGTTCTCGGCCCGCTCGGTGTAGCGCGACATCCAGTAGAGGTGATCGGCAGTGCGTGAGAGCATGTGGCGGTTCCCTGTAATGGCCTCAAACCCCGAAAGCGCTATCGCGCTTTGGCGTGTTTTGGTGGAGACATGACAAGCGCTTCGCGCAGTTGTCAGTCGCCCCCGCGAATGCCTTCGGCATCTCGCCGGCCCGCTCGGTGTAGCGCGACATCCAGTAGAGGTGATCGGCAGTGCGTGACAACATGACAGGTGCTCTCCTGATCAGCTCGACTGGGTTTGCGTCTGGGTTTGCGTCCGGGTCTCGGTCTCGGCCTGGCCCGGCTCTCCGTTGCGCGGCTTGCCCCGCCGGTCGGCCTCGAGGACCCAGGTGTCCTTGGTGCCCCCGCCCTGCGAGGAGTTGACCACCAGCGAGCCTTCCTTGAGCGCCACGCGCGTGAGGCCGCCCGGAACCATCTGCACCTCCTTGCCCGAGAGCACGAAGGGCCGCAGGTCGATGTGCCGCGGCGCGATGCCCGACTCCACGAAGGTGGGCGAGGTCGACAGGCTCAGCGTGGGCTGCGCGATGTAGCCGTCGGGCTTGGCGATCACGGCTTTCTTGAAGTCCTCGATCTCGGCCTGCGTCGCGGCCGGGCCGATCAGCATGCCGTAGCCACCGGCGCCATGGACTTCCTTGACCACCAGGTCCTTCATGTGGGCCAGGGTGTAGTCGAGGTCGTCCTTGTTGCGGCACATCCATGTCGGCACGTTCTTGAGGATGGGCTGCTCGCCAAGGTAGAACTCGATCATCTTCGGCACGTAGGGGTAGATCGACTTGTCGTCGGCCACGCCGGTGCCGACGGCATTGCAGATCACCACGTTGCCCTCGCGGTACGCGCGCATCAGGCCGGCGCAGCCCAGCGTCGAGGTCGGGCGGAACACCTCGGGGTCGAGGAAGTCGTCGTCCACGCGGCGGTAGATCACGTCCACGCGCCGCGGGCCGCGCGTGGTGCGCATGTAGACGAAGTCGTCCTTGACGAAGAGGTCCTGGCCCTCGACGAGTTCCACGCCCATCTGCTGGGCGAGGAAGGCGTGCTCGAAGTAGGCGCTGTTATACATGCCGGGCGTGAGCACCACCACCGTGGGCTCGGCAGTGGCCGGCGGCGCGGAAGCACGCAGGGTTTCGAGCAGCAGGTCGGGGTAGTGCGCCACCGGAGCAACGCGGTTCTGGCTGAAGAGATCGGGGAAGAGCCGCATCATCATCTTGCGGTTCTCGAGCATGTAGCTCACGCCGCTGGGCACGCGCAGGTTGTCTTCGAGGACGTAGTACTCGCCGTTGCCGCTGGCGTCGGGCGCGCGCACGATGTCGATGCCGGAGATGTGCGAGTAGACGTCGTTGGGCACCTTCACGCCCACCATCTCGGGCCGGTACTGCGCGTTGTTGAAGATCTGGTCCGACGGAATCACGCCAGCCTTGATGATTTCCTGCTCGTGGTAGACGTCGTGGATGAAGCGGTTGAGCGCGGTCACGCGCTGCACCAGGCCTTTTTCCATGCGCTCCCATTCGTGGGCGGGGATGATGCGCGGCAGCAGGTCGAAGGGAATGAGTCGCTCGGTGCCCGAGCCGTCCTCGTCCTTCGCGCCGTAGACGGCAAAGGTGATGCCGACCCGGCGGAAGATCATCTCCGCCTCCTCGCGCCGCGAACGCATCACTTCAGGGGGCTGCTTCGCGAGCCACTGGTCGTAGCGCTTGTAGTGATTCCGGATCGCGGCGCCTTGATAGGGCAGCTGCTCGTACATCTCGTCGAATTTGTGCATGGGCGACCGATCTCCTTGTCCGTAGCTTAGCAAGTTCAAGGCCAGAGGCCGTGCTCACGCTAACCCGCATGCGGCGCCTGCACGGCATTCACGGCAGCCGGTGATGCCAGTAGCGCTGGCCCTCCTGCCGTTCGCAGCGCACGGCTCCGGGCTGCGTGCTGGACCAGCGGGCGGCGCCGCAACGCGCGGAGTCGACGACGGCAATGCCGCGCTGTGCATAGCGCGCCGTCACCTCGGCGGCCGGGTGCCCGAAGCGGTTGCGGTAGCCGGCCTGGACCAGCGCGATGCGCGGCTGCACGGCCTCGAGCAGCACGGGACTCGACGAGGTCTTGCTGCCGTGGTGCGGGACGAGCAGCAGATCGGCTCGCAGGGTGGGCGCGCGCACGGTCAGCGCGGCCTCCTGCACGCGCTCGACGTCTCCGGCCAGCAGCGCGGCGGCGCGTCCGTTGCCGATGCGCAGCACGCAGGAGACCGCGTTGGGCTTGGTGAAGCGGGCATAGTCAGCCTCTTGGGGATGGAGGATCTCGAAGCGCACCCCGTCCCAGGTCCAGGCCTGGCCCGCTACGCAGCGCTGCACCGGCCGCAGCTGCTCCAGCGGATGCCCGGCCTCGACCGAGCTGCGCAGCGCGGCCCCGGCCTGCATCGCCAGCACCGCCGGCGCGCCGCCGGTGTGGTCGCTGTCGCGGTGGCTCAGGACGACGGTGTCCAGCTGCTCGCCCATCGCGCGCAGCAGCGGCACCAGCACCCGGTGGCCGGCATCGCTTTCGAGGCTGTAGCGCGGGCCGGCGTCATACAGCAGGCTGTGGCTGGCGGTGCGAACAAGCACCGCATTGCCCTGCCCGATGTCGGCGGCCAGCAGCTCGAACTCGCCCGCCGGCGGCCGCGGCGCCTGCCAGAGCAGCGCGGGCAACAGCAGCGGCAGCCCCTGTACGCGCAGCGCCCACGGCAGGCGCATGGCCAGCAGCAGCCCGCCCGCCACGCCGGCGACGCTGGCCCAGAGCGCAGGCGCTGGCGCCGACAGCGTGGCCAGCGGCAGTCCGGCAAGCCACTGCAGTACCAGCGCCAGCAGTTGCACCGCGCGGGCGGCGACGTCCCATAGCGGCGGCAGCAATACCCCAAGCATGGCGAGCGGCGTGAGCACCAGCGTGACCCAGGGAATGGCGACGGCGTTGGCAAGCAGCCCGACGCTCGAGACCTGCTGGAAGAGCAGCAGGCTGAGCGGCGTCAGCGCCACCGTCACCGCCCATTGCTCGCGCACCATGCGCGCCAGGCGCGCGGCAGGGCCTGGCCGGTCGGGTTGCGCGGACCCGGTGGCGAACAGGACGCCGACCGCGACGAAACTGAGCCAGAAGCCCGCCTGCATCAGCGCCCAGGGATCGACGGCCACGACCACCGCGCAGGTGAACAGCCAGACGAAGGGCCAGGGCCACTGCCGTCCCGAAAGGCGCAGCAGCGCGACCGTGGCGAGCATCCACACCGTGCGCTGCGAGGGCAGGCCCCAGCCGCTGAAGAGCGCATACAGCGACGCCAGCAGCACCCCGCCGATCAGCGCCGCATGCGGCGCGGGCAGCCACAGCATCAGGCGACCGCTGCGGCGCCAGGCCGCCTCCACGACCCAGGCGGCCAGCCAGGCGAACATCGTGATGTGCAGGCCCGAGATCGACATCAGGTGCGCGACGCCGGTGGCGCGGAACACGTCCCAGTCGGCACGCTCGATCGCGTTCTGGTCGCCCGTGACCAACGCCGCGATCACGCCGGCCTGCCGGCGCTCGGCCACCCGCTCGAAGACCGCGTCGCGCACGGCCTCGCGCGCACGCTCGACCGGATGGCGCCAGGTCTGGCCCTGCGGCTGCGGCCGCGCATCCCGCGCGCCCGTGCGCACGTAGCCGCTGGCCTGCACGCCCTGCTCCCAGAGCCGCAGTTCCTGGTCGAAGCCATGCGGGTTCAGGTTGCCGTGCGGCGCCTTCAGTCGCACCGTCATGCGCCAGCGCGCTCCCGCATGCACGAGGCCTGGCGGCGCGGTGGGCTCGGCGCGCGTGGCCTGCTCGGGCGCGCGCCCCCAAAGGCCGGTGTTGTCGGCGTACCAGCCGAGCGCGATGCGCGAGGGCGCGCGCGGCAGGCCCGGCCCGGTATCGCCGGCCCAGCGGGCGCTCTCGACATCGAAGAGAAAGCGCACCGCGCCATCGCCCTGCTGCGGCATCTGCGCGACCACGCCCAGCACCTCCAGGTCGCGGCCTTCGAGTGCGGGGTCGAGCGCGTCGGCCGCATAGGCGCAGGCACGCCAGCCCGCAAGACCAGCCCCGGCCATCGCGCCGGCCAGCAGCAGTGACGGCAGCAGCAGGCGCGGCAGGAACCACCATCGCGCGCGGCGCAGCACCATCCAGCCCGCCGCGGCGGCCAGCAGCAGCCCGGCATACGCGGTGGGCTCCCACAGCGCCGGCTGCTGAAGCTGCACGGCCGCGCCCAGCACCGACCCGCCCACCAGCGCAAAGAAGCCCAGGCCGCGGCCCTGCGCGTCGGCCGTCACGAAACACTCACGGATGACATGCTGCAATCCCTCCCTCTGCTGCGCTCTGTGGCGCGCTAATTGCTATGCCTGTGGGCTAGTATGCGTCCTCGTTCAGGGGCCCTCAGACGCCATCGAAAAAAATGTCCATCCACGCCGCACTTCACCACGTCACCCACTACAAGTACGACCGTCCGGTGCAACTGGGGCCTCAGGTGGTACGCCTGCGTCCGGCGCCGCATTGCCGCAGCAACGTCATCTCGTATTCGCTGCGGGTCGAGCCCGAGCAGCACTTCGTCAACTGGCAGCAGGACCCGTTCGCGAACTACCTCGCCCGGTTGGTGTTCCCCGAGAAGACGCGCGAGTTCAAGGTCACGGTCGACCTGGTGGTCGAGATGGCGGTCTACAACCCCTTCGACTTCTTCCTCGAGCCGCAGGCCGAGAACTTCCCCTTCAAGTACACCGAGTCGCAGGCGCGCGAGCTGGCGCCCTACCTCGTGACCGAGCCCGCCACCCCGCTGGTGGCCGCCTATCTCGAGAAGATCGATCGCAAGACGCAGCGCACCATCGATTTCCTGGTCGGTCTCAACCAGCAGGTGCAGCAGGACGTCAACTACCTGATCCGCATGGAACCCGGCGTGCAGACGCCCGAGGAGACGCTGGCCAGCGGGTCGGGCTCCTGCCGCGACTCCGGCTGGCTGCTGGTGCAGCTGCTGCGAAACGTGGGCCTGGCGGCGCGCTTCGTCTCGGGCTACCTGATCCAGCTCGCGCCGGACGTGAAGGCACTCGACGGCCCGAGCGGCACCACGGTCGACTTCACCGACCTGCACGCCTGGTGCGAGGTGTACCTGCCAGGCGCCGGCTGGATCGGCCTCGACGCCACCTCCGGCCTGCTGGCCGGCGAAGGCCATATCCCCCTGGCATGCACGCCCACGCCATCGAGCGCGGCGCCGATCGAGGGTGTGGTCGATGACGCCGAGGTGGATTTCGGCCACGAGATGAAGATCTCGCGCATCCACGAATCGCCGCGCGTGACCAAGCCCTACACCGACGACGAGTGGGCCGAGGTGCTGGCGCTGGGCGAAGCGGTGGATGCGCGCCTCGCGGCCGGCGACGTGCGGCTCACCATGGGCGGCGAGCCCACCTTCGTCGCCACCACCGACCGCGACGCGGCCGAATGGAACACCGATGCGCTCGGCCCCACCAAGCGCGGCTACGCGACCGCACTGGTGCACCGCCTGCGCGACGAATACGGTCAGGGCGGCTTCCTGCATTTCGGGCAGGGCAAGTGGTATCCGGGCGAGCAGTTGCCGCGCTGGGCCCTGTCGATCTACTGGCGCACGGACGGCCAGGCTGTGTGGCAGCGGCCCGAGCTCTTCGCCGACGAGCGTCATCCCACGCAGTACACCAGCGAAGACGCGCAGCGCTTCACCCGCGCCCTCGCGCACAAGCTGGGGCTGACCGACCGCTTCGTGCAGCCCGGCCACGAGGACGTCTATTACTACCTCTGGCGCGAGCGCCGCCTGCCGGTGAACGTCGACCCCTTCGACTCCAAGCTCGACGACGAGATGGAGCGCGTGCGCCTGCGCCGCGTGTTCACGCAGAAGCTCGATGCCGTCGTCGGCTACGTGCTGCCCATCGAGGCCGCGAACGCCGAGACCGATGCGCCCGCGCTCGCCGGCCCGGCGTGGAAGACCGGCCCCTGGTTCCTGCGCGACGACCGGCTGTACCTGGTCCCCGGCGATTCGCCGATGGGCTACCGGCTGCCGCTGGATTCGCAGCCCTGGGCCAGCAAGGGCGACTACCCTTACCTCATCGAGCGCGACCCCAACGCCCCACGTGCGCCCCTGCCTGCCTCGGCCCTGTTCCGCGAACGCTATGAGGGCACGCTGGGCAATGCGCCCGATCTCGCCGAGGTGCCTCATGACTTCGGCACGCCGCAGCAGGCACCGGCCGCGGTGCGCTTCCAGGCCTCGCACGGCAATCCCGTGGCGGCGCGCGCCCAGGCCGCGGCAGAGCCGGGCACGGTGCGCCCTCCGAAGCGCGGCGAGTCGGCCCATTGGGTCACACGCACCGCGCTGTGCGTGGAGGTGCGCGACCCACGCCGCGCCAACGGCCCTGCGGCCGAGAAGGTCGGCAGCGCTTCGGGCGTGCTCTATGTCTTCATGCCGCCGCTGGCGCGGCTCGAAGACTACCTCGACCTCCTCGCCGCGGTCGAGGCCACGGCCGGCGAGCTGGACCTGCGGGTGGTGATCGAAGGCTACCCGCCGCCGCGCGACCCGCGGCTCAAGCTGCTGCAGGTCACGCCCGACCCCGGCGTGATCGAGGTCAACATCCATCCGGCACACAACTGGCGCGAGCTCGTGGCCCACACCGAGTTCCTCTACGGCGCTGCCTTCGAGACCCGGCTGTCTGCCGAGAAGTTCATGACCGATGGCCGCCACACCGGCACCGGCGGAGGCAACCACTTCGTGCTGGGCGGCGCCACGCCCGCCGACAGCCCCTTCCTGCGCCGGCCCGAGCTGCTCGCGAGCCTTTTGCTCTACTGGCACAACCACCCCTCGCTCAGCTACCTGTTCTCCGGCCTCTTCATCGGCCCGACCAGCCAGGCGCCGCGCGTGGACGAGGCGCGCAACGACCAGGTCTACGAGCTGGAGATCGCGCTGGCCCAGATCGCGCGCAACCGCGAGATCCACGGCGACGGCATGCCGCCGTGGCTGGTCGACCGCACGCTGCGCAACATCCTGGTCGACGTCACCGGCAACACGCACCGCAGCGAGTTCTGCATCGACAAGCTGTACTCGCCCGATGCCACCACAGGCCGCCTGGGGCTGCTGGAGCTGCGCGCCTTCGAGATGCCGCCGCACGCGCGCATGAGCATCGCGCAGCAGCTGCTGCTGCGCGCCATGGTGGCACGCTTCTGGGACGCGCCCTACCGCGCGCCCGTGACCCGCTGGGGCACCGAGCTGCACGACCGCTTCCTGCTGTCCACCTTCGTCAGGATGGACTTCGAGGACGTGATCAGCGAGATGCGCCAGGCCGGCTTCGCATTCGATCCCGCCTGGTTCGCGCCGCATTTCGAGTTCCGCTTTCCGCTGGTGGGCCAGGTGCAGGCCATGGGCGTGGAGCTCTCGCTGCGCAATGCGCTCGAGCCCTGGCACGTGATGGGCGAGGAAGGCTCGGCCGGCGGCACGGTGCGCTATGTCGACTCCTCGCTGGAGCGCATCGAGGTGCGCGTGACCGGGCTCAACGAGAGCCGCCACGCCATCACCGTCAACGGCCAGGCGCTGCCGCTGCAGCCCACCGGCACGGCCGGGGAGTTCGTGGCCGGCGTGCGCTACAAGGCCTGGAACCCGCCCTCCGCGCTGCATCCGAGCATCGGCGTGCATGCGCCGCTGACCTTCGACATCGTCGACACGTGGATGAAGCGCTCGCTCGGCGGCTGCCAGTACTTCGTCTCCCATCCGGGCGGCCGCAACTACGAGACCTTCCCGGTCAATGCCTACGAGGCCGAGAGCAGGCGCCTGTCGCGCTTCTCGCGCATGGGCCATTCGCCGGGACTGCTGCGCACACCGCCCGCCAACATCGAGATCGCGGGCAGCCGCGAATTCCCGTTCACCCTGGATTTGCGCAGGACCTGACGCGAGCGCCGGGTCTCGCGCTCACGGGGTGACAATCAGCGCACCGTGGACCCCTTGAACGAATCCCTCTTCGACGCCCAGGCACTCGGATCGCCGGCCGACCTGGCGTCGTCGCTCGCGCCGCCCGCCGCGCCGGGGCACTTCGACGAGCTGCGCGGCCTCGCCACCCCTGCTCCGGCGGCCGTGCCCCGGCTCGGCGTACCCTCGCAGCCGGCGCCCCTGCACGACGCCTCCTCGCCTCCCCCGGCTCCCCCAGCGCGGCCCGAGAACGGCGAACGCGGCCCGCTGGCGCCGCACTGGGCCGGTTTCTTCGAGCAGCTCGGCACCGAGGGCTTCGGCGACCTGCCCCGGCGTGCCGTCAGCCTGGAGCGCCAGATCCGCGACAACGGCGTCACCTACAACGTGTACGCCGACGCCGGCGGCCCGCAGCGGCCGTGGTCGCTCGACCTCTTCCCGCTGATCGTCCCGCCCGAGAGCTGGGCCTCGATCGAGGCCGGCGCGCTGCAGCGCGTGCGCCTGCTCGACCGCATCCTGGCCGACGTCTACGGGCCGCAGCAAGTGCTGGCCGAAGGCTTGCTGCCGCCCGCCCTGGTGCAGGGCAATCCGGGCTACCTGCGCGCGATGCATGGCGTGCGCCCGCCCGGCGACACCTGGCTTCGCATCGCCGCCCTCGACCTTGCGCGCGGCCCCGACGGCAACTGGTGGGTGGTGTCGCAACGCACCCAGGCCCCCTCCGGCCTGGGTTACCTGCTGGAGAACCGGCTTGCCATCGCGCGGCAGTTCCCGCAGGCCTTCGAGGCGCTGCAGGTGCAGCGCCTGGCCGCCACCTACAACGCGATGATGGAAGGCCTCCAGAGCATGTGCCCGGCCGGCCAGCCGCCACACATCGTGCTGCTGACGCCCGGGCCCTACAACGAGACCTACTTCGAGCACGCCTACATCGCGCGCTACCTGGGCATCACGCTGGTCGAAGGCAACGACCTCACGGTGCGCGACCAGCGCCTCTACCTCAAGACCTTGCAGGGCCTGCGGCCGGTGCATGGGCTCATCAAGCGGCTGGACGACCAGTTCCTCGATCCCCTGGAGCTGCGGGCCGACTCAACGCTCGGCGTGCCCGGCCTGCTGCAGGCCATACGCGCCGGCAACGTGCTGCTGGCCAATACGCCAGGTTCGGCCTTCCTGGAGTCGCCCGCGCTGCTCGGCTTCCTGCCCGCGCTGTCGCGCCGCCTGCTCGGCGAAAAGCTGCTGCTGCCGGCCCTGCCCACCTGGTGGTGCGGCGAGCGCGCCGCGATGGAGGCGGTGCTGCCGCAGCTGGCCGGCTGCACCATCAAGCCCACCTACCCCGGCGAGGAGGGGCATGCCGGCTTCGAGACCCAGCTCGGCAGCCGCCTGAGCCGGCGCGAGCTCGACGAATGGGCTGGCCGCATCGTGCGCGCGGGTGAGGAATACACCGTGCAGAACTACCTGCCGATCTCGCAGATGCCGACCTGGGAACAGGACCTCGGCACCGGCCACATCGTGCCGCGCTCGGTGCTGCTGCGCGTGTTCGCGGTCTGCGTCGGACCGCAGTCCTGGCGCGTGCTGCCCGGCGGCCTGGCGCGGCTGGCCGGGGCCGACGCGCAGATCGCCTCGATGCAGCGCGGCGGCAGCAGCGCCGATGTGTGGGTGCAGACGCGCGGCGAGGTCGACCGCACCACCCGGCTTCAGGTGCACACCACCCCGGCCTCGCTCGCCCGCCACCGCGCGCCGGTCACCAGCCGCGCGGCCGAGAACATGTACTGGCTGGGCCGCTATACCGAGCGCGCCGAGAACGCGGTGCGGCTGGCGCGGCTCACGCTCGACCTGCTCAGCGGCGAGGACCCCTCCTCGCCCGCGCTGCTGACCTGGCTGCACGACATGGCGTGGCGCAACGCGCTGGTGCCGCGCGACGTGCCCAGCCTGCCGCGGTCGCGGCGCGTCTTCGAGCGCGCGCTGGTCGCCGAACTGGCCGACATCGACGAGGGCGGCAGCGTCGGCTACAGCCTGCGCTGCGTGCGCCAGGCCGCGGCCGCGGTGCGCGAGCGGCTGTCGCCGGACCACTGGAACCAGATCGTGCGCGCCGAAAGCGAGTTCATGCGCCGCAGCGCCGAGCAGGCCGGCGAGCGCGCCGACGGCGGCTACGCCAGCGCCGCAGCGCTGCGCATGCTCGAGTCCACCAGCGCCGCGCTCGCCGCGATGACCGGCGCCCAGACCGACCGCATGACGCGCGACGACGCCTGGCGCCTGCTCTCCATCGGCCGGCATATCGAGCGCCTGGCCTTCCTGTCCAGCGCGCTGGCAGCCGGCTTCGAGATCGGCTCCGTGCACGACGTGAGCGGCTTCGAGGCCATGGTCGGCCTGTTCGACAGCACCATCACCTTCCACGCGCGCTACCAGCAGCGGCGCGACGTGGCAACCCTGGTCGACTTGCTGGTGCTCGACGGCGACAACCCGCGTTCGCTGGCCTGGGTCACGCAAACGCTGCGCGGGCGCATCGCGCGGCTCGCGGGCAGCGCACCGGGCAAGCTCACCGCGCTCTCGTACGAACTGCCCGACCCGGCCGCCTGGACCCTCGAGCACCTCTGCGAGCCCGGGCCTGATGCGGACTACGGCGAACTGATGCAGTTGCTCGAGACCTGCGAGACCGCGGCCTACCATGTGTCGGACGCGATCGGCATCCGCTATTTCACCCTCACTTCGGAATCGCTCCACTCCGTCGGGGCCTGACCATGCTCCTGCACGTGATCCACGAGACGCGCTACGCGTATTCGCCCGCCGTAGAAACCGCGCAGCACCTCGCGCACCTCAAGCCGCGGACCACGCCCACGCAGCGCCTGGTGAGCCACGCGCTCACGGTCAGCCCCGAGCCGGCGCAGCGCAGCGAGTCACCCGACGTCTACGGCAATGCGCGCGCGTTCTTCGCGCTGGACTCGACCCACGAGGAGCTGGTGGTCACGGCCGAGAGCGTGGTCGAGACCTCCACGCCCCAGCTCTCGCCGGCCGCGGCGCGCGAGCTGCCGTGGGAGGAGGTGCGCGAGCGCTTCCGCTACACCAAGGACTCGCGCTTCGACGCCGCGGCCGAATTCGTCTTCCCCTCGCACTACGTGCCGCGGCACGACGACTTCGCCGCCTATGCGCGGCCCAGCTTCGGGCCGGGCCGTCCGGTCTTCGACGCCGCCATGGACCTGGCGCTGCGCATGCACGCCGACTTCCGCTACGACAGCGGCAGCACCGAGATCAGCACGCCGGCCATCGAGGCCCTGGCGCAGCGCCACGGCGTATGCCAGGACTTCGCCCACATCATGATCGCCTGCTTCCGCACCCTGGGCCTGCCGGCGCGCTACATCAGCGGCTACCTGCTGACGCAGCCGCCGCCCGGCCGCCCCCGGCTGCTCGGCGCCGATGCCTCGCACGCCTGGGTCTCGGTCTACATCCCGGGCGCCGACGGCCCGGGCGACTGGGCCGAATTCGACCCGACCAACGGCCGCCAGCCCGGCGAGGACTATGTGGCGCTGGCCATCGGCCGCGACTACTCCGACATCTCGCCGATGCGCGGCGTGCTGCACGGGGGCGCACGCCATACGCTGGACGTCCGGGTCACGGTGCAGCCGCTGGAAGAGCTGCGGACCGGGGCGGCGCAGGTGGCGCAGCAGGCGCCGGCCCAGGTACAAATACAGACACAATCGCCCCTCCAAGACCCAGACAAGGAACCCTCATGAGCATCAACGACAAACTCGAAAGCCTCGGCATCACCCTGCCGCCGGTCGCGATCCCCGCTGCCGCCTACGTGCCCTTCGTGCAGACCGGCAAGCTGGTCTTCCTCTCCGGCCATATCGCGAAGAAGGACGGCAAGCCCTGGGTCGGCCAGCTCGGCGCGGGCCTCGGCACCGAAGAAGGCAAGCAGGCCGCGCGCGCCATTGCGATCGACCTCCTGGGCACGCTGCAGGCCGCCGTCGGCGACCTGAACAGGGTCAAGCGCATCATCAAGGTGATGAGCCTGGTCAACTCGACGCCCACCTTCACCGAGCAGCATCTGGTGACCAACGGCGCCAGCGAGTTGTTCGCCGAGGTCTTCGGCCCCGAGAAGGGCGCGCATGCGCGCAGCGCCTTCGGCGTGGCGCAGATTCCTCTGGGCGCCTGCGTCGAGATCGAGCTCATCGCCGAGGTCGAGTGACGCCGTCCCGCCCATAGCTTGGACGACACCGACCGCCACCTGCTGAGCCTGCTGCAGGCCAACGCCCGCACCCCCGCGGCCGAGCTCGCGCGCGAGTTGAAGGTGGCGCGTACCACCGTGGTCGCGCGCATCGCCCGCCTGGAGCGCGAGGGCGTGATCGCCGGCTACGGCGTGCGCCTCGGCCAGCGCCTGGAGCAGGCCGCCGTGCGCGCCTACTGCGGCCTGAGCGTCGCGCCGAAGATGGCGGCAGGCGTGATCCGTGCGCTTGAACGGTTGCCCGAGCTGGAGGAGCTCTCGGCCGTCAGCGGCGAGTACGACTACATGCTCGCACTGCGCTGCGAGACCAACGAGCAGCTCGACGCGCTGCTCGACCGCATCGGCCTGATCGAGGGCATCCAGCACACACACACGTCGGTGGTGCTGAGCCGCAAGGTCGATCGGCGAAGTGCGGTGGGCGAGTTGCGGCAATCGACCTGAGGCAGACAGCGGATCCTTCCTCTTCTCCGTGCATTTGCAATATTCTCGCATTGCATTTGCAAACGTGGTAATGTCGCGGGATGCCAAAGAAGGAGACCTCATCGGCCGCCTGCCAAATGGCCCGGGCATTCGATCGCGTCTTCGTCGTATTCCTCGACTCCCCTGAGCACAGGCTTCGCTCCGGCGATCACTTCTTCGACCGATCAGCCAGTTCCTGCCGGCTCGACCGGGACAAGGCCTCTCGTTACGCTTCCTCGAGCATGCGAGCTGGTGCGGTAGACGAATGGTTCAAGGCCTCCCGGCTGCCGCGCAAGAAAGACCTCCAGCTAGCCCTGAGCCTGAACGCCTCCATGCTGTCCCGCGCTCACGCGGAAAAGCCGCTGGACCCAGTCGTGACGGAACGGATGTTCCGGCAGGCGGATCTGCTGGTCCGCGCCACGGAAGTTTTCGGGGAAGACGGTCCGACCTGGATGGCAGCGCCCCACCCCCTTCTTGATGGCAAGGCACCCGCCGAGTTCGCAACCAACGAGTTCGGCGGTGAGAAGGTCCGCTCGATCCTGAACGCGATCGAGCATGGGGGCGTTGTTTGAGCCTGTCGGTCTGGCGCATCGGCACGACCAAGGCGCTGCGACTTGAACAAATCGACCTGGGGTCGACCTTGGCTCCGGGCCGCTGGCATCAGACGCCGCCTGCCGGCCGCCCCGTTGTTTACGCGGGTGCAAGCCGGGCTCTCTGCCAACTCGAGAAACGCGTCCACTGCAATGGCATCAGGCCGGTGAACCAAGCCTTGCTGCGGCTCGATCTTCCCGACGGCGCGATCCTCGAAGACGTGCGCAGCCTGGCAAACCTGCCTCCGGATTGGATCGACCGCGAATCACTGACGCAGGCGATCGGCATTGAGTGGCGAAGGATGAACCGCGCACTGGGGCTGTGGGTACCTTCAGCGGTCGAACCAGGGGAGAACAACATCGTCCTCAATCCAGACCATATGTCGTTCGCATCCATCATGGTCACTGTCGAGCGGAACCCATTCAGCTTCGACGGTCGAATGTTTTCCTAGGAAGCTCGGCCGGTGCGCGAGACCACCAAGGGGCCGGCCGATCAACCGAAACGGATCCCCTGCGCCAGCGGCAGCTCGGTCGAGTAGTTGATGGTGTTGGTGCTGCGGCGCATGTACTGCTTCCACGCATCCGAGCCGCTCTCGCGGTCGCCTCCGGTCTCCTTCTCGCCGCCGAAGGCGCCGCCGATCTCGGCGCCGCTGGGGCCGATGTTGACATTGGCCATGCCGCAGTCGGAACCGGCAGCCGAGAGGAAGCGCTCGACCTCGCGCATGTCGTTGGAAAAGATGCACGAGGACAGCCCCTGCGGCACGTCGTTGTGCATCGCGATCGCCTCGTCGAGCGATTCGTAGTCCATCACGTAGAGCAGCGGCGCGAAGGTCTCGCGGCGCACCACCTCGGTCTGCGCCGGCATCGCGGCGATTGCCGGGCGCACGTACCAGGCCTGCGGGCACAGCTGCGCGTGCAGGCGCTCGCCGCCAGTGAGGATGCGCCCGCCCTGCGCCTGTGCCTCGGCCATGGCGGCCTGCATTGCGCCAAAGGCCGCTTCGTCGATCAGCGGCCCGACCAGCGTGCCCTCCTCCAGCGGATGGCCGATGCGCAGGCTCCGGTAGGCCGGCAGCAGCTTGCCGAGCAGCGCCTCCTTGACGCGGCGATGGGCGATCAGCCGCCGCAGCGAGGTGCAGCGCTGGCCCGCGGTGCCCACGGCGCTGAACAGGATGGCGCGCACCGCCATGTCGAGATCGGCCTCGGGCGTCACGATCATCGCGTTGTTGCCGCCCAGTTCGAGGATGCGGCGCCCGAAGCGCGCCGCCACGCGCGGTCCTACCTCGCGGCCCATGCGCGTGGAGCCGGTGGCCGAGACCAGCGGGACCAGCGGGCTGTCGACCAGCGCCTCGGCCTGGGCCCGCCCACCGATCACGATCTGCGCCAGCCCGGCGGGCGCACGCTCGCCGAAGCGGTCGATGGCGCGCTCCAGCGCACGGAAGGTCGCGAGGCCCGACAGCGGTGCCTTCTCCGAGGGCTTGAAGATCACCGGGTCGCCGCACACCAGCGCGAGGGCGGCGTTCCATGCGAACACCGCGCTCGGGAAGTTGAAGGCGGTGATCACCGCCACCGGCCCCAGCGGGTGGTACTGCTCCATGATCCGGTGGCCGGGGCGCTCCGAGACGATGGTCCTGCCATAGAGCTGGCGCGCGAGGCCGAGCGCGAACTCGCAGATGTCGACACCTTCCTGCACCTCGCCCAGGCCTTCCTGCGCGATCTTGCCGACCTCGATCGAGATCACGCGGCCGATCGATGCCTTGGCCTCGCGCAGTTCCTCGCCCCAGAGCCGCACCAGCTCGCCGCGCGCCGGTGCCGGCACCTCGCGCCATTGCCGGAAGGCCGCCTGGGCCTGTTCGAGGATCGATGGCATCGAGGCCATCGGCGTCTCGTGCAGGCGGGCGATCTCGGCGCCTTCGATGGGCGATCGCACGCGCAGGCTGCCGTCCGCTCTCTGCGCGGCGGTGATGCCGCAGCGCTCGAACAGGGCGGAGCGTTCTTCGTCGTTCATGGGCGGGCCTCCTTCGCTCTGCGGTACCGGATCGGCGATGGTGGCCAGGCATGGACGGGCGCATGGCCTGGGCGCGAGCCCCCCGGCGACGACGCCGAGGCCGCATCGCCGAGCGCGGCATAGCAACTGCCCACGCGCGTGCTCAGGAAGGCTTCCAGCCCCACCTGTTCCTGCCCGACGAAGCCACGCGCCGGCAGGCGTCCGGTGCGCAGCAGTTCGAACACGCCGACCACGCCGGCGGCAGTGGCGAGCTCGATGGCGGTGCGGTCCACGCCGCGCAGCCGGCCCCCATGGATGCGCGCCATCCGCGTCAGCTGCTCGAAGCGGCCATGGCGCTCGCCGGTCGCGGAGGCGAAGACGATCACGACATCCTCGCGGCTGTGGGGCACGGCATGCTCCAGCACCTGGCGCAGCAGATCGCGCCGCTCGAACAGTTGCAGGTCGTGCAGCAGGAAATCCATCGCGTCGCGATGGCCGGGGTAGCGCAGGGTCTTGTAGTCGAGGTTGCGCACGCGGCCGGTGAGCGTCTCGGCCAGTGTGCCCAGGCCGCCGGAGGTGTTGAAGGCCTCGTAGGCCTCGCCTTCGAGCAGCAGCGTCTCGTGCCCTTCCAGCGGCTGCACCGACACCGGCCGGCCTTGGACGATGGCGGCGCAGGGATTGCAGTACTCGTTGATGAGCCCGTCGATGCTCCAGGTCAGGGCGTAGCGCAGCCGGTTGGTCGCATGCCGCGGCAACGCGCCCACGCGCAGGTGCACGTCGCGCAGCGTGTCGAAGCGGCCGGCCAGCTGCATGCCGAGCATGCCGATCACGCCGGGGGCCAGGCCGCATTGCGGCATCAGCAACGTGGCCGCGTCCGGCGCCAGCGCGCGGATGGCGGCAGTGGCGGCCACATCCTCCGTCAGGTCGAAGTAGTGCAGGCCATGCGCACAGGCGGTAGCGGCGACATGCGCGGCCAGGTGGAATGGCAAGGCATTGATCACGACCTGGTGGCCGGCCATTGCTGCCGCAAGCGCGGCGCCCTCCTCCACGTCGAGGACGATGCGCGCGACCCCGCGGTCACCGGGCTCCGCGGGAGGGAGCATGCGGTCTGCCAGCGTCACCGGCAGGTGGTGGTACTCGGCCACCATGTCGGCCACCGTGCTGCCCACCTTGCCGGCGCCCAGCACGAGGACCCTGCGGGTCCTGTCGTTCTCGATCGGGTTCATCGCGCACTCCATTCCAGTCGTTCGGAAACTGTAGGAGGGAGGGCTGGCAGGCGGAAGCCGTCAATGCGTCAGGAAGCGCGGCCAGCCGGCCGGAACGTCGGGTCGCGAGCGTCGAATCGTTCGATTCCCGGGGCCGCAACGCCTTGATGTTCCTGACCGGGTCCCCGGCCGCGGGGGTTTCGTTCAGGTCCCGTGCTCCCAGGGGTTGATCAGCTTGATACCGGGGACTTCGCGGAAATCAGCAACATTGCGCGTCACGAGTGTGAAGCCATGTTCGAGCGCCGTGGCAGCGATCATCGAGTCGCGGTAGCTCTTGGTGTCGGGCACATGCAGCGGCGCGCAGCGCAGCGCCGCCGCGGCGTCGAAGGACAGGATGCGGCCCGCGAAGCTTTTTACGAGGGCATCGAACCACGCGCGCAGTGCGCCGCCTTCGGGCGGCATCCTGCGCTCCAGGCGCTGGATGCCGATCTCCTGCTCAAGGAGAGTGATCGCGGACAGAAAAAACTGGCTGGCCGGCATGGCGCCGGCCCATGACATCACCGCAGGCGACTGGTGCGGCTTGCCCGGCCGCAGTTCCGAGATGACGTTGGTGTCGAGCACGTACATCAGCCCCCCTCCGGGATCTGGAGGGTGATATCGGCGCGCGGTGCCTCGAACTCGATGCCGTCGGTACGCGGCAGGCTTTCCATGAGCTCCAGCAGCGACATGTTCTGCTTGCCGCTCAGTTGGTAGTAGTCGTCGATGTTGAGCAGCACGAACGCGGGCCGGCTTCGGTCGGTGATGAACACCGGGCCCTCTGCCGCCAGCCGCTTCGCGTGACCCACGTCGCGCGCGAAGTCGCGGCTCGGTACGGTGTGGATGGACATGACATTTCCTTTCGGGTCAGACCAGCGCCAAGCTTGCGGACGCTGCGCCATTGCGAAATGTCTGCATGTTACGACATTGCGGCGGGACGCGCGAGCTGCAGTGGGCCTCGACGACGGTGGCTATCGCGCGACCGAGGACCCACGCACCACCAGTTCCCCCGGCAGCAGCAACTGCCGCGGGGGCCCCTCGAGCCCGCGCAGGCGCTCGATCAGGCAGGTCGCCGCGGTGCGGCCGATCGCATCGGTGGGCTGGGCGATGGTGCTGAGACCCGGACCGATCAGCGGCGCCCATTCGGGATCGTCGAAGCCGACGAAGCCGAGCTCGACGCCGAAGTGCCAGCCCAGGCGCGCCATCGCCGAGGCCACGCGCAGGGTCACGACCGCATTGCCGGACAGCACGGCGGCTCGGCGGCCTCTCCTGGCGCGCTTGCGCAAGGCCAGCAAGGCCGCGTCGAGCGCGTCGTTGTCCTCGCTGCTGCTTTCGAACACCTCGCCGGCCACGCGCGGCTGGTGCGCCGCGACGCAGTCGCCGAAGGCCGCCGTCCGCTCGCGCCGCGAGCTCACGCCCTTCAGCGGCTCGGTGATGTAGAGCAGCTCGCGATAGCCCCCTTCCACCAGGTGGCCGCAGGCGGCCTTCATCGCGGCCGGGTTGTCGAGCGAGACGAAGTCCGTGTGCATGCCGGCATGCCTGCGGTCAACCAGCACCGCGGGCTTGCCGTGCAGCGCGTCGGCGTCGACCAGTCCGGCGCCGCGGCCCAGCGTGTTGAGGATGAAGCCGTCCACCTGGTAGCCGGCGAGCGCATCGATGGCCTCGCGCTCGCGATCGACGTCGTTGCCGAGGTTGAACAGCATCACCAGGTAGCCGGCCTCCTGGCAGGCCTTCTCGGCGCCGCGCAGCACGGCCACCGAATAGGGGTTGGTGATGTCGGCCACGATCAGGCCGATCAGGCGCGAGCGGCCATGGCTCAGGGCCTGCGCCATCGGGCTCGGCGTATAGGCCAGCTTGGCGATGGCGGTCTCGACGCGGGCTGCAATGTCGGCGCTGAGCAGGCGATCGCGGTGGTTGAGGAAGCGGGAGACGGTGGCCTTGGAGACGCCGGCCTCCTTCGCTACGTCGGCGATGGTTGCTCGGGCGGCGGGCTTCCTGGGGCTCATTTGTACTGTGCTGTTGGTTTGAGCCCGGAGCCGGGATGTCCCTTTTCCAGGCCTCGCGCAGCGAGCCCGTTGGTGGCCGAGCGAAGCAATGGCCCGGCCCATATCCCCTCTGCGCGTGCCGAGGAGCGCAGCTTTTC